>JARWZW010000001.1 GCA_029866155.1 Caulobacter sp. | reverse complement strand
CTTGCTGACCGTCTTCAGACCATCGAGGAAGGTGATGAAGGCCAGGCAATCGGTTGTGACATTGCCGGGCGTCAGCAAGGCGCGGGGCGCGGCCAGCTTCTGGCGGTCAGCCGGGTTGCTGAAGTCGAATTCGCCGGTGATGAGCGGCGCCCTCTGGCTGCGATAGTAGGGATTGGGGACCAGCACGACATAGCCTGCGGCCGCCAGGCGACGGCCCATGTCGCGAAAAACGGGCCTCAGGCCAAGCGCGTCCGGAATGATCACTGCGCCTGGCCAGGGCCCCTTGCCGGCTGGGGTGAACAGGGCGCCGTCGCAGGGCAGGCTGGCGACCTTGAAGGTGACCTCGGATTCCAGAACCGATGCCTCGGCGCTCAACGCCGGTCCGGCAGCAGCGGCGCCGACGGCGATGGTGGCCAGACCAAAGATCCGGCGGGACAGCCGTGGGTCCTGGTTGACGCCGAGGTCTTCGTTGTCGTGGGACATGGGCAGGCTCCATTGATCATCGGACGAGAAGCTGGAGCTTGCCTTTCCGTTGTGATCGAACCGATCATATCGGAAAAACGGGCTCTTATTCAAAGCGTTAGAGCATGTCTGGATGCGATATCCGCTTCAAACGCATCAGAACATGCTCCAGCCCGGCCCCCTGGTGGGTCCAGCAGGCAGTGTCAGGCTATGGCCCGCACCGCCAACCAGCGAAGCCGGTAGGCGTTCATGGCATGGGCTCCCAGCTGATCCAGCAGCCGGAAGTTCACATAGGCGCCCACCGGGGCCCCGATCACCGGGATCAACTGCGCCAGTTTCGCAAGGTCGATATAGTCGCGGTACTGTTGCTGGAAGGTCCGCCAGTCGAAATCGCTGTGAGAGGATGGTCGGCCGTCGGCGCCGCCTTCCCAGGCGTCCAGCTGGCGGAACACCGCCTGGCGGTGGTCGGCGCTGGAAAAGGCCAGCTGGAAGATCGACAGAATGAACAGTCGCTCGTCCCAGTCCTCGGCGTCATGGCCATAGAGGGCGGCGATCTCGAACAGCAGCTTGATCTTGAAGCCGATCAGCACCGGAAAGTCGGCAGCGGCCAGCAGGAAGCCGCCGGCCCCGGCCACCCCGCCCTCGGCAGCCGCCATGGTCCGGTAGGTCAGGATCCGCTGTTTCGCCAGGGCGTCCCGGGCCCCCAGGGAGGCGTTGGTCAGGGGCTTCGCCGTGGTCATGTCGGCGCCGGTGAGGATGGCGCGGGTCATCTGTTCAATGACCCTGGTGATGACCCTGTGGATCCGTTCGGGGATCAGGTTGTTCACGGTCGACTGCATGCGCCGGGCGGCGAGGTCCAAGGGCCCGGGCGGACGCAGGATCTTCTCGCGCCAGGCGGCAAGCTCGATCAGGGCTTGTTCTTCATAGGCGTCGGGCCGGGTCATGCTGTCCTTATAGCCCAGGCGGCGCCGACGCCCAAAGCTGTCATCCAGCTGCCCCGGGGGCAGGCCTCGCGGATCGGCATGCCGGCAGAGAGCGGCGACCTAAAGCGCGGCCAGGACGGCGTCACCCATCTGGACAGTCGTCAGGCCGCCGCCAAGGTCGGCGGTCCGGGCCCCGGACGCCAGGGCCGACTCCACGGCCTTGAACAGCCGATCCGCCTCGTCCGACCGTCCTAGGGACCAGCGAAGCGCCATTTCGAAGGACAGGATGGCGGCCAGCGGATTGGCGACGCCCTTGCCGGCGATGTCCGGCGCCGATCCATGGATGGGCTCGTAGAGGCCGGGCTTGCCGGGATCGCCCAGGGCCGCCGAGGGCAGCATGCCGAGGGACCCGGTCAACTGGGCGGCGGCGTCGGAGAGAATGTCGCCGAACAGATTGTCGGTCAGCAGGACGTCGAACTGGGTCGGGGCCCGGACCAGCTGCATGGCGGCGTTATCGGCCAGCATGTGTTCCAGGGTCACATCGGCATAGTCGCGGGCATGAAGGGCGGTGACCACCTCGCGCCACAGCAGGCCGCTCTCCATCACATTGGACTTTTCGGCGGAGGTCACCTTGTTGCGCCGGCCCCGGGCCAGTTCGAAGGCCACCCGGGACACTCGCTCGATCTCCGAGGTCGTATAGACCTGGGTGTCGACGCCGCGGCGCTGTCCATCGGCCATGGTCTCTATGCCGCGCGGCTCGCCGAAATAGACCCCGCCGGTCAGTTCCCGAACGATCATGATGTCGAGGCCGGCGACCAGATGGCGCTTGAGGCTGGAAGCGTCGGCCAGGGCGTCGAAACAGAGGGCCGGCCGGAGATTGGCGAAGACCTGCATGGCCTTGCGAAGGGCTAGCAGCCCGGCTTCTGGCCGGTGCTGACGCGCGACGCCGGACCATTGCGGTCCGCCGACAGCGCCCATCAGGACCGCGTCGGCGGCCAGGGCGGCGGCGATGGCTTCATCGGTGATGGGCACGCCATGACGGTCATAGGAGCAACCGCCGAAGTCACGCTCTTTAAGCAGGATGTCCGGGGTCAGGCGCTCGGCAACCCGGCGCATCTGCGCGCAGACTTCAGGACCGATCCCGTCGCCGGGCAGAAGGAGGAGCGTGGTCATGGCGGAAATTTCCGAGGTCAGAAGCTGATGCCGTCGCCGGCTTCGTAAGCCTTGATGTCGCGGCTGAGAACCCCGGCTGTGGCCAGGGCGGCGCGCCAGACGGGCATGTGCGGACTGGCCAGATGGGCCTCCAGGGCCGCGCGGCTGGTCCAGGCCTCCGAGACCCGGATCAGGCCGGGCTCCAGCACATCCAGGCCATAGGCATAGTCAATACAGCCGTCCTCGGCGCGAGAGGCGGCGACCTGGGCGGCCATGGCCGGTCGCAGGACCTCTATGGCGTCCGGCGACACCCGGACAGTACCCATGACCAGGATCATTCAGGCCTCCAGCCAGGGCTGGGCCAGGGCGCGCTTCATTTCATAGACATCGATGGACGGCGCATGCTGCAGGGTCTCGCCAATGGCGTCCAGGCCCTCCAGCAGCTTGTGCTTGCGGTCAGGATCAATCTCGAACCGGAATTTGGCGCCGGATGGCGCCGACACGGTCTGGGTTTCGAGATCGACGGTGAAGACGTGGTTGCCGCCCTTGGCCTCTTCCATCAGGGCCTCGACTTCCTGCGGCTTCAACACCACTGGCAGCAGGCCGTTGTTGAGGCAGTTGTTGTGGAAGATGTCCGCGAAACCGGAGGAGATGACGCAGGTGATTCCGAAATCCATCAGGGCCCAGGGGGCATGTTCCCGGCTGGAGCCGCAGCCGAAATTGTCGCCGGCGATGAGGATGGAGGCCGCCCGGTATTCCGGTCGGTTGAGGACGAAGTCGGTCTTTTCCTTGCCCGCCTCGTCGAACCGGAAGTCATAGAACAGGCCCTTGGCCAGGCCCTCCCGCTCGACGGTCTTTAGGAACTGCTTGGGGATGATCTGGTCGGTATCGACATTGGCCAGACCCAGCGGCGCGGCGCGGCCATCCAGGCGGGTGAAGGCTTTCACTGAGCGGCTCCGAGGATCAGGGTGGGAATGCCGGCCGGGGCGTTCTTGATGGTGAAGACGCGGGTGCCAGGCTTGCGGCCGGCTCGGCATTCGCTGACTTCGAACCCGGATGCAGCGATCCGGGCATGGGCGGCGTCCACATCGGGCGCCCGCCAGGTCAGGCCCCAGAAGCTGTCGGGATCGTCGTTGGGCTCGTCCTTCAGGCGGTGGGCGACTTCAACGACCAGATCGCCGACCTTGAAGAACATCAGGCGGGTTCCCCAGTCGGGGTTTGTCCGGTCCAGCTTGAAATCAAGACCCAGGCGCGCGCCATAGAGGGCGGCGGCGCGGTTGGGATGGCGGGTCGAGACCACGACATGGTCGAGGCCGGAGATGGCCGCGGCCTCCTGGCCTTGCGCCTCCGAGTTTGGCCAGATCGCCGTGTCGGGCTTCTGCTCGATCAGGAAGAGGTTCACGCCGTGACTGGCGGCCGGCGCGATCACCGAGGTCAGCCAGCGGCGCTTTTCACCGGTTTCGGGATGGGTGGAGCGGATCGGCAGGGGCTCGGAAGAGGGCATCGCCAGCCGCTCGATCCGCCCGCGTTCGGCGGCCATGTCATCGGTGGCGAAGGCCAGGGCCCAGATGCCTTCGCCATGATCGGCCAGCTGTCTGGCCACCTGACTGCCGGTATGGCCCTCGCCGGTCGGGGCGATGATGTCCAGGGCGGTGTTGCCGAACTGGTACCAGGCATGGTGCGCCCCACCATCGGCGCCGCGCCAGTTGGGGGTGCGGCCGAACAGGCGGCTGTAGCCGTCCAGGGTGGCGTCCAGATCGCGGACGACCAGGGCGATGTGGTCCAGGGCGGTGATGGTCATGCGGCAAGCACCTTGGGGCCGGGATCGGCGTTGAAGTCAGGGTCGATACCGACCTGACAGGTCAGACTGTCAGGAAGGTGCGGACATCGACGATATGGCCGGCGATCGCCGCCGCCGCCGCCATGGCCGGGCTCATCAGATGGGTGCGGCCGCCGCGACCCTGACGGCCCTCGAAATTGCGGTTCGAGGTCGAGGCGCAGCGCTGGCCCGGGGCCAGACGGTCGGGGTTCATGCCCAGGCACATGGAACAGCCGGGCTCGCGCCATTCGAAGCCCGAAGCCCGGAACAGGGCGTCCAGGCCCTCGGCCTCTGCCTGGTCGCGAACCAGGCCCGAGCCCGGCACCACCATGGCCCGCACATGGGGGGCGACCAGCCGGCCTTCGAGGAAGGCGGCCTGGGCGACCTCAGCGGCGGCCCGCAGGTCTTCTATGCGACTGTTGGTGCAGCTGCCGATGAACACCACGTCCACCTTCGCCTCGGTAATGGGCTGACCGGCGATCAGGCCCATATAGTCCAGCGCCCGGGTGGCGGAAGCCCGCTTGTCGGGGGTGGCGAAGCTGTCCGGATCCGGCACAAGGCCGGTCACCGACACGACATCTTCCGGGCTGGTGCCCCAGGTGACGGTCGGGGCGATATCGGCGGCGTTGAGACGGACCTCGCGATCAAATAGCGCATCCGGGTCGCTGAAGTAGGATTTCCAGTAGCTGACGGCCATGTCCCAGGCGGCGCCCTTGGGGGCAGAAGGGCGACCGCGGATATAGTCGAAGGTCTTGTCGTCGGGGGCCACCAGACCCGCCCGGGCGCCGGCCTCGATGGTCAGGTTGCAGAGGGTCATGCGGCCCTCCATGGACAGGGCGCGCACGGCTTCGCCGGCATATTCGATGACCGAGCCTGTGCCGCCGGCCGTGCCGATGGTTCCGATGATGGCCAGGGCCATGTCCTTGGCGGTGACGCCGGGGCCAAGCTGGCCATCGACGGTCACGCGAAGGTTCTTCGACCGGGCCTGGCGCAGGGTCTGGGTGGCCAGGACATGTTCGACCTCGCTGGTGCCGATGCCCTGGGCAAGGGCCCCGAAGGCGCCATGGGTGGAGGTGTGGGAATCGCCGCAGACAATGGTCATGCCGGGCTGTGTGCGGCCCTGTTCGGGGCCGACCACATGGACGATGCCGTTGCGAGGATCGCCCATCTGGAAATACTCGATGCCGGCGTCGGCGACATTGCGGCCGAGTGTCTGGAGCTGCAGCCGGGCTTCCTCGTCTTCCACCGCATTGACGCCAAGCGCCTGACCGATGGTGGGCACGTTATGGTCGGCGACCGCCAATGTTCTGTCCGGGCGGCGCACGGGACGGCCGGCGGCCCGGAGACCCGCAAAGGCCTGGGGCGTCGTGACCTCATGGATCAGATGCAGGTCGATATAGAGGATCGCCTCGGCGCCATCCTGAGCGATGACATGCGCGTCCCAGATCTTGTCGTAGAGTGTCTTGCCAGCCATGGGGCGGATGTAGGACTGCCGGTGGGTCTTCGTCCAGTCTCGGGCAAGGAAAGTGCGTCAAATCGCTGCGACACCGGCGATCGCAGCAAGGAACTTGCGGGGCGCCATGGCTGCGGCGCCCATGCCGGACATGACGCATTAGAAAGATGACACCGGCCGCCAACTATGGACACTCTTCTGACCGCCTTTCCGGAGAAAGCCTGTTGCCCATGGATTTCGCACCCAGCCGTCGCCTGGCGCTCGCCGGCCTCCTGTCCCTGCCCCTGGCGGCCCCGTTCGGGGCCCAGGCCCTGGCCCTTGGAGCCGATGGCGAAGCCAGCCCGGAGGATCAACGGTTTACGGCTTTCCTGGATGCGGCCTTCGACGAGACCCTGGCGCTCAGTCCTGAAAGCCTGACGTCTCTGGGAATCAAGACACACTACGACCGGCTGGACGACTATACCGACGCCGGTGCGGACCGAGCCCTGATCCTGGCGGAGACCCAGCTTTCGGCCATGAAGGCGCGGTTCCGCTTCGACACCCTGGGGCCCCAGTCGAGGATATCCTGGTAGCTTTTCGAGCGGTCGGTCAGCCGCCAGCGGGAAGGGGTGCGCTGGCGCAATCACTTCTATCAGGCCACGACCAATGGCAGCCCGGCCGGCGAGATCCCGGTCTTCCTGATCAATCAGCACCGGGTCGACGGGGTGGGCGACGCCGAGGCCTATATCGCCAGGCTGAAGGACAGCCAGCGGGTCATGACAGAGGTCTGCGCCAGCCTGATGGCGGCGGCGGAAGCGGGGGTCGTGGCGCCGGCCTTCACCTTCGGCCCGGTCGAGGCCGACACGCGAAAGATCCTGACCGGCGCGCCCTTCTCGCTCGGGGAGGACAGCGCCATCTGGGCCGATTTCCGCAAGAAGGTCTCGGGCCTGACAGCGCCCGAGGCCGAGAAGTCCAGGCTGCTGTCCGAGGGCCGGGCGGCGCTGCTGGGCCCGTTCAAGGCGGGCTACGAAACCTTCCTGGCGACCCAGAAGGACCTGAAGGGCCTGGCGCGGGGCAATCGCGGCGCCTGGGCCCTGCCGGATGGAGATGCCTTCTACGCCTATCGACTGAAGGGCTCCACCACGACCGATCTGTCCGCTGACCAGATCCACCAGACCGGGCTGAAGGAACTGGCCCGGATCCAGGGCGAGATGCGGGCCATCATGGCGACGGTCGGCTTCAAGGGAAGCCTGCAGGCCTTCTTCAAGGAACTGAAGACCAACCCGAAGTTCCAGTACCCCAACACTGCTGAAGGCCGGGCCGCCTATCTGAAGGACGCCAACGGCTATATCGCGCAGGTCATGGCGGCTGCGCCGCGCTATTTCCTGCGGCTGCCCAAGGCTCCGCTCGAGGTTCGCGCCGTGGAGGCCTGGCGACAGGAAACGGCCAGTGTGGCCTTCTACAACCGTCCGGCACCGGACGGCTCAAGGCCAGGCATCTATTATGTCAATCTGGCCGACATGACCCAGGTTCTGAAGCCCCAGATCGAGGGGATCAGCTATCATGAGGGGGCGCCTGGTCACCACTTCCAGATCGCCCTGGCGCAGGAACTTCAGGGCATTCCCAAGTTCCGGCGGTTTGGCGGCTATGGCGCCTATAGCGAGGGATGGGGGCTCTATTCGGAAAAGCTGGGCAAGGAGATGGGCTACTATGCCGATCCCTACTCAGACTTTGGCCGGCTGTCCCTCGAAGCCTGGCGAGCTGTTAGGCTGGTGGTCGATACAGGCATGCACGCCAAGCGGTGGAGCCGGGAGCAGGCCATCAGTTTCTTCCGGGACAATTCGCTGCTCAGCGAGCGGGACATCGTCAAGGAGGTGGAGCGCTACATTTCCAATCCCGGTCAGGCGACCAGCTACATGGTCGGCCAGCTCAAGATCTTTGAACTGCGGGCCCGGGCCCAGAAGGCGCTGGGCGCGCGGTACGATATCCGGGACTTCCATGATGCAGTCCTCAAGGACGGCGCCCTGCCGCTGGACGTGCTGGAGACCCAGGTGGACAGCTACATCGCGGCGGCGGGGTGAAGCAGGGTCCGTCTGACGGGACTCAAGAGCGTCAATAGAAAAAGGCCCCGCTGGTGACAGCGGGGCCTTTGATCTTTCAAGCCGCGAAAGGGGTTATTCGCCCTTGGGCTCTTCCTTGCGGACCATGGACCGCTCGGCGATCCGGGCGCTCTTGCCGCGACGATCGCGCAGGTAATAGAGCTTGGCGCGACGGACGACGCCGCGACGCTTGACTTCGATGCTCTCGATCATCGGCGACATCGTCGGGAAGACCCGCTCGACGCCTTCGCCGAAGCTGATCTTGCGGACCGTGAAGCTCTCATGCAGGCCGGCGCCCTGGCGGGCGATGCAGACGCCTTCATAGGCCTGGACGCGCTCGCGGTCGCCTTCCTTGATGCGGACATTGACGCGGACGGTGTCGCCGGGCTGGAAATCGGGGGTGGTGCGGAGGGCGGCGAGGCGTTCAACCTCTTCCTTCTCCAGTTGCTTGATCACGTTCATCTCTAGTCTCCTTTGGGCTTTCCCGTCTTGCGGTCGCCCTTTGCCTGTTGATTGGCGAGATGGCGGTCCCAAAGATCGGGCCGCCGCTCGCGGGTCGTGGTCTCTCTCATGGCCTGCCGCCAGGCCGCAACCTTTCCATGGTCGCCGCTCAGCAGCACCTCGGGGATGTCCAACCCTTCGAACGTCCGCGGCCTTGTAAACTGCGGATGTTCGAGGAGCCCGTCCTCGAAGCTCTCTTCGTGAAGACTGGCCGCCTGCCCAAGAACCCCCGGAACAAGACGGACACAGGCCTCGATCACCACCATCGCCGCCGCCTCGCCACCGGCCAGGACCGCGTCTCCGACGGAGACCTCCTCGAACCCCCGGGCGTCGAGCACCCGCTGGTCCACCCCCTCGAACCGGCCACAGAGGACGATGATCCCCGGCGTGGCGGCCCATTTACTCACCCGCGCCTGGGTCAGGGGCCTGCCCCGGGCGCTCATGCACAAAAGCGGACGTCCCGCGATCTCAACGCTGTCGAGCGCCGCCGCGATTACATCCGCCTTCATCACCTGTCCCGGACCGCCACCCGCAGGGGTGTCGTCAAGGAAGCCGCGCTTATCCTTGGAAAAGCCCCGGATGTCCACCGTTTCCAGTCGCCACAGGTCCTGCTCGCGCCAGGCAGTCCCGATCAGGGAAACACCCAGCGGGCCGGGAAAGGCCTCGGGGAACATGGTCAGGACGGTGGCGGTGAAGGGCATGGCGCCTTCTAAAGTCTCGTCGGCGCTTCGCAAAGCGGGCAGGGGCCTTCAGTCGGGCGCCAGGTCGAAGTGAAATTCCTCGGCGAAGTCGTCATGGGGCGGCTTCGGCCAGCGGATTTCGGCGAAGGCCTCAGCCATACAGCGGGCCACGGGATCCTCGCTGTCCCGCTCGACGCGGTCGAACTTCGTATCCTTGAAACTGACGATCAGGGTGAAGGTCATGCGCCGTCCCACCGAAGCGGGGTAGCAGCGGCTGAACAGGGCCTTTGTTTTCGGGGTCAAAAGCGGATCAAGTACGGACCTGCGATAGGTCTGGGACGGCAGGTCGGCCTCATATCGCTCCGCCCGGGCCTTCGCCTCGGCATATCCAAGTCCGGGGCCCGACTGGAACAGCAACAGGGCGAAAGCGAGCAGGGCGGCGGACATGGATGTGGCCTATTGTGGCGGGAGCCACATCCCTAACACGTCGGCGGCTGCCCTACAGGGCGATCAGCGGCTTGCCGGCCATGGCCTGGGCCAGGATCGCCAGGGTCAAGGCGGCATAGGCCAGGGCCAGGGGGACGGGCAGCCGTCGCGCCCAGGTCGGGGACCCAAGGGCGATGACCCAGATCAGGACGGGCAGGATCTGGGCTGCGTGCATCCCGAAGAAATGGGCCGGGCGCAGGTCTCCCGCCGTAGTGGACCATCCCAGGAGAGGCAGGCCCTGGAGATCGGTCGGTATGCCGACGAAATGACCAGGCTGGCTGCCCATATAGCCGCCGGTCAATGTGCCCAGCACGAAAGTCAGGACGAGGCCCCAGCCCAGGGCGGTCCGGACGGGTGGGGTGAGGTCCCCGGCTCTGGTCCTCAGGACCGCAATTCCCTGGACCAGGGAGGTGGAGGTCATGCTGACGGCGCCGACCGCCATCAGACTGTAGAGAACGCTGCTGGTCGGGCTGGAATAGTTGAAATGCGAGGCCTCGGCCCGCGAGGCCTGCAGGGTGATGTATGCGATCTCAAGCAGCCCCGCGATCAGGGAAACCCAGACGGTGTAGCGACCGGCCAGGGACTGGCGGAAGCCTGAGGGAAGATGGCTGAAGACCCAGGCGCCAGTCAGCCAGAACAGGCTGACCGAGGCCATGAACTTGAGCGGTTTGATCCAGACATTGACACCATCAAGGGTTCTGGGATCCGTCAGGGCGAGCCAGCCGGTCGGGATCATGGTCAGGGCCAGCAGAAGGCCTGCCGTGGCGAGGAGGGGCTCCCAGGACAGGGCTGGACGACAGCTGCGGGCGGGGTTGGCCTGGCTGATGGCAGTCATTTCGCAGCCCGCCGGGTCGCCAGGTTCAGCAGGGAGAAGGCCAGATAGCCGACCGGGCCGACCAGGAAGGTCAGGACCAGGATGGGCGCAATGAGAAAGCCGGAAAGGCCCCGCTCCGAAGCGGTGCGGGCGATCCATCCGCCGACAAACAGGTCAAAGGCCAGGTAGTGGATCCAGCCGGCCAGCAGCAGTTCCGGCTTGGCGAACAGGGCCCCGACCGCCTGGAGCGAGCCAAAGCCGCCGCCCTCGGCCTGGCCCCAGAACATCCCCATCACAACAGCATAGGCGACAGCCAGCAGGGCGGGGGCGACAAATCCTGCCAGCGGATCGACGACCTTTTGCAGGGGCTTGATGAACCGTCCGAAGATCAGGGCGATCCACATGACCAGGGCCAGGAGGTTGGCCAGGGAAAACAGGGTGTCTGTCACGAGGATGCTCCATTGCTTGACACTGTCAAGCTGGGTATCCTGCAAACTTGACAGTGTCAAGGAGCGGTTCTGAATGGCCATGACCCCGCAGTCGACCGGACCCCGCGCCCGGCCAGATGACGTGCGGGCGGCCCTGCTGCAGGCGGCGGCCAGCCTGATCGAATCCGGCCCGGAATCCGCTATCAGCCTGCGGGCCTGCGCCCGGATGGCGGGCGTCTCCCATGCGGCGCCGGCCCACTATTTTCCGACCCGGGCTGACCTGATCGGCGCCGTCCTGGCCGAGGGATTCGACGATCTTGCAGCCCGCATGATTGCCGCCCGGGATTCGGCGCAGGCCGATCCCTTTGCCCGACTGAAGGCTATCGGCATGGCCTATATCGCCTTCGCCCTGTCGCGACCGGCGACCTACGACATGATGTTCCAGCGCAGTAATCGAGACGGCGCCCAGGGCCGGGTCATGACCGCCGCCGACCATTGCGGGGGCGTCCTCTGGCGGGCCGTCGCCGAGACCCGTCGGCCGGAGGGGGTCGATGACCGCACCGGCGTCAACTTCGCCTGGATGGCGGTTCACGGCTATGTCTCGCTGGTGATCAATGGCCTGATCGATGGGGGGCCCGGGGCCGACGCAATCGAGGTGATGGCGGACCGTTTGCTGTCGCTGCTGGAGCCGGCGTTTAAGCGAGAATAGTCTGACCAGGGGGCCACCCGCCGATCCAGGCTACGGTGGGCGGAAGGCCCCAAGCTTGCCGGATCGATCGCCTGAGCCTATTGCACTGCACCATGGAAGAGACCGAAAACCTTATCGAGACCCTGGCTCTCGAGCCGATCGAGATGAACCTGTTCCGCGGCGTGTCGCCCAATGACGGGTTTCCGCGCATCTTTGGCGGGTTCGTCATCGCCCAGGCTCTGCTGGCGGCCTATGAGACGGTGGAGAACCGGGTCTGTCATTCGATCCATGCCTATTTCATCCGGCCCGGCGATGTCCGCATCCCGGTGCTGTACGAGGTTGACCGGTCGCGGGACGGCGGCACCTTCACCACAAGACGGGTGATCGCCATCCAGAATGGCCAGCAGATCTTCAACCTGGCGGCCTCGTTCCAGGTGGCCGAAGAGGGGCTGGAACACCAGACGGCCATGCCGGAGGCGCCGGATCCGGATTCGGTGCTGGGCGAACTGGAGCGGATGCTGGCCGACTCACCGGACAAGATCCCGCCAGCCATGCTGCAGCAGCTGCAGCGGCCCCGGCCCATCGACCTGCGCTGGCCCGATCCGCAGAACATCTTCAAGCCGGTGCCCAAGCCGCCGCGCAAACAGACCTGGATGCGGGCCAAGGCGCCGATCGGTCCCGACATCAGGCTGCAGCAGGCCTGTCTTGCCTATGCTTCGGACATGGCCTTCATGGAGACCGCCCTGCGGGTCCATGGCCTGACCTGGCAATCGCCGGGCCTGCAATCGGCCAGCCTGGACCATGCCATGTGGTTCCACAGGCCGGTAGATTTCAACAACTGGCTGCTGTTTGACCAGGACTGCCCCAGCACCTCCCAGGGACGGGGATTCATCCGGGGCGAGATGTACACCCAGGACGGCAAGCTGGCGGCGTCCGTCACCCAGGAATGCCTGATGCGCATCAAGGTCTGACACCAGGTCAGGTCGGGTCCGGGGACCGGGCAGCGGCCGGAAGCCCGGGCAAACCTCAGTCTTCGGGCGATTCCCGCGCGTCGTCCGGGTCGATGTCCGGATCCGGGGTCCATTCGACCTCCTCCGGCCGGACAATGACGATCTGCCCTGCGCTGATCTGCACCTCAGGGACGGCAAGGCGGGTAAAGGGCAGGTACCAGGTCGGGCCGCCCTCTGCCGGATCGATCTCGAGAATATCGCCGGCCCCGAAGTCCTGGACGGACTTCACCCGGCCGATGCGCTGGCCGTCAGGGTTCACCGCCGAGAGACCGATCAGGTCCGCAAGATAATATTCGTCTTCATCAGGCTCTGGCAGGGCGCTGCGGGCGACATGGAGGGTAAGGCCTTTCAGGCCGTCCGCCTGGTCCTTGGTCTCGATGCCCTTGCAGCGGGCTATGACCCCGCCCTTGGCGATCCGGGCTGACAGCACGGTCAGCGCCGCCGACCCATCCGCCCGGACCAGATCGCGATAGTCGAGGATGGCCAGGGGGTCCTGGGTAAAGGTGCTGAGCCGCACGTCCCCCCGGACGCCATGGGCGCCGGAGACACGGCCGACAATCAGATACTGTGACGTCATAATCTGGCGCCTTGGCTGGTCCCTCTCCCGCCGGGCGGGGGAAGGACCAGCCATGCGTCCTAGCCTTCGGTGGTCGCTTCCGGGGCGGCTTCGACAGCAGCCTCGGGTGCGGCTTCGGGAGCGGCTTCGGTGGTCACTTCCGGGGCGGCTTCCGGCGCGGCTTCTTCAACCACTTCGGGTTCCGGCTCGGGGGGCGGATTGGCGGCCAGTTCGGCGGCCGCGGCAGCCCGCTCTTCTTCGCGCTTGGCGCGCTCGCCGGCGCGTTCCTCGGCCTTCTTGCCGGGCTTGCCCTTGGTGGGGTTGTTGCCGTGTTCCCACTTGACCAGGCCTTCCTTGGCCAGGAACCGGGCGACGCGGTCGGTCGGCTGGGCGCCCTTCTTGATCCAGGCTTCGATGGATTCAAGCTTCAGGGTGGTGCGCTGCGGATCATCCTTCTTCAGCAGCGGATTGTAGGTGCCGACCTTTTCGATGAAGCGGCCGTCGCGGGGCGAATGGCTGTCAGCCACGACGATGGAGTAGTAGGGACGCTTCTTGGTGCCGCCACGGGCGAGCCGGATTTTCAACATGGTCTTCTTAGTCCTTGGTCAGGTTCAGTTTTTCTTGAACGGGTTAAACGGAGAACCGCCGCCCAGACCTGGAAGGCCGGGAAGCGAGGGAGGATTGGCTCCGGCGGCGGGGCCGCCCATGCCGGGCAGGCCCTGAAGGGCCTGCTTGATCTGTTCGGGGTCGGGCGCCGCCATCTTGCCGCCGCCAAGGCTCTTCAGCCGATCGCCACCGCCGCCCAGGCCCAGCATGCCGGCCATCTGGGCAAAGCCCCTGCCGCCGCCCTTGCTTATCATCTTGAAGGCGTCGGCCATCTGGCGGTGCTGCTTCAGCAGGCGGTTGACCTCGGCCACATCGACCCCGGCGCCGGCGGCGATCCGGCGCTTGCGCGAGGCGGCCAGGATGTCCGGCTTCTTGCGCTCGGCCCGGGTCATGGAGCTGATGATCGCCTTCTGGCGGCGGATCGACTTGTCGTTGAGGCCAGCCTCGGCGATCTGGCCCTTCATCTTCTGGACCCCGGGCAGCATGCCCATCAGGCCCTCCATGCCGCCCATCTTTTCCATCTGGGTCAGCTGGTCCGACAGCATGTCCAGGTCGAACTGGCCCTTGGCCAGTTTCTTGGCCATGGCCTCGGACTTGGCCTGGTCGAAATCGGCGGCGGCGCGCTCGACCAGGGAGACGATGTCGCCCTGGCCCAGAATCCGTCCGGCCACCCGTCGGGCGTCGAACACCTCGAGGGCCTCGACCTTTTCGCCGGCGCCCAGGAACTTGATGGGCAGGCCGGTGGTGGCCCGCATGGACAGGGCCGCGCCGCCCCGTCCGTCGCCATCGGCCCGGGTCAGGATCAGGCCGGTCAGGGGCAGGCGTTCGTGGAAGGCCTTGGCGGTGCGCACCGCGTCCTGGCCGGTCAGGCTGTCGGCGACCAGCAGGGTCTCGGCCGGGCTGGAGATCCTGGCGATCTCCGCCGCCTCGGCCATCATGGACTCGTCCAGGGTGGTGCGGCCGGCGGTATCGAGGATCAGGATGTCGTAACCGCCCAGCCGGGCCGCCGACATGGCGCGTCTGGCAATATCCACGGCAGACTGGCCGGCGATGATGGGCAGGGTCTCGACCCCGACCTGGACGCCAAGCGTCGCCAGCTGTTCCATGGCGGCCGGACGACGGGTGTCCAGCGAGGCCATCAGGACCTTCTTGCGGTCCATCTTGCTCAAGCGAAGGGCCAGCTTGGCCGATGTGGTGGTCTTGCCGGAGCCCTGAAGGCCGCTCATCAGGATGACTGACGGCGGGTTGAGGGCAATGTTCAGTCCGACCGGCTCTTCGCCGCCCAGCATCTCGACCAGGCCGTCATAGACGATCTTCACCACCTGATCGGCGGGACGGATCGATCGGATGACCGCCTCGCCGGTGGCCTCGACCCGGGCCTTGGCGATGAAGTCCTTGACCACGGGCAGGGCGACGTCGGCCTCGAGCAGGGCGACCCGCACTTCGCGCAGGGCTTCGTCGACGTCCTTCTCGCTGAGGACGCCCCGTCCGGACAAGCGGTCAAAGACGCCGCTCAGCCGATCTGTAAGGCCTTCGAACATAGATCCACTCCGATGGTCCGCCGGGGCGAACCCTTGTTTTCCCTGCCGGGCTCGCGAACGAACCAGACGCACAACGAAACCAACCCCCGTGGACGATCACGTCGACGGGGGGCCTCTCCGCCCTCGTCCGATATGGGGATCGGGGTCGTGGCGGGGGAGGGCGCTGGTAAATTGCGCCGGAAGGGCGCGCTTATGGGCGAAAGGGAAGTAAAGGTCAAGAAAAGCCGCCCCCGGCCGGTCCGGCCGGGGGCGGCAGACTGTCCTCAGGCTCCTTCGGGCACCGGGAAGCCCCGGTCACGCATCAAGGCGCCGATCTTGGGGTCGCGGCCGCGGAAGTCGCGGAACTGCTGCGCCGGATCCTTGCGGTTGCCCTGGCTCATGATGGTGTCATGCAGCCGCTTGGCCGTGGCCTTGTCATAGGCGCCGCCGGCTTCCATGAAGGCTTCCCAGCAGTCGGCGGTCAGGGTGTCGGCCCAGAGATAGCTGTAATAGCCCGCCGAATAGCCATCGCCCGAGAAGACATGGCCAAACTGCGGAGTGCGGTGGCGCATGACCAGTTCCTCGGGCATGCCGAGTTTCGCCAGTTCCTCGCGCTCGAATTTATCCGGATCGATGGTCACGTCGCCGGCCAGATGCAGCTTCATGTCGATCAGGGCGCTGGCCAGGGCTTCGGTGGTGGTGAAGCCCTGGTTGAAGGTCTTGGCCTTGCTGATCTTGTCGACCAGGGCCTGCGGGATGGGCTCTCCGGTTTTGTAGTGGACGACGAACTGCTTCATCACCTCGGGCGTTGACAGCCAGCGTTCATTGAGCTGGCTGGGGAACTCGACATAGTCGCGGGCGACGCTGGTGCCGGACACGGAGGGATAGACAACCGCCGAGTTGAGGCCATGCAGGGCGTGGCCGAACTCGTGGAACAGGGTCTCGGCGTCATCCCAGCTGATCAGGACCGTTTCGCCCGGCGCGCCCTTGATGAAGTTGGAATTGTTGCTCACCAGGGTGGTGATCGGCTTCCTGAAGGTTTCCTGGGTGCGGTAGTCGGTCATCCAGGCGCCCGACTGCTTGCCCTGGCGGGCATAGGGGTCGAAGTACCAGAGGCCGATGTTCTTGCCGGCCCGGTTGACCTCCCAGACCCGGACATCGGGGTGGAAGACCGGGACGCCGGTCACCGGCTTGAACTGGAAGCCATAGAGCTGGCCCGCCGCCCAGAACATGCCTTCACGCAGCTTTTCCAGCTGCAGGTAGGGCTTCACCTCGTTCAGATCGAGGTCGTACCTGGCCTTGCGGACCTTCTCCGAATAGAAGCGGTAGTCCCAGGGGGCCAGCTTGAAGCTGCCCTTTTCGGCGTCGATGATCGCCTGCATGTCGGCGACGTCGCGTTTGACTGCGGCAATGGCTGGCGGCCAGACCGCTTCCATCAGTTCCATGGCCCGCTCGGGGGTCTTGGCCATGGAGTCTTCCAGCCGCCAGTGGGCATGGGTCGGATAGCCCAGCAGCTTGGCCCGCTCGGCCCGCAGCTTCAGGATCCGGGTGATGATGGCGTTGTTGTCGGTCGGGCCGCCATTGTCGCCACGGCTGACAAAGGCCCGCCAGACCTTTTCACGGGTCGCACGGACCGGCGAATAGGTCAGGTAGGGATCGACGCTGGAGCGGGTGTTGACGATGATTGCCTTGCCTTCCAGCTTGCGCTCGGTCGCGCTCGACCGGGCGGCCGCGACCAGGGACTCCGGCAGGCCTTCGAGGTCGGCGGGCGTCAGCTCGATATAGGTGTCCTCGTCGGCCAACTGGTTGGCGTTGAATTTCGTATAGTGTCCCGCCAGTTCTTCATTGATGGAGGCGACCCGCGCCTTGGCGCCAGTGTCGAGCTTGGCGCCCTGACGGACAAAGCCTGTGTAGCGCAGCCACAGGACCCGCTGCTGCTCAGGGGTAAGCCCAGCCTTTTCGGCGGAGTTGTAGACCGCCTCGATGCGGTTGAAGAGGGCCTGGTTCTGGGTGACCCGGTCGCCGAAGGCCGACAGTTTCGGGCTCATCTCGGCCTCGACGGCCTGAAATTCCGGAGTGCTCTTATTGCCGCTCCAGACGTAGAAATAGCGATAGAGCCGGTCGAGGGCCCGGCCGCTGTCCTCATAGGCCGCGATGGTGTTCTCGAAGGTCGGAGCGGCCTTGTTGGCGGTGATGATCTCGATCTCGGCCCAGGCCTGGTCCATGGCCGCCTCGAGCGCCGGCTTGAAGTCGGCGACAACAACCTTGTCCCAGGCCGGGACGCCGCCGAAGGGGCCGGAATAGGGAGCCAGCATGGGAGTCTCCGGGGTCTTGGCCAGGGCCGGATGGACGGCGGCTGTAGCGGTAAGGGCGGCCGATGCGGCCAGGAATGTGCGGCGTTTCACGGTAGCGGACTCCGGGATGCAGATTTTCAGCCAACCCTAGGCCAAGCTTGGGGTTCCGTCACATGAACGGCATGTAATGCGCAGCCGGCTCAGGCAGGGACGATCAGCAGGTCCATCACGGGAGGCGGCGCAGCCCGGGTCGGGGGCGCCTCGATCCGGGGTGATTGCAGGCTCCAGACCGTGGCCAGGCAGGTCAGGGTGAGGCTGGCGACGAGCGCCGCACCGGTCGCCTGACGCAGCCGCGACAGGGCGGGGGCCTGCAGCAACAGGATCCGGGCCTCCAGCGGATGGCCGCCCCAGTGGCAGCCGGCCGGCAACAGGTCGTGGCTCAACTGTGTCTTGAGCATGGCCCTGGCATATTGCCTGCGGGCCCTGGGGAACCGGGCCATGACCATGGCGTCGCAGGCCATCTCCTGGTCCAGCCGCACCAGGCGACTGGCCAGATGCACCAGGGGATTGAACCAGAACAGGCACTGCACCGCCGCCAGGAGGCCATTGGCGCGCGGATCGTCGCGGTCCAGATGGGCCTTTTCATGGGCCCGTATCAGGGCCTGTTCCTCGCTCGAAAAGCGCAGGGTGAAGTCGGCAGGCAGGACCAGCCGGGGATCCAGAAGCCCGACAATCGCCGGACCGGCCCGGCCCTGGCGGGCGTTTCGCAGGAACCGGGCCTGGGCGGTCAGAAACGCCGTGGCGACAAGGCCGGCGCCGGCCAGCCAGATCCCCCAAAGAAAGGGTGTCAGCGGTGGATGCATCAGCGCCGCCGGCAGGCTCAGGGCCGAGGCCCAAAGCGCGGGTTCGATGGCCGGGGATCCGGCCGGAACCGACCTCAGCGAGGGCAGGAGGCAGGCCAGAGCAGAGACCGGCGCCAATAGCCAGAGGCCGTAGGTCGCCCGGGGGCCGAAAAAGCGCCGGATCGGTCCCCGCAGAACCATAACGATCAGTATGGCCATGCTGATGGCCAGGTTGATGCGGACAGCGAGTTCCAGGCCCTCAGCCATCCTCGTCCATCCCGTCGATCAGGGCCTTGAGACGGGTGACCTCCTGGGGACTCAGTTTGCGGTGCTCGGCGAAATGGGAGATCAGCGGCGCCAGGGAGCCGTCGAACAGCCGATCAAGCAGGCCCTGGCTTTCCCGGGTGAGATACTCGTTCCGCTCCACCAGCGGACGATACTGGTGCCGCCCCCGGACCCTTTCTGACTGGATCACGTCCTTTTTGAGCAGTCGGTTGATCAGGGTCTTCACCGTGGCGTCGCCCCAGTCCTGACTCCGCTTGACCTCGATCACCAGCTCCTCGGCCGTGCTCGGCCCCAGCCGCCAAAGGGCCTCCATGACCTGGCTTTCAGCACTGGTGATGTGTTCGGGCAGACGGGACATGGGCTTCAGATTACGCCGGTAATGCGGACGGTCAAGGCCCCAGCGAACAGGCCGTTTGCGGCCAAACGAGGGCTCCCGTGTGACGCGCGACCCGGCCGGCCGCAATATCACCGCCCCGCTTTGACCGTCCTGCGACCGCAACCTGCCTCGGCCAGTCGGCGACGGGAGCAGGGATGGCCTTGAGAGGCGTTGTAGAGCGAAGGGCAGGGGTCCGGGGGCTGCCGATCCTGTGCGCCTCCCTGCTGGTCCATGGGCTGGTCGTCCTGGCCCTGGTGGCCGGTCTGGGCCCGCCCGGCCCGCTTCCCGATACGCCCGCTGTCGAGGTCCAGCTTTTTTCGCCGGCGCCGGCGCCGGCGCTGTCGCTAAGGCCGGAGCGCAGCATGGTGACCGAAAGCCAAGGGCCTGCCCCTGTTTCAAGGCCCCTGATCGCGTACGGGCCCCGGGCCGGCAGCCCTGACGAGGTTCCGCCCGGCAACGGTCCTCTGATCGCTCTTCCGGCCAATCCGGAAGGCGCCGGCTCCCTTGTCCTCGGGTCGGCCCTGCAGCCGGGTCTGCGCCGGCAACTGGGCTGCGCCAACGCCGGCTTTCTCAAGCTGAGCAAGGCTGAGCTGGACAGCTGTGCGCAACGCCTCGCCGAGGGCGCCGGCAGGTCGCCGCAGCTGGCGGTCGTCAGCGCCGAGAAACAGGCGATCTTCGACAGCGATTGTCCGCCGAAGGACGAGTGGTGCCTCTATCGCACAGGCCGGGGCCCCTATCCGGGTCTGTTTTCCCTGTTCAAGAAATAGGGGGTGGCCTTCCCTAGAGGCCCGGTCCGCCCTAAACCCCGGGCATGGCAATAGGCGTTTTCGACTCCGGGGTTGGCGGTCTCACCGTGCACAGGGCGCTGGTGGAACGGCTGCCGACTGCAGATTTCCTCTATCTGGCCGATCAAGCCAACGCCCCCTATGGCGGGCGTCCCGGCGAGGAGATCGTCGACCTGACCCGGGCCGGCTGCATCCGGCTGTTCGAGGCCGGCGCCAGCCTTGTGGTCCTGGCCTGCAACACGGCCTCAGCCATCGCCCTGCGGAGGCTGCAGCAGACCTGGCTGCCTGGATACCGCCGGGAGACGGGCCGGGCGCTCAATGTTCTGGGGATCATCGTCCCGACCATCGAGGCGGCCACGGGGCTGCCCTGGGAGCATGAGGCCGAACGCCGGGGCGACAAGATCGAGAAGCTGGATATCCTCGGGGTCTTTTCGACACCGGGAACCGCGAAGAGCCGCGTCTTCGAGATCGAGATCGACAAGCGCAAGCAGGACCTGGCGGTCTTTTCCGAACCCTGTCCCAATCTCGCTCGGATGATCGAAGAGGGCGCCGGAGCCGAAGATCTGGCGACCGAAGTGGGGCGTCATGTCCAGGCCCTGAAGACCCGTATCGGTCGTTTCCCGGATCGGGCCATCCTGGGCTGCACCCACTATGAGATTGTCGCCGACCTGTTCCGCGACGCCCTGCCGCCCGGCACCCCCCTGATCCACCAGCCCGGCGCCACGGCGGACGCCCTGGTCGCCTATCTGGCCCGTCATCCGGAGCTGGATCCTGGCCAGTCCGGACTACGGCGGTTCCTGACCACGGGCCAACCGGCCGAACAGAACGGCCTGGTGCGCGCCTTCTGGGGAGAGCCCCTGTCTTTCGACGCGGCCTGAACGGGCGCTGGCGCCGGGACGGACCTGCTGTAAGCTCCCTGCAAACGGGGGGTGCGACGATGCGGCTTCGGTACGGGATTGCAGCCTTGGCAATGGCCATGGCCGGCTTTGGTCAGGCGCAGGCGGAAGTGGTCAGCACGACCGAGGGACGGCTGTTGATCCGCAATGTCGCGGTGATCTCGGCCCCGCCATCGACCGTCTATGAAAAGCTGGGCCAGATCGGCAGCTGGTGGGAAAGCTCCCACACCTACTCGGGCAAGGCTTCGAACATGACCATTCGCCTCGAGCCGGGCGGCTGTTTCTGCGAAGCCCTGGCCGGCGGCGGGGTCAAGCATGGCGAGGTGGTTCTGGCCATCCCCGGCCAGACCCTGCGGATCCTGGGCGCGCTCGGACCCCTTCAGGATCTGGGCGCCGCTGCGGCCCTGACCTTCCAGCTAAAGGCCCTGCCGGACGGGACGACGGAAGTGACCCAGACCTACCAGGTCGGGGGTCTGGATTCGGCGACCTTCAAGATCGCTCCGATCATCGACAGGGTTCTGGCCGCACAGCTGAAGGGTCTGGAGCGGTCCATCGAGGCGACGCCCTGATGCCAGTTGGCAATGAATTTTCAATAGGTTTTGCCAGGACGATAGGGCGCGGCTATGGAGTGGCATGCTCCCGACCCTGCGCCAGCTCCAGTATCTGAAACTCCTGGCCGATCACGGCTCCTTCAGCCGCGCCGCCGAAGCCGCCCATGTGACTCAGCCCACCCTTTCGGCCGGGATTGCAGAGCTTGAACGCATCATCGGCGCGCCGGTGGTCGATCGGGCCCGGTCAGGTGCAATCCTGACGGCGGCGGGAGAGGAGGCGACCCGTCGCGCCCGGGACCTGCTGGCTGCGGCCGAGGACCTGGTCCAGGCCTCGCAGAGCGCGGGTCAGCCGCTTTCGGGCCGGTTCCGTCTGGGCGTCATTCCCACCATAGCGCCCTTCCTGCTGCCCAAGGCCCTGCCGGTGATGCGGGCGCGGTTCCCCAAGCTTCGGCTGTTCCTGCGGGAGGACCTGACCTCCCGACTGATCACGGCGCTCCGGGCCGGGGCCCTGGACGCCGCCCTCATCGCGCTGCCCTACGACATGACCGGGCTGGAATGGGCCCATGTGGTGGATGATGAACTGCTGGCGGCGGTGCCCACCGGCCATGCCATGGCGTCACAGGTCAATATCCGTCCTGAGTCGCTGGACTGCAGCGAGTTGATCCTGCTCGAGGATGGCCACTGCCTGCGGGATCACGTCCTGGCCGCCTGTGGCCTGACGCCTCATCGCAATGGTGAGGAAGAGGCCTTTGCCGCTACGTCCTTGCCGACCCTGGTCCAGATGGTGGGATCGGGACTGGGCGTCTCCTTTGTTCCGGCCATGGCCGTGGAGGCCGGTCTTACGGGACAGGCGCCGGTCACCGTCCGGCCCCTGGATGCCGACCACCCCAGCCGTGAGGTGGTGGTGGCCTGGCGGGCCGGATCCAGCCGCGCCCGGGACGGCCGTCTGCTGGCGGAAACCCTCCAGGCGGCCTGACTGTTTTGCAGTTGGGGCCGGACCGCTAAGATCGCTCCGAACATGGGGACGAAACATGCGCTTGATCCTGGTTGCAGCAGTCATTTCCGGCCTGGCGGCGTCGAGCGCCCTGGCCGCGCCGGCGGGCCCGGCCCGGCCCGCCTCGCAGGACACTGTCCGGACCGAGGCGAGACAGCTTTTTGCGGAGATCATCGCCTTTCCGACTGTGGAGGGACGCGGCGCGGTTCCCGCCATGGCGGCCTATCTGGCAGGGCAGATGCGCCAGGCTGGTTTCAGTCCCGCCGACATCCAGATCCAGCCGCTTGGCGAGACCGCCAGCCTGATCGTCCACTATCCAGGCCGCCCTGGCTCCGTGCGAAAGCCGGTCCTGTTTCTGGCCCATATGGATGTGGTCGACGCCAGCCAGGCGGACTGGGGACGCGATCCCTGGACCCTGACGGAAGTGGACGGGATGCTCTATGGCCGCGGGGTTGTGGACAACAAGTACGGCGTCCTGACCATGGCCCAGGCCTTCATGCGGCTGAAGCGGGAGGGTTTTGTCCCGGACCGCGACCTGGTTCTGATCTTCACCGGAGACGAGGAAACGGTCGCCACGACCACCCAGTCGGTTGCCCCGCAGTTCGGCAAGGCCGACTACGCGGTCAATTCCGATGCGGGGGGAGGCTATCTGCCCGGGGGCGGCGGAAAGGCCGCCTATTCGGCCCAGGTCGCAGAAAAGACCTACGCCACGTTTGAAATCACCGCCCGGAACAGCGGTGGTCATTCCTCCGCGCCAAGGGCCGACAACGCCATCTATCAACTGTCGGCCGCCCTGCAGAAGGTTGGCGCCTATCGCTTCCCAGCTCGATGGAACGCAGTGACCCTTTCAAACCTCGCCCAGTCTGCGCCGGATATCGGCGGAGACCTTGGCCAGGCCATGGCCCGGTTCGCCACCCATCCTGGCGATCCCGACGCCCTCGTGGTGATCGATCGCGATCCGACCCTCGTGAACGAGATTCGCACGACCTGCGTCGCGACCAGGCTGAAGGCCGGCCATGCAGAGAACGCGCTTCCGGTCGCGGCCACGGCCACGGTCAACTGCCGGATCTTCCCTGGCGAAACGGTCGCCCAGACCCGCGCCACCCTGGCTTCGGTGATGGCGGACGACAGCCTGGAGATCGCGGTCCTGGGAAATCCCCTGGAAAGTGATTTTTCGACGGTCCCCGAGGAGTTGAACCGAGCCCTGACCGAAGTGCTGTCCCTGCGGGCTCCGGGCGTCAAACCGGCCCCCTATATGGAGGCCGGCGCCTCGGATGGTCTCTATTTCCGGGCGGCTGGCATCCCGACCATCGGCGCCGGGCCGCTGTTCCTGACTGACAACGTCGACAACAACTATCACGGCAACAATGAGCGTCTGACGGTGGCCCAGTTCAATGACGGCCTCGACCACTATTACCTGCTGATCAAGGCCCTGACGGGCGGCAGGAACGGACGCCCGATCCGATAGTTTTCGAGATATCGATAAATCGCTTCTGGCCCAGAGGTTTCGATGCGCCGGAAAACACGACATTTCGAAACAAGAACCAAAGCGAGTACACAGACACAGGTTTTTTGGCCGCTCAGCCATAATCGGGGCCCTTTGGCGGACGCCATCATGGCGGCGGAGAACCGTCCGGGGGCTGGCGGCGACGGGGTCGGTATTTTGATCACGGGGACCTGAAACTGGCCGGTGAGGGGCTGTCCAGGGCGCAGATCGCAGCCATCTGCGATGCGTTGGACGCCGCCGCCGGTGTTGAGCGGGCCTGATCAGCCCGAGCAGCTGGCGCCGCCCAGTACGCAGAACTTGGCGCAATGGGGATGGTTCAGCTTGACCGTTCCCAGGGCCTCACCAAGTGATCGGCCCAGTTCGAACTGTGGGTCATAGGGCGTCAGGGTGCAGGCGATGACCGCCGGGTGCTCAGCCCCCCTTCGTTTGACCACCATCCGGCTGGTTGCGCACATGACGTCCTGCGGGCGCTTGTGCAGGATGTCCCAGCACGCCGTGGTGATTTCGGGAACGTCGACGCTGGCGTCCATTTCCGGAAACAGCACCAGCCGCCCCGGGTCCTGACAATCCAGGGAAACCCCGAGGGAGGCCATGAGCCGGCCATAGCCATCGCGTGAATCGTCCGGCGTTTCGTCGGCCAGCTGGCGACCGGCGATGGCAATGGAAAAGCCTTGCTCAGAAAGCCACTGGAGCCCCTCGATGGCCCTGTCCCAGCTGGCGGCCCCCCGTTCGGCCTCGTGGACCGCCGCGGTCCAGTGGTCCAGGCTGACCCTCAGGGTCAGCCTGTCGCCAAACTGCGCCTTCAGCGCCAGCAAGCCCGGCCGCTTGTGGGTCATGGGGGTCATGGCGTTGGTCAGGACCAGGACTTCGAATCCGCGGCCCAGGGCCTCCTCCAGGATCGGCAGGATATCCGGGTTCATGAAGGGCTCGCCGCCCGTTATGCCGATCTCCCGGGTCGCCAGGCGAAGATCGGCGATCTCGTCCAGATAGAGACGGGCCTCCGCCGCCGTCAGCCAGACCAGGGCGTTATTGCTCGGGGTGCTTTCGATATAGCAGTTGAGGCAGGCGAGATTGCAGAGGGTCCCGGTGTTGAGCCAGAGGGTCTGCAGGCTGTCCAGGGCTACAGCGGCGCGCGGTTCGCCCCTGGCCGTCCGGTCTGGATCCCGGAACTTTCCGGGATCCAGCCGAGGCTTCTGGGCGTCAACGAACGGGGACAGTGTCGGGGGTGCATTCATGACCCTGACAATGGCGTTTGAAACAGGAAGGGCAAGCCTCACTCGTCCAGCCTAGAGGCCAAGGGCCAGCTTCACCGCAGCCCAGTCGATCAGCTTGAAGTTCTGGCGGGACCGGATGCTGGTCGGCGCCTCGCCCTCGCTATCGACATCATCCTGCACGACCAGGAGGCCGGCCTGAAACCCGCCAACCGGTCCGCCAAGGCCGGCGATGCCGTCTGTGCCGGTGACAGGGTCCAGACCGGCGCCGCCAATGGCCGAGAACCGGCCCCGGAATTGCGGCGCGTCACCGTCGACTCGCCAGACGGCGAAGGCGCTGTCGCCCTGGCTGGAGGCGATCAGCCAGGTGACCGGGCCTTCACGCAGCAGGGTCAGTCCCTCGACATCGGGCTTGAGCTGGTCCGACGGCGCGGCGGCGATCAGGGTCGGAGTCGCACCGGCGGCGGGGTCGAGGGGATAGCGCCAGATGCCCCTTGCCTCCTCACCTATATAGAGGAGCCCGCGGACGTCATCGATCACGCAGCCCTCGGTCTGGCTCGGGACAGCAAACCGGCGCTCTTCTGTCGAGCGAACCGACCCGTCTGCGGCAGCCTCGACCCGGACCTGGCGGACCTGACCGTCCGTACCATTGATCACCACGATGAAGGCCTCGCCGCGCCGTCCCATGCAAAGTCCGTAGGGCTCGGCCAGGTCCAGCTTGACCAGACCCCAGGGCGACAGGGCCAGGGTGTCAGGGTTCATGAGATAGAGGGCCGCGCCCAGTCGGCCGCGGTCGCTGGCCGCCACCAGAACCCTGTCGCCCTGTGCTGTGGCAAAGCCGTCACGCAGGTCGACATTGTTCAAGCGTCCGTCCGGAATGAAGCCGGTGATCTTCCCGGTCAGGTCGTAGGTGTAGAGGCCGGCCTGCTTGTCCGTGCCGAAAATCACGACCCGTGACGGGTCGCGTGGGTCAGCCCAGATTTCCGGGTCGTCTGCCGCATCGGCGTTTCGGGTGGCGACGGACTGGGTTTCCGCCGCTGAATTCATTGGAATTCCAGCGCCAATGGTCATTTTTCCGGAATCCGAAACGGCTTCCCGATCAAGCGTTCCACAGGCCGAAAGAACTATAGAAGCGGCGCTGACTGTCGCAAAAATGAATAAAAACCGTCGAGTAAACATCACTGGATTCCCATTGCTGTCAAACCTAAGTCCGGGCTCAGATCGAGGGTGCGTCATATTGACAAGGGCGCCCATCTGCAACGGGGCAACATCCGATGAACAAACTTAAGCTCATGGCGCTGGTCGCGCTGACGCCACTAGCCTTTGCGGCCCAGGCCCAGGCTCAGGACGAAGCCGTTGCAACCGCGCCGACGGAAGTCGAAGAGCTGGTGATCAACGGGGCCATCGTCTACCGCAACCGCACCGAGGATACGGTTCCGGTTCTCAGCTACGATCAGGAATACTTCCAGCGTTTCGAGCCGGTCTCGGCGGGCGACGCCATGAAGCGGGTTCCCAGCGTGACCTTCCTGTCTGACGTGCTCGAATCCGATGGCGCGCGCCTGCGCGGCCTGGATCCGGGCTACACCCAGATCCTGATCAATGGCGAGCGGGTGCCCGGCGCCGGCGCCGACCGGTCGTTCTTTGTCGACCGTATCCCGGCCGAGCTGATCGAGCGGATCGAGATCGTCCGCAGCTCCTCGGCCAACCGCAGCGGCGACGCCGTTGCTGGCGCCCTGAACATCGTGCTCCGCGACGCCTACAGCCTGAACGGCGGATACGTCCGCGCCGGCGCCACCCTGTACAATGATGACGAAGTGGCGGAAGCCCTTGGCGTTGTCTGGGGCGGTGAAGTCGGTCCTGGCCGCCTGCTGTTCGGGGCCAACCTGCAGGGCCGCCGCAGCCCGAAGGAAAAGCTGTCCAAGCGCTTCGACATGCCCAAGGGGACCCTGGTCAATATCGAAGACCAGTCCGACGTTCGCGACGGCACCGACTACTCCTTCAACGCCAGCTATGAAGTGGCTGTGGCCGGCGGCGACCTGGAACTGACGGGCTTCTTCGTCCGCACCGACCGGACCCAGGACGAAGACTCGATCGAGTACCGCTCGGGCATCCGCACTAACGCCAATCTCGAAACCCTGAACGACAACGATCTGGACATCCAGACCGATAACTGGTCGCTCCGCGGCAAGTACGGCTACGACATGTTCGGCGGCCGCAGCACCTTCAAGCTGGGCTATTCGGCCCTGATCGACGACCAGTTCGAGTTCGAGGAAGAGGCCGAGTACCTGCGCGACCTCATCCCCTTCCCGGAAGACGACCGCTTCACCCGGGACGAGATCAATGTTGACCTGGAAGACAAGGAACTGACGGCCGAGTTCGATCACAGCCGTGATCTGGGCGCCGCCAAGCTGCAGTTCGGTCTGTTCTACAACGACAAGGAGCGGGACTCGAAGGTGATCGAGTATCGCGCCCGTACGACGATCCTGAATGCGCCGGCGCCCCGTCCGACCCTGCCGGGGATCTACCTGCTCAACGGCCTGAGCGAAGCCAACATCGAAGAGACCCGCCTGGATCCCTTCGTGATGCTTTCGGGCAAGTCGGACGCCTTCCGCTGGGAAGCCGGCCTGCGCTACGAAACCACTGACGTCACGATCACCGACAACAGCCCGGGCGTCGCTCCGGCCGATGTCGTGACCGAAAACGACTACAACATCCTGCTGCCCTCGGCCCATATGCGCTTCAATGTGGGTGACGCTGGCCGGATCAACCTGTCCGTGGCCCGCACGGTTCGCCGTCCCAACTTCAACCAGCTCTCGCCGGTCCTGCTGGTCGAGGAGTTTGGAGATGACGACTTCATCGGCAACCCGGACCTGAAGCCGGAAACCGCCTGGGGCCTCGATCTGGGCTATGAGCGCCGTCTCGGACGCAAGGGCGTGGTTGGCCTGAACTTCTTCTATCGCGATGTCACCGACCTGATTGAAGTGACCAACACCGGCCTCGAAGGCGACGGCGGCCCCGGGACCTTTATCTACTCGGTTGACAACATCGGCGACGGCAAGGTCTGGGGTCTGGAATTCGACCTTTCGACGCCTCTGACCTTCATGGGCTTCGACAACACCGGCGTGTTCTTCAATTACAGCTGGCTGGACAGCGAAGTCACCGATTTTGCCGGCGAGCGCCGCTTCAATGACCAGTCCAACTATGTGATGAACGTCGGCTTCATCCAGGACCTGCCGACCCTGGGCGGCGCCTTCGGCGTCACCTACCGCAAGCAGGGCGATGCTTTCGGCCGGGTTGAACTGGAAGAGATCGACACCGCCTATGGCGCCGACCTGGAAATGTTTGTCGAGAAGCGCTTCGGCAAGAACTTCGTCCTGCGCCTGACCGGCTCCAACCTGCTGGACAGCTCCAAGGATGAAGTCTTCGACAAGTTCGGTTCGCTGGCCGATCAGGCCAGCCGGACCTATGACGAGTATGAGCTCGAGACCGAAAAGGCTGGCCCTGTGTTCCAGCTGGTCGGTCGCTACGCCTTCTGATCCTGATCCGGCGATGTCAGCCGGATCCGAAGCTATCGAACCCCCGTCGCGTCTGCGGCGGGGGTTTTTCTTTGTCAGCCTGATGGTCAGTCCATCAGGCGACGGGACAGGTAGCTATATTCCAGCGCCACGCGCCGGGCCGTTTCGTTGAGGTTTGCGCTGGCCGCATGGCCGCCATCGATGTTCTCGTAATAGAGCACCGGATAGCCCAGGGCCTGCAGCCGGGCGGCGGCCTTTCTGGCGTGGCCGGGATGCACGCGGTCGTCCTTGGTCGAGGTTTCGATGAAAACCTCGGGGTAGGGCTGACCGGCCTTGAGGTTCTGATAGGGGCTGTAGCGGCTGATATAGGCCCATTGGGCAGGATCGGTTGGTTCGCCATACTCGCCAGCCCAGGAAGCGCCAGCCCCGCCCATGACCGTGTAGCGCTGCATGTCGAACAGCGGCACCTGAACGACCACGGCATTGTAGAGCTCCGGCCGCTGGGTGAGGGCCACCCCCATCAGGAGCCCGCCATTGGAGCCGCCCATGATGCCAAGTCGGCGCGGGGAGGTGATCTTGCGGGAGATCAGGTCTTCTGAGACGGCGAAGAAGTCGTCATAGACCCTCTGGCGGTTCTCTTTCAGGCCCTGTTCGTGCCAGCCGGGGCCGAATTCACCGCCGCCGCGGATATTGGCCACGACATAGACTCCGCCCCGTTCGAGCCAGAGCTTGCCCATGGTTCCGGAATAGCTGGGCAGCATCGAGACCTGGAAGCCGCCATAGCCATAGAGCAGGGTCGGGGCCTGGCCATCATGGGCCAGGGTCTTCGGCCGCACCACGAAATAGGGAACCTTCGTGCCATCCCGGCTGACCGCCTCAAACTGTTCGACCAGGTGATTGGCGGCGTCAAAGCGGGACGGGGCCGACTTCAGGAGCTCGGCCTTGCCGTCGGTTCCGTCAGCCAGCCAGAAGCTGGTCGGGGTCAGGTAGCCGGCAACCGTAGCCAGGATACGGTCCGAGCCCTGGGCCCCGGATCCCAGGGAAATGGAGGCGTTGGCAGGCAGGTCCAGCCTCGTGCGGGTCCAGCCCTTCGTCGACGGGCGATAGGCATAGGCCGCGCCCTTCACGTTTTCATAGAGCGCGACCACCAGGCTGTTCCGGGTGATCCCGATATCCTCGATGGCTTCCCTTGGCCCGGGCCTCAGGATCACTTCCGCCTGGGCTGTCTTCGAGTCTCGTTGCAGGGCTTTCAGATCAAAGGCGATCAGATCGCCCTGTTTCAGACTGCGTTCGGTCCAGTCCTCCTCGAGGGTGAAGACCAGCCGATCCTGCACCAGCCCCTTGAGGGAGGCCTTGGTGGGCAAGGGCAGCCTCTGGGTCCTGCCATCGCGGAACAGGTAGTATTCGGTGTCATAGAAGGTGGTGGCGCGACCGAACATGACCTGCCGGACCTTGCCATCAGCATCCCGCAGTACGAGGGGATAGACGGAGATATCTCCCTCTTCCCCGGCGAAAAGTTCCCTGGCCTGGCTTAGCGGCGTACCGCGCTTCCATTGCTTGAGAATCCGGGGATAGCTCGATCTGGTCAGGGAGCCTGGCCCCCAGTCCGTGGCGATCAGCAGGGTGTCGCGGTCAAGCCAGTCGACATTCTGCTTTGCCTCGGGAGAAACGAAGCCGCCCTCGACGAAGCGCTTCTCGACGGTGTCGAACTCCCGGAGGGTCACGGCGTCCTTGCCGCCGTCCGACAGGCTGAGGAGGCAATAGCGATCGTCCGGCGACAGGCAGTCGGCGCCCTTCCAGACCCAGTTGGCGCCGTCCTCCCGGGCCAGGGCGTCCAGGTCCAGGACGGTTTCCCAGTCCGGGCTGGCGCTACGATAGCTCTCGAGGCTGGTGCGCCGCCACAGGCCTCGAACATGGCTGTCGTCCTGCCAGAAGTTTCGCAGGCGGCTGTCGGCGCCGCCCGAAAAGGCCACCAGGGGGACCCTGTCCCGGGCGGTCACGATCTTCAGGGCGTCGGCATAGAGCCCCTGATAGCGCGGGTCTCCCTGGAGCACGGGAAGGGTGCGGGCGTTTTCGGCCCGCGCCCAGGCCAGGGCCCGATCACCCTCGACCTCTTCCAGCCAGAGAAACGGATCGCTGGTCTCGGCGATCGCTCCGCTGGACTGGGCGTTTGCGGCGGGCATGGCGGAAAGGGTCAAGGCGGTTACCAGGATGGAAGAGAGGAGGGTCTTCAAGGGTCAGTCCATGAGTTGCTGGGTCAGATAGACATAGTGCATCGCCCAGCGCCGGGCATTGGCCCGGGGATCGGCGCCGTTGGCGTGCCCGCCATCGAGGTTCTCGTAATAGAGATAGGGGGCGCCAACCTGGCCCAGTCGTGCAGCGAACTTCCTGGCATGTCCGGGGTGAACCCGGTCATCCTTGGTCGAGGTCGTGATGTAGGCGCGCGGGTATTTCACCCCCGCTTTCAAGGCCTGGTAGGGGCTGTAGCTGGCGATCCAGGCCGCTTCCCCGGCAATCTCGGGATCACCATATTCGCCGATCCAGGACGCGCCGGCCGGCAGACGGTGATAGCGCAGCATGTCCAGCAAGGGGCTTTCGACCACCACGGCGTTCCAGAGGTCCGGCCTCTGGGTCATGGCCACGCCCATCAACAGCCCGCCATTGGACCGGCCATAGGCGCCCAGATGGCGCGGTGAGGTCACCCGGTCGGCGATCAGGGCTTCGGCCACGGCATAGTAGTCGTCGAAGGCGCGCTGGCGGTTGGCCTTGAGCGCGGCGGTGTGCCAGGCAGGACCAAACTCGCCGCCGCCGCGGATATTGGCCACCACATAGGCGCCGCCCCGTTCCAGCCAGAGCTTGCCAACCACCGGGTCATAGACCGGCAGCTTGGACAGCTGGAATCCGCCATAGGCGTGCAGCAGGGTCGGCGCCCGGCCGTCGAGTTGCAGGTTTTTCCGACGGACCAGGAAGTAGGGGATCTTCGTCCCGTCGCGGGAGGTGGCTTCCTTCTGCTCCACCATCAGGCCCTCGGCGGCAAACCGGGCGGGCAGGGCCTTGACCAGGTCGCTCTCGGCGGCCGGAGTCATTCCCAGCATCAGGCGCGTGGGCGCTATGAAGGTCTCTTCGCTATAGAGGACGGCGTCCCCCGTATCGGCCGTCGACACCAGGGTCACCGCAGCATTGGCAAGACCGGGATAGCGCGACTGGACCCAGCCGTCTGCCCCGGGGCGGAAGCTGACGACGGAGCCCCGGACATTCTCGTAGAGCACAGCCACGATCCGATTGTCAGTGACCCGGATCTGGTCACGGTCCAGGGCCTGACGGGCGGAAGGCCGATACAGCACCTCGATGCGTGACAGGTCCGTCGGATCGACGGCCAGCAGGGATCCTGCCGCATGCATCTGTCCGCCCATGGACCAGTCCTGCTGGATCGACAGGATGATCCGGCCCTCGAACAGGCCATGGATGGAGGAGAGGGTCGGCAGGGCCAGAGGGCTGAATTCTCCGCCAGCGCCCATCATGAACCAGGCGGTGTTGAAGAAATCCAGGCCCCGTCCGGCCAGGACCACCCGTCCGCCCTTTGCGTCGCGCAGAACGCTGGGCGTGGCGCTGACATCCCGGGTCTCGGCCTCAAACAGGGTTTTCGCCTGTTCCAGGGTCTGGCCGCGGGCCAGGGACCTGATGATCCGGCCATAGCCCGACTCCGTCAGGCTGCCGGGACCCCAGTCCCGTGTCAGCAACAGGGTGTCCTGGTCCAGCCAGGCCAGGGACTGCTTGCCCTCGGGAAGGTGAAATCCGCCTTCGACGAAGGCCTTGCTGGCCAGGTCAAACTCCCGGACCTGGACCGCGTCCTTGCCGCCATTGGACAGCTGGATGAGGCAACGGTCATGGGTGGCCGGCCGACAGAGGGCGCCCTTCCAGATCCAGTTGGCCTTTTCCTGGCTGGCCAGGGCGTCCAGGTCGAGGACGGTTTCCCAGACCGGCGATGGGGAGCGGAAGGACTGGAGGCTGGTGCGACGCCAGATCCCCCGCACATGCTCCGCGTCCTGCCAGAAGTTATAGACCGCCTCGCCGATGAAGGCGGGCGTCGGGATGCGGTCCTGGGCGGACAGCACGGCAAGGGCCTGGGACTGCAGGGTCGAGAACCGCGGATCCCGCGTCAGGACGGGCTCTGACCGGGTGTTTTCGGCCCTGACCCAGTCCAGGGCGGCGGAACTGTCCACGGCCTCCAGCCACAGATTGGTGTCTGTGGTCTGGGCAGCCACCTTGAACGGCATAGCCAGACAGAGCAGGCCGATGGCCAGGGCGGCGAAACGAGCAGGGATCATTCTGGGGCCTCGAAGCGAAGCGACGACCATAGTCGCAGCCGGTCGTCCGGCAACCGCTTCCGAACGCCAGGCCCCATTCAGGGCAGGGAGGGTCCGGCAGGGCCTAGAATGTGAACGTCAGGTCCGAATAGCCATAGAGGGTGTCGCCCTCGCCGGTCCGCCCGGGGACGGATTTCAGGAAATCGCCCTGAATCAGTGCTGCGGCCCCCACCTCCAGGCGGATATTCCCCGGAACCAGCCAATATCGGGCCCGTCCCTCGATCTGATGGCCGGCAAAGGTTCCTGATCGACCGGCGGGGTCTCTCAGGCCTGTGGAGCCAAACGCGTCGCGGGACTGGTCCAGCCACAGGCCGCGATAGAAGACAGTGGCGTCCAGGCGCTTGGCCGGGGTCACCTCCAGCCGGACGCCCGGCGACATGACGTTCGACCTGGCCAGCGGGCCATAGAGGCCGCCCGGCCCGAAATCGGGGCGCCTTGGACCAAACAGGCTGTCGAAACGGCCGAACTCACGGTCCGTCCGATCCTTGTCGCCCGAACCATAGTCGAATTCAGCCGAGACCCGGGGCGACCATTTCACGGTCCAGCGGTAGCCAAGTTCGAGATGGGCATAGCCCGCCTTGACCTTGAGGTCGGTAATGTCGGCCGCTGCTGTGGAAGCCCCGGCCTTGCCGGACTGGTAGCTGGCCTCAAACTCGTAGTCGAAGCGGCCCGGCCTGGGTTCCCGAAAGAACCTGGCCGCCAGGGTGGTGGTTCGCCGGTCCCGGGTTGCAAGGTCGCCATCGTCGACTTCTTCCAGTCGCAGCGCCATCAGTTCCAGATCACCCTGGACTGCGACCTTCGGCAGGCTGGCGAACAGGCCGTAGAAACGGGTGTCGGCGCTCTGGCTGTCGGCCTTCCTGTCATTGTCCAGAATCGACGGCCGATCAAAGGGGCGGACTGCGACCGGCAGGGTGTAGAAGGCGGTTACGGACGGCCCCTCAGGCGCCGTCCAGTCCAGTCGGGCGCCGGTATAGGCGGCCGGGACATTGTTGAAGTTGGATGTTCCCACCAGCCGGCGCGAGCCGAGCTCCATGGTGAACCGACCAGCCGTCACCTCGACCTTTCCGGCGGCAGTATCTGTCGAGACCGCTGCAAAGGCCTGGATGACCTCCAGGGCATTGACCTCGGACGTCCCTGCCGTGACATCCGTGTCGGCCTCGAGGATCCGGGCGTCCAGCACCTCAACCCCGATCGTGACCGGATTGAAGCGGGCTTCGGCGAGCACAGCTGTTCGCGCGGACGACATCTGGTCGCCGCCGTCGCGAGCGGGCCTGAACTGTCCGTCGAGGGTCTCGTAACGAAGTCGGCCGCTGCCGGAGACGGTCAACCAGTCCGGCATTTCCGCCGCTGTCTTGACCCGCCAGGGGTCGGCCTGGGCGATCGCTGGAAGCGCAAGAAGTGAGCAGACGGCCAGTAGTGACCGGCTCGCGATGCACGCAATCAGTCCCGTCTTGTCGGGCATGGCGAATTTTCCCCCAAAGTCTATCGATCTGGTAAGCAATCGATCGTTCAGCCATAACCCATGCGATCGGGTTCGCCTACTCATTGGGTGGGAAATCAAAGCAGAGGCGCAACAAGCAGCCTGTTCTGGCTTCTTGCCCGGCGGGAGGGTCAGGCCGATTGTCGAATTCCGGGGGTGGCGTCGCCGGCAGGTCGGCGACCCTACTCGGCAGGCTTGATATAGGGCTCGACGGGTCCGGAGAGCTTGATGGTCATGGGATTGCCCTTGCGATCGACCTTGTTTCCGATCGCCACCTTCACCCAGCCCTCGCTGACGCAATACTCGTCGACATTGGTCTTTTCCTCGCCCCGGAACTTGATGCCAATGCCCTGCTGCAGGAGGTCTGCATCATAGAAGGGGCTGCGGGGATTGGTGCAGAGGCGGTCAGGCAGGGTGTCGGACATCGTCGGGCTCTCGGAAACAGCGAGGGCGGTTGATAGCCCTCCCTGACAATCAGGACAATCAGCGTCATGGATTGACGGCGCTTGTGATGCGTCGGGCTTCGGTCAGGGCCGGTTGGGCCCGGCAAGGTCCGAAGGACCCATATCCGCCAAAGCCCTGCAGACCAGGTCGATCACGCCCCGCCAATCCCCGCGCCGGGCCTGGCGAAAGAGGCGGGCCGAAGGATACCAGGCCGTAGCGGCCCCGTCGGCCTTCCATCGCCAGTCCGCCGCGAACGGCAACAGGATCCAGACCGGCCGGTCCAGGGCCCCGGCCAGATGGGCCATGGCCGTATCGACTGAAATCACCAGGTCCAGCGCCTCGATCAGTCCCGCCGTGCCGCTGAAATCGAGGCGATCGTCCGGGTGAACGATCAGGTCGGGCAAAGCCTGCCGATCCGCCGGCTTCACGCCCGGTTGCAGGGCATGGAACCTCAGGTCCGGACGCGCCGAAAACAGGGGCGCTAGTCTGGCCGCCGAAAGAGACCGCTGCGGGTCCCTGGGATTGCCCGGATTGCCGCTCCAGGCCAGGCCCACATTGAAGGCCCCGGACTGGCGCAGGTCCTTGCGCCAGGCAGCGGTCAGGAGCGGCGGCGCGGAAAGATAGGGAGTCCTGGCCGGGGCCGTCTGCTCAGTCGTCCCGAAGGCGCCGGGCAGGCTCAACATCGGACAATGCAGGTCATGGTCCGGCAGGGCCGCGCCGCGCTCGATCAACCGGTCGACCCCCTTCAGAGAGGTCAAGAGGGGAATTAGGGCCGGTTGCGCCTCCAGCAGGACCCGGGCGCCGCGATCATGGGCCAGCTGGGCATACCGGCAGAACTGGAGCGTGTCGCCGAAGCCCTGTTCTACGGTGATCAGAAGGGTGCGCCCGGCCAGATCGGCCTCGCCGGTCCATTGCGGACCTGGCGCCCTGCGGTCGCCGAGCATCTCAGGCAAGGACCAGCGATGTTCGAAGGGGCCCCAGGCCCTGGTCCAGTCGCCCGTCAGGAAACGGGCCATGGCCTGATTGAACAGGATGCCCGGGTCGCCGGGGCGCAGGGAGAGGGCCTGATCCAGATCGATCAGAGCGTCGACCGGACGACCCAGTTCAACCAGGGTCCGGCCACGATTCAGAAGAGGGCCTGCGGCCACGGGATCCGCGGGATCCATCAGCGTCAGGGCGGCGTCAAAGCCGGCCAGGGCCTCGTCAAACCGCTCCAGTTCGAACAGGGCCAGTCCACGATTGTTGTGCAGGCTCGCCTCTGGTGCGGATCGTCGCAGGGCGGCGTCCAGATCGGCCAGGGCCCCGGCGGGGCGGCCTAGGGCCAGCAGGACCTGGGCGCGGCGCGCCATCAGGGACGGCGTCTCCCTTGGACTGCCGGACCTGGCCTGATTGCAGGCCTGCCACTGCTGACGCGCCGGCAAATTGCCCCCATCTATGGCCAGAAGCCTGGCGAAATCAGCTCGGGCCTTCCTGGGCCGGCCGGCGGCCAACAGGATCGACCCTCTCTGGAACAGGGCCGGCGGCCAGTCCGGGGCATGGAACAGGGCCTGGTCAAGGCGCTCTATCGCCTCGGTCCAGAGCCCGGCATGGCCCAGTCCGGCGCCGAGTTGCAAAAGCAGCGTGGGATGGCCGGGATGGGCGGTCAAGCCGGCGCCGAGGGTCCGGATGGCCTCCCCGACGCGCCCCCGGGCGCCGCTGATGGCCGCGCGATGCAGGATCAGCCGAAGATCATCGGGAGCCTGCCGGAAAACCTGGCCGGCAAGGCTGTCGGCCTCTTCCCAGGCCTGGGCCGCAATGAGCCGCTCCAGTCGGCCCAGGGCCTGGTCCAGTGTTTCCGGCGACCGGGCGACGGGACTGGACGACACTGGAAATCCTCCAATAGCCTTGGGGCCGGCGCGATCTTGAGTGCAACGACAGTTGCTTGCGCCCCCGTCCCTGGCGGCCGGGCAATGGGAGGGACGCAAGGATAAGGCGTTCTGTCCCGATTGGCTCTGCCGGAAGACCGACAGAGCCAGGA
>JARWZW010000040.1 GCA_029866155.1 Caulobacter sp. | reverse complement strand
CCTCCGGACGAGGCGATTGAACCGGGGCCAGGCTCGCCCGAAGACCCATCCGATGCAGTAGAAGAAGCGGCCATGGCCTGGCTGGTTAAACAATCTGCCTGTTCGGCCTAGCGCGGCCCGTCGGCGGTAGGTCGACGGCTTGAAAAGCAGACCCGGTGGAAGTCCGCAACGGGTCGATTCTACCCGTTGAGTTCGGTGCGCAAAGCGGACTTTGGGGTTTTCGTCGGCGGGGTTCTGCCTGCGGGACTCAACAGTCAGATCTTGACCACCAGGTTGGTTGGACTGCCAGGGCAGCCGTCCAAACCCCCGGCGAATTGTGGTTTCGCCGGGCGACGTCGGAAGGCGATCTCAGAGCCCCAGCACCGCCTTGGCCATGATGTTGCGCTGGATCTCGTTGGAGCCGCCGAAGATCGAGGTCTTGCGCATGTTGAAATAGCCGGGGCCGGCCTTGAAGGCGAAGTCCGGGCCGATGGGCAGGGCGTTGTCGCCTTCCTTGGGGAAGCCCCGGAAATAGGGGGCGCCGTAATGGCCGGCCGCCTCCAGGGTCAGTTCGGTCAGGCGCTGGCCGACCTCGGTGCCCTTGACCTTGAGCAGGCTGGCTTCCGGGCCTGGGCCCTTGCCGCTGCTCTCGCCGGCAAGCGTGCGCAGTTCGGTATATTCCAGGGCGGTCAGGTCGACCTCCAGCTCGGCCACCTTGCGGCGGAAATCGGCGTCGTCGATGAGGGGGCTGCCGTCATCGGCCAGCTGGCCGGCGGCGATTTCCCGCAGCCTTTCGATGCCCCGCTTGGAGCGGGCGACGCCGGCGATTCCGGTCCGCTCGTGGCCCAGCAGATACTTGGCGACGGTCCAGCCCTTGTCTTCCTCGCCGATGCGATTCTCGACCGGCACGATGACGTCCTCGAGGAAGGTGTCATTGACCTCATGGCCGCCATCGATGGTGATGATCGGCCGGACGCTGATGCCCGGGGTCTTCATGTCGATCAGCAGGAAGGTGATTCCCTCCTGCTTCTTGGCGGTGGGGTTGGTGCGGACCAGGAAGAAGCCCCAGTCGGCGAAATGGCCCTGGGTGGTCCAGGTCTTCTGGCCATTGACCCTGTAGTATTCGCGGCCGTCCTCGCCGGTGAAACGCTCGGCCTTGGTCGAGAGGCCCGCCAGGTCGGAGCCGGCGCCCGGCTCGCTATAACCCTGGCACCACCAGATATCGCCGGCCAGGGTGGGTTTCAGGAGGTTTTCCTTCTGGTCGGCGCTGCCGAACGTATAGAGCACCGGCCCGATCATCCCGAGGCCGAAGGACGGACCGGTGGTGTTGGCGCGGGCCAGTTCCTCGGACCAGATGTATTTGCGGACGGCATCCCAGCCGGTGCCGCCATGCTCGACCGGCCAGCCGGGGGTCAGCCAGCCCTTGTTGTAGAGAATTCTGTGCCAGGAGAGGATCTCTTCCTTGTTGAGATGCTCGCCCGTGGCCTGCTTGTCGCGGATGGCCTGGGGGAAATTTTCCTCGATCCAGGCCCGAACCTCTTTGCGGAACAAGGCGTGCTCAGGCAGAAAATCCAGATCCATAGGTCGCTCCTCCGTCTGCGGGCTGGACTCTGTGGGCCGGCCTCGGCAGTTTGCCACTCAAACAACTGTTTCAACAAACGATAAGGGCAGAGACGCCATGGCCGCAATCAATTCCGTCACCGACCTCGCTCGCGAAGGCGATATCGCCATCGTGACCCTCAACTCGCCGCCGGTGAACGCCCTGTCGGCCGGGGTTCGCGACGGCCTGGCCGGCGCCTTCGAGGCCGCCATCAACGACGCGGACGTCAAGGCGATCGTGCTGATCTGCGACGGCCGGACCTTCATCGCCGGCGCCGACATCAGCGAGTTCGGCGGGGCCCAGAAGGGCGCCAGCCTGTTCGACGTCCAGAACGCCATGGAAAACTCGCCCAAGCCGGTGATCGCCGCGATTCACGGCACGGCGCTGGGCGGCGGCCTGGAAGTGGCCCTGACGGCCCATTACCGGGTTGCGGTCCCCTCGGCCAAGGTCGGCCTGCCGGAAGTCAATCTGGGCCTGCTGCCGGGAGCCGGCGGCACCCAGCGCCTGCCCCGCATCGTCGGCGCCGAAAAGGCGCTGGAGATGATGACCAGCGGCAGCCATGTGCCGGCCAAGGCGGCCAATGCCATGGGTCTGGTCGACGCCCTGATGGAAGAGGGCAAGCTGCGCGAGGGCGCCATCGCCTTCGCCCAGAAGGTGCTGGACGAGAACTGGCCGCTGAAGAAGGTCCGGGATCGCGAGGTCAAGGCCGACCCGCAGGTGTTCGCCGACTTCCGCAAGGCCAATGCCCGCAAGTTCCGCGGCTTCAAGGCGCCGGAATCCAACATCCAGTGCGTCGAGGCCTCCCTGCTGCCCTTCGAGGATGGGCTTGCCGTCGAGCGGAAGCTGTTCATCGAGCTGATGACCGGCCCGCAGTCCGCCGCCCAGCGCTATGTCTTCTTCGCCGAGCGTCAGGCCAACAAGATCCCGGACGTGGGGGATGATGTCGAAACCCTGCCGGTCAAGTCGGTGGGCGTGATCGGGGCCGGCACCATGGGCGGCGGCATCTCGATGAACTTCCTGAATGTCGGCATCCCGGTGAAGATCGTCGAGACGAAGCAGGACGCCCTCGACCGCGGCCTGGGCGTCATCCGCAAGAACTACGAGAACACCGCCAAGAAGGGCCGCCTGACCCAGGACGACGTGGAAAAGCGCATGTCCCTGCTGTCGGGCTCGCTGGACCTGGCCGACCTGGCCGACTGCGACCTGATCATCGAGGCCATCTTCGAGAACATGGAGATCAAGAAGGAGGTCTTCGGCAAGCTGGACAAGATCGCCAAGCCGGGCGCCATCCTGGCCTCCAACACCAGCTATCTGGACGTCAACGAGATCGCCTCGGCCACCAGCCGTCCGGAAAGCGTCATCGGCCTGCACTTCTTCTCGCCGGCCAATGTCATGCGGCTGCTGGAAATCGTGCGCGGCGACGCCACCGCCAAGCCGGTCATCGCCACCTCGATGAAGCTGGCCAAGCAGATCGGCAAGGTCGGCGTGCTGGTCGGGGTCTGCCCGGGCTTTGTCGGCAACCGAATGCTGTCCCAGCGCCAGATCCAGGCCCAGGCTACGGTCGCAGAGGGCGCCATGCCCTGGGACGTCGACCGGGTTCTCTACGATTTCGGCTTCCCCATGGGCCCCTTCGCCATGAGCGACCTGGCGGGACTGGACATCGGCTGGAGCAAGGAGAAGTCCAGCAGCTCCACCATCCGCGAAGTGCTGTGCGAGATGGACCGCCGCGGCCAGAAAACCGGCGCCGGCTATTACGACTATGACGAAAGCCGCAACGCCATCCCCTCGCCGGTCACCGAAAAGATCATCAAGGACTTCGCCGCCAAGGCCGGGACCAATCCCCGGGAAATCAGCGACGAGGAAATCCTCGAGCGGACCATTTTCCCGATGATCAACGAGGGCGCCAAGATCCTCGAAGAGGGCAAGGCGATCCGCGCCTCGGACATCGATATCGTCTGGATCAACGGCTATGGCTGGCCGGTCTATCGCGGCGGTCCGATGCATTATGCCGACAGCGTCGGCCTGCCCAGGATCCTCGAGCGGATGAAGCACTACCAGGCGCAGATGGGCGACTTCTTCAAGCCCTCCGCCCTGCTGGAAAAGCTGGTCGCCGAGGGCAAGAGCTTCCGCGACCTGAAGTAGGACGACGAGGCCAACTTCCGAGACTCCCCTTCCCCGACCGGGGGAGGGGAGATTTCCTATGCGCCGGAGCAAGGCAGCATGACCCAGACCCTCGACCAGTTCCTGGCCGCAGATTTCGGCAACCTGCCGGAAATCATGCGCCAGCACGCCGCGGAACAGCCGGACCATCCGGCCCTCTGGCAGGACAGCCAGGCCATGACCTGGGGCGAGCTGGACCAGTTGATGGACAGGGTCGCCGCCGGGCTGCAGCGGGACGGGGTCGACCAGAAATCGGCCGTGGCCATCTGCGCCACCACCTCCATTCCCTATGCTGCCCTGTTCCTGGGCTGCCTGAGGGCCGGGATCGCCGCAGCGCCGCTGGCGCCCTCCTCGACCCCCGAACAGCTGGCCGGCATGGCCGCCGACAGCGGGGCGACCCTGTTCTTCCTAGACAAGGGCGTCGCCTCGGCCATGGCCGAGGTCATGGATGGGGTCACCGCAAGACGCATCGCCCTGGACGGGTCGGACGCCGGCCAGGCCTTCGAGGCCTGGCTGCCGCCGGTGGGCGCAAGACCCGAACCCGTCGAGATCGCGCCAAGCGATCCCTTCAACATCATCTATTCCTCGGGCACCACGGGCATTCCCAAGGGCATCGTCCAGAGCCACGGCATGCGCTGGCGCCACTTCGGGCCCCGTCCTGACGGCATTGGTTATGGGCCCGAGGCCCGCAGCCTGGTCTCGACGCCGCTCTATTCCAACACCACCCTGGTCTGTTTCTTCCCGACCCTGGCCGGCGGCGGCACGGTCCACATGATGGCCAAGTTCGACGTCCAGGGGTTCCTGGCCATTTCACAGGCGCAGCGGATCACCCATGCCATGCTGGTGCCGGTTCAGTACCGGCGGCTGATGGAGCATCCGGCCTTCGACAGCCATGACCTGTCCAGCTATGAGATGAAGTTCTGCACCAGCGCGCCGTTCGCGGCGGAACTGAAGGCCGACATCCTGAAGCGCTGGCCCGGCGGCCTGGTCGAGTATTACGGCATGACCGAGGGCGGCGGCGGCTTCATCCTGGCGGCCCACGAACATCCGGACAAGCTGCATACCGTCGGCCAGCCGGGACTGGGCGCGATCATCAAGCTGATCGACGAGGACGGCAGGGAAGTGGCCACCGGCGAGGTCGGCGAGATCGTGGGGCGGTCCCCCGCCACGATGAACGGCTATCACAACCAGCCCGGCAAGACAGCCGAGGCGCAATGGACGGACCCGAAATCCGGCGAGGTCTATATCCGCACCGGCGACGTCGGCCGGCTGGACGCCGAGGGGTTCCTGACCCTGATGGACCGCCGCAAGGACATGATCATCTCGGGCGGGTTCAACATCTATCCCAGCGACATGGAACAGGTGATGGTCACCCATCCGGCTGTGGTCGAGGCGGCCGTGGTCGGCGTGCCTTCCGCTGCCTGGGGCGAGACCCCGGTGGCCTTCGTGGCCCTCAGGGACGGCGCCGCTGCGACGGCCGAGGCGATCAAGACCTTCACCAACGGCAAGGTCGGCAAGACCCAGCGCCTGGCCGATGTGGTGATCATCGAGTCCCTGCCCCGCAGCCATATCGGCAAGGTTCTGAAGCGCGAGCTTCGGGACGCCTACAGGGGGCCCGCGCGGAGCTGAGGCGGCATGGCCCTTGAATGCCGGTGCGGAAGACCAATACTTGCCCTGCATGACCCCTCCCAGCCCCGCCGCCGGCCTTGAAGCCGTGATCGCCGCCGCCGGCAGCGCCGGGCCGAAGGGCCTGCCGCCGGTCCATCTGTGGAATCCAGCCCATTGCGGCGAGATCGACATCGTCATCCGGCGTGACGGGCTGTGGTTCCATGAGGGCAGCCCGATCGGCCGAGAGGCCCTGGTGCGGCTGTTCTCGACGGTCCTGCGCAAGGACCCGGACGGGTTTCATCTGGTGACGCCGGTGGAAAAGATGCGGATCACCGTGGAGGACGCCCCCTTCATCGCGGTCCGCGTCGATCAGGTCGGCGAAGACCTGGTGTTCCAGACCAATGTCGGGGATGCGGTGACCGCCGGCCCCGAGAATGTCATCCGGGTCGAGCAGGACCCGGCGACCGGCGAGCCCCGGCCCTATATCCATGTCCGCCGGGGCCTCGAGGCCAGGATCGCCCGGCCGGTCTTCTATGAACTGGTGGAGCTGGCGAAAGAGCGCCAGACGGCAGAGGGGCCGACCCTGGGGGTTGAATCCGGCGGGGCCTTCTTCCCGGTCGGTCCGGCCGGGGCGCACCAGCTGTGAAGGCTTCGCCCGAACTGCGGGACTGGATCGCCGGAAAACTGGACCCGGTTGCGGCCTCAGGGGAGCCAGGGGCCGGGCAACAGTCCGATTTCGACCTGAACCCGGACATGGCCCCGGAACGGGACGGTCCGCTGGTCCAGGCCGCCGTCCTGGTGCCGCTGATCGAACGCCCCGAAGGCCTGTCGGTCCTGCTGACCCGCCGGGCCAGCAGCCTGAGGCGTCATTCCGGCCAGGTGGCCTTTCCGGGCGGCCGGATGGACGCCGGTGAATCGCCCTGGCAGGCCGCGCTCAGGGAAGCCGAGGAAGAGATCGCCCTGGACCGTCGTCATGTGACCCTGGCCGGCCAGTCGACCCCCTACCGGACCGGCACGGGCTACCTGGTCACCCCGGTCGTGGGGTTTGTCTCGCCGGGCCTGTCCCTCACGGCCAGCCCGTCGGAGGTGGCCCACATCTTCGAGACCCCGTTCGGCTATCTGATGGACCCCGCCAACCACGAGCGACGCCACTACGACATGCCCGATGGCCAGAGGCGGCATTTCTACGCCATGGCCTGGGAAGACGAACTGATCTGGGGCGCCACGGCCGGAATGCTCCGGGCGCTGTATGATCGGCTGTTTGGCGCGAGCCCGGCCTGAGCGAACGGCCTTTGCAGCAGCCGCGTCAGGCTATATCCCGGCTGCATGTCCGCTTTGATCCAAGAGACCCTCGGTCAACCCGCCTGGATGACCCGGCCGGCGACCGTCGCCGTCATGCAGGCCCTGGAAGACAAGGGCGGCCCCGACTGCGCCAGGTTTGTCGGCGGCTGCGTGCGCAACACCCTGCTGGGCCGGCCGGTCGATGATGTCGATATCGCCACCACCCTGACCCCCGACGCCGTGACCGAGGCCCTGGCCGCCGCCGGCCTGAGGTCAGTTCCGACTGGTGTGGACCATGGCACCGTCACCGCCATCAGCGAGGGCACGCCCTACGAGATCACGACCCTCAGACGGGACGTGTCCACCGATGGCCGCCGGGCCGTGGTCGCCTTCACCCTGAGCTGGGACGAAGACGCCCAGCGCCGGGATTTTCACCTGAACGCCATCTACGCCAACCGGGCGGGGCAGCTGTTCGATCCCACCGGCCATGGCCTGACCGACGCCCGGGCCGGACGGATTGTCTTTGTCGGCGATCCCATGACCCGGATCCGCGAGGATTATCTGCGGATCCTGCGGTATTTCCGGTTTCATGCCTGGTACGGCAAGGGAGAGCCCGACCAGGCCGCCCTGACGGCCTGCAAGGCCCTGAAGGGCATGATGTCCGGCCGGGCGGCCGAACGGACCCAGAAGGAACTGCTCAAGCTGCTGGGGGCCGATGACCCCCGCGCCGCCCTGAGGCTGATGGCGGCGACCGGCGTCCTGTCTGCCGTGCTGCCCCAGGTCAAGGGCCTGACCCGGCTGGAGGCGCTGATCGCCATCGAGACCGAGCAGCTTTTCGACAATGATCCGGAACTGCGGCTGGCGGCCGTGCTGCCGGATGACGCCGGAATCGTCGCCGATGTGGCGGAACGTCTGAGGCTGTCAAACGCCCTGTCGGACCGACTGGTCAACGCTGCCGGAAAGGACCCGAGGATCGTGTCCTGGATGAGCCCCCGGGAATCCCGCCGGACGGTCTACCGGATCGGTCTTCGCACCTTTTCAGACCGGATCAAGCTGGCCTGGGCCGCTTCGCTTCGTCCAGCGGCGGGGTCCCAGTGGCGCGGACTGCTGGCCCTGGCCGAGACCTGGCGGCCGCCGGTGTTTCCCCTGACCGGGGACGAGGTTCTGGCCGCCGGCGTGCCCAAGGGCCCGCTGGTCGGCGAGGTGATGCGCGAGGTCGAGGAATGGTGGATCGACCATGACTTCATGGACGACAAGCTGGCGGCGGTGGAGCGGCTGAAGGCCGTGGCCCAGGGCATGGCCTACTGAACCGCATCCAGCCGGCCCCTCCGGCTCAGGGCCATTTCACCGTGGGGGGCATGGAGCTGAGAATGGACTCCACATTGCCGCCGGTCTTCAGCCCGAACATCGTGCCGCGGTCGTAGAGCAGGTTGAACTCGACATAGCGGCCACGCCGGATCAGCTGTTCCTCGCGCTCCTCGTCCGTCCAGGCCTGGCCCATCCGACCCTGGACAATCTGCGGATAGACCTCGGCGAAGGCCTTGCCGACATCCTGGGTGAAGGCGAAATCCCGGTCCCAGTCGCCGCTGTCATGGTGATCGTAAAAGATGCCGCCGACGCCCCGGGGCTCGTTGCGGTGCGGCAGGAAGAAATACTCGTCGCACCAGGCCTTGTATTTCGGGTGCCAGGCCGGGTCATGGGCGTCGCAGGCGGCCTTCAGCGCCTCATGGAAGGCGAGGGCGTCCGGGGCGTCCTGACGGCGCTGGTCGGCCAGCAGCGGGGTGAGGTCGGCGCCGCCGCCGAACCATCCCCGAGTGGTGCAGATGAAGCGGGTGTTCATATGGACCGCCGGGACCCGGGGGTTGGTCATGTGGGCGATCAGCGACACGCCGGTCGCGAAGAACCGGGGATCTTCCTGGGCGCCCGGCATGGTGCTGGCCATTTCAGGGGTGAAGGAGCCATGGACCACGGAGGTATGGACCCCGACCTTCTCGAAAAGCCGGCCATGCATCATCGACATGACGCCGCCCCCCCCGGCCTCCCGAACCCAGGGCCTGCGGGCGAATCGTCCCGGAGCGCCCGGATAGAGGTCAGCCGGCGCCGCGTCCTCGAGGGTTTCGAACGCATCACAGATGCGATCACGAAGGGTTTCAAACCAGTCGCGAGCGGACTGTTTGCGCGATTCGAGGAGGTCTGGATCAGCCATGACGGGCAGTTTTAGCCGATTGCTGCGGCGCGTCCATGCAGCGCACCCCCGGCTTTTCATTCAACGCCTGTTGAAAAAGCCTTGGGCAAGTTCTAAGCGATCCGGCAACGGGACCTTGCTGGGGCTACCCGTCGAATCGTGCGTGGTCGTCACGCCGAGGGCCGCTTGGTCGGTTCCCCAGTTTTCTTGGCCGGTACCCCGTCTGGGCCGGGTTCTTTTGCGAAGGGTGACCTGAAGGTGGCCGAAAGCGCCGTTCATTCCACAACCGCGGGTGACGATCCGTCGCGCCGCGACTTCATCCATATCGCCGCACTGGCCGCCGCCGCTGGCGCCGGTGCGACGATTGTCTGGCCCTTGATCGACCAGATGAACCCTTCGGCCGACACAGTGGCCCTGGCCAGCGTCGAGTACGACCTGACCAAGATCGAGTCCGGCCAGCAGGTGACCATCAACTGGCGCGGCAAACCTCTGTTCATCCGGAACAGGACCCAGGCGCAGATTGACGCCGCTGTCCGTGATGACGCGGCCGTCCTGAAGGATCCGCAGGCCGACGCCTTGCGCCACAAGGAGGGCAAGGCCCAGTGGCTGATCCTGGTCGGTAGCTGCACCCATCTGGGCTGTGTGCCCACGGTCGGCGGTGGTGAGTATGGCGGCTGGTTCTGCCCCTGCCATGGCTCTACATATGACACGTCGGGTCGTATCCGTAAGGGTCCCGCCCCGACGAACCTCGTAGTCCCCGACTACGCTTTCCTGTCTGACACAAAGGTCAAGATCGGCTGATCATGAGCGGACATTCGACTTACGAACCGAAACCCGGCTTCTCGCGCTGGCTTGACCAGCGTCTGCCCATCACCCGGCTGGTCTGGGACAGCTTCGTGGATTACCCCACGCCACGGAACCTGAACTACTGGTACACCTTCGGGGGCATTCTCAGCCTCTGCCTGGGCATCCAGATCGTGTCGGGCATCGTGCTGTCGATGCATTATACGGCCAGCGCAGGGGAAGCCTTCGCTTCCGTCGAGCACATCATGCGGGATGTGAACTATGGCTGGCTGCTGCGGTACACCCACGCCAACGGCGCCTCGATGTTCTTCATCGCCGTATACCTCCACATGTTCCGGGGCCTCTATTACGGGTCCTACAAGCCGCCGCGGGAAGTCCTCTGGATCCTGGGCTGCGTGATCTACCTGCTGATGATGGCGACCGCCTTCATGGGCTACGTCCTTCCCTGGGGCCAGATGAGCTTCCATGGCGCGGTGGTCATCACCAACATCATCGGGGCCATCCCGGTGGTCGGCGGACCGATCCTGACCTGGCTACAGGGCGGGTTTGCGGTGGATAACGCCACCCTCAACCGCTTCTTCTCGTTGCACTACCTGCTGCCCTTCATGATCGCCGGCGTGGTGGTCCTGCACGTCTGGGCCCTGCATGTCGTAGGCCAGAACAACCCGACCGGCATCGATCCCAAGTCCAAGGCCGACACCCTGCCCTTCACGCCCTATGCGACGGTGAAGGACGGCTTTGCGATGAGCGTCTTCCTGATCCTCTTCGCCGTGTTCGTCTTCTACATGCCCAACGCCCTTGGCCATGCGGACAACTATATCGAAGCCAACCCGCTGGTGACCCCGGCCCACATCGTGCCCGAATGGTACTTCCTGCCGTTCTACGCCATCCTCCGGGCCGTTCCGGACAAGGTCATGGGCGTGGTCGCCATGTTCGGCGCCATCGGCGTGCTATTCGCCCTCCCCTGGCTCGACACCTCCAAGGTGCGGTCCATGCGCTACCGGCCGATGGCCAAGCTCTATTTCGTCATCCTCGTGGTGGCCTGCATCATCCTGGGCTTCTGCGGCGCCAAGCTGCCGGACGATCAGGTCATCCCTGGCCTCGAGACCTTCAAGATCCTGGAAAGCGACCTCAACAGCTTCGTCTGGCTGTCACGCCTCGCCACCCTCTACTACTTCGCCTACTTCCTGGTGGTCATGCCGCTTCTGGGCCTGCTCGAGACACCGCTCGAGACCCCGGAAACCATCGCATCACCAGCCTTGTCCCATCCCGCCGCCATGCCGGCCGGCGCGATGGCCGCTCCCGAAAAGAAGGGCTGAGCCACCATGCTGCGCAAACTGACGCTCATCGCGGCGGCTCTTACCCTGGTGGCCGGGCCTGCCCTGGCCGCCGGAACGGCCAAGCATCCGTACGACATCGCCTTCAGCTTCGAGGGCCCCTTCGGCAAGTTCGACCAGGGCCAACTGCAGCGCGGTTACAAGGTCTATCGGGAGGTCTGTGCCGCCTGCCACTCGATGAAGCTGCTGTCCTTCCGTAATCTCGGCGACAAGGGCGGCCCCTTCTATGATGCGAAGTACAAGAACCCGAACGACAACCCCTATGTGAAGGCCCTGGCGGCCGAGCTTGAGGTTCCGGATATCGACACCGAGACCGGCGACGCCGTCACCCGTCCGGCCCTGCCGGCGGACCGGTTCCCTTCGCCCTACAAGAACGACTATGCGGCCCGGGCTGGCAACGGCGGCGCCCTGCCGCCCGACCTGTCGGTGATCGCCAAGGGTCGTGAAGGCGGACCGGAGTATCTGGCCTCCTACCTGCTGGGCTATGAAGCCCCGCCCAAGGGCCTGACGGTTCCGACCGGCCAGTACTACAACACCTACTTCCCCGGCGACGTTTCGGCCGGATGGGCCGGCGACAAGCACACGCCCCCGCCCGGCGGCTTTGTGGCCATGGGTCCGCAGCTGGAAGACGACAAGGTGACCTTTGATGACGGCACCAAGTCGACGGCCCGGCAACAGGCCGAGGACGTGGCAGCCTTCATGATGTGGGCCGCCGAGCCCAAGATGGAAGAACGCAAGGAAGCCGGCTTTGCGGTCATTATCTATCTGGTCCTGTTCGCAGGCCTGCTCTACGCCAGCTATCGCCGGGTGTGGCGCAACGAGAGCCACTAGGTTTCAGGCGCATTATGGACAAAGGCCCCGAAGCCTGGCTTCGGGGCCTTTTTTCATGGCCGAGGGCGGTTCGAAAGCACGGCTCCTGCAGCCAGGCGCCAAGAGCCAGGATCAGGCGCTGTTGCGTTCCAGCGCCTCGCCGACAGTGGGATGGTCCACATCCTGGTCGATCCGCCGGACATCCCGCTCGCCGGGAACCTCACCGCAGGTGGCGCAGGTCAGCTGGGGACGGAACGGATGGCCATCATGGACCATCCTGTTGGGTCCCTGGCCCTCGCCATAGACATGGCGCTCTCCCCAGTCGAACAGGGTCAGGAGCACCGGACGAAGCTCGCGGCCCTTCTGGGTGAGGACATATTCCTGCCGCGGCGGACGGACCGAATAGGGCCGGGCCTCGAACACGCCGGCGGCCACCAGGGCCTTAAGCCTGGCGGCCAGGACATTGCGGGCCACCCCCAGCCGCTCCTGCCATTGCTCGAACCGGCGAACCCCGGAAAAGGCGTCACGGACGATCAGCAGGGTCCAGGGATCGCCGACCACCTCGAGGGTCGCGGCAATGGCGCAGCGCTGGCGTGAATAGTCGGCGGTCCGGCCCATGGGCGTCAAACTGATCCTTCACCGGCCCGTTTGCAAGAGCGTCTTCATTCTGGACCGACCTCCTGGCCGAAAGCCCCGGCGCCCCGGACATGGTCCGACAGGTATGAAACGATTGTCGGAACAGGCTCTAGAGTTGCAGCGCCGGGGCAGGTGTGGCCGTCTTTGCCGCCCGGGCCGCCTTCTTGTCCGCCCTGGCCTTCTGACGGGCTGCAGCCGCGTCGGCCGTGACCGGCGCAGCGGATGTCGCAACAGCCGGAGTGGCGCCCGGCTCGGCCTTCCCGGGGTTCGCCCGCTTTTCCTGCCTGGCCTTCTGGCGGGCTGCGGGATCGGCAGGCGTCGCCGCAGGCGCGGCTGTCGCCGTGGCTGATGACGCTGGCTTTCGGGCTGCCCGCCTGTCCTGCTTCGCCTTCTGGCGGGCGGCGGCGTCTGCCTTGGCCGCCGGAGTCGCCGGCGGAGTCCCAGCTGGAGTCGCGGCCGGGGTTGCGGCCGGTTTCGGGGCGGACGCCGCCCTGGCCTTCTCTGCGGCCTTTTCGTCCTGGCGGGCCTTCCTGGCGGCCTTGTTGGCGGCGGTTGCAGCGGCGCTGTCCCCGGCCGGGGCTGCAGACGTAGCCCTGGGAACCGTCGCTGGGACCGGCCTGGCCTCATCCCTCGCCTTGGCCTTTGCCCCGGCCTTTGCGTCGGCCAGGGTGTTTGCCTTCTCCCGGGCCTGCTCGGCCTGTCTGGCGGCCTTGCGTTCGGCCTTGTCCTGACGGTCGGTTCCCGGAGCAGGGTCGGGCTTCGGGGTCACCCCGGGTTTCTGGTCACTGCGGGGGGGTGTCGTCCTGTCATCTCCCGGACGGTCCCGATCCCGGGCGCGCTCATCCTTGAGGGCGGCCGCAGCGGCCTTTTCCCGGGCTGCGTCGGCGCGGTCCTCGGCCCGACGCCAGGCCTGGAGCTTGACCTTGCGCTTCTCCGCCGTGGCGGCCGCGGCTCTAAGGGCGTCGGAGCGGGCCAGGTATCGCCCGGCATAGGCCTGGCGGTCCTGGAACAGGGCGCGATCCAGGCTACGGCCCTGACGGTCATAGACCATCACCAGCCGGCCCCTGTCATAGCCGTAGCCATAGTCGGGATCCCGGATGAAATAGGGTTCGTCCGCCCCGTCACGATAATAGTACCAGCGCTCCCCGCCATTGGAGAGCCGCTCGAGGACCCGAAGGATCCGTCCCCCCTCGGTCCAGGCCTGGGGCTCGCCGCCCTCATAGTCATAGCCATATTCCGGCGGCGCCTCGTCGTAGCGGTCATCGACCTGGCTGGCCTCGGACCAGTAGCGATCGCCGCTGGACGCCGTCTGGCTCGCCGGCGCCAGCGGCGCTGGCGGGGCCGGGGGAAGGTCCTCGGGTTCCGGGGCCAGGGTCTCGTCCAGTGGGGCGGTCTCGACGACCTCGGCCCCTGGCGGCGGCGCAGCGGCCCGAGGGTCGGGCTTCTGGTCGCAGGCGGCCAGGGTCAGGGTTACGAGAGCTGCCGACAGCAGCAGAAGCGGCTTCAGGGACATTGGCGGTACTCCAGACACAACAGACGCGGTCGTTGCAGAACGCGCGGACCGCCGGGAGGCTGCAGCAGGGGTTGCGACTGACCTCACAGAAGGCCAAAGGACGCTTCTCACTCTGAACCTGGGATGACCGAGATGTCCGCTGACCCCGTAGTGATCGCCGCCTATGCCCGGACGCCGATGGGCGGATTCCAGGGCGCCCTGTCCTCGGTGAAGGCAACAGACCTCGGCGCCGCTGCCGTTCGCGCGGCCCTGCAGCGGGCCGGGGTCTCCGGCGACCGGGTCGAGCAGATCATCATGGGCTGCGTCCTGCCGGCCGGCCTGGGCCAGGCGCCGGCCCGGCAGGCCGGGCTTGGCGGCGGCCTGCCCCTCTCGGCCCAGGCCACCACGGTCAACAAGATGTGCGGCTCGGGCATGCAGGCGGCCATCATGGCCCATGACGCCCTGCTGGCGGGAACCGCAGACATCATCGTCGCCGGGGGCATGGAGAGCATGTCCAACGCCCCCTATCTGCTGGCCAAGCATCGCAGCGGCGCCCGGATCGGCCATGACCGGATCCTGGACTCCATGTATCTGGACGGCCTTGAGGACGCCTATACCCCCGGCAAGCTCATGGGCGCCTTCGCCGAGGACGCGGCCCGGGCCTATCAGTTCACCCGCGAGGACCAGGATCGCTATGCCATCGAGAGCCTGAGGCGGGCCCGGGCGGCGGTCGAGGGCGGCGCCTTCGCCGCCGAGGTAATCCCGGTCGAGGTCAAAGGACGCAAGGGGGCCGAAACGGTCAGCCTGGATGAACAGCCCCTGAAGGGCGACGCGGCCAGGATCCCGACCCTGAAGCCCGCCTTCGCCGCCGATGGCACCATCACCGCCGCCAACGCCAGTTCGATCAGCGACGGCGCCGCCGCCCTGGTCCTGACCCGGGCCTCGGTCGCCGAGCGCCTGGGCCTCACCGTTGTCGCCCGCATCGCGGCCCATGCCGCCCATGCCCATGAACCAGGCCTGTTCACCACAGCCCCGGTTCCCGCCATGAACAAGGCGCTGGCAAAGGCGGGCTGGACCGTCGGCGACGTCGATCTCTTCGAGGTCAACGAAGCCTTCGCCGTGGTCGCCATGATCGCCCAGCGCGACATGGGCATTGATCGCGACCGGCTGAACGTCAATGGCGGCGCCACGGCCCTTGGCCACCCCATCGGCGCCAGCGGGGCCCGGATCCTGACCACCCTACTGTCGGCCCTGCAGGCCCGGGGCGGAAGGCGCGGAATGGCCAGCCTCTGTATCGGGGGCGGGGAAGCGACAGCCATGGCGGTGGAACTGGTTTGATTTCCCACCCCTTCGTGGGGATCGCCCCCTGAACGCCTGCGCTAGGCTGTCGTCATGAGCCCTGTCACGGACAATGTCGCCGCCAACCGCTTCGAACTGATCGAAGACGGCCATATGGTCCATGCCGACTATCGGCGGGAGCCAGGCCGGCTGTTCATCGACCATGTCTTCACCCCGCCGGAGTTGCGCGGCCGGGGCTCCGCCGGGCGGCTGATGAAGGGTCTGGCCCGTCTGGCCGCCGACCGGGGCGAAAGCATCACACCGATCTGCAGCTATGCCGCCGTCTGGCTCCAGCGACATCCGCAGGCCTGACATCCAAAGTCTTTCAATCCAACCTCTGGGGCGATCATGAAACTTCCGGCACTGCTCACAACCATCGCGGCCGCCGCCGCCCTTCTGGCCCCCGTGGGCCTCGCCGCACCGGCCAGGGCCCAGACCGCCGCCAGCCCCCTGATCAGCAGCTGGACCCTTACGGAAATGAAGGCGATGATGGTCGCCGACGGCATGACGGTGAACAAGGTCAGCCTGCTGGAGAACGACACGCCGTTCCTCGCCCTGACCACGAAGGACGATGTCAATTTCGGCATCCAGGGCGCGGCCTGCAACGGCGAGGGTCTGGCCCAGAGGTGCAGCGGCGCCATCCTGGTCTCATCGGTCGATTTCGACACTGCGGCTTCGGCAAAGGCCGTTCTGGCCGAGCTGGACTTTGCCGCCGTGACCATCACCAGTGATGGCGGGGAAAGCCTGTCGCTCAATCGCTATGTGATCTTCGATCACGGCATTCACCGGAAAAATCTGAGCACCAATGTCGAGGTGTTCCTGAATATCCTGGAGCAGGTCATGGCCATGGAGTGAATCCTGACAGGCGGTTGCCTGGGCGCAGCCGCCTGTTATCGTCCTGCATGAGCAAGGGACGAAACCTGATGATCTCCAGCCTCCATGGGCCCCTTTGTCCATGACCGGCCCCGCTGACCGCGACCTTCGTCGCCGGGCCGAGGCTGTCATTCCCGGCGGCATGTATGGACACCAGTCCATCGGACTGCTGCCCGATGACTATCCGCAGTTCTTCCGCAGCGGCTCCGGGGCCCACATTACCGATGTCGATGGCCGGCGCTATCTGGACTTCATGTGCGCCTATGGTCCCAGCCTCTTCGGCTATGTGGACCCCGGTATCGATGCGGCCTATGTGAAGCAGCTGTCCGAGGGCGACGCCCTGACCGGCCCTGGAGCCCGGATGGTGGAACTGGCCGAAGGCATGGTGTCCATGGTCAGCCATGCCGACTGGGCGATGTTCTGCAAGAACGGCACAGACGCCACCACCATGGCCATGATGACCGCCCGGGCCCATACCGGCCGCAAGACCCTGGTTCTCGCCAAGGGGGCCTATCATGGCGCCGCACCCTGGTGCACGCCCAGGCCAGGCGGGGTGATCCCCAGCGACCGGGCCCACCAGCAGTCTTGCAGCTACAACGACATCCCCTCGCTGGAGGCCGCCGTGGCTGCAGCCGGGGACGACCTGGCGGCCATCTTCGCCGCCCCCTTCCGCCATGACGCCTTTGTCGACCAGGCTGCGCCGGACCCCGCCTATGCCCGGCGGGCGCGCCAGCTGGCTGACGAGCGGGGCGCCCTGCTGGTGGTGGATGATGTCCGGGCCGGATTTCGCCTGGCCAGGGACTGCAGCTGGTCCCGGATCGGGGTTTCCCCCGACCTGTCGACCTGGGGCAAGTGTATCGCCAATGGCCATCCCCTGTCGGCCCTGCTGGGCAACGACCGGGCGCGGACCGGAGCGGCCTCGATTTATGTGACGGGCAGCTTCTGGTTTGCCGGCGCCGCCATGGCGGCCGGTATCGAGACCCTGAAACGCATCCGGGAGACCCGTTATCTGGAACATATCCAGGACCTGGGCGAGACCCTGCGCGAGGGGCTGGCGGAACGGGCCATCGCGGCGGGCTTCGGGTTCCGGCAGAGCGGCCCTGCGACCATGCCGCTGTTCCTGTTCGACGAGGACCCGGACCTGAGGCTGGGATTCGCCTGGTCCAGCGCCATGCTGGCCAGGGGAGTCTATGTGCACCCCTGGCACAACATGTTCCTCTGCGCCGCCATGACTCCCGCGGACATCCAGCAGGCCCTGGACGCAGCCGAGGGGGCCTTCGCAGACCTCAAGGCGAGCCGCTCCAGCCTCGGCCCGGTCGGCAAGATGGCCTTCCTGGCGACGCGATAGGGCGAGCGACCATCTTCGCTGACCGCTGGACTTGCGCCGCTCCTGTGCCAAGCTGCGGAAAAACAGCTGCATCACAGGGAAGACGCGCCATGGCCTTTGAAGACTATGCCAATCACGACGGCCTTGGGCTCGCCGCCCTGGTCAAGTCTGGCCAGGTGACGCCGGCCGAGCTGGTCGAGGCCGCCATCGAGCGGATCGAGCGCCACAACCCGGTCCTCAACGCCGTGGTCCACAAGGCCTATGACGAGGCGCGGGCCACGGCGGCCAGCGACCTGCCGGACGGGGCCTTCAAGGGGGTTCCCTTCCTGATCAAGGACCTGGGCGCCCAGGTGAAGGGATGGCCCCGGACTTCCGGCTCGGTCTTCGCCCAGATCGCCGCCGACGAGGCGGACAATGAACTGGTCAGCCGCTATCGCGCCAGCGGCGTGGTGCTGGTGGGCAAGTCCAACACCCCGGAGTTCGGGATTCCCGGCGTGACCACAAGCCGCCGCCTCGGCCCCTGCTCCAACCCCTGGGACACGAGCCGGATCAGCGGCGGCTCGTCCGGCGGGGCGGCCAGCGCCACGGCGGCCGGACTGGTCCCCCTGGCCCATGCCAGCGACGGCCTGGGCTCGATCCGGATTCCGGCCGCCTGTTGCGGCCTGGTGGGCCTCAAGACCACGAGGGATCGCAATCCCAATGGCGGCGAAGACCATGACCGGGCCATCGGCTTCGCCGTCGACCATGTGGTCAGCCGCACGGTCCGTGACAGCGCCGCCATGCTGGACGCCACAGGCTATCCCGAACCCGCCAGCCCCTATGCCTATCCGGCCAAGACAGGTCCCTATCTGGAAGAGGTGAGCCGCAGCCCCGGCAGACTGCGGATCAGCTGGTCCTCCGAGACCGCCAATGGCAAGCCGATCGATCCCGAGATCCAGGCAAGACTGGAAGAGACGGCGGAAACCCTGAGAGCCCTCGGACACGAGGTGATCGAGCGGGGCCTCAACGTCGACTATCGCGGCCTCTACCGCGCCCAGACCCTGGTCTCGGCCAGCAACTTCGCCGCCGGCATGCGACGCTGGATCGAGAAGATCGGGCACGAGCCCGCCGAAGGCGAGATCGAAGGCCTGGCGCGACGCGCATACGAGGGCGGCAAGCGGGTTTCGGGCGAACAGGCGCTCTGGGGCTGGCAGCAGCTGCGGCTGCTGAACCGTCAGATCCTGGCCCGCTTCGAGGATATCGATGTCCATCTGACCCCGGTCCTGGGCACGGTTCCGCCGAAGCACGAGTTGCTGGACACCCTGACCGACGACCTGAAGACCTTTGACCAGGCTCAGGCCAGAACCTTCCCCTTCACGCCGCCCTTCAACTTTACCGGCCAGCCGTCCCTGTCCCTGCCCCTTCATCAGTCCACGGAGGGACTACCCATCGCCATGATGTTTACCTCCCGCTATGCGGACGAGGCGACCCTGTTCAGGCTGGCCGGGCAGCTGGAAAAGGAGATGCCCTGGAAGGACCGCAGGCCGCAGGTCTGGAACTGAGCCGGGGCCTGCCGCCCTGTAGAAGGGTGGCAATCAGCCGTTGATCAGGCCATCCGGCGCCGGGAACGGGCGTTGGTCCTGGGGAAAGGCGACAAACAGGTTGCGGACGCCCGACACCGAGGCCTGACGGTGCCATCCGACCCAGGACTCCCAGTATTCCAGCCGCACTGCCGAGAAGCGATGCTCGTCAAAGGCGGCAACGCCGGACTGTGTGATGGACTGGGCATGATGCAGGCCGACGGACAGGGGCTTGGGGATTTCGGCTGTGCCCTGCGCCCCGTACTGGCGGCGAATGCGCCACAGGAACTCGGAGTCGGCGCCGGCACGGACCGAGTCGAAATAGCCGACCTCCTCGATCACCCGGGCGCGGACAAAGGTCGAGGCCGGGTTCTCATGCAGGATATGGCCGGCGCGCCGGACGATGGCGTGGCCCTCATCGTCCATCCGGTACCAGAGGGAGGTCGAACAGGCGATCTGGGGCTCGGCCTCCATCAGGGCCACATGCTCTGCGATATGCTGGGGGTGCATCCAGTCGTCGGAATCATGGAAGGTGAAATAGTCGCTGGGCGTCTCCAGGATGGCCCGGTTCTTGGCCCGATAGGTGCCGCCATTGGCCGGCTGTTCCAGCAGTGTCAGACGGGGATCCAGCCGGGAGAGGTCCCGCACCAGGGCGCAGGTGCCATCACTGCTGACATCATCGACCACCACCAGGCGAAGGTTCTGGTAGGTCTGGGCCAGGACGCTGAGGATCGAGGCCTCGATCGTCGACTCGGAGTTAAAGGCCGTCATGATGACGGTGACCCGCGGCCCTGATTCCGTCACATCGGCGGGCCGCGGGCCCGGCCGGTCCTGCGCGGGGCCTGTCAGGGCGGCGCCCGGGGTCGAGAGGTCATAGAAGGCAAAGAAACTGTCGATGCAGCGGGCCTGCTCCATGGGGCGGCCAAGGGCCCGATAGGCGTTGGCCAGGCAGAGCTGAAGTTCCCGGGCGCCGCGATCGACCTTCATGGCGATGAGGGTCTTGGCCAGGGCATCCTCGGCCCGGCCTTCGCTGATCAGGGCGTCGATCAGGATCAGGCGCGAAGAGGTCGGGAACTTGTTCGACAGTTCTTCGGACAGGCGGAAATACAGGGAGCCGAGCTTGGGATCTTCCCGGCTGATGATGACCCCCAGCTGGAAATAGCTTTCCCAGTCGGTGGGGTCATCGATCGAGAGGTCCCGCAGATGCTGCACCGCCTCGGCGACACGGCCGGTGCGCAGACAGGAGCGGGCCAGGTGGTGACGGGCGCGGCGGGCGTCCGTCGCATTCAGGGCGCCCAGGCAATCGGGGTCCGAAACAAGCCGGGTGAAGGTGTTGAAGGCCGTTTCGGCGGCGTTCATCTCCAGCATCGCCCGACCCAGAAAGAAGTCCAGATAGGCCCAGCGCGATGCGGCTTCCGGGGCCGGTTCGATCAGAAGGGCATGCAGGCCCCAAAGCTTCTCCAGCGCCTTCTGGTTATAGAGCAGCCGGGGAACTTCCCGTGACAGGGATGGACTGGAACTGCTGGCCAGGAGTTCGGCCATGGCCGCCACATCCAGGGCCGCAACCACCGGGGCGGTCATGACCGGGGCCGGATGGGGATCCTCGGTCGCAGCGGTCAGGGCGGGTGCGGACCCGGCTGTAGCCTGGACCGACGGACGGAACATGGCCTGGGCGACCGGGCTCTGGTCTTCAAACAGAACCAGCTTCCAGTGGTGATCACCGCCGCCCAGGGCCAGGGCCAGGGCATCCCGGGGCACGCTGAACCGCACCATCTCGGCCTTGCGTCCGACGGTAAACAGCCCGCTCGGCTCGATCAGGCGCAGCTGGACCGGCGGGCGGTCTTCGGCCGTGGCGCTGATCCAGGCGCTTCGGCCGCCATCGGCCGACTGCAGCCAGCCTTCCAGGGTGACGGCCGAGCCCGGATTGAAGCCCGCTGTCCCGGTGCCGACCGACTGGTTGAAGAGGGTGATGGGCCCGATGGAGACCGGCCCGCTTCCCGGCGGCAGCTGCAGGCAGAGATAGGTCTCAACCGGCGGGGGATCGTCCGGTCCTCCCGCCGAGAAGGTCCAGCTGTGGGGCCCGGGCGCCCGGGGGTCTATGCCGTGGCCAAGCTTGCGCCAGGGAAAGAGCTCCCGGTCAGGCCCTCGCGCCAGGATGGCCACCTGCTGCAGGGCCCGGGTTTCCGCCGAGCCCGCAAGGGCGAAGGTGACCGTGAAGGTCGTTGGCGCCAGATGCGGCAGGGCGGACAGGGCGCCCGCAAGATCGAGAGGGGCCAGAAGCCGGACTTCCCGGGTCTCCATGTCCGGCTCGAGGGACAGCCAGTCAGCGCCGGGCGCCGGGCCCGGCATCAGGTTGATGCGGCAGACCTGGGCATGCTCGATCGACTTGAACTTGACCGAGGCCACCTTGCCGATGGGGGTCGAACGCTTCCGCAGACCCGGCTCGGGGATGGCGGCACCGGTCCAGTTGAAGGTCTGGCTGAAGGCCGGCCAGCCGATGACCGGTTCCGGCCGCGGACGAATGAAACTCGGAAACCGGATGACTGCCCCCAACAAACTTCAGACGAAGACTGGCCGTCCCCGTCAGGTCCCTGGATCAGGACCTGTCAGGCGGCGTCGCCATGATAGCGCGCCAGCCAGGCATTGGCATGCCCTCCGAACATTTCCACAGACCGTTCCAGCTCCTCGCGGAAATAGCCCTGCAGATAGACCTGGATTTCTTCCGGCAGAACCAGCTTGGACTTGCGGGATTTGCGGTTGAAATCCGCAGCGAGCCGGCTCGACTTGGCGGGATCCCCGCCCAGGAAGGTCAGGACGTCGCTACGCAGGCCCTCCGGACGCCCCACGATGTCATCGAAGAAATAGAAGGCGAACTGGTCGTCAGGCAGGCGGGATTTCCATTTCTGAACGATCTGGGTTGCGAAGGACCGCTTGCCGAAGGGCCCCTGCAGGAAGAAGTCCTTGAACGGCTCGAGCTTGCGGAAGGCGACTTCCGGGGCCTTCTGGTTCCGATAGGCCATGCCGATCTGCGACATGACCCGCTGGACCGGATCCCTCAGCAGGATCAGGGCCTTTACCTTGGGAAACCGGGCGACGACGGCGTCGATCTCGGATTCATCGATACCGCCATAGGACGGGGTGATGTCGCCGGATAACAGGTCGCCCTTCTGGCGGAACAGGCTGGCGTAGCGGTCAAGGTCGGACGGCTTGCCGATACAGTCACGGGCCTGTTCGAAGAAGTCCCGGTCCCGCTCGTCGAGCTGGCGCCAGTCGTTTTCAAAACGGGATGCGCTCATCCCTTCCAGATCGGCCAAGGTCTTGACGATGGCCTTATGGATTCGCTTGTTCGGGAAACTGCGGTCAAGGAAATGAAGCTCCTTGACCGCCGTCATCCAGAAATCAGGATGGAACTGGAGCTGGTCGTAGAGCCAGCCGGTTCCGGCCTTTTGCAGGCCGATGCAGAGAAAATCAGGGCCGTCCGCCACGGGGGATCCTTGGTTCTAGAAACTGGAATGAAGTGGCAGATTGCCCCGATCAGCCTGACGATCAGTCGTCATCGCCATCGTCGTCCTGGACGACGTCATTGCGCTTGATGCGCTTAGCGGCCGGTTCGTCGCCGGTGTTGGACAGGCTGTCGATCTGGCGGCGAAGCTTCTTGAGCGGCTTTTGCAGTTCAGCGCCGAGAGCGACCGCTTCGTCATGCGGAGCGGACGACAACCACTGGCTGACCAGCTCAACATTGGCCAGCAGCTGCTTGGCGGCATATTCACGCTCGAGAACCGCCGAGCGCATCTTGCCCGAGCGGAAGGTCTCGTACTCTTCCAGTTCTTCAGCCGTGAACTTGGCGCGGTCTTCATCGGTCAGCGCCATTTCGGGAAGCTTGACCTTGGCCAGGATCTCGCTGACCGGCGCCTTGGCTTCCGTATCATAGGCGGTGCGAATGAGGCGAATGGTCTTGCCGCGTTCTCTGATCTGCATTGTTCTAACTCACCTTGCTGGATGGTTGGCCCGAACACGGGTCCAGACCGATTGGAAGTATTGATCGACTGTCGGGCAGGAGCCTATCGCTCGTAACCCATCAGTTCGAATTCTTCAGCGCAGACTTCCTGCACCTTGGCCTTCTGGGCTGCGTTGAGATGCTCGGCAGCCGGCTTGCGATCTCCACGATAGTTTCCCTTGCTGATCGGGAAGCGATCGAGAATGGCGATGCCGCCCAGCTTCTCTTCAACGGTCTTTATGTCTTCCGCCAGACGTTCGTAGCGGATGATGAAATCAACCGCCACCGCGCCATCGACCGTGTAGAGATCATAATTCCGGTACTTGCCCCGGGCCACGGTGTTCTCGAGCACATCGGCGAATTCGCCATTGCCCTTTCTGAACCAGGCCATGGACACAGCCTTTTCATAGGGGTGGCGCTCGATGGTGAACTTGAAGCAGGAGTCCCAGGCCTCCCGATCCAGGACCTTGAGGGCCCGGCGCGCGCTGGCATGGTTGTAGACCGTATAGAGGTCTTCAAACTTGTCCTTCCGGAACAGCTTCATCGCCTTGGTGTCGCCCTGGCGAACCGCCCGACGATAGTCTTCCTCGACCGTTGGATTGGTTAGAAAGTTCCGCGGCAGGGAATCCGGGAAGGAGCCGAGACGCTTGAACTCGTCTTCAGTGGCCAGAGGGGTAATGATGTCAGTCAGGCCTGCATGGCTGCCAAGGGCAATTTCCATGCTGGTTCCCGCTGTCTTGCGGGTTTTGACGAAGATGAACTTGCGCTCGTAGGAAACGATCATGCCGTTGTTACCAGTCCCGCTGACGAATTATGCCTTGTCGGCGAGAACCTGCGCCGCCGTCAATATCCCGCATCACCTGATCTTGCGCGAAAATCGCGCTCACAGTTCCGCTGTCACTTCCTTGGCCTGTTCGGCCAGGGACGCCGCCCGTTCGGCCAGCGCCGCCGCATGGCGATACTCACCGATCTCGAGGCAGGCTATGGCGACATGGCGGCAAAGCCGGTGGTTTTTGAGAGGGGCGTTCCACACCTGCTTGAGCAGTTGCCGGGCCGCCTGCTTGTCGCCCTGCGCCCATCTCGTCCGCGCGGCCAGGGCGATAGCCTCGACCCGGATTCCGCTCCGGATGGCCTTGGTCTCGCCAAGGGCCTCGAAGGCGGTGATCAGGTCGTCGTAACAGCCCTGCGGAAACGCCGCCCGCATGGACTCCAACAATTCCGCTCGATGAGCATCCAGTTCTTTAGCGTCCATGTTCAGGGCTCCCCTGCCCGGCAAGTGTCATGTCTAAAATCCATCCAGGGCGCCCATGCCCACCACGGGCGCCCTCGGATGGTCCGGTCAGGCGCCCGTGAGCGCCTGGTCTCTTTTCCCGAGGACCTGCAGCAGGGCAAAGTCCAGGGTGTTTTCGGTCTCGAACCAGGCCCGGTCGGCCTCGGTCACCACCAGGTCCTTTTCGGTAACGCCATGTCGGACCAGGGACGCCGTCTGCTTCGCCGGCTTGACCTCGGCCTCGATGCCGATCCGCGCCAGTTCCACATCCAGATCATCCCGCTCCAGCAGGATCACCGAGCGGAAGCGGTCCAGAACCTTGATCGCCCGCTCCAGGCTCCGTTCGTCCAGGCTATCCAGGGACTCGGCGGCGCAGAGCTTGCGGGTGTAGTAGTTCGAAGAACGGGCCAGGGGCCCGGACTTCGTGTATGACCAGTTCATTAACTGCTGGAACGCGACGTCTCTGTGAACTGATCCCGAAAGTTTCGCGAAACGGTAGTTGGAGACCGCCCTTGCGAACGGATCCCGCATCACGGTGAAGAGTTCGACCGGCAAACCACAGTCGAAATACTCGACCTCGGGGAAATCCCATTCAATCGCAAAAAACTCGACGCCAGATCCGTGCACCTCGTGCAGCAACTTGCCGACGTCGCCCTGGGTCATCCGGTTGTAGCGTACGTTCTTGCCATTCTCCTTCACCAGGTTGCCGTTCCGATGGTTATCGGCAAGGCGCAGTTTGGCCTGTCGCGCCTTCCGGACAACCGTCGAACCCGCGCATTTGTGCATGTGAAGAAAGATGTACATTTTATAGGCGCTTCAGAAGTCTTGAAAACAAAAGGTAGGCGTCAGGAACAAGAGATTGCAGTCCACACAGCGGCCGAAGCCGACGCCATCCCTTGAACGAACGCGGCTTGTCTACTCGATCCGCTCGTAGCCAAATTCCTCGAACTCGGCGGCGAACAGCTTGTTGATGGTGCCAATCTGGACTGCTGTAAAGTGGTTGCGCGGGTCTATCTGATCCGCAAGCAAACCTTTTTTGGCATGGGGCAGAACTGGCGGATTATCGATGCCGAGCTTGGCCATGAAAGCTGCAAACTCATCGGCAAGATTTTCGTACCGCATGACATGGGCGGCGAGCTTGCCGTCGGGGCCACGGTACTGCTTGATATTGACCAGCTTCTTGATCGACCCGCTGTCGAAGAGATCATTGACCTCGGCCTGCAGGGCCTCGGGCGTCGAGATCATGACGCCGGTTTCCTTGTAACCTGTCGCCGCCTGCATATTGGCCAGGGACAGGACCTTGCTATAGGGATTCCGGTCGACGGCGATGATCTGGTATTCGCCCCTCACGTCACCGCAGAGCTCGAGAACCCGGGTCAGGGTCATGTGATTGCCGTAGGGCCCCTCAGGGCTGCGGACCTTGCCGATCTTGCGCAGCGGGGTGACCTTGAGCTGCTCGATATAGGCCCGCTCTGCAGCCCTGTCGGCGCTGTAGTTCTGCGCCTCGGCGCCCCGCTCGATCCGCATCAGTTCATCGGTCTGGCCAATCGGGGTCAGGATGTCGTCAGGCCCGCAGATCGTCGACAGGGCGATCTCGGTGCTGGTGCCGGCGACCTTTCGTCCCTTGATGAAAATGAACTTGTGAAGCTTGGAGAAGATCATCCGGCGGTCCGTTCAAACTGCGGCTGCATGATGGTCCAGACGGCCCCAGGCCGCCCGCACCAATCCGAAAAGGGAGGCTCAATAGGCCTTGTAGCTCTTTTCCTCGACGATCGCTGATCCCAGCAGGTCATTTAGCTGGCGTTTCACGGCTGCGCGGTGGTCATTACGCATATAGACCTTGCGGGCCAGCTCGATGAAGGGCTCGCCAAAGCTCTTGCGACGCTCGCAATCGCGCTTGCCGTCCTCGACATCCCAGAGCTCGTTATTGACGTCGTAGAGCGCCTGATAGAGCGCCTTGTAGTCGGGCCCGCCGGACAGGTGCTCCTGCTCGACCGACTCCAGGAGCTCCAGCTCGCGGCTGACATTGGCGATCTTGGCCGCATCATCGAGACGCGACTTCTTGATGCGCAGGATAGTGATCTTGTCCAGCAGTTCGCCGGCCGAGACGGGTACCAGAATCATCGAAACACTCCTTACAGGTTCAGGCCGCACTGGCCTTTGAGGCCTTCGTCGACTTGGCGGCGGCCGGTTTGCGCGACCGTTTGGGTGCAGGCGGCTTCGCTTCCGGGGTCAGACGCGCGACCAGGGCGTCGAACACCTCGGTCACCTCGTCCAGCGGGACCTCGCCGATGCAGCGGCATTGCGCCGACAGGAAGACGGCGGTGTCCTTGCATTCGCAGGGGGAACAGTCCTTCACCAGACTGACGCCCTGGCTGGTCGGCCGCAGCGGCCCCCGGGTGCGGACATTGGTCGGACCGAAGATG
>JARWZW010000015.1 GCA_029866155.1 Caulobacter sp. | reverse complement strand
GGATGTCTGGAAAGACGCTGCGATCGATGCCGACTGCAGCACAGGCCAGGGCCAGCAGCTCGGGCTTCTGGCTGTCGAGCGCCTGAAGGATCTGGGTCACTTCGAACTGACCCAAGGCGGCAAGGGCGTTCACAAACACTCCAAGCCTCCCCTCACGCAGCATCCGCAAGAGAAAGCCGGGACGAAGCTGCCCGGCGCTATGGAGTTTTTCGACGAGCTGCTGTTCTTGGAACAGGCGCTGGTCCATCCCTTCGCCGCCGACTTCCGGGCCCAGGTCGCCAGCAGAATGGGCTTCCCGAACGGCCTCGGCGATCGCCCGATCAATCTGATCCTGCCCCAGCACAACCCGTTCGGCGAGCGCGATCCTTACGGACTGACCGACCCAGAGATAGAGCCGCAGTGCAAGGTCCGAAGACAGGCGAGGGTGGCGACACAACGGCACACGCAGAATCGACTGTCGTCTGGACCGCTCCACCAGAGCGGTGAGTGAAATCGGCGAGACATCGGCTGTATCGTTGCCGGCCAATGCACAGAGCACTGCCGCTTCATCCAATTCGAGGATCGCCTCCACCACAGCGGCGTCAATTCTTGGTCGGCGGGCCACGGCAATCTGATGATCGATTGTCGCTTCGATCAACACCTGGAGAAGATCTGTGTCCTGCAGCAGGGGACTCTCGGCAATAATCGGCGCAGCGATCTCGATCTCGTCAAAGGCCAGAAGTCGAATCAGGTCGGGCGGAGGCCAGTCTGCGCAGGCCAGTTGCCTCGCCAGCCGCAACCGGATGTCATGCTCCGCGTCATGCACCAAACTCAGCAGAACCGATCCCAGGATTTGCTGAACCCCGGGCTGCCCGGCAACCTCTGCAGCGGAACTGCAGAGGCTGACGATCGCCTCGAGAAGCCGTTCCCGGGCCTGTGGCTCGCGACTTCTCGCGAGGGTCATCAGATCGGCATTCTGGGCGGCCAGGGCCACGCGCACTATCCCCGAATCAAGTCGCTTGGATCATCAAGATGAAAGCGCCATGTGAAAACATGCTTAAACGTCGGACTGCGACCGGGAGATGTTGAAAATGCAGGAAAAGGCAATTCTTGCCCTGGATCAGGGAACGACCAGCACCCGCGCTATCGTGTTCGATATTCAGGGGCGGGCCCTGGCCGAGGCCAGCCGGCCCCTGCGTCAGAGTTATCCCCGTGATGGCTGGGTGGAGCATGACGCAGAGGAAATATGGACGGCCTGCGCCGCGGTTCTGAGGGAGGCGGTTGAACGCTCTGGACGGGGTGCGGCTGATATCGCGGCCTTGGGCATCACCAATCAGCGCGAAACCATCGTCATCTGGGACCGGGCCACAGGACGCCCCATCCATGCGGCTATCGTTTGGCAGGACCGCCGTACGGCGGCCGTATGCGAAGCCATGGTTGCCGAGGGCATCGAGCCCAGCGTTACGGCCGTTACGGGCCTTCTACTGGACCCTTATTTTTCGGCCACCAAGATTGCCTGGCTGCTGGACAATGTGCCTGGCGCCCGGTCGAAGGCTGAACAGGGCGAACTTCTTGCGGGGACCATGGATTGTTGGGCGATCTGGAACCTCACCGGCGGAAAGGTCCATGCGACAGACGCCACCAACGCATCCCGGACCCTGCTTTTCGATATCAACAGTCAGACCTGGTCGCCCGAGATGTTGAAATTGTTCAATGTCCCGGAATGCCTGCTGCCTCAGGTTCGCGACTGTTCGGACGATTACGGCGTGATGATCGCAGATATCCTGGGGGAGGAAACGCCCATCCGTGGAGTTGCGGGAGACCAGCAGGCAGCCCTGATGGGGCAGGGATGTATTCGCCCGGGAGAGATGAAGGCGACCTTTGGCACCGGTTGTTTCATGCTGCTGAATACAGGTCTGGCCCGACCGGCCTCGAAGGCGCGCCTGTTGACGACGGTGGCGGCTCGACTGTCCGGTGTGACGACGTACGCCCTGGAAGGCTCGATCTTTGTCGCAGGCGCAGCAATCCAGTGGCTGGGTGAAGGATTGGGCCTGACCGGCGGGCCCCGGGCGGCTGAAGCCCTGGCGCAAACGGCAAGGCCGGGGCACGGCGTCATGCTGGTGCCGGCCTTCACCGGTCTCGGCGCTCCCTGGTGGGATGCCGAGGCTCGGGGAGCTCTGTTTGGACTGACCCGAGATACTGGCCTGGCTGAGATTGCGGCCGCTACTTTCGATGCCTGCGCTTACCAGACCCGGGACCTGATCGAGGCTATGAAGGCCGATGCGCCCGACGCCTTTGGTGAAGAAGCGGAACTGCGGATCGATGGAGGAATGTCGCAAAGCGGCTGGTTCTCCCAGAGGTTGGCCGACCTCACGGCCCTGCCGGTGTTCAGGGTCAGCTATCAGGAAACGACTGCGCTCGGCGCGGCCCTGTTCGCAGGGTTGGGAGCCGGGCTGTTCACCAGCCTGGAAGCCGCCGCCGCAGCCCGTCCGGACGGCGAGCGACTGGTTCCCTCGGACGCGGACGTCTTGCGGGAGGCCGGCTATCGCCGCTGGCTGAACGTCGTCGGCAGGACGCGAAGCTAGGGACCCGGCCGGCGGCCATTCGCCCTTCTCCTTGACGGCAGGTCCGTTGAGCGCGATTCATGGTGTAACAACTTTGCTGGGAAGGAATGCGGTCATGGCTGACGGTTCGATGGTGGCCTCCTCATTGAGAGACAAGGTCAGCGCCGAGGAATGGCAGGCGCGGGTTGATCTCGCCGCTCTTTATCGCCTTGTGGCGATCCATGGGTGGGATGACATGATCTTCACCCATATCTCCGCCCGTATTCCGGGCCCGGATCACCACTTCCTGATCAATCCCTACGGCATGTTTTTTGACGAGATCACGGCCTCATCCCTAGTCAAGATCGATCTGGATGGTCAAATCCTGCAGGAGACGCCCTACTTCATCAATCCGGCGGGTTTCACGATTCACTCGGCGATCCACGAGTCCCGCGAGGACGCACATTTCGTGATGCACCTGCATTCGGATCAGGGGGTCGCGGTTGCCGCACAGGCCGAAGGCCTATTGCCGATCAGCCAGCACGCGCTGATCGTCATGCCGCATCTGGCTTACCATGATTACGAGGGCATCGCCCTGAACCTGGATGAGCGAGAGCGTCTGGTCGCGGACCTCGGTCCGGAAAAGAAAATCATGCTGTTGCGCAACCATGGCACCCTGTCGGTAGGGACAACCGCTTCGGAGTGCTGGGTTGGCATGTTCTATCTCGAGCGCGCCTGCCAGCAGCAGGTCATGGCGCTCAGCGGCGGCCGCCAGGGCGTTCTCATGGCGCCCGAAGCCGCTCAGGGTGAAGTGCGGAACCAGATTGGCAAGGGTCTGGGACCGATCGGAGCCCTCGCCTGGCCAGGCTGCCTTCGGCAGATCGATCGGAATCTGCCGGGTTTTGACGCCTGACACCTGCCCTGGCGGCTGCTGAACAGGCCCTGTCCTGAGCTGCCAATTCTCGGATCGGCGCTGACAGGCGCGACTGTTCAGGGGCCATGCACGGCCGGACACTTTGACGTCCGACGGTCTGGAGAATGCATTCCGCAAGCGTTGGTGAGCTTTACAAGCTGACGCTAAAGGCCACGTAGCCCGTCCAACGACCGCCCAGCACGCTGGCGTAGAGAGGCCTTTGTGATCCGTCGCCATTTTTTCCTCGTCGCCGCATCTGTGGTGCTTGTTCTGATGTTGGCGCTGGGCGGCATCAAGATCTTGGCCGGCATGGCCAATGATGAAGCCAAAGGGGGGCAAGGCAATCGCGCTACGAGCGTTACGACTGCGGAAGTCGCGACGAGGGCGTTTGTGGATGAAATTTCTGTGCTGGGTGTCGCCAAGGGTCGGCAATCCGTCACGATCACTTCGGATGCGGCAGAGTTGGTCACCCGCGTCAACTTCAGGGACGGTCAGGCTGTCTCCATGGGCCAGGTTCTGGTCACCCTGAAGGCCACCGAGCAGGAGGCCGCGGTCGCGGAAGCCCAGGTCCGGGAAGATCAGGCGAGGCGCGAGTCGGAGCGCTGGCAGGTGCTGGCAGAACGGGGCGTTGCGCCACGGGCTGCCGCTGAACAGTATCTTGCCGTTTATAAGGCGTCCAGAGCAGCGACCGCTGCCGCTCAGGCCCGCAAACTGGATCGCGTGATCCGTGCACCGTTCGCCGGCGTTGTCGGACTCAGCGACATTGCGCCGGGGGCTCTGGTAAGCCCAGGGGCCGCTATCGTCAGCCTGGACGACCTATCGGTCGTGCGTGTCGATTTCGAAGTGCCGGACCGATATCTGTCCGTCCTGAAAAGAGGCGCGCCGATCTCGGCTACTCCCGATATCTATCCGGACCAGTTCTATTCCGGCCGGATCGCCCAGCTCGACACCCGGATCAACTCCGCGACCCGAGCCATCACCGCCCGGGCGGAGTTCAGCAACTCCAGCGGTCGGCTCCGCCCCGGCATGTTGATGAGGGTGCGTATCCAGAATGGTCTCAGACAAAGCCTGTCTGCGCCGGAGTCCGCCCTTCAATATGAGGGCGACCTAGCCTTTGTCTTCAGCATCGTTGAGCGGGGCGGCAAGACCATCGCCCGGAAGACCCTTGTCACGACCGGAGCCGGTTCGGAAGGCGTTGTCGAATTGAAGGGAGGGGTCAAGGCTGGAGACCGGCTGGTTGCCGATGGTCTCAACAGGCTTCAGGATGGCCAACCCATTTCCATCGCCGGCCGGGGGCGTCCGGCCAAGGGCGTCGGGACGTCTCGTTGATGCTTTCGGATCTTTCCGTCCGCAGGCCGGTATTGGCGGCTGTCGCAGCGATCATTCTGTGTGTCATCGGCTTTGCGGCGTTTGCGACCTTGCCGATCCGCGAACTGCCCAATGTGGACCCGCCTGTGGTTTCCATCTCGACCACCTATCGTGGCGCCTCTGCGGAGGTGGTTGAGGAGCGGATCACTCAGGTGATCGAGCGGCAGGTCTCGGGCGTCCAGGGCATTGACCGCGTCAATTCATCGAGTCGGGACGGCCAGTCCCGGGTGGGCATCACCTTCACCCTCGACACCAGCTTGGAAACAGCAGCCAACGACGTGCGCGACGCCGTCAGCAGGGTGACGGCGCAGCTTCCGGATCAGGCCGATCCCCCGCAGATCGCCAAGGCGACGGCAGATTCGTCGCCGATCATCATTCTGAACATGACCTCCACGACCCTCACGCGTCTGGAGATGGCAGACTATGCGGACCGGTTCCTTGTCGAGCGCCTGTCCACGACACCCGGGGTGGCGACGGTCGGCCTCAACGGCGCGCCCCTGTTCTCGATGCGAATCTGGCTCAACGCCAGCGCTATGGCTGCGCGAGGGCTGACGGTCGAGGACATCGAGACGGCCCTCAATACCCAGAACGTAGAGCTTCCCGCCGGTGCGCTTGAAGGCGAAAGCAAGGACTTCACGATCAGGGTCAATCGCAGCTATTCCAGCCCTGAGACCTTTGCCCGGCTGCCGCTTCGCACCGGAAGCGCGGCGTCCTCGGCATCCGCCCTGTCGACCGGGGTAAAGGGGGCAAACAGCCTCTCAACGACGGGGCAGGTGCGTAGCGCCGGGCTCGACGCAGGGGCCTATGTCACCCGTCTCGGCGATGTTGCCCGCATCGAGGAAGGACCCGACGAACGGCGTCGCCTTTTCCGGGGAAACGGAGTCGAACAGATCGGGATGGCGATCACACGGCAGTCCCAGGCCAACGACCTGAAGATCGCTGAGCTTGTGCGGGCCGATGTGGCCCGGATCAACCAGACGCTGCCCACAGGCACGGAACTGGTTGTGGCGGTCGACTCCTCTGAGTTCACTGCTGAAGCGATCCATGAAGTCTGGATCACTATGGCGATCGCCCTTGCCTTGGTGGCTCTGGTCAACCTGGTTTTCCTCGGCAGTTGGCGCGCCGCGATCATTCCGTCCATTGTGGCGCCGATCTGTCTGCTCTCTACGTTTCTTGTCTTGGCTCCGCTGGGTTTTTCGCTGAATCTTTTGACCCTGCTGGCCCTGGTGCTGTCTATCGGCCTTGTGGTCGATGACGCCATTGTTGTTGTCGAGAATATCCAGCGGCGGGTTGATGATGGCGAGCCTCCCATGGTCGCGGCGATCCGGGGTGCAAGGCAGGTGTTTTTCGCCGTCATCGCGACAACTGTCGTGCTGATCTCGGTCTTTGCGCCCTTGATGTTCCTGCCCGGCTACATCGGTCGACTGTTTGTCGAACTGGCGGTGGCCATTGCCGGCGCGGTAGGTTTTTCGGCGCTTCTGGCGCTCAGCCTTTCTCCGATGATGGCGTCGAAGCTTCTCAGACCGTCCCAGGGGGAAGGGTGGCTGGCCCGTCGTGTCGATCGGGGTATGGCCAGCCTTCAAGCCTCATACCGGTCTTCACTGGATCTGTTGCTCGGACGCCGCTCAGTCGGCCTTGGGGCAGGGGCTCTGATGGTGGTCCTCCTGGCTGCCGCCGGCTTGCTGTTCATGACGATTCCCCAGGAACTAGTCCCCAATGAAGACCGCGGCCGTGTGGACATCAGCCTGAGCGGCCCGGAGGGCGCCGGTTTTGACTACACGATCAAGGCCGCGGCCAAGGTCGAGGCGCAGATGAAGCGCTATTACGATGAGGGCGAGGCCAAACGATACGTCATCAGCATCCCCCGGTTCGGCCAGAGCCAGTTCAACAGCGCTAATGGCGTAGTGGTGCTGAAATCGGCCGGAGAACGAACCAAGACCTCGGATGAAATCGCCGCCGAACTCAATCGCAGCCTGGGAACCATCACGGGGGTCAGGGCCGTGGCCAGTGTCCGTGGGCCTTTCCAACGCAACGGCGGCGGCGGCGGCGGCGGTAGTGGCATTGACCTGATTGCCTTGGGTGATGACTATGGTGAGATCAATCGCTGGCTCCAGCCCATCCTGCAGGCTGCCGAGGAAAACCCCGGTTTCGCCCGGCCGCGGATAGACTACGAGCCGAATGCGCCCAGATTGACCGTGGACATTGACCAGGATCGCGCTGCGGGTCTTGGCGTTTCGGCCCAGTCGGTAGGCCGGGTTCTCGAGACCATGTTCGGTTCGCGCAGGGTCGGAACCTTCATCAAGAACGGTCAGGAATACAACGTCATCCTGCAGACCGAGCTTGATAGCCGGCGGACACTGGCCGATCTCAACAATCTTTATGTCCGGTCCAGCCAAGGCCAGTTGGTCCCGCTTTCGAGCGTTGTCACGACGCAGGTGCGGGGGGATATCCCTGACCGTCCGCGCGTAGACCGCTTGAGGGCGATCACCCTGACGGCCCAGCTGAATCCCGGCTATACTGTCGCCGAGGCGATCGATTTCCTTAAGGCCGAGGCGGCTGAGCGCGAAAGCGCCACTGTCACGACGACATGGGGAGGGCAGGCCAGGGATTTCCTGGAGGCGTCCGGCGCCGTCGGCCTGGCTTTTGGCCTGGCCCTGCTCCTTGTGTTCCTGGTGTTGGCAGCACAGTTCGAGAGTTGGATCCACCCGGCAGTCATCATGTTGACCGTACCGCTTGCGGCGCTTGGCGGCCTGTTCGGGCTGCTTGTCACCGGGTCGACGATCAACATCTATAGCCAGATCGGACTGGTGATCCTGATCGGCATCGCGGCCAAGAACGGCATTCTGATCGTCGAATTCGCCAACCAGATGCGAGATGAGGGCCGCTCAATCCGGGAATCGGTCATTGAGGCGTCGGCCCTGCGGCTAAGGCCGATCATCATGACAAGCATCTCGGCTGCGTTTGGCTCTCTGCCACTGATCCTCTGGCAAGGCGCTGGCGCTGAAAGCCGCCAGACCATTGGCGTGGTCATCTTCTTCGGTGCCATTACATCGACCATGCTGACGCTGTTCATCGTGCCCGTCTTCTACAATCTGCTGGCGCGCTTCACCCAGTCGCCCGACCATGCCGCCCGTCAGATCGAAGCCTTCGAGGCGGCTGAAGGCGAGGCGGCCAAAGGGGTCAGGCCCAACGTGGCATAGTGGCTTTTGCCGGTTACTGCCCGTATGAGGGAGCAATTAGTCTCGGATGCGAGGTTGCAGGGCATGAATGGTGCGATTGAAACGGCGACCAGTTCGGAAATCGCCCTGCTTCGCCGGATCGAGGAGCGGGTTCTCTGGCTGGCCAGCTGGACGATCCACAACGCCAACCACCTTCGAGAAAGTCGCGACGGCCTGAAGGTCGGCGGACATCAGGCCTCTTGCGCCTCGATGACCACCCTCATGACAGCCCTCTATTTTCACAGCCTGCGTCCCCAGGACCGGGTGGCTGTCAAACCTCACGCCAGCCCGGTCTTTCACGCCATCCAACACCTGTTTGGTCGCCAGACCCTCGATCAGCTTCAGCGGTTCCGTTCCCTTGGCGGCGCTCAATCCTATCCGTCCCGCACCAAGGACATTGACGACGTGGATTTTTCCACCGGATCAGTGGGTCTGGGCGTTGCCATGACGGCCTTCGCCAGCTTGACCCAGGACTATCTGGCGGCGCGCGGCGCGATACATCCGGACGCCATGGGCCGGATGATCTCCCTGCTCGGGGATGCCGAACTTGACGAGGGAAACATTTATGAAGCCCTGATCGAGGCCTGCAAGCACGACCTCCGAAACACCTGGTGGATCGTCGATTACAATCGTCAGAGCCTTGATGCGACCACCTCGGACCGGATGTTCACACGGTACGGCGAGATCTTCGAGGCGGCGGGATGGACGGTGGAGACCCTGAAGTGGTCGCGGCGCCAACTCCTGGCCTTTGAGCGTCCTGGGGGAGCGGACCTTCGCACCTGGATCGAGACAGCGCCCAATGACCTCTATTCCGCCCTCACCTATCAGGGCGGGCCCGCCTGGCGTGAACGGCTGTCATCGGACCTGGGCCATCTCCCGGATACACTTCAACTGATCGAGGGTTACAGCGATCAGGACCTTGCCATGGTCATGACGGAATTGGGTGGCCACTGTCTGGAGACCGTGATCGAGGCGTTCGGGCGGGCCAGCCAAGATGACGCGCCGCGCCTTATCATCGCCTACACAGTCAAGGGATGGCGGCTTCCGTTCCAGGGCCACAAGGACAACCATTCCGGCTTGATGACCCCGACCCAGATCGGCGAGCTCCGTGACCGCCTAGGCGTGCCGGAAGGACAGGAATGGGACCCGTTGGCGGGGTTGGATGGAGGCGAATCGTCAGCAATCCGGCAGTTGATCGACACAGCGCCCTTCGCCGCCCGTGTCGCCGGAAAGCGCAGTCCGCGATTTATTCCGACCCCTGACGCCGGGGCGTTGCTATCTGCGGTCAACAGTAGCGACGAGCAATCGACCCAGAACGCCTTTGGCAGGGTGATGTTCGAGATCGCCAAGCGGACCGACGATTTTTCGGATCGGGTCGTCACGACCTCACCAGACGTGACGGTCTCGACCAACCTTGGCGGCTTCGTCAATCGTCGGGGCGTTTTTCACCGCCGAGCCCACAAGGACGTCTTCAGGAATCGCCGGATTCCCTCTGCCCAGGTCTGGTCGATGGCCGAGACGGGCCAGCACGTTGAACTTGGCATTGCCGAGAACAATCTCTTCATTGCATTGGCGGCGCTGGGACTTTCGGGGCAGATCTTCAACGAGCAGCTCTTTCCGGTCGGCACCCTCTATGACCCGTTCATTGCCCGGGGGCTCGATGCCTTGAACTATGCCTGTTACCAGGACGCACGTTTCCTGCTCGTTGCGACCCCCAGCGGCCTGACCCTGGGACCGGAGGGGGGAGCGCACCAGTCCATCGGAACGCCGCTGATCGGCATGTCACAGCCTGGTCTGGACAGCTATGAGCCCGCTTTTGCCGACGAGACAGCTGTGCTCATGGCCCATGCCTTTGATCGCATCCAGAACCCGGAGGGTGGTTCAACATATCTCAGGCTCTCGACCCGGGTTATCGCCCAGCCCACGAGGACCGATGAGGGCTGGCGTCAGGCCGCTGTCGAGGGCGCCTATTGGCTAAGGCCGCCTGCGCCGGGTGGCGGGCTTGCCCTGATCTATTGCGGCGCCATCGCTCCGGAGGCCCTTGCCGCCTTCGAGGCGATCAAGGAGGACTATCCTTCTGCAGGACTGCTCGCTGTGACCTCTCCTGATGTCCTGCACGCCAACTGGACCGCTTCGGGTCGCAGCCGGTGGACGGATGAAAAGCCGTCAATGTCTGTGGCCGAGCGACTCCTGTCTGTTCTGGACCGGGACGCGATTCTGGTGACGGTAATCGACGGGTCTCCCGCTGCCCTGTCCTGGCTTGGCTCAGTGAGAGGGCAGAGGGTGCGGGCGCTTGGAATGGAGCGATTTGGGCAGTCGGGCGATCTTCCTGATCTCTATGAGAGGTACCGCTTGAACGCCGAGGCCATCATAGACGCCTGCGCCGACCATCTTATCTGATCACCTGGTCCGTTCTGGCCTGGGGACGGTCGCAGTCAGCGGGAGCATTCAGTCGTCATCAGGTTTCCCGCGCCCGGCCTTGATGGTTCCGCGCTTGGATTTGGCGGTCAGCCGGCGTTCCTTTGAGGCCCGCGTCGGCCGGGTGGGGCGTCGTATCGGTGGAGGCGGTTCGGCTGCCTTGGCGATCAGGCCTATCAGACGCTCTATCGCGTCAGCCTTGTTACGCTCCTGAGTCCGGAAGCGATTGGCGGTGATGACGATTTCACCCTGCAGGGTCAAACGGGACCCCGCCAGCTTTTCAAGGCGTTGCCGTACGCCATCGGAAAAGGATGAGGAGCCCCTGACATCGAACCGCATCTGGACTGCGGTCGCCACCTTGTTGACATTCTGCCCCCCCGGACCGGAGGCCCGTATGAAGCTGAAAGACAGCTCTCTCTCTTCCAAGGCGATATTCGGCGTAACGATAATCATCGTGACGCCTCATAGCGCAGGCTGCTGGCGGTGCGAAGGCCGCTACTCCTTGGCGCTGTCTAGCTGAAGACCTCGGCGCTGCTTTCGGCCTTCGGATCGGATCCAAAACGATTGGGACCAACAGTGCCGTTGAGGACCGTAAAGATGAACAGCACCAGGCCGCCAACCAGAGGTAGGAAGCTGATTAGAACCCACCATCCGGAGCGGTTGGTGTCGTGCAGGCGTCGAATCAGAACCGCCAAGGAAGGAATAAACAGGCCAAGCCAGACCAGCACCAGAACCAGCATAACCAAACCGCCGATGGCGTTGGGCTCTCCGGTCTCAAAGTTCATGCCGACGGATAGCATCGGGACATAAAGAACCATCGTGACGATGATGGTCAGCAGATAGAACAGCCAGTATTCCGAGCGGCGCGAGCGGCCCTGAAAATCGAAGTACCGCTTCAACGGTGCGAACATGAGTTCCATTTGCCTGCTCCCCAGCCAACTGCCTCCCAGTCTCAGTGGGCGGCGGTCAATGCCGGGAAGGAGCCTCTATCTTCGCCATGTCGTCAAGCCCCGGCCCGTTTGCGGGCCTTCTGCACGGCCAGATCCAGGGCCTGAAGGAACCGCGACCGGTCATTGCGGTCAAAGGGAGGGGGGCCGCCGGTGATGCCGCCGGTCGACCGGATATGTTCCATGATCGACCGCTGGGCCAGGGAGGCGCCGATGCTGTCCAGGGTGAAGGTCTGTCCATTGGGCTTGATGACCTGCGAGCCGGCCTTGAGGCAGAGTTCCGCAAGGGGAATGTCATTGGTGATCACGATGTCGCGCGCGCCACACCGTTCCGCGATCCATGCATCCGCCACATCGGGACCAGCGTCCACGATCACCCGCTCGATCAGCGGAGAAGGGGGCACCTGCAGGAAGCTGTTGGCGACTACAAAGCACTTGAGGCCATATCTGGACCCGACCCGGTAGGTTTCCTCCTTGACCGGGCAGGCGTCGGCGTCGACAAAAAGTCGGATCGGAGGCGGTGTCCTTGGAGGCGATTGTTCAGGCATGATTCAGGCGCATCTCGCCCTGTCGACCCCGGAAATGGGGTGGTGGTGCCGGCTGCAGGAATCGAACCCGCGACCTTCGGTTTACAAAACCGCTGCTCTACCATCTGAGCTAAGCCGGC
>JARWZW010000069.1 GCA_029866155.1 Caulobacter sp. | reverse complement strand
CGGGACATCCTGTCCAGGCTGATCTGGGGCGCCCGCCCCGTCCTGTTGCTGGCCACCCTGGCGACGGGCTGCGCCTATCTGCTGGGCGTCACGACCGGCCTGATCGCCGGCTATGCCGGGGGCTGGATCGACGAGATCCTGAGCTTCGTGGCCAATGTCGTGCTCTCCTTCCCGGTCCTGGTTCTTTACATCGTGGTGATCGTTTCGTTCGGGGCCTCGCCGGTGAATGTGGTGCTGGCGGTGACCTTCGGCAGCGCGCCGGCCGTCTTCCGGATTGTCCGGGCGGTGACGGTCGATATCGCCGCCCGGGACTATGTCGCCGCTTCGAGAGCCCAGGGCGAACCGGCCTGGCGCATCCTGTTCCAGGACGTCCTGCCCAACGCCGCCCCGGCCCTGACCGTCGATTTCTGCCTGCGGCTGGCCTATAGCGCCATCACCATCGGGGCCCTGGGCTTCCTGGGATTGGGCCTGCCGCCGCCGGCGCCGGACTGGGGCGGCATGGTGTCCGAGGGCCGAGCCCTGGCGTTTGCGTTTCCGCATCTGGTGCTGTTTCCCTGCCTGGCCATTGCTTCCCTGGCCCTGGGGCTGAGCCTGATCGCAGACGGCCTGCAGGCGGATCGGGACAGTCGATGACCGTCCAGACAGCGCCGGTTCTGACGGTCACGGGACTGACCCTGGCCCTGCCAAAGGGCGCAGACCGCCCTTTCGCCGTCGAGGACGTCAGTTTCGAGGTCCGCCGCGGCGAGATCCTGTGCCTGGTCGGAGAGTCGGGAAGCGGCAAGACCGCCCTGTCCCACGCCATCATGGGGGCGCTCCCCGCTGGATTGAAACGCTCGGCGGGCGAGATACGGCTGGGCGACCGTTCCCTGACCGATCTCTCGGCGCGGGACCTGCGACGGCTGCGCGGCGACCGGATGGCGATGATCCCGCAGGAGCCGATCGCGGCGCTCAACCCGTCCATCCGGGTCGGGCGACAGATCGAGGAGGTGCTGGAGCTCCATACGGGCATGTCTCCGGCTGAACGGCGGACACGCTGCCTGTCATTGCTGGCGGCGATGAAGATCGCCGATCCGGAACGGGTGGCTGGCGCCTGGCCCCACCAGCTGTCCGGCGGCCAGTGCCAGAGGGCGGTGATCGCCATGGCCCTGGCGGTGCATCCAGACCTGCTGATCGCAGATGAGCCGACCACGGCGCTTGACGTGACCACCCAGGCGCAGATCCTCAACCTGTTTGGCGATCTGCGCGCCCGGGGCGACCACGGCATCCTGATGGTCACCCATGATTTTGGCGTCGTGGCGGAGATCGCCGACCGGGTGGCGGTCATGCGTCATGGCCAGATCGTCGAGATCGGCCCGGTGGACGACATCCTGAACCGGCCGGCCCATCCCTATAGCCGCCAGCTCATCGACTGCCTGCCCCGCGCGACGCCCGAGCCCCGTCCGGCGCCGACCGGCGACGCGGTTCTGAACCTGCAGAAGGTCTGCAAATCCTACGGGCAGCACCAGGTGCTTAAGGATGTCGAGCTGACCCTGCAGCGGGGTTCGACCCTGTCGATTGTCGGGGAGTCGGGCTCCGGCAAGAGCACCCTCGCCCGGCTGCTGGTCCGGCTGACCTCCTGCAGCGCAGGTCAGGCCCTGATGGATGGCGAAGACCTGTTCGATCTGCGTGGGCCGGCGCTGCAGCGGATGCGGGGCCGGGTCCAGATGGTGTTCCAGGACCCCTATGGCGCCCTCAATCCCCGGCGCACCGTGGGCGATGTCATCGCACGGGCCGCCCGGCTGACCGGACTGGACGCCAGAGGCGCGAAGGCCCGAACCCTTGAGCTGCTGGCTCTGGTGGGCCTGCCGCCAGAGGCCCATGACCGCCGGCCAGCCGCCTTTTCCGGCGGACAGCGGCAACGGATCGGCATCGCCCGCGCCCTGGCGACCAACCCGGAGATCCTGATCGCCGATGAGAGCGTCTCGGCCCTGGATGTGTCGATCCAGGCCCAGATCCTTGAACTGTTGCAGTCCCTGCAGACCCGGTTCGGGCTGAGCATCCTGTTCATTACCCACGACCTGCGGGTGGCGGGCCAGATCAGCGACACCATCGCCGTGCTGAAGGATGGCGAGGTTGTGGAATACGGCCCGGCCCAGCAGGTCCTGCACAGTCCCGGCCATCCCTATACCCGCGCCTTGATCCAGGCGTCGCCGGGAGGGCTTGCCTGAAGCGGCAACTTCGAACAGCTTGCCCGCCCCGCCCCCCCTGCGGGCCACGAGGAGTTCAGAATGCAGGTCGCAGGTCCCGCGGTCATCCCGGTCGTCGCCGCCCACCGTTTCGACGAAGCGGGGCTGGAGACCTATTTGAGGGCCAGAATTGCCGATTTCGGTGATGCGATGCAGGTCGCCCAGTTCCAGGGCGGCGCCTCCAACCCCACCTTCCTGCTGACCACCCGCACAGCTGACGGCGACCGCCGGTACGTGCTGCGCAAGAAGCCGCCAGGCCAGCTTCTGGCCAGCGCCCATCAGGTGGCGCGGGAATACCGGATCATGGCGGCCCTGGGTCAGACCGATGTGCCAGTCCCGACCATGCGCTGGCTGTGCGAGGATCCGGCCATCGTCGGCACAGACTTCTATGTGATGGACTATCTGGAGGGCCGTATCTTCCGGGACGCCACCCTGCCCGGGCTGGAACCCGCCGAGCGGACGGCGATCTATGACGAGCTCAACGCCACGCTGGCCCGCCTCCATGCCGTGGATTTCGAGAAGGTCGGGCTTGGCGACTTCGGCAAGCCCGGCGGCTATTTCCAGCGTCAGGCGGCGCGGTGGATCAAGCAGTATCGCGGCGCCGAGACCGAGCTGATCCCGGAGATGGAAACCCTGATCGAGCGGTTGCCGGACCTGATCCCTGAGGATGACAGCGTCAGCATCGCCCATGGCGACTATCGCCTGGAAAACGTCATGTTCCACCCGACCGAGCCCCGGCTGATTGCGGTGCTGGACTGGGAGCTTTCGACCCTGGGCCACCCCCTGGCCGATATCGCCTATAATGCCTTCCTCTGGCGTTCGACCTCGCAGGGCTGGGGCTCCCTGGTCGGGGTGGATTTCGCAGCCACGGGCATTCCCACGGAAGCGGAGTATGTCCAGGCCTATTGCCGGCGCACCGGCCGCGACCACATCGACCACTGGAACTTCTACATGGCCTTCGGCATCTTCCGCCTGGCCTCCATTTCCCAGGGGGTCTATCGGCGCGTGCTGAACGGGGTCGCCGCCAGCGAGCGCCCCGCGGAGAATGGAACCCCGGTCCTGGCGCGCCAGGCCCTGGAGATCCTGGATTCGGGCCGCTGAGCCTGGCAGGCCCCGGCCGGTCGACAGGCTTCTGGAAGCATGGCAGGACCCCGAGGCCATGACCGAAACCAGCTCAGAAACCACCGGCACCCTCGCCACGGCCCTGTCCCATGCGGCGGGACTGCTGGACAGCCAGCCCGACCTTGCCCTGCAACAGGCCGAGGAAATCCTGCGGGTCATGCCCCAGCAGCCCCAGGCCCGGCTGCTGCAGGCGGCGGCCCTGCGCCGGATGGGCCGGGCGGACGCGGCCCTGACGGTTCTGGAGCCCTTGATCCGCGCCCTGCCGGACTGGCCGCAGGTGCATCTTGAGGCGGGACTGGCCCTGGGCGATCTTGGGCTTGGCCGGGCGGCCATCGCCGCCCTGCGACGGTCCCTGGAGCTTGAGCCCAGACTGGCGGCAGCCTGGGCGGCCCTGACGGACCAGCTGATGCTGGCCGGAGACGAAAAGGCGGCTGAGGCGGCCCAGGCCCAGCAGATCCGGGCTTCGGTCCGCGATCCGGAACTGATCGCTGCCGCCTCGTCGCTTTGCGACAACGACCTTGCCATCGCCGAGCGTCGCCTCAAGGCCTATCTCTCGCGCCAGCCCGCCAATGTTTCGGCCATCCGGATGCTGGCGGAGGTGGCGGCCCGACTGGGACGCAATGAGGACGCCCGCCGGCTGCTGGAGCGGTGCCTTGACCTGGCGCCGGCTTTCGCCGAGGCCCGAAGCAACCTCGCCACCATTCTCTACAGGCTCAATCTTTCAGAGGAATCCCTGGGCCATCTCAAGTGGCTGATGGACCGTGATCCGCGACATCCCGGCTATCGAAACCTCAAGGCCGCCGCCCTTGGCCGGGTCGGCGACTATGAGGGCGCCATCGCCCTCTACCAGGGCGTCCTGGCCGAGTTTCCGGACCAGCCCCGGGCCTGGATGAGCCTGGGCCATGCGCTCAAGACCGTCGGCCGCCAGGCGGACAGCATCGCGGCCTATCGTCGATGCCTGGCCCTGGCGCCGGCCATGGGCGAGGCCTGGTGGAGCCTGGCCAACCTCAAGACCTTCCAGTTCACCGATGAGGACCTTGCGGAGATCCGCCGGCAGCTGGAGGGCCATGGTCTGACCGACGAGGACCGGTTCCATTTCGACTATGCCCTGGGCAAGGCCCTGGAAGACCGGCAGGCCTTCGAGGAGTCCTTTGCCCATTACAGCCGGGGCGCGGCCCGCCGGCGGCAGTCGGTGGACTATAGCGCCGACCGTACCCACCAGCATGTACAGCGCTCGACGGCCCTGTTCACCAGGGACTTCCTGGCGGCGCGACGCGGGTGGGGCGCGGCGGATCGTGATCCCATCTTCGTCGTGGGCCTGCCCCGCTCGGGCTCGACCCTGATAGAACAGATCCTGGCCAGTCATTCGGCGGTCGAAGGCACCATGGAACTGCCGGACATCATCTCCATCGCCCGGCGGCTGGGGGCCGAATCCCCGGAGGGCGAGGGTTATGTCCGGGCCCTGTCCGGCCTGACTCCGGGCGACTGCGAGGCCCTGGGACAGGAATATCTTCAGCGGACCCGCATCCAGCGCAAGACCGACAGGCCCTTCTTCATCGACAAGATGCCGAACAACTTCGCCCATCTGGGACTGATCCGGCTGATCCTGCCAGGGGCGACCATTATCGACGCCCGGCGACATCCCCTGGGCTGCTGCTTCTCGGCCTTCAAGCAGCATTTCGCCCGGGGCCAGGGCTTTTCCTACGACCTGGACGACCTGGGCCGCTACTATCGGGACTATGTGGACCTGATGGCGCATTTCGACGCCGTCGATCCGGGCGCCGTCCACAGGATTCTCTACGAGCAGATGGTCGCCGATCCGGAGGCGCGGATTCGCGGCCTTCTGGACCATTGCGGCCTCGACTTCGAGCCGGGCTGCCTGAGTTTCCACGAAAACACCCGGGCGGTGCGCACCGCCAGTTCGGAACAGGTGCGGCGGCCCATCTTCACCGACGGTGTCGAACAGTGGCGCGCCTATGAACCCTGGCTTGGTCCGCTGAAGGCCGCTCTTGGCCCCGCCCTGGAAGGCTGGGACCGGGCGATTGAGCCCGTTTAGCGGGCGCCGCGGCGCCAAAGCCATAGTTGCATAAAGAATGGACACACACGGCTTGACAGAAACCGGGCCAGGTCGTGAACCTGTGACAACGGCGTGAACGCCAAGAGGGGAATATTATGACTTCAAAGGCCCGCGGCCAATCCGGCCGGAAACTGCAGATCTGGACCTCCGTTCTGCTGGCCAGCAGCATGTTGACCGGTGTCGGTCATGCACTGGCCCAGGACGCCGGGACCAATACCGTCGAAGAGATCATCATCACGGCGCAGAAGCGGTCGGAAGATATGCAGGACGTGCCGATCAGCGTCCAGGCCCTGGGCGGCGAGAAGCTGGATACGCTGCAGGTCTCCGACTTCGGCGACTTCGTGAAGTTCCTGCCGAGCGTCTCGGTGCAGAGCACGGCCCCGGGCTTCGGCAGCGTCTATATGCGCGGCGTGGCCAGCGGCGGGGACGGCAACCATTCCGGCCCGCTGCCCAGCGTCGGCATCTATCTGGACGAACAGCCCATCACCACCATCCAGGGCGCCCTGGATGTCCATGTCTATGACATCGAGCGCGTCGAGGCCCTGGCCGGCCCTCAGGGCACCCTCTACGGCGCCAGTTCCCAGGCCGGCACCATACGCATCATCACCAACAAGCCGCAGATCGGCGTGCTCAAGGGCGCGGTGGATGTCGAGGTCAACCAGATCAGCGACGGCGGCGCCGGCTATACGGCCGAAGGCTTTGTCAATGTTCCCATCAGCGACCAGGCGGCCCTGCGGGTCGTGGGCTGGTACGTCCGTGATGGCGGCTATATCGACAACGTCAAGGGCACCCGGACCTATCCGACCTGGGGCGGGACGATCAACAACAACGCCATCGCCAAGGAAGACTACAACGATGTCGACACCATGGGCGCCCGCGCGGCCCTGAAGATCGACCTGACGGAAGACTGGACCGTCACCCCTTCTATCATGGCCCAGACCCAGAAGAGCGACGGCAACTTCTCCTATGATCCCAATGTCGGGGATCTGAAGTTGACCCACTTCTATCCGGAAGGCGCAAAGGACAAGTGGTACCAGGCCGCCCTGGCCGTCGAAGGCAAGGTTGGCAACCTGGATGTCATCTATGCCGGCTCGTTCCTGAAGCGCGACGTCAACACCCAGTCTGACTATTCCGACTACTCGTTCTTCTATGACACGCTGTTCGGCTACGGCTCCTACTGGGTCGATGACCTGAACAATCCCATCAACCCGTCCCAGTACATCCAGGGCATCGACCGCTACAAAAAGGAATCCCATGAGTTCCGGATTTCCACCCCGGGGGAAAATCCCCTGCGGATGGTCGGCGGCCTGTTCTACCAGAACCAGACCCACGGGATTCAGCAGCGCTACAAGATCGACGGCCTGGGATCGGCCATCGAGGTGCCCGGCTGGTCCGACACCCTGTGGCTGACCAAGCAGGATCGCTCGGACAAGGACATGGCCGTGTTCGGCGAGATCACCTATGATTTCACCGAGAAACTGTCGGTCACCGGCGGCATCCGCGCCTTCAAGGCGGAAAACGGCCTGAAGGGCTTCTTCGGGTTTGGCGCCGGCTACAGCTCCGGCACCGGCGAAGCGGCCTGCTTCGGTCCGGCCGTGGTCAAGGGCTCCCCCTGCACCAACCTGAACAAGATCACGGAAGAAGATGGCTATACCCATCGCCTCAACGTCACCTACAAGATCGACGACGACAAGATGGTCTACGGGACCTGGTCCACCGGCTACCGGCCGGGCGGCATCAACCGTCGCGGCACCCTGCCTCCCTATGATTCCGACTTCCTGACCAACTATGAGCTGGGCTGGAAGACGAGCTGGCTGCAGAACTCCCTTCGCTGGAACGGCGCTGTCTATCTGGAGCGTTGGGATGACTTCCAGTTCGCCATCCTCGGCTCCAACGGCCTGACCGAGATCAAGAACGCCGCCCAAGCCGAGATGTACGGCGTCGAGTCCGACGTGGTCTGGCGTCCGACGAATGGCCTGACCCTGTCGGGCGGCGGCGCCTGGACCAATGCCGAGCTCAGCGAGAACTACTGCGGCTTCGTCGACGCCAAGGGCAATCCGGTGACCAAATGCCCGGCGCCCCTGGCCCCTGCGGGTACGGAGTTGCCGATCACGCCGAAGTTCAAGGCCAACCTGACGGCGCGCTACGAGTTCGTCCTGGGTGAGTTCGACGCCCACGTCCAGGGCTCCATGGTGACCCAGACCAGCAGCTGGACCGATCTGCGGCTGGCCGAGCGGGCGATCATCGGCGAGCAGAAGGGCTGGACCAGCTTTGACTTCAGCACCGGCCTGGAAACCGGCGCCTGGTCGATGCAGGTCTATTTCCAGAACCTGACAGACGAGCGAGCCAGTCTCTACCGCTACGCCCAGTGCGCCGAAAGCGTCTGCGGCGGCCAGACCTACATCGTGCCCAACCAGCCGCGCACCATCGGCTTCCGCCTCGGGCGCGAGTTCTAGACCCCGCATAGCCTTCCGTTCTGATCGAACCGGTCAGAACGGAAGCGCGGGGCCTCATTCAGACTGTCAAAGCATGGTCAGGCGGGATCTCAGGATTCCGCCTGAACCTTTTCAGCGTCCATGATCAGGCGGGCCGCAACGGACTGCTTCGCCTGTTCCACCGCCTCCAGCGCCCGGTCGATGACCTCCAGGCCGCTGCCCCGGACAGAGCCCTCGACGGTCAGGATCCGCCGCCAGGTCCGGGCCCCCGGCAGGCCATGGAAAAGGCCCAGCATGTGGCGGGCCATGGAGGCCAGGGGCACGCCCTCGGCCAGCCGGGCGGCCAGATAGGGCCGATAGGCCTGGACCGCCGCCTCCGGCGAGACGTCCGGCCCTTCCTCGCCAAACACCAGCCGGTCGACCTGGCCCAGCAGGCCGGGCTGATGATAGGCGGCGCGGCCCAGCATGACGCCGTCGAGATGCTGCAGATGATCGAGGGCCTCCGACAGGCTGGCCACTCCGCCGTTCAGGATGATGGTCAGGTCCGGCCGTTCCTGTTTCAGCCGATAGACCAGGGGATAGTCCAGCGGCGGCACATCGCGGTTTTCCTTGGGCGACAGGCCCTTCAACAGGGCCTTGCGGGCATGGACGACAAAGGTGGCGACCCCAGAGGCGGCGCTGGCCTCAACAAGGGCAAACAGGCTCTGTTCGGGTATCTGGTCATCGACCCCGATCCGGCACTTCACCGTCACCGGCACGGACACCGCCTGCGCCATGGCCGCCATGCAGTCGGCCACCAGGGCCGGCTCGCGCATCAGGCAGGCCCCGAACCGCCCCGACTGCACCCGGTCAGACGGGCAGCCGACATTCAGATTGATCTCGTCATAGCCCAGGTCCGCCCCGATCCTGGCCGCCGCCGCCAGATCGGCGGGATCAGAGCCACCCAGCTGCAGGGCGACCGGATGTTCGACGGCGTCGAACCCCAACAGCCGCTCCCGGTCGCCATGCAGGACCGCGCCGGTTGTCACCATCTCGCTATAGAGCAGCGCCCGGCCCGACAGACACCGGTGCAGGACCCGGCAATGCCGGTCCGTCCAGTCCATCATTGGGGCGACGGAGAAGCGGTGGGGTTGCAGGGGCTGCATGGTGGAAGGAGCCATAGTCTGATGGGAGGACGGGTTCCATATGGAAATTACCCGGTGGGGTGGTCAGGTCGGAGCGGCCGGGGCTCTGATGACGCAAACAGCGCCGACGGCATCAAGACGAACGCGGTGTGGCAAGAACCTCTGCCAGAAGCCTTCGCGGACCAACAGTTTTCGAAAGCAGTATAGGGCGGTACGACGCACAGCCTGCGCGCGCGGATCCGGACCGCAAGTTGGCCTGACCCTGTCGCAATTGCGCGGGCCGCAGGACGGGCCTTCGCCAATGGGGAGCAACCGGCGGAGCACGCCTTTTGATTGGATGACCGTCAGTTCGTGATGGCCAAGGCGTCGAAACCGGCGCAAGGATTGGTCATCGTCGGCACGGCTGTTCAGGGCGTCGACGGCTGAGAGACCTGTTCCTGCCAGGTGCTCCCCCTTCTGCATGGCTGAGGGGGTGTCCATGGCTGCTTACACGGTGTTTCCGTTCAACGCCTCCGGCGTGGCGCCGGTGTTTGTGTCCATCGAAAAGGACAATGACGCCGCCGCTGTCGAAGAAGCGCTCGAGGTCCTGAAGGACCACTCAAGCGCCACAAGGGTCATGGTCTGGCGGGACGACAAGGTCATCTTTCATGGGCCTTCAAGCCGGTGCATTCTCTGGCTCGCCGGAGGGAAGCACCGTGAGGTCGGCTGCCCTGCCCTGACCGCCACAGGAGGGGTCTGTCCGCCCGCCTGTCGACTATGAACTCTTCTCGGATGCGCGGCGTTCCATCGGAAACAGCCTCGCCAAAAGATGCCGTGCTATCTGCGCCGACATCCCGGTGGGTTCAGACGGGCTCCCACAGCCAGGAAGGACCATCGAATGGAGTATAGCGTCACCGCCGAGCGCATCGACGCCCATGGCAGCCTGGCCCGAACCAAGGACACGAGCCTCGTGCTGGACACTGACGTCGCCGGGCGCCGGGACGCCTTCAATCCGGCCGAGCTGTTCCTGGCTTCCATTGCCGCCTGCATGATCAAGGGTATCGAGCGGGTCACGCCGGTTCTGAAGTTCGATCTGCGAGGAGTCGAAGTCCGGCTGACCGCCCTGCGACAGGACGTCCCGCCGCTCATCCTGCGGGTCGATTACGAACTGATCGTCGAAACGGACGAGGACGACGCCCGGCTCGACCTGCTGCATCGCAACGTCCGGAAATACGGCACAATCTCGAACACCGTTGCGGACGCGACCACGCTCGAAGGCGTCATCCGCCGCCGTACTGCAACCGCGACTTCAGGGGTCCCGGCATGAAGAGCCTTCGCTGACCCCGCCTGTCTCCTTGAGGGCCCTTGAGGGGCGCTTGACCCACCAGGTCTCGTAGACAGTGACCCTGCCCTGGCCAGGACGCTCCGTCCGGCCTTGCCTGCCGGACGGGGAAATCTTCAGGCCGCAGGCGGTACCGGATTCTGGCAAGGGCCGGGGCCGCTGCAAGCCGCCTATTTCAACATCATCAGGCATTGCCCGGCGCTGGGCGCGTTCTTCTGGGCCAGGTCGCGGGACAGTTTGCCGCCGATCACCAGGCTAGGGACCTCGGCCCGCATCAGGTCGGGGATCTTGGAGCTGCTCTTCACCTTGGGCGCCACATGATCATACATCATCCGGGCGGGCGGATTGAGACGATCGGCGCAGGCGCGGGCCTTGGCGGGATCGGCCAGGGCCGGGGCCGGCAGGATGAACGTGGCAAGGGACGCCGCACTGACGCAGAGGGCGAGGACAGTTCTGGTCTTGGTCATGGTGTTTCGCCTTTCGGGTTGAGGCCGGGACTTTTCAGATAGTTCGTCGCGGTTTCAGGGACAGGACAAGCATGACGGCGGCGAGGATCACCGTCGCCACACTGGCGTAGTGGGCTGGAGGGTGGTGACTGGCGCTGGCCCCTTTGAGCAGCCAGCCATCCAGCGCCATCAGCCCGCGTTCCAGCAGGATCAGGCTGATGAACAGCGGGGTCAGTGGCCGATAGCGCAGGCCGATCAACAGATAGGCGATGCCGGTTGGAATCTGCAGCGCCCCGAACCAGGCAAAGACGCCGACGATGGTGCGACCATGGGGGCCGTCCAGGTCGAGACCGCCAATCACCCCTGCCCCGCCATCGGGCAGGAAATAATGGATGCAGCCGGGCACAATGGTCATGACGCCGAACAGCATCAGGAACCAGGGGGCGATGGCCGCACCGCGATAGTCGCTGTTGGTGCTGGGAGGAAGCAGGGCCACGATCGGGTCTTTAAAGGGTCTGGGCCAGCAGCAGGGCGATCTGGGCCAGGGCGGCGGCCAGGGCGAGGCTCAAGCCCATCCAGATGCGCGGATTGGCTAGGGTCATGATCATGGGCCGGGTGGGGAAATTGAACGTCTGGGGCATGGCGGCGTATTTGAAGTCATGGGCCCCGCTGAACCGGGGATTGACCACCATCCGGGCGAGATCCCGCCGGCTGCGGTAGCGCATATAGCCGATCATCGACCAGTCCGGCCCCGGCTCCATGCCCCAGGTATCGACAAAGCCGCCGATCTTGCGCGCCGCAAAGGCGGGGTGGCCGGCCAGCAGCAGCAGAGAGGGCAGGAACATGCGGGTATAGCCGTTCATCACCTCGCGGGCCGGCTTCAGCTCTCCGGTCACCGGGTCGGCCACGGGCTCGGCTGCGAAGCGGATGACATTGAGCATGTAAAACTCGCGACCGTCATCCGCCTCCAGAAAGGCCTTGAGGACACCGAGGTCATTGCGATCGCCGCCATCGCCGAGCGAGACGGACACCTTCTGGAGGACCTGGGTGGTCTCGGCGGCGCTAAGGGGGCCACGCCAGTTCACATACCAGGCGAGAAACAGCCCGTAGAGGACAAGGGCCACGCCCCAGACCCAGAAACTCGTCATGACCCACCCCGTGAAATTCTATTGGCACACGTTGTGTCATTAGTTTGCCGAGCGCGTCAAGCGGCCTTCGCCCAGCCCCGGGGTTCAGTCGCTGGACAGCCAGGCGCCGCAGCCGGTTTCCTCAAGCAGGGCGGTCAGGTCAGCATCTTCCGCCAGGGCGGCATACCGCGCCTTGAGGACGGCCAGGGACCGGGCATGGTACTTCTGGGGCCCCTGAACATAGTCGTCGCCGCCCAGGTTGACGGTAAACTCCGCCTCACCGGCCGCCAGGGCCCGGGCGTTGGCCGTGGTCCAGGGCAGGAAATAGCGCCCCACATAGGCGATGATCGGGGTCAGGGTGGGACTGAGAGTCTCCCAGGCCTCGAAGGGACCGTCGATCCGAGGCTCCATCATCCGGTGGCACCAGTCCAGGACTGCCGGGGCCCGCGCCCGCATCATGGCCCCGCAGCTGGGATCGACCGAGGCCTCGTAGAGCTGGCTGGCCAGGCCCAGATCGCCGAAGGAGGGCCGGTCGCCGAACAGATAGCGTCGCTTGGAAAGGTGCGGCTCCAGCAGGTCCAGAAGCTCGAGGTAATATCGGGTGATCAGAGGGGCCGTGGCTGGGCTGGACCCGACAAAATGGCCGCGGCCGCTCATCCGCTGCAGTATGAAGGCCGCCCTCTGTCCGATCTCTTCGTGGCTTCCGCCCGGCAGGCTGAGCCAGGCCAGGGTCTGGGCGCTGGCCTGCTGGTCGACCGGGGCATGCCAGCGATGGTGAAACATCAGCTTGTTGCCCCATTCGTCGCCGAACTCTTCCAGCAGGGCCGAGAGAAAGCCCAGCATGGCCGGTTGAGGATGGATGGAGGGCTCGGGAAACAGAATGTCGAGGGCCTCGATGATCGGGGTTGAGTCCTGCAGCCCCTCTCCTTCCGGAGTCACAACGGTCGGCACGATGGGCAGACGCGCGACCTGCCGATAGGCTTCCTCATTGGTCCCGTTCCGCGGCTCCCACTGGTGAGACACCCCCTTGAAGCGGAACCAGGACCGTACCTTGACCGAATAGGGCGACATTTCCGAACCATAGATGCGGTAGGGGCTGGTCATTGCGGGCTCCGGTCTGGCGGGTGGATTGGGAGGGCTGTGAAACTATTGACACAATTTGTGCCGATTTATAGCCCTATCGAAGCAGCTTCTGCCAGGGCTTCCTGCCCCGGCGATATCCGCAACCTTGCAGGGTGGAACCATGTCACAGGTGATGCAGACCTCCGAAGGCCTAGCCTTCATCCGGACGGATGACCGACAGTTCGCTGGCCTGCCCGATTTCGACTTTGCGCCGAAGTACATGACGTTCGAGGGCCTGCGGCTCCATTACATCGATGAGGGCCCCCGCGACGGACCGATCGCCCTGCTGATGCATGGCATGCCGACCTGGAGCTTTCTCAACCGCCATATCATCGCGGGCCTGGTGGCGAAGGGCTATCGCTGCATCGCCGCCGACCACATCGGCTTTGGGCGGTCCGACAAGGTGACTGACGAGGACTGGTACAGCATCCAGCGCCATATCGCCGCGCACCGGCAGTTGATCGAGACCCTGGACCTGACCGGCGTCACCCTGTTCTGCCAGGACTGGGGCGGCCCCATCAGCCTGGCTCAGGTGGCCGCCATGCCGGAGCGGTTCGACCGGTTGGTCATCATGAACACCTGGCTGCATCACCAGGCCTATGACTACACCCCGGCCCTGCGGACCTGGAACGCCGGCTGGAAGCCTGGCGGAGTGTTTGGCGACAATGTGCCGGAAAAGCTGTCCATCGGCTGGTTCATGATGGTGGCCCTGGGCCACATGCCGGCCCGGGACCTCTATGGCATTGTCCAGGCCGGGACCTATCCGGCGCTGGATCCGGCGGCAGCCGAAATCCGGCGCGCCTATGATGCGCCGTTCGAGGGCCTGGGTCGGCCCGGCGTCGCCGGACCTCGCCGCTTCCCCCTGAGCCTGCCCTTCGACAACCCGGCGGGCGGAAACGCCAAGGGCCAGGCCGCCGATTTCGAGACGCTGCTGACCTGGGACCGGCCCATCCATTTCATCTGGGGCAACAGGGACGACGTCTTCACGGAAAGCTGGGGACGCGCCTGGGCCGGGCGCTATCCTCAGGCGACCTTCGATGTGGTGGACGGCGCCGGACACTTCCTGCAGGACACCCATGGGAGACTGGTGGCGGAACTGTTCCTGAGGGCAGCGCAGGGTTGAAGGACGACTCCCACCCGACCCTCGTCGTCATCCCGGTCGAAGCGCCGGGAGCCAGAGCGGCGTGAATGCAGTCTTGGCGGCGAAAGGTTTGACCCTCTCCTTTCCGGGTCCCGGATCGCCCCTTCAGGCCGTCCGGAAGGACGGCGCCGGGATTGAAAGATTGAACTGGCGTTCGCGACTTTCTGTGAATCCCTGCTACCCTGCCTTCCAAGAGCTAAACAGCCAGGACCGCCCGATGCCCAGCAAGTTCGAGATCGTCAGCACACTGATCAAGGCCTGGTCGGCCGGGCGGATCGAGCAGGCCCTGGTCCATCTGGATGAGGATCTGGTCTGGCATTACGCCGCCGGCTTCGCCCCGCCGACCCGCAACAAGGCCCAGGCCGAGAAGCTGATGCGGCGCATGGCGACGGAACATCGCAATGTCGACTGGAAGATCTTCGACTATGCCGAGCGCGGAGACCGGCTGTTTGTCGAGGGGGCTGATTGCTATGTCAGCGCGGGCGGCCAGGCGGTCACGGCGCCCTATGCCGGGGTGTTCGAGTTTCGCGGCGAGCTGATCTGCGGCTGGCGCGATTATCTGGATGTGTCGATCGTCACGGCCCAGGAAGGCGGGGCGGCGCCCTCGACCTGGGTCGCGGCCCTGGCGGACCGACCGGACGCCGCCTGAAGCGCCCGGTCAGCCCGCCTGTAGTCCCTGCCTGTCGTCAGGCGGCCAGAAGGCCTTCGAGACGGCCGCGGATGATGGTTTCAGCTTCGCTCATGATCCGGTCGATCAGGTCCTGAACCGAAGGGATGTCATGGATCAGGCCGGCGACCATGCCGCAGGACCAGGCCCCGGCATCCATCTCGCCGCCCTGCATGATGCGCGGATAGACCCCGGCGACTTCCTCGATGATGTCCTCGAACTTGATGCTGGCGCCCAGTTCCTTTTCCTTCTGGAGCAGGCGCTCGACACCGGCGTTGTTCAGGACCCGCTCGGTGTTGCGCAGGGGGCGCATGACCAGGCGGGTGTCCAGTTCGCTGGCCGCGACGATGGCCAGTTTCACGTTCTCATGGACAGGCGCTTCCTTGGTGGCGATGAAGCGGGTGCCCATGTTCATGCCGTCGGCCCCCATGGCCAGGGCGGCCACCAGCGAGCGGGCGTCCGCCATGCCGCCTGAGGCGACGAAGGGAATCTTCAGCTCGTCCGCGGCGCGGGGCAGAAGGATCATGTTGGGCACATCGTCTTCACCGGGGTGACCGCCACATTCGAAGCCATCGACGCTGACCGCGTCACAGCCGATGGACTCGGCCTTCAGGGCATGGCGGACGGCGGTGCATTTATGGATGACCTTGATGCCGGCTTCCTTCAGCGGCGGCAGCCACTTGACCGGGTTGTTCCCAGCGGTCTCCACGGCCTTGACGCCGCCGTCGATGATCGCCTTCACATAGCCCGGATAGTCCGGCGGGTTGACCGACGGCAAGAAGGTCAGGTTCACGCCGAAGGGCTTGTCAGTCATTTCCCGGCAGCGGGCGATTTCCCTGGCCAGGGCCTCCGGCGACTGCTGGGTCAGGCCGGTGATCAGGCCCAGGCCCCCGGCATTGGAGACGGCCGCCGCCAGTTCGGCGAAACCGACATAGTGCATGCCGCCCTGGATGATCGGGTGCTTGATGCCGAAGAGTTCTGTGATGCGGGTCTTCATGGGTCTGTTTCCTGGTCTGTTATGGGGCCGGGGCCGTTGGACGCCGCGAGTCCGCCGGAGTCACCCGGTTCTTTAAAGAAACGCTCTAGTCCTGCAAGCCCGGCGCCTTCCGGTACTGGGGATGGACGAGATCATGAAACTCCGGATGCCGGGCGATATAGCCGGCAAAGAAGGTGCAGACGGGGATGACCTTCTGACCGTGCTCCCGCGCGAAGGCCATGGCATGACGCACCAGGGCGCCGCCCACTCCCCTGCCCTCGAAAGCGGATGGCACATCGGTGTGGGGAAACAGGACGCCGGTCTCCAGAAGCCGGTACTCCGCATAGGCCGCGGCGCCGTCCAGATGGACCTCGAACCGGCCCTCCGCCTCGTTGTTGATGACCTCGAAGTCAGGGTCCTGTTTCGACATCACCTGTCCTAGTCGTCGTTATGGCCGCTCGAGGCCGCAGCCCCGGGCCCCCAGGTTTCACCGCCCGCCTCCTTGAACCAGAAGGGCTTGCGGGCCTTCAGGCGGGTCCCGACCTCGTTCATGTCGTTGTCGTAGATCCGGCCATTGATGACCGTGTAGCGGATCGAGGTGGTGTTGCGGATGTTGTCCAGCGGATTGGCGTCCAGCACCACCAGGTCGGCCAGCTTGCCCGGCTCCAGCGATCCGATGTCGCGGTCCATGCCCAGCGCCCGGGCGCCGTTCAGGGTGCCGACCCGCAGAACCTGCAGGGGCGACATGCCGCCCTGGGCCATCATCCAGAGCTCCCAATGGGCCCCGAGGCCCTCCCGCTGACCATGGGCACCGATCTGCACCGAGACGCCCAGATCGTTCAGGGTCCTGGCGACCTGGGCGATTCGGATATGGTTCAGCTCTTCCGGCGGCGCCTTGAAGGGCCGGCGCGAGCGGTCATCGAGGATGCGGCGCGGCACATATTTGGTGAGGATCGGGTCCTCCCAGACATTGGTGGTTTCATACCAGTAGTGTTCACCCGAACTGCCGCCATAGGAGACCACCAGGGTCGGGGTATAGGCCGTCTTCGAGGCCGACCAGAGCTGCTTGACGTCGTCATAGATGGCTTCGACCGGGATGGAATGCTCGATGGTCGTATGGCCGTCGATCAGCATGGTCATGTTGTGCTGAAACAGCGAGCCGCCCTCGGGCACCACGCTGATGTCCAGTTGACGGGCCGCCTCGATGACCTGCTGGCGCTGTTCCCGACGGGGCTGGTTGTAGCTCTTGACGCTGAAGGCCCCGACCGCCTTCATCCGGCGCAGATGCGACAGGGCGTCATCCAGGCTCTCGACCTTGGCCGTGAAGGGCGTGGTGGCGCCATACAGGATGGTGCCGGTAGAGAAGATGCGCGGTCCAACCACTGCGCCGGCCTTGGCCATTTCGCTCTGGGCGAAGATCTCGCTGGTGTCGTTGGAGGGATCGTGGATCGTGGTGACGCCAAAGGCCAGGGCGGCATAGTTGATCCAGCTCTGCTGCGGGATGATCTCGTCCGATCCCATGGAGCCATGCCAGTGGGCGTCGACCAGCCCCGGAATGATGGTCTTTCCGGCCATGTCGATCACCTTGGCGTCGGCCGGCACGGTGACCGAGCCTGCGGGGCCGATAGCCTCGATGCGGTTGCCATTGAGGACGACGGTTCCCTGCTGGATGACCTCATCTCCCTTCATGGTGATGATGCGGGCGCCGGTCAGGGCGACCCGGCCTGTCGGGGCGTCATAAGGCTGGGAGAAACCGATGCTGATCCCGGTCTCCGGCGCCTTGGGCAGGTCCTTGGGGGCGCCGTCGACAAAGGCGAAGGCGTCCTTGACGTCCCGGCTGAAGACCTGCGGCCCCAGCGACCACCAGAGACGCTGGCTGTCGCCCGACCAGTGAAGCCATTCGCCGGCGTCGCGGGTCACCCGGGTAGTTGGCAGGGCCTTTGACTCCGGCCCCACCTCCACCGGCCGGCCGGTGATGACAAGCGGGCTGACATAGGCGTTGAAGCGTTCGGTCCAGGCCACCCACTTTTCGTCCGGCGACACGGAAAACTCGGTGGCGTTGGCGCTGACCAGGTGGCTTCGGTCGTCGCCGCCATCCAGGCGGATGGAATGCAGGGCACGCTTGCCCTCGGCCTCATAGGCCATGAAATACAGCCGCTCCCCGCCCTTGCCGAACTGCGGCAGGACGCCGTTTCGGGTGATCAGCCTGCCGGTCCCGCCCGTGACGGGGACGGTATAGAGGCCCGGCTGGCCGCTCCACAGGGCGCTGGTCAGATAGCCGTCGGCCACGGTCCGATAGACCACGGTCGCACCATCTGGCGACAGCACCGGTTCGATATAGTGGCCAGGCTTTGCCGTGATGACCCGGCCTTCGCCGCCCGCGGCCGGAGCCAGCCGGATCGAACCGAAGGTCTCGTCGTTCCAAGTGGAATAGAGGATGGATTTTCCATCCCGCGACCATGAGGGATAGAGCTCGAAATGGTCGGTCTGGGCGGTCAGGCGGCGCGGTTGTCCGCCGGCCAGGTCCTTGACCCAAAGCTTGCCAAGGGCCTCATAGACCACGCGGGAGCCGTCCGGAGAGACCTCCGACCAGCGCAGCATCTTGACGTCAAAGGTCTTGGGCGCGACCTCGACCTTGGCCCTTACGGCGGTCTGCATCCGCCTGGTAGCCTTCACATGGAAGGGAATCTCGGTCGCAGCCCCGGTGGCCGCCTCGACCCGCCAGATCCGGCCCTTGGCCCAGAGGATGATCGACCGGTTATCCGGGGTCCAGGCCATGGCCGGATAAACACCGTGCACGGCCCAGGTTTCCTGCATGTCCCGGTCCAGCGCGTTATAGACCGGGGTCTCCCGCCCGGACTCAAGGTCCCGGATGAACAGGGTGGACTGGTAGCGAACGCGGCGGATGAAGGCGAGGCTCTTGCCGTCCGGCGAGGGGGTCGGACGGATCGAGCCCCCCGGACCGGTCACCAGCGCGTCGGTTTCTCCCGTCTGGCGGTCCAGGCGCTGGATCACATAGATCTGGGTATTGGGGTCCTTGCTGTATTCGAAGGTCCCGCCTGGCGTGGCGTCATCGCTGTAATAGAGGTAGCGACCATCGGGGGAGAAGGCCGGCTCGTTGCTGTCCTTCTGTTCGGTGCGACGCTTGGTCATCTGCACGCCATCGCCGCCGGAGCGGTGATAGAGCCACATTTCCCCTGCCCCGAGGGACCGGCCGGAAGTGAAGTGCTTGCGGGCCACGACAAACTCGCTGTCAGGGGTCCAGTTGGGCTGATTCAGGAGCCGGAAGCTCTCCTTCGACACCTGGCGCGGATTGCCGCCGTCGCGATCGACGATCCAGATGTTGTCGCCGCCCCCTCGGTCGCTGGTGAAGGCGATCCAGCGGCCATTGGGTGAATAGCGGGGCTGCATGTCCCAGGCGACGCCGGTGGTCAGGGCCCTGGCCTCACCGCCCGCCGCCGGGATCACATAGAGGTCGCCCAGCAGGTCGAAGACGATGTCCTTGCCGTCAGGGCTGATATCGACCGACATCCAGGTGCCTGTCCGGGTGTCGATGGGCACGTCCGCCGCCGGTCCCGGCGGGGCGTTGACGTCCCACTTGGGCGGGTCGGTCTTGGGCTTGGGGGCTGCAAGGGCGGCCTCCATGGTGAAGAGACCCGCCAACACCGCGGCAACCGCCGCACCCCAGACCTTGCGCATGGAAAACCCCGAAGACAGACAACAGCCCTGGACCCTAGCGACTGTTGACGCTTCCTGCATCCCCGATGTTGCCTTGCTGTCGCGGCCGGAGGGCGGCAATAGGACAAGCCTTGCCTGGAGCCGCGCCCTGGACACCGACCTGCCTGAGCCCGACCTGCTGCTGGACGCCCGGGGGCATCACTGCCCCGTGCCGACCCTTCGGCTGCGCCGGGCGCTGGAAACCCTGGCCCGGGGCCAGGTCATCCGCCTGATGGCGGACGATCCGATGGCCAGGATCGATGTGCCGCATTTCGTCAGCCAGGCCGGCCATGACCTGATTGACAGCCGCGCCGTCGATACCTGGCAGGAATTTGTCGTGCGCAAGCAGGGTTAGTCGATGGGCGGAAGGGGCCGGGTCGCCCTGTGCTCGCCCAGGGCGATCTCCACCTCGGTGGCCAGGGCGCCGCCCAGGAAGACGGCGTTGACGTTCCAGGACAGCCATATCAGGAACACCACCACCGCAGAGACCGAGCCGTAGGTGGCGCCCAGATGGGCGATGGTCTCGACATAGAAGGCGCTGGCCCAGCTGGCCCCCACCGACAGGGCCGCCGCAGCGGCGCCGCCGATGATCGAGGCCCGCCAGGCTACGGCCTCGCGGGACATGGCGTAGCGAAAGATCAGGGTCATGGCCAGGGTCATGCCGAGGCTGGTCCAGGTCCATTCGCTATAGAGCCACCAGGCCCCGGCCAGGGGCTTGATGTTGATCGCCGCCGCCATCAATCGAAGCATCAGGAACAGGGCCGAGACCACGCCCATCAGGACGAAGGCGCTGATCAGAACCACAAGGGCCATGAAGTTGAACCCGAAGAAACCCCGCTGGTTCTCCTCGTCATGGATGAAGGACAGGCCGGCCAGAAGCGCCTTGAAACCCCGGTGGGCGGCATAGCCGCCGATGACCAGGGCGATGGCGCTCTGCATCGAAACGGCCTGGAGCGGGGCATGGGCCAAGCGGATCAACTCGCGCTCGAACAGGGCCTGGGCTCCGGGCGGCATCATGCCGGTGAAGCTGTCGGCCCGTTGGGCGATCTGGTCCGGATCGGCCAGCAATCCGAACAGACCCATGCCGATGGCGATGGCGGGAAAGGCCGCCAGCATGGCCCAGAAGGACACGCCGCCGACATAGAGCATCACGTCACGGCCCCAGAGGCGCGACAGGGACTTGCCGGCGACCGAAAGGCCGAGTCGGAGCCAGTGAACGGGATCAGCCTCTCGCCAGAGAGACGCCAGGGAGGCGAGGCGCGCTCGGGTTTTCGACATGGCCGGAACCTGCCTGCTGCGCCGTCCCAGCGCAACACCCTGAAGCGGGAATCAGGATGGCGCGCCGCCCCGCGAAGCGGGACGACGCGTCTCCAGGAAGATCTTGCCAGCTTCCTGTGTGGCCAGGGGCGCCGCTTTCGAGGGACGGGAGATCACGACGCCCCCGCCACGCTCAATTGCTAGAGGTCCGAGGCTGAACCGGGGGTGAATGGGGCGGAGGCCGGCTCAAGGGAGGGATTCTGCCGGGTCCGGACCAGACCGGACCGGGTCTCATTCCATAGGACGGGCCACAGGACTGGCCATAGGACTGGCCCTGCCCTTCCGGACCGTCGCAGACTGCCCCGCGCCGGCGATCGCGAGAACAGCGCGCCTTGCGCCGTTCCGGCAAGAAACACGAAAATGACCGGAAGGGTGAGAAGCTGCTGTCCGATCAGGAGCATGCCGACCACCACAATGGCCAGGATCGCGGCCAGCCCGTTCGGCATGAGGACCTTCAAGCCCCAGGCCAGGAGGCCGAGCATGAATACCGCCAGAAGGCTCCCGAACTTTACAAATGTACCCGTGAGGCCGTTTCCAAACCCCTGCTCGACCGAACGGTCCCAGAAGACAGGCCGGCCTGACTCCGCAAATCCGTAGCCGAGCAAGGGTCGCGCCTCGATCGCCCGGAAATCGACGATGGCGTTGCCGAGTCTGGTGGAGGTCCAGCCGCCCTCAAGCTGGGCCGAGGTCCGTCCCCCCGCGTTCAGAAAGTCGGAGTAGCCCTCCAGCTTTACCGACTGCCCGCTGGAGAACCAGACATAGGCGCCGATCCCGATGACCAGCGACAGAATTGCAAATCGGCCCATGTTTCGACCCTGGTCGCCAGACCCGTACCAGATGGCAAGGAGCAAGGGGATGGTAGAAAGCCCCATTGTTGATTGTGTCGAGATGAGCGCCAGAACCAGAATGATCATGTTGCGGGTCCGATTTCGCCCTTCCCCGCGATGGAAGCGCGAGACGCTCAGCAAGATCGCGATGCAGATATTGGCCGCGAACATTCCCGGCTCCCGAAACGGACCGGAATTCCGAGAGGCTTCGGATGGAATGTCGAAGTTGAACAGGACGATGGTTCTGTCCGGCAGCAATCCGGTCCATTGGTAAAAACCGGAAAACAGGTTGGCGATGTCCAGTCCGGTGGTGATCCTGGCTCCCTGCCTGACCGTGAAAATCGCCAGGGCCAGAAGGCAGATCCACACCATGGCGCGTACCAGCGCATCGAGGGGGCGCCTGCAACCCGCCAGAAAGGCGGCGATAACGGCGAACTTCAGGATCTGGCCGACCAGGGGGTACCACTGGGAGAGGTCGAGCAGATGAACGCTTCGGGCCGTGGCCCAGCAGGACAGGCCAAGCACCAGAGGGACGAAACCGGTGATCCGGCCCAGGCGCCAGGCGCCATTCGCCATCGCATAGAGAAGCAGAATCGCGGCCCCGCCAGCCACGACCAGATCTTCGTTCCCTTTGGAGAACGGGATCAGGCCGCCCGAAAGCAACCAGACCAGCAGGGCTGCAATCGTATCGGTCGAACTGACCATGGGCTCGGAACCGCGGCCCCGGGTCGACAGGCTGAGCCCCGGCAGCCTCGCCGGTCCAGGGTCCAGTGGCGGGCTGATCATCAGATCTCGCCCCCATCGACGCCGCGCTTCAGTCCCCTGATCGTCTTCGCAAACTCCAGGGAATTGAACCAACCGCTGACAAAAAGGGTCGCCAGCATCTGACCTGTCGCTGCCCCCGCCATTCCAAACCTCGGGGTCAGGGCCGAAACAGCCAGAATGGAAACAGCGCCATTCAGAAGGACGATCCGGGCGAAGGGATTGCGACCTGAGGCAATGACAAACAGGCTCATGGTTCCGGCAACGCAGAGGATGGCCATGTCGGCGGCAATGATCAGAAAAGGCGCCCCATCCAGGGGAAGTCCTGGCGCAAACCGTCTGGCCAAGGCCGGCAGGGCGAATCCAAACAGCAGGAAGGCGATGGCCGCCAGAACACCGACCAGGCCGACCGTCGTCAGAGCAAGGGTCCGCGCCTCCTGCAAGCGCCCGCCGGAGATGTGGTGCACAAAGGTCGCCCGCTGGGCCCCGCCAAGGACCGCGATTGCCGAATCGATCGTGCCGGCAATGCGCACTGCGAAAATGTAGGGCCCGATCCCCGCGACGCCCTGTGTCGCGCTGATGATCGGGAACTGCACACCCTTGGTCATAACGCCGCCCAGCTGCACCGCGAAGATACTTCCGGAGCGTCTGAGCGCGCTGCGCAGGTCCCTGATCGAGGGCCGGCCGATAAAACTCGCCCGGGGGACCGAAGCGCGCAAAACGATAAACTTCAGAACCGAGACCGCGATCACAGCCCCGATCCAGCAGGCGCTGACCACAAGGAGATCATGACTGGCCAGGGCCGCGACACTGATCAGGCCGCTGTTGAGAGCCGTTCCGGCCGTGGCGGAGAGACGGTCGAGGTGATACCGGCCCGTCCCTTCCAGGGCGGCCTGATGATTGAAGGCGATCAGGCTGGGAATACCCACCAGACAACTGATCAACAGCGCCGCAAGCTGTTCCCGCAACCTTGCGCCTTCAACCAGGGCAAGAGATCCTCCGAGCAGGATTGCCGCGACCAGCAGAGCCAGGACGCCAAAGCTGCGGGCGTTTGCAAACCGGCTCGCCACGACCAGGGCCCGCCGGCCTGCAGAGCCGGAAACTGGCCTGGCGAAGGCAAAGGCGATCTCCCGGACCCCCGTCACATAGAGGCCGACGTCGAACAGCAGGACAAAGGCCAGATACCCCTGGGCCAGGAAGAAAATCCCGGCGCTGGAACGGTCAAGATTCTGGAGAACGGTCGCCCCGGACACCAGGCCGCCGATCGCCGCGACAGACAGATACAGCCATCCGACCAGCGGCCCGCGCAAGCCGCCAGGCCACAGCCCGGCCCTCATGGCTTCACGCTGATGATGGAAGCAACGCGTTCGCGAAACCGCTCCGGACCATGTCCCGACAGGGCCGCCCTGTATCGGGACGCGTTGTTCGGGGGCTCAACGATCAGGGACCGAATGACCGCCACCAACCTCGCCTTTTCGGTGACGATGGTCGGAAGACGATTGTCCACAAAGTATCGCTTTGCTTCGCAATAGTCTGGGCCATAGAGCAGGATAGAACAACTGCTGGATAGATAATCCAGCAGCTTGGATGGAAAGGATGTGACCACCATATCGTTGTTTTCAGCGAAGGATATGGCGCAAAGGGCAATCCTGCTGTCTGCAATCTCCTGCAACAGCCCGTCCCGGTCATTTATGGGCCCGACCCTTACAAATTTCGGGGGCGCGCCCAGGAATTTTTCATATTCGGAGCGGACTGATGTTATTCTGATCTCTATTTCGAAGCCGGCTTCGTTCAAGACATTGACTGCTTCGATAACGTCCTGGATAGCATCTGCGTAGAGGTGATTTATGTTGCCGACATAGATTATCTGTTTCAATAGACGTTTCGCCTGCCTGCCATTTTCGATGAACGGAAGCGGCAGGGCCTGAACATTATGGCCGGGATAGAGCGCTGAATATTGTTCCGCCAAACTGGTCGTAATCGTGAAAATGCCAGCAGCACTGGAAAATGTCAGGGCCAACTCTTGCTGATCTTGTTCTGCAAAGGGGGATGAAATGAGACCCCTGCGGTAATCATCAACCGAGTATATGTAGTGCCGAGCGCCGATGTCTTTCGCCAGACTGTGGGCCCGGATGTATGAGGCAGGGTTTGAGCCAAGAACGCTGAGCAGGTTCGGGAAGGGGCCGTACCCGGCCAGCTGGCGACGCAGACTTCCGTCCTGATGGCCCCTCGTCTGCCGCCCGCCACCGGCTGACAGAAGCTGATCGGCGAAGACGGCGGAGAAGGACGGCAGGATCGAGCGCCCGGCGGCGACGGGATTCAGGGACTGAAGGCGGGCCCTCAGCCCCCTGGGCGGCCGTAGTGCGATGCCGGAGACCATCGGCCCCAGGGCGGCGAGGATCGGCGAGAGCGCCCGGTCCAGGCCGGTGGCGTATTGATGATCGGGCGCGGGATAGTTTTCGGCATAGAGCAGCAGGCCAGGCGCCCCGCAATCCGCTGCCTGTTGACCTGCTGCGCATTTATCCATGGCGCAGGTTCGGCCGCAGTTCGGGGCAGCCACGTCCAGCGAGCCCCGGCCTTCCTGGAAAAATGCCGCTTGGGCGACCGCTGGAACCGATCCCGTCGCCAGGATCAGGACGCGGAGGCGCGCCGGTCCTCGAAAGCCGGCGGAGGTCCCTAATGCCCACGAAGCAGCTCCCGGTAGAGGGTTGAATAGGCCCCTGCCCCGGTCTCGGGGCCAAAGTGAGCCGCGACGAAGTCTGGCAGTTTCCCCTGATGATCAGGTCCCTTCTCAAGCCCCTGGCGGTGAGCCTTGCGAAGAGCGAGAGCGATCTCCGCCGGGGTCACGCCGACAAAGATGATCTCGTCATGTCCCTCCAGCTGGGTCGCCATGCCTACCCGGGTGGTGATGCAGGTCAGCCCTGTCGCCGCCGCTTCGAAGAGGGCCAGGGGGCCGCCTTCAAAATGCGAGGGGCTTGCGAACAGGTCCGCGGCGCGGAGGATTTTTTCCACCTCCCGCACAGGTCCCAGGAATCGAACGGGATCGGCTTCGGTGATGTCCAGGGCGGCTCTCAGGTCACGCTCGCCCTCTCCACAATGGAGATAGAGGACTGGCATGTCCGGTTGAGACATCCGGACGGCCTCGACGATCGCTTCCTGATTCTTGGCCTTGCCATGGTTACCCACAGACACGAGCACAAAGCTGGATTCCGGAATGCCCAGGTCGGCCCGGGCATCCCTCCTTTCGCTCGCCGAGCGTTTCCTGAACCTTCGGGTGTCGATCCAGTTCTGCACAACGACGGACCTGTTGAGGAAGGTTTCCGCCTCCGTCTGCCGCACATGCTGTGAGCAGGCGACCATTCGAACACCCGCCCGGCTCAGGAGATATCGCTCGCAGGCCCGCAGGATGCGCAGCGGCCCGGAAAACCGGAACGCATTGTGGACGGTCCTGACCACCTTCTTGCCGGCCAGTAAAGCCAGGATGGCATGGAGCATAAAGCCCCGCTCAGCATGAATATGGACAATCCTTGAAGGATTTGACCGGATAAACTTGGCAAACTCCATGCCGTAGGAAACCGTTTTGCGAAACGGGATATGGATCACTTCATAGCCACATTCGATCAAGGTCGGCGCATAATCACCGACATTACCGCCTGTAGACAGTATATACTGTGGAGACAGGTCTGCGATCAGCCAGTTCGAACCGCTGCTCAGGAGAGTTTCGGCGCCGCTGTACTTCAGTTCATTAAGGACATGAACCACGCCATCCGCCCTACGGGTCATTGGACCAGGCCGCGAGCATGAGCAGGACGCCGGCGCCGCACCCTCTGTCGGACGGCCCCCTCATCTCGCCGCCCGCGTGAAGATCGCCTTGCCGTAGATGGCCACCAGCAGCGGGACGCACAACAGGCCGGCATATCGCCAGAGGAAGGTTACCCAGGCCTGCAGGGGCAGGCCCCTGGGCGACAGCAGGTGCCTCAGTCGCCCCAGGACGCCTTCCCGCCGGGTCTTGACGGCGTTGGCGGCGCAAAATCCCGCAATGCCCGGAGCCAGCAGGACGCGCCCCCCTGCCCGCCCGACGCGGAAACCATAGTCGATATCTCCCAGTTGATGCGGGAAGGCCTCGTCGATGATGCCCACCCGGTCCACCACAATCCGGGGCACCAGGACCAGATTTCCGTTCATGGTGTCACAGCCAACCACTTCATCCCGGGCCGGCACGACCCGGTGAAGCCGGGTGGGATGCCAGCGACTGGCCCGCAGGAAACCCGAATAGCTGATAAGTCCGGTATCCGGATCCTGCATGCAGCCGACAATGACATTCATGTCCTGGCCGGTGTCCCGACAGGCATGATGATAGGCAATGAGCAGGCCCCGGACCGCGTCCGGCTTCAACTCCACATCGTCATTCAGCCAGAGCATATGATCGAAGGGCGTGGGCAGGGCCTTGGTCATGGCCGCCCTCATCCCACCACCCCAGAACAGCTTGCCGGTTCCGCAGATGACATGGACGTCCGGGAACTCGGCCAGAACCGCATCGGCCGTTCCGTCTGTACTGGCGTCATCCAGCAGATGGACGTCGAACTGCAGGGTCGGGCTGGCCTGTCGGTACAGACTTCGCAGGCAGTCGAGCGTGTGGCGGCGGCGATTATGACAGGCCAGAACCACGGCAATCCGGGTCTTGACGACATGCATGGCCGCGTCTCCCAAAGGACGATCGCCTGAAGCCCTTGTTGTCCCCGGCACAGTCATCACATCACCTCTCCCCGGCGGGTGGCGATCATCCAGACGAAGCGGGGCGCCTTGATCAGATAGCGGCGCCACAGGCGCCGGGGATCGCTGGCCAGTCGGAAGAGAAATTCCAGGCCGGACTTCTGCATCCAGGGCGGGGCTCTGCGGACGGCGCCGGTATGGAAATCAAACGCAGCCCCGACACCGATCAGGGTCACCCCGGTCCGGGGCGCCAGTCTCTGCATGAGAAACTCCTGCCTGGGCGTCGGGAGGCCGATCCAGACCACATCAGCGGCGCTGCAAGCGATGCGGGCAGCTAGGTCCGACAGTTCGTCATCAGCAAGCTCACGGAAGGGCGGCGTCTCGACGCCAACCACGGCCACCCCCGGATAGCGGCGCTCGAAACTGCTTTTCAGCCGCTCGGCTATGCCTGGCCGGCCGCCGAAAAAATAGTGGCGCAGCCCGCTCGCCGGCGACTGGGCCATGACCCTGTCCATCAGCTCGGGCCCGCAGGTGCGTTCCACGGGCAGGCCGGCGCGTTGGCCGATCCAGACCAGGGGCATGCCATCCGGGGTCACCATGGCAGCCTCGCGGTGCAGGGCGGCCAGCCTTGGATCATCCACCGCCTGGACGATGCCATGGACATCGCGAATACAGACGAACCGCCCCCTGCCGTCGTCCGCCCAGGCATGAATTGCGGCCGAAGCCCGATCCAGGGTCGTGACGGAGACCGGCACCCCCAGGACATCGAAACTGGCGGCGCCGGGCTTCACGTCCAGCTGGCCTTGCGATGAGACCTCAGAGGGCATGGGACAGGAACCACTGGTAGGTCGATACAATGCCTTCCCGAAGAGGAATGGTCGGCCGCCAGCCCATGGCGCGGATCCGGTCGGCGCTCATCAGCTTGCGCGGCGTACCATCCGGCTTCCGGGCGTCGCAGAGGATGGGGCCGCGATAGCCCACCACGTCACAGACAAGGTCCGCAAGGTCGCGGATCGTCAGATCGTCACCCGAACCGACATTGATATGCATCTCGCCCGCATAGACCTTGAGCAAATGCACCAGGGCGTCGGCACAATCCTCCACATGCAGGAATTCGCGACGCGGAGACCCTGTGCCCCAGATGGTCAGGGCCGGTGCGCCAGTGACCCGGGCTTCATGGGCCTTGCGGATCAGGGCCGGCAGGACATGGCTGGTCTCAAGGTCGAAATTGTCGCCGGGGCCATAGAGATTGGTCGGCATGGCGGAAATGAAGTCGCAGCCGTGCTGGCGACGATAGGCCTGGGCCAGCTTGATCCCCGCGATCTTGGCGACGGCATACCAGGCATTGGTCGCCTCCAGGGGCCCGGTCAGGAGGGCCTCCTCGACGATCGGCTGAGGCGCCGACCTGGGGTAGATGCAGCTGGACCCCAGGACCAGCACCCGGCTGGTTCCAACACGATAGGCCGCCTCCAGGACATTGGTCTGGATGACCAGATTATCGTGGAGAAAATCCGCTGGCCGCTGGTCATTGACCAGGATGCCCCCGACCCTGGCGGCAGCCAGGACGATGGCGTCCGGCCGATACTCGGCGATCCACTGCTCCGTCGGTCCCTGCCGGCGCAGATCCAGATCGCTTCGCCCGACGGTCAGGACTTCGCAGCCTTCCCATTGCAGGCGGCGGACGATGGCCGATCCCACCATGCCACGATGTCCGGCCACCCAGACCCGCTTGTCCACCAGCGGAAAGATAACCTCAGGCGCCATGGCGAACCGGCTCTGTCGGAACCGTCAGCAGATCGGCCGCGACCATTTCGTCGCAGAGCTGCTCCCAGCCCGTGTCGTGGGACCAACCCAGGCGGGACCGGGCCTTAGCGGGATCGCCGATCAGAAGTTCGACTTCCGTCGGCCTGAAATAGCGCGGATCGACCTCGACCAGAATCCGGCCGGATCGGCTGCAGACGCCCTTCTCCAACAGCCCCTCACCTATCCAGTCCAGACTGACGCCGGTCTGCTGGAAGGCCCGGGTGACGAAGTCCCGGACCAGGGTGGTCTCGCCGGTCGCCAGCACATAGTCGTCCGGCTCATCCTGCTGCAGCATGAGCCACATCCCGCGGACATATTCCCTGGCATGGCCCCAGTCCCGTCGGGCATCCAGATTGCCCAGATAGAGCCTGTCCTGCTGGCCATACTTGATGGCCGCCGCCGCCCGGGTGATCTTGCGGGTGACGAAGGTCTCTCCGCGCAACGGGCTCTCATGATTGAAGAGGATCCCGTTGGAGGCATGCAGGCCATAGGCCTCCCGGTAGTTGATCACCACCCAGTAGGCATAGAGCTTGGCCGCTGCGTAGGGACTACGGGGATAGAAGGGCGTTCGTTCCGATTGGGGTATCTCCTGGACCCTGCCATAGAGCTCCGAGGTCGAGGCCTGGTAGAAGCGGGTCTTTTTTTCCAGCCCCAGAATGCGGATAGCTTCAAGGAGCCGAAGCGCCCCGACCGCGTCAGCGTTGGCGGTGTATTCAGGCGCCTCGAAGGACACCGCCACATGACTCTGCGCTGCAAGGTTGTATATCTCATCCGGCTGAACCTGCTGGACAATGCGGATCAGGTTTGTGCTGTCGGTCAGGTCGCCATGATGCAGAATGAAGCGGGGCACGGCGACATGAGGATCCTGATATATGTGCTCGATCCGCCCCGTATTGAATGAAGATGATCTGCGCTTGATCCCATGAACAACATAACCTTTCTCCAGCAGCAGTTCTGCGAGATAGGCGCCGTCCTGACCGGTTATGCCTGTAACCAAGGCCGTTTTACCGTGTGTTGATTCCATGGAATGCCGAACCTCTTGAAGCGGCGCCTGACCCCGCCCGAATTCCGCTCCCGAAGACGCGACCGCAGGCATATGCTCAATATAGATATAGTGTTATTAGGGTTGTGCATTTTTGAAAGCCCCTCCAGCCGGGAGTCGCCCGATTTCCGCAATTTTCGCACATCGTCGCCACCGCCTGCCGCGCGATTGGGCGCCGTTGGTGAAACTGCCCGGCTTGTAGTCTGATGAATGGCCCGGCGGCTCAGGGGGGACCTGCAGGCACGGACGCGCCCGGGCCAGGGTCAGCCCTCTGGCCCCGCGCCTGCTGCGTTTTGATCGAACCAGCCAGAACGGAAAAACCGGACTCTGACTTCAGAGCGCCAGAGCAGGGTCAGAGACGGGAGCCGCGTCACGCCTGTCAACGGCGCGCCCGAGCGGTTCAGGTCGCCTTGCCGCGACCGGAAAACACCGGCGGCGCCGAGCGGGCCCGATTGTAGAACAGCCCGGAGCATAGCCCGCCGCTTCGGGTTATGGCGTCCTTCAACTGCGTCGCACCGCGAATATCGGGCTGGTCGGCCGCGACGACCAGAACGGTTTCGTCGACATAGGGGGCCAGGGTCAGGGCGGTCCGGGACCGGTCCGCTGAAGGGCTGTCGATGACAATCAGGTCCGCATGCCTTCTCAGGGCCGCCCAGTAGTCGATCCCCGGCAGGACCTGCGCCCTCTGGGCGCCCCTGAGACTCTCCTGACGAAACCGCGTGACCCACCAGCGCGCCTCGCCGACGGGATAGGCTACGACATAACGCCCGTCCGGGATCCATTCGCCGTCAGCCTGCCGAAGAGGCGGCTGGACCGTCACAAAGCTCAGGCCGTCCGGACTGGCATGGGTCGGCTTTCCAAGCCCGCCATAAAGGGCGGGATCGCCGGCGATCGCTGCAGTCTGGGGGGAATCCTGAAGGTCCAGATCGATCAGCCAGACGGTCTTGCCCGCACGCTGGGCCACAAAGCGGCAGAGCTCCCGGGCGACCAGGGAGGTCCCTTCACCCTGATGGGCGGCCACGAACTGGATGACACGCGAGCCGGCGGAGCTGGACGCGCCAAGCGACGCCCACAGCCCACCCATCTCTCCGCCCAGATCCACCATTCGTCGAATCGCCAAGGAAACGCCAGGACCCGACTCTAACGTATCGACGGGCTCAGCGCTTCTTCAGCGGCGCAGCGCCCAGCACCGGAAGACCCAGTGTCCGCGACGCCGATGCGGCGGTCGGCAGTCCCGGCCTGAGAAACAGGCGCAAAAGGCCGAGACAAAGGGCTGTGAAGCCGGCGAACATCACCGACAGCAACAGGACCGGCTTTCTCAGGCTGGAGCCTGAGATCGGCGGCCGGGCCCGCTCGACGATGCGGATGTTGTCCGTGGTTTCCTCGCCGATTTCCCGGGACGCTTCGTCTCGCTGTTCCTTGATGGCGAACTCGCGGACATTCGACTGCAGCAGGTCGCGGTCACGGGCCAGCTCCATGAATTCCGGCTCGATCGCCGCAAAGCGCTGCAACTGCAGGGTCGCTTCGTCGATCTGACGCAGGTTGGCTTCCCTGGATCCACGCAGGGCCGCGATCTCCGACGCCAGCTGGATCTTCTCGGTCTGCAGGGTCTGGTAGACAGGGTTGATGCCGAAGCGTCGGGTCCCGGGCGCCTGGGTCCGGCCCTGGGCCATGGCCGATTCCAGCTGGCTGATCTGGGCTTCCAGATCGGTCACGGGCTGCGCATCGGGCTGATAGCGAGCCAGGAGCTCCTCGCGTTGCAGCCGAAGTTGCGCAAGACGGTCGCTGTCACTGTTGTTGCTGTCCCGGGATAGTCCGATTTCCGGCGCGATCTGCACAAGTTGCCCCTCAAGCGAGGCGAGCCGTGCGCTCCTCTCCTGAAGCTGGGACTCGATGCTGTATTTCTGGCTTTCCATCTGGCTGAGCATCTGGGTGAGCCCACTTCGCTGGGCTGCGAAATCACCCAGATTGTTGGTCGAGAGAAAAGCCTGGTAGGCGGCGTCGGCATCGGCCAGTCGCGCCGCAAAGACCGATCGCTGACGCTCCAGGCCCCGGGAAGGCGGCGGGATCATCACACTGCGCCGGTAGACGATATACTCCTCCAGAAGGGCGTTCAGGACCTTGGCGGCGATCTCGGGGTCTGCATGCTTGAAACTGACGCGAACAACAGGATTGCCGGGAGAAGCGCCGACATCCATCGCCTTTCCCATGCCAGCGACGGCCGAGGCCATGATGGCGGCGCGCTCGGAAGGCGCAGCCCTGGCCATGGCCTCAGCCGCCTTGGGATAGACACGAGCCAGCCCGACCCGGCGCAATGTCCGCTCGCGCAGCGCCGCGCCCATCAGGATCTCGGCCTCTGAAGCGACAATGGCGTCGGTGTTGGCGACAGCCCCCCGCCCTGCGTCGCCCGACCTGGGTTCATAGACATACTCCTGGCCCAGCTGGATCAGCAGGCTGGAACCGGCTGTGAAGCTGGGCTTCAAGGTCATGGCGAAGCCCGCGCCCAGAACCAGCACCACCAGAAAGGCGGCGAGCATCAGCCACTTCTCGCGCCAGAGCAGGACCGCAAAATCCTTCGGGCCATAGCTCGGCCCACCTGGCCAGACCGACAGGGCCGGGCCGTCATGGGGAACCGAGGTCCAGGTTGTGGTGGAAGCCATGCGAATCCGCGACTGTTCTAGCCCGTGGGCAGGTTTGGCCGCCCGTCGTTAACGGTCCGTTACCCATTCTCCTTAACCTTCTGCTCATGCACAGCCGCAGACATGCCCTGACCGTGCTCATCGCCGCAGCTTCGGCGGCGGCGCCCGCGACTCATGCGGCCAGCCCCCTGAGCTGGCTCGGCGGAGCCTCGTCAGACCGCAGGGCCGCAGCGGACTTTCCGGACATCGCCTATGCGGACTGGACCGAGGCGGAACCGCCCTATCGGGTCTATCCGGGCGACGAACTGGAGATTTCGGTGCTGTCGGCGCCCGAACTCAGCAAGACCCTGGTGATCCAGCCAGACGGCCGCATACTCCTGCCCCTGGCCGGCCCGCTGATGGCCGCCGACCGGACCCTGCAGGAACTGGAGGCCCTCGTGACCCGGGCCTATGCAGCCCAACTGCTGCGTCCGCGCGTTACGGTCGCGGTCCGGACCGCTCAGCCCCTGAAGGTGTTTGTTGGCGGAGAGGTCGAGCGCCCCGGAATCTATGACATGCCCGGCGACATCAATGCGCTCCAGGCTGTCATCCAGGCTGGGGGGTTTCGCGCCTCTGCCCAACCCAATCAGGTCACCATCCTGCGCCGGGGGCCGGACGGCCGGGCCATGAAGCGGACGGTGGATCTGAAGGCCGGAATCCGGCGGGCCGGGTCCGACCTGGTTCCGCTCCGGCGCTTCGATATCATCTTCGTACCGCGGAACGCCGGCTCCGAAGCCGGCCTGCTGATCCAGCAGTATTTCCGCGACCTTATCCCGGTCAGCCTGGGCTTCAGCTATGCGCTGAACAACAGCAGCAGTCGCTAGTCTGGCTGGAAGGCCTGAAGGAACTTCGCGGAGTCTGGATCAGGCCCTGGCGAGCCATTCACGGGCCTGGCGCTGGGCCTCGGCGACGTCGTTGGACGGCATCTCCTGGCTCAGTTCCTTGCGATACAGCTTGGCTTCGATCGAACCGCGCATGGCGGCCAGGTTGAAGAGCATGTGGGCGGAAACATAGTCCAGCGGGGCGCCGCCCTGGCCGGTGGAGTACATCAGCCCCATCCGGAAGAGATCGTCGCCCGAGGAGTCCGGTCCCGGAACGGGGAGCGGCTGGCGGTCTGTGGTTTCAAGGCTCATCATCATGACGCCGGTTCCCATCAAGGCCGCACTTCTGGCGGCCGCTTCGTGTTAATCACAATGCATAGGGAAGAGCCGAGGCCGTGAAAGCAGGGTTAATCCGAAGCCCCTGATAGCAGTTTTCTGCGATTTTCTTCTCTCTACTATATCGATGTTATGATCTCGTTCATTGAAAAGTAGAGCGCGCTTTACACACCTTTCCACAGTGTGACCGGGGCCGTTGCGGCTGTTCATTTTTTGTCAGGAAACCCCCCTCTCCGTCCGAGCAGGTCAAGACGCGCAGCAGGCGCTGTCAAAGGTCCCGGATGCTGAAAGACCTGTTCAGGCGCGGTTCAGGTGACCAGGCCGATCCTGCAGGTCTGTCGAGGGTCGAACAGTCGCCGCAAGGAATCGCGGCAGCGCCTTTGAATGAAAGGACATCACGATGAAACGTTTTCTGATGGCGATCGCCGCCGTCGCCTGCGTCGCTGGTCCCATCGCCGCAGCAGCGTCTCCCGCCCTGGCCGGTGACGGCCGAGGCCAGTCCGAACGCAACCATGACCGCGGCGACCAGCGCCGGGACCATCGCATGGACCAGCGGCATGACAACCGGGTCGATCACCGCAATGATCATCGGGACGACCGGCGGTGGGATCGCGCCCGCCACAACGGCTATTACTATCGCAACCGCTGGCACTATGGCTCGCCGCCGTCAGCCTATTACCGCAACCCCTATTACCGTCCCGGCTATCACGCCTGGCGCCGCGGGGCCTATCTGCCGCCGTCCTACCGGGGTCGCGGCTATGTGGTCTATGACTACGGGCGCTACCGCCTGCGTCACCCGCCGCGCGGCTACTACTGGTATCGTTCGGGCAGCGACTTCATTCTGGCCGCGATCGCCACCGGCCTGATCTATGAAGTGATCAACAACTAGGTCGTCGTGCCGGCGCCCCTTGCCAGGCGCTTTCGAAACCAGCCGCCCCGGAGCCTGCTCCGGGGCGGTTTGCTGTCCGGGCCATCGCGCCCGGACGCAGCTCAGGCCAGGTCGCCGGCAGCCGCATCCAGCAACAGCCAGGCCCTGCCGGCGTCGGACGACAACAGCGAGGCCACCAGCAGGCCGCTACGGTCCCGTTCGGCCGCTTCATCCAGCATCCCGGTGAACCTCCGCAGATAGCGCTCCGCCTGCCCCCTGAGGGCGGCATCGGAGAACAGGCGACGCACCAGTCGCCGAATCGCCGCAGGCGCGAGGCGCCGGACGATTTCCCTAGCGCCCTGCTGATCGCGGGTCTGGACCGCAGCGGCGATGTCATCGAGTCGGCTTCTTGGCAGAAGCGCGGCAGGATCGATGCCCATGGCCTCTATCTCAGCCAGTAGACGCTCGGCCTGGGCCTCGGCGTCGCTGTCGTCGCCCTCGATGGAGGACAACAGATCCTTCCAGCCAAGGGCCGCGTCGGGCTCGACCGGGCGTTCAGGGACAGGCGGACGACCGCTCGCCGTTTCGAAGACACTGCGGAATTCTTCGTCCGTGGCGGTCGGTGTCAACCTCAGGCGGGTTCGCCCCCCTAGCCCGGCCGCAAGGTCGCCGCCGACCTCCCGGCTGCGAAGCGGCGCCTTGGGCGTTGGCGGCGGGCCGGCCGGACCGGCCCCAGAACCTCCCGCACCGGCCACGACGCCCATAAGCTTCACGGCGTCGGTCAGCATGTCATAGTTGCGTTTCACCCGGTCCTGGAAGGCCAGGTCGATGGCCTGGGTCTCTTCGGCCGTTCGCCGGGCGGACTGGACGAGATCATCCATGCCGCGATCCACCGCGGCCTTGACCTCCTGGGCCTGGGCCAGGGCCTTCTGAGGCAGCACCTCGGCCCGGGTCTCCAGTTCGCCCAGCAAAGCCTGCAGCTCTGACAGGGTGGTTCGCGCAGAGGCCGCCCCGGCCTCGAGCCGCTCGGCGGTTCTGGCGCCGGCCTGTTCGACCAGCTGGGCGGAGGTGTCGATCAGATCGCGCGCCTCGTCCAGCCGGGCCTGGAACACGGCATCGGCCTTCTGGTGGGCCGAGAACGCCGCTTCATTCAGCTGGTCTACCCTGTCACGGGCGGCGATGGCGTGGCCTTCAGCTGCGTCCTGGGCGTCCTTGCCCACCCTGGTCAGGCGGTCGACCGCTTCCCGCAGTTCGCGCTCAAGCCGGGTCCGCTCGCCGGCCGCAGCATCGGTCAGCAGTGTCAGGGCGTTATGGGCCTCGCCAACAAGAGCCTCACGCTCGACCGCCACGGTTTCGGACAGCTGGTTGAGAACGCCGCGCGACTCATCGGCCAGGGACTGGCGTTTGGCGGCGGCCGTTTCGGCGAGCAGAGACAGGGCCGATTGGGTCTCGTCGGTCAGGGCCTCGCGCTCGGAGGCGGCGGTGTCGAGCAAGGCCTGCATCTGGGCGGCGGCTTCGCCGATCAGACCCCGCAGGGTGTCTCCGCCCCGGGTCGCTGTGTCGCCCAGATGGGATGCGCTCTGGGTCGCCTGGACCATGAACTCCGCCAGCTGGGCGGCGCGGGACTCGGCCTGGGCGGCGAAATCCTCCTGATCGGCCCGGATTGCATGGGAAACGGTGACCAGTGAGGCGCGCTGTTCCGACAGGCCGGCCTCGACGATACGCATCTGGTCGCCAACCCCCACTCCCGCAGTTTCCAGTCGGGCGACCTGCCGGGCCAGATCCTCGCCGGCCACGCGGGCGGCGTCGCTGGCTTCACCGGCGGCGGCGGCCAGATCGGCGGCCCTGGCCGCCAGGGTCGCCTCGGCTTCTCGCAACTGGGTCTCTGCGAGGTCGGAGGCGTCGGCCACCATCCGGGCCTGCATGGAAATGGTGTCGGCCACTGCAGCAGCCCGTGTATCCAGCTCGCCGCTGAGGGCGCTGAGGGCTTCCCGCTGGCGGCTGAGGGACTGGACGAGACTCTGGGAGGTCCGATCCGCTGAAGCCGCGGCTTCACTGAGCCGGCCGGTTTCCTCGGCCAGGGCCTGGCGCAGGGCCAGCATGGTTTCGCGGGCGTCCGCAGCCGACTGGGCGGCAGACTCGATCTGCTGACGGATGCCGGCGACGGCAGCGCCCGCCTCACTGGCTGCAAGAGCTGCGGGTCCGACCATGGTCTGGGCCAGGGCCTGGGTCCTACGGATCTCGGTGGAGAGCTTCTGACCCTGACGCATCAGATAGGCGGCGATCCAGATCAGGGCCAGGGGCCCCACGACCAGCAGCCCGAAGACCGCCAGGGCGATTGGATCGGACTGCAGCGGGGCCACGCCCTGTCTGTAGCCGAAGGCATAGGCCAGGGGCGCCGCAGCCCAGATGGCGGAAACGATACAGGCCGCGACCCAGATCGCCGCCCCGCCGGACTCCCTTGCGACACGGGTCGTGCTCATCGTGAACGGTGCAAGACCTGCCTCGGCAAAGGTCGGAGCCGGCGGAGCGGAGCCCGCGCCGGACAGACTGGCCGAATCCGTCAAGGTCAGGGGCGGCGGCCCGGCAGGCGGCTCGGTGGTCATGAGAGAAGCTTTGTCTTCTGTAGGCGCGTCGTCCGCGGGACTGTCCAGGGGGGCATCGAAAATCTGCAGATCGGCTTCCAGAACTGGCGGGGCGTCGGGTCGTAGATCAGCGCCGAGCTCGAACCGCGGCGCCAACCCCTCCGGTGCGATTCGTGTGAAATCGAGGGCTGGGCGCTTCTTGACCTTCATGCGCGGTCGCTGTCCTGGGCGGGGGCGGCCCCATCACTGCACGGGACCCCGCCCTTCGGCCTCGCGCACAGGGGGAAACTACCCGCGAAACCGCGCCGCGTTAAGCGTCCAGCAACGATTTCTTCACAGATGAATCAGATCAGGCGATCGAGGCGCCCGCAGAGGCGGGCTGGCGCACAGGCGGGGGGCAGGCTTGGCTGTTTGCCGCCGCCTTCTGGTGATTCTCGGCGTTCTCACGGGTAATCACCCGTTCGGTCTCTGGCTCTGTTTTCGGCAGGCTGACCTGGACGCCAAAATGATTGAGGGCCGTGACGGCCATCCACACAACAACGCTGACAATCAGTTCGACGACGGCATGCATGGGGCGCCCCCTTGGCCACATAACGCAGTTATCAACTTTCGCCGGCGACAAGGCAACCGTCGGAAAGATGAACTTTTCGACAGGTCGCCCAATTGCCATGAAGATCAGAAGGTCAGCACGATCTTTCCGAAGTGAGCGCCGGCGCGCATGGATTCAAACGCCGCGACCGCCTCGGTGAAATGAAAGGACTGATCCACAACCGGCTCGATCCGGTGCAGCTCGATGGCACGGCACATGGCCTCGAACATCGACCTGGAGCCGACGGAAACACCCTGCATCCGGGCGCTGGTCGAGATCAGCCAGCCGGTCTGCAAAGGCTCTCCGGCGCCGGAGACTATGCCGATGATGGCGACATGACCGCCGATCCGGACGGACTTCAGGCTTTCCTGCAGAGTGCCGGCTCCGCCCACCTCCATGACAAAGTCGGCCCCCAGCCCGTTGGTGGCGCGCCTGACCGCCTTGGCCCAGGCCGGATCGGTCCGGTAGTTGTGGGTGTGATGGGCCCCCAGGGCCCGCGCTCGATCCAGCTTGGCGTCCGAGGACGAGGTAATGAACGTCCTCATGCCGGCGGCGCGGGCGAACTGCAGGCCGAAGATAGACACCCCGCCGGTCCCCTGCAGCACGACCGTATCGCCCGGCTCCAGATCGGCGTCCTCGAACAGGGCGCGCCAGGCCGTAAGGCCGGCGCAGGGCAAGGTCGCGACCTGGGCGTCGGTGAGGAATTCCGGAACCTTCGACACGCCGTCCTGGCGAAAGACCGCCAGTTCGCGGCCGGCGCCGGGAATGGGCTGACCAAGGGACGACATCTGCGACTGAGGAGTCGGCCGGCCTGAAATCCAGTTCTGGAAGAACAGGGTGGAGACCCGGTCGCCCACGGCGACCCGGGTCACGCCCTCACCGATGGCCTCGACCATGCCGCAACCGTCCGAGAACGGCGTGATCGGCAGGCTGGCGGCGCTGCGGCTGTACTGGCCCTGCATCATCAACAGATCGCGATAGTTCAGGGACACCGCCCGCATCCGCACCAGGACCTCTCCGGGCCCGGCCACTGGGTCGGGCCGGTCAACCACCTTCAGATTCTCAAGGCCAAATCCGTCATTGAGTTCGAGGGCGCGCATGGGTCTCTCCAAAATGGGTCGCCAGTCTATGTCCGGACGGCGCCAGGTTCGAGTCTGACGCGAAGGAAGGGACCGTAGTTTATCGCAGAGGCGCTGCGTTGCGGTTCTCGGGCCTGAGCAGGGTCAGGGCCACCATCAGGCCGCCGGCGGCCATCAGGCTCATGCCGAGATATCCCACCGCGTGAAACCGGTCATAGAGCGCGCCCGAGGCCAGGGTCGCCAGACCGATGAACAGGCCGCTGGACAGGGCCGAACTGATGGTCTGGGCGGCCGAGGCCGTATGGGGCGGCGCATGGCGGTCAATCAGGGAAAGGGCGCCAAAGAAGGTCGCGGTGAAGCTGAGCCCATGCAAGGCCTGGAGCGGAAACAGCATCCAGAGGGGCGGACTGAAGGCAAAGGCGGTCCATCGGACAATCGCGGCGACCCCGCCGAGCAGGATCATCCGCTCAGGGCCCCAGCGACGACGCCAGGGTTCGCAGAACCACATGAAGGCGGTCTCGGCCACAACGCCGGTCGCCCAGAGCAGTCCGATCGTGCCTTCTGCAATTCCCTCCTTGCGCCAGATCAGGGCCGAGAAGCCGTAATAGAAGGCATGGGTCGCCTGGATCAGTCCGCTGCCCGCGACAGCCAGCAGAAACAACCTGTTGGTCATCAGTTCGGACAGGCCGCGCCAGCGAGGCGGCCTTGGCGAGGACTCATGCCCGTCATGCACCGGTTCGGGCGGCAACAGCGCACCGGCGGCAAGCGCGGCCAATAGCGCCGCCCCCACGGTCCAGAACAGCACCAGCTCGGGCCGGAACAGGGTCAGCAGGGCTCCCACGCTGATATTGCCGATGATGAAGGCCACCGAGCCCAGGCCGCGCGGCAGGGCGTAGGCAAATCCTTCTCGCCGGGCGAGCCGCATCCCCAGCACGTCGCCCAGGGGCAGAACCGTGGTCAGCAGGCAGGTGGCGATGACCCAGGCGATCAGCCAGGGCCAGAAGCCCTGCAGCAATCCCAGCGCCCCGTAGGCGGCGGCAGACCCCAGGGCCATCAGCATCAGGGGCGTACGCCGCAGACGGAAGCCATCAGCCCAGATGGCCAGCAGGGGTCCGGCGACGATCCTGGCCATCATGGGGGCGGCGAGAATGACGCCGATCTCGGCCCCGCTCAGGCCCTGGGCCCGAAACCAGACCGGAAAATACGGCAGGCTGGCGCCGGTTCCGATGAAGACGGCGGCGTAGAAGCAACCAAGGCGCAGCGTGAGAGGCATGGGGCTGCCTAGAGCATGTTCCGATCAGTGCGAAGCGGCTATCGGATCGAAACAGGCTCTAACATTCTGAATTAGAGCCTGTTTTTCCCTTATGACCGCTTCGATCATTACAGAACAGGCTCTCGCAGGGTCCGGTCGCGAAGTCTTCTGCAAGCGCAAGGCGCCAGGCCGGGATCAGGGCATGGCCTGGTCGGCGGTCGCCCGGAACAGGGTGGGCCAGTGTTCGGTCACCACACCCCGGCAATCCGACATGATGTCCTGCCGCAGCAGCACAAAGGCGCCGCCATTCCAGACCCATTGCAGGAGCGATCCGCAGTCGCCCAGTCCCCTGCCCTTTTCAAAGGCGCTGATGATCAGGGATTCCGGATCGAAGTCGGCGTTGACGACATAGACCGTGTCCGCCTCTTGCGCCCCCTTGGAATAGGGAAAAGTTACGGCCCTGGGCGAGCCGCCAGCGTCATCGCTGGCGAAGAATTTGTAACCGAAATTATAGGCCCCGCTGCTGCAGATCGCGCCCCAGAGCATCAGGTCTGGCGCCAGCCTGGCCTTGATCACGGGGAAATCGTCCTGTGATCCCAGACTGTCGCAGTCCTCATCCCTGGCGATATCGCGGATGAAGGCCGGGAGCCGGCTCGGCAGACGGGTCTGGTCCGGGGCGGCGGGGACCTCGATGACCGGTCGCCCGGGTCCCTCTGGCGCCGCGAAGGGGGACCCCGGCCCCTTGGCCACCAGGGCATCGGACAGGCCCGCCCGTCCCTGTTGGTCATCCACGAACCGGAGCGACGCGGAACTGCCGGACAGGCTGATCGAGATCGGGTCCAGCTTGGGGGCCTCGAGGGTCAGGGTTGTCGCATCCTTGATCGCCCCGACCAGCTTCCAGGACTGCGCCTCGTCCAGGCCGATCACCTGGCCCCAGTCTCCGGGTTGGGACTGGAGCGCTGAAAACCCCGGCAGGGCCTTGCCGTCGAGTTTCAGGGTCCAGCGGGTCGCCACCGGGCCGCCTTCGTCAAGATTGATCACCAGACCTGACTGGAGCCTTCCTCCGGGCCCGGGGGACCGTTCGACCTTGATATAGGCGTCGGCAGGGCCCGTCGAAAAACCGAAGGCGGCGCAGACCAGGGTGTTGTCACAGGTCACCGACCAGTCCTTGAAACTGGTATTGACCTGGGCCTGGGCCGCGCTGGCTGCAAGGGTCAGACACCCCGCCAGAGAGAGCCGCAACATCGCCTGCAACATGGTCGCCTCGCTGGATCTTCCGCCGGAACTAGCTTGCCGGCGAGGCCGGGAGGTCCAGCCGTCGGCGGTCAGCGCTTTGTCGATAGAATCGCAGGATGGCGTGATCGAGGCCCTGGTCGCCAGAGATTTCGGCCTGGATGTGAAGGTCGATGAGGGCGCGGCGCAGGTCGGCATTGACCCTGTCGAGGGCGGCCAGGGTGAGATCGCTTTCAACAGCCTGGGCGGATACGAGATGGGCGGCGCCATGACGCGGCGCGCCCTGACGCAAGAGATCGCGGATGGCTCCGTTTTCCCAGACCCTCGCCTCGATTCCATGCTCGGCTTCCTGAGCCGAGAGAAGGGCGATCATGCCGGTGATCGCCACCCGCCCCTGCAGGAATTCACCCATGGATTCGGGTGGCGGGGGATTGGTCAGGCAGAGGAAGTTGCCCAGAAGAAGTTCGGGAACGGTCGGGGTCATGACAGCCCCTCCAGGGCGCAAAGCTTGCGGGCGATGACTTCGTCCTGCCGGCGGGCCGTGTACCAGCCAGAGAAGCCGAGAACCGGATCCATCAGGCCGCCGGCGCGGAATTCCTTTGCCGCCGAGATCCAGATGGCTGCCCCCTTGACCGAGGCGAACAGTTCCCACCAGGCGAAGGCTACCGGATCGAGCTTCAGACCGCTGGCCGCTTCCCAGATTGCAATGGCTTCGTCCCGGGGAAGCATCCCGGACACCCGGTCTGTCTCGCCATAGGACCAGAGGGGCTCGATGGCCCAGCCCAGGTCTTCCAGCGGATCGCCGATATGGGCCATTTCCCAGTCGAGCAAGGCGATGATCCGGCCCTGGCCGTCATGCATGAAGTTGCCGGTCCGGTAGTCGCCGTGGATCACGCTGAGCTTCTGCGCCGGCGGCGGCGGCGCGCGTCGCAAGCGGCGGATGGCCGCCCGGACGATGGGCTGGGGATGCTCTTCGTCCTCGTTGATGACGCCTTCCCAATAGTCCAGTTCACGCGACCAGCAGGCATCCAGGGCCGGCGCCGGGGCAAACTCGGCAATCGGCAGGGACAGGGGATCTGCCCGGGCGATGGTCCCCAGATGGCTGAAGAACTGCTGGCCGATAGCGGCGGCATGTTCGCCATAGGGCGGCGCGCTGAACGGGCTCTGGGCCTTGCCGCCATCTATCCGGCCCATGATGAAGAAGGGGCGTTCAAGCTCGCCCCCCTCCTCTTCCAGGGCCACGGCCTCCGGGACCGGCAGGCCGGTCCCGTGAAACGACCGGAAGGCGAGGAACTCCAGCCGTCGGTCCGTGTCGATCAGGCTGCCCACCGGGTCCCGTCTCAGGATCAGAGGCCGGATCTGGTCGCCCAGACAGGCATCGAACCGATAGGTTTCCCGGCTGGCCCCGCCCGGGATGCGGCTCATGTCCTGCACCTTTACCGGCTGTTCCCAGATCCGGCTCAGATAGGCCTCCAGCTGCTCGGTCAGACTCACGGTGCGAAGTCCAGGATCTCCTTGAAGCCTGAAGGCTTGTGGGGGCCCATGACCAGCTGTTCGAGGACGCCGCGACCGGTGCTGACAGTCCCGTCCGGCGATGTGAAGGTGACCACCGACAGGGCCTGGACGTGGAGATTGAAGGGCATCTTCGGATCGACCTTGGCCAGCACGATGTCCTCACGCTCGACCGTCAGCTGTCCATGCAGCCGCCCATGGCCCCATTTGGGATGGGTGTAGCCCAGCCCCATCATCTGGAACTCGTAGATCGGGGCGAAGGAGACCTCGCCCGCCGGCTTTCCAAAGTCGTCAGTCAAGGTGACTACGGCGCTGGCGGCGTGCCGGGTACCGCTCTTCCACACCACCCTGGCCTCGCCGTTCAGATGGGCGAAATCCTCTTCCTGCTTGCCGTCCGGGGCCCAGACGGCCCGGGTGTTCCAGGGCCGTCCCAGGGCGTCCTCGTTGGAATGGAAGAAGAAGCTGCCCTGCTCGAAGCTGCAGGGCGACCAGAGCCAGTAGAACTGTGGCGCCACGGGCGGCACCACTTCCTGGCTGTCGCCGACGCCCACGGGGCGAACACCCCAGGACCGGTCGCGGGTGCCCACGAAGCCGTCCACCGACCGACGCTCGCCATCCAGCTCGATCCAGCCGCTGTAATGGCCGTTCTGGGTCAGGCGGGTATAGTCCATGAAGGCCCGCGTGCCGTTACGGCGAATGAAGCGGGGCTCTTCAACAGGTCCCGAGCGACAGTTGAACAGAATCTCCGCCTTGATGCCGTGCTCGGCCGAGTCGACGAGGAGGCGCAGGGACTTCAGGGGCTCCACAATCTCGACGCGGATCGGACCCACGGCGATGTCCATCCGGTCCATCAGCCAGCCGCTGGCGTGGAGGGCGGTCTCGACGCCGTTGCGGACGACCACGAAGGACGCGTCATTGACGTTCAGGTGCGGATAGACCCCGAAGGCCAGGGCGAAGAAATCTTCGCCCTCGACCGGATGATAGCCGTTGAAGAAATACCGATCGTAGAAATTCCGGTCCGTACCGCCATAGGCGATGGGCTCGGGAGTCTGGTGGATCGGATAGTCGTCGCCTCTGGTGAGCGCCATGCGATATGTCCTTCCCTGAACGACTTCGCCGCTGATGGGCGAATTTACGTTATCGGCATTCACGTTACGCGCCCGGAAGGCGAATTCAACGGTGACGAAGGGTCAATCACCATGTCGAAATCGAATATCTCAATCACTCTGGCGTCATTGACCGGATTGCTCGCCGTCGGGTTCGGAGCCTTTGCCGCTCATGGCATGAGCGACCCAAAGGCCGTAGATTGGCTCCGCACCGCAAGCCAGTATGCCGGGATCCACGCTCTGGCGGTCCTGGCCTGCGCCGCCCTGGCCCGCAATGGCCTGGCCCTGATCCCGGGAACTGGCGCCGTCTTCCTGGTCGGTATCGGCATTTTCAGCGGGACCCTGGTCGCCATGGCCCTGGGGGCGCCGAGATGGCTGGGCGCCGTCACCCCGATCGGCGGCCTGTGCCTGATGGCCGGCTGGGCGATGCTCGGCCTTGGCAGCCTGCGCCGTCAGTCGCCTGGCTGAGGCCGGAGGGCCAGCAGTCTAAGGGCCAGGGCCGAGCCGATCAGGCAGACCAGCATCACGGCCGTCACGGGCACCGGCGTTCCGTTATACAGCACCCCGCCCGCCCAGGACCCCACAGCGCCGGCCCCGAAGGACAGGCCGCCGCTCAGCGCAGAGATGGACCCGGCCCGGCGGGGATCGCAGTTCAGGGCGCCGGCCGTGGTGTTGCCCTGCATCAGGGCGTAGGTGCCAAGCGTGACAAACAGGATCGGTAGCACAGTCCAGGGACCGCCCAGGCCTGTCGCAGCCGCCAGCACCAGCACCACGCCAAAGCCGATGGCTGTGGTGCTGGCGGTCTTGAGAATGGCGTCGGGGCTATAGTGCCGCAGCAGCATCCGGTTGACCTGGTTGGCGCCGATGACCCCGACCGCGTTCAGGCCGAACAGCCAGCTGTAGAAGACCGGCTCGATGCCATAGATGCCCATCATCAATCCCGGCGAGGCGGAGATATAGGTGAACAGGACCGCACCGTTCAGGGCCCCGGCCAGGAGGTAGCCGACCAGACGCGGTTGCCGCAAAAGGGCCAGATAGGCGGCCACCGGGCTTTCCGATCGGGCCTGTTCCGCGGTCGCCTCGGACCGGGACTCCTTGAGCAGGAGCATCACCGCCAGGGCGACCATCACCCCGAAGCCCGCCAGGCACCAGAAGATCACCCGCCAGTCGGCCGCCAGCAGGACGAGACTGCCAGCCGCCGGGGCCAGGATCGGGGCCAGACCCATGACCAGCATCAGCAGGGACAGGATCCGCGCCGTGTCTCGGTGGTCGAAATTATCCCGCACGATCGCCCTGGCGATGACGCCGCCGGCACAGCCGCCCAGGGCCTGCAGGAAGCGGGCGGCGATGAGGGCCTCGATGGATGTGGTCAGGGCGCAGAGCGCCGAGGCGACGATATAGACGGCGCAGCCTACCAGAATGGGTCCCCGCCGGCCAAAACGGTCCGAGGCCGAGCCATAGAAGAACTGGCCAATAGCCATCCCGGCCAGAAAGGTCGCCAGGGTCAGCTCCACCTGGGAATGGCTGGCCTTGAGATCGGCCCCGATGGCGATCTGGGCGGGGAGATACATGTCGATGGACATGGGCGCGAAGGCCGTCATGGCCGCCAGCAGGCAGACCAGTCCCCAGGGTGTAGGGGCCGGGGCGGACGACATGGGGGAAGGCTTTAGCACAGGGCTTCCTAGACCTGCCGCCCGATATCCGGAAGCCCCGTGGGGACCCGATACCATCAATTCCCCGCCTTGCTATAACCCTGATCTGGGGTCCGGGCCTTTAGCAGGAAGGTCTTGCCTTACCCAGCGACCCATGAGGAACATCCCGAGAAACCCCAGAGGAACGCCGCGATGTCCGCGATCGAAACCATGATGCCGTCGGTTCAGTATGCGCCGGTCAACGGCATCAAGATGGCCTATTACGAGGCCGGGCCGAAAACGGGCGCGCCGGTGATTTTCAGCCATGGCTTTCCCGAACTGGCCTTCAGCTGGCGCCACCAGATCAAGGCGCTGTCGGAGGCCGGCCGCTGGGTCATTGCGCCTGATCAGCGGGGATATGGCCTGACCAGGGGTCCGGCCGAGGTCGAGGCCTATGACCTGGAACATCTGTGCGGCGATCTGGTCGCCCTGATGGACCATCTGGGCATCCCCAAAGCCGTTTTCTGCGGCCACGACTGGGGCGGCTTTGTCGTCTGGTACATGGCGATCCGCCATCCGGACCGGGTTGCCGGCGTGATCAGCCTCAATACGCCCTTCCAGCCCCGAGCGCCCTTTGATCCCATCGCCATCATGCGGGAGCGGCTGGGGGAGCGGATGTATATAGTCCATTTCCAGACGCCGGGCGAAGCCGACGCCGTGCTGGGCGCCAACACCCGCAAGGTCATGGATTTCTTCCTGCGCCGGCCCATCGACATGCCGGACGCCCCGGCCGCCGGGTTCGCCACCGAGCGCAAGCCGGGCGATCCGTCGCTTTTCGCCATGGTCGACATGCTGGAGGCCTATGATCCGGCCGTGGACCCCCGCCCGGTCTTCCTGTCGGACGATGAGTTCGAGGCCTATGTGGAGACCTTCGAGCGGACTGGCTTCACCGGCGGCATCAACTGGTATCGCAACTTCACCCGCAACTGGATCCAGTCCGAAAAGATCGACCACCATGTGACCCAGCCCAGCCTGATGGTCATGGCTGAAAAGGACGCGGTCCTGCCGCCCTCCTCGGCCGACGGCATGGAGGCGATCGTCGCCGATCTGGAAAAGGTGCTGATCAAGGACAGTGGACACTGGACCCAGCAGGAAAAGCCGGAGGAGGTGAACCGGGTATTGCTGGAATGGCTGGAACGGCGCTTTCCGCAGCGGGCCTGACGGGCGGACGCGGGGGCTGCGGCCGTAGCGGAACTGGCGGTCAGCGCGGTCCCGTCGTAGAAGGAGCCATGGATCGCCCCTCCCCCGCCAGCGCCCTCGGCAAGATGACCGGCCGTCGCGGCCTGTATCCCGAGATCGACGCCTACAATTTCGGTTGGCTGAAGACTGAAGGCCCTCACGAAATCTATTTCGAGGAATGCGGCGCCCCCGACGGGATGCCCGCTGTGGTGCTGCATGGCGGGCCGGGCGGCGCGGTCAATCCGACCATGCGTCGCTTCTTTGATTCCCGGCATTGGCGGGTCGCCCTGTTCGACCAGAGGGGCTGCGGCAAGAGCCGGCCCAACGCCAGTCTCGAAGCCAACACCACCTGGACCCTGATCGAGGACATCGAGCGGCTGCGGGTGCATCTGGGCATCGAGAAATGGTGTGTCTTCGGCGGCAGCTGGGGATCCACCCTGGCCCTGGCCTATGCCATGACACATCCGGAACGGGTCAGCGCCCTCGTCCTGCGGGGCATCTTTCTGGTCACACAGCGCGAGCTGAAGTGGTTCTATCAGGACGGCGCAGGCATGTTGTTTCCCGACGCCTTCGAACGGTTTGTGGCGCCGATTCCAGAAGCCGAGCGCGGCGACCTGATCAGCGCCTATCACCGTCGCCTGACCTCGCCGGACCGCCGGGTCCAGGCCGAGGCTGCAGCGGCCTGGAGCCAGTGGGAAGGCGACACCATCTCGATCCGGGGTCCTGACGCCAGGCCGCCCAAGTTCGACGAGACCGATTTCGCCATCGCCTTTGCGAGGATCGAGAACCACTTCTTCGCCAACCGGGGCTTTTTCCCCGAAGACGGCTGGCTGCTGAAGAATGTCGACCGGATCCGCCACATCCCCGTCTGGATCGTCCAGGGCCGGTTTGATGTCGTGACCCCGCTGGAAACCGCCTGGGCCCTGCACCGGGCCTGGCCCGAGGCCCAGTTCGACATCGTCTGGGACGCCGGCCACGCCTCGACCGAGCCGGGGGTCATCGACGGCCTTATCCGGGCGACGGACGCCGCCTTGAAGGTCTAGGCCAGCGTCGGTGGGGCGAGGCCAAGCCTGGCCAGCATGGCCGCCATGTCCGCAGGCAGCGGGGCCTCGATCGTGGTGGTTCCCCCATCCGGATGGGGAAAGCTCAGCCGCGCCGCATGCAGCATCAGCCTGGGCGCCGGCGCGCCCGCCAGCATCAGGGCGCCGCCATAGCGGGCGTCCCCGGCGATGGGTCGGCCGAGACTGGCCAGATGGACGCGAAGCTGGTGCATTCTCCCGGTCTGGGGCTGGCATTCCACCAGGGCCGCCACCGGGCTGCGGGCCAGGGTGCGGTAGCGGGTCGTGGCGGTCTCGGCGTCCGGATGGTCGGCTGCGCAGACCTTCATGTAGCTTTCCCGGCCGATCTCTTCGCGGCGAAGGGGGGCCTCTATCACCCCGCCGGCCGGCTCCGGCGCACCCGGAGCCACAAGGGCCAGATAGGTCTTGCGAAACCGCCGGCCCATCATCGCCTTGCCGAGGATCCCCGCAGCAGGCTTGGTGCGGGCCGTCAGGATAACGCCGGAAGTGTCCCGGTCGAGGCGATGGATCAGCCTGGGCCGGTTGCCCGAGCTCTTGGCGAAGGCGAACAGCAGGTCGTCGAGGGTATGGGCCTTGATCCGCCCGCCCTGGCTGGACAGGCCCGAGGGCTTGTTGAAGGCGATGATCGCCGCGTCCTCGAAAATGACGAGGGAGCGGACGAAGGCGATGTCTTCAGGGGTGAGAGCAGGGTTCAAGACCCTTCTCCCCGCCGGGGGAGAAGGTGGCCCCCGCAGGGGGTCGGATGAGGGCTCTGTCCGCCAGACGGCTCCGTGACGCCGATACACTCAAATCCCAATGGCCGGCGCGGCCCCTCAACCGTCCGCTTCGCGGCCACCTTCTCCCTCTGAGGGGAGAAGGATTGGCATGGGGCCCTATCGCTCATGCTTGCCATCCCGCATGGCCGCCCAGCGCTCCAGGCGCTCCTTGATCCGCGCTTCCGCCCCCTCGCCTTTCGGCCGGTAGAACATCCGCCGCTCCATGCCGTCGGGAAAGTAGTTCTGGCCAGAGAAGCCGGTATCGGTGTCGGGGTCATAGGCGTAGCCCTTGCCATAGCCGATGTCCTTCATCAGCCGTGTCGGGGCGTTGAGGATATGGGCCGGGGGCATGAGGGAGCCGGTCTCCCGGGCGGCTTTCCGGGCCTCGCCAAAGGCCTTGTAGACGGCGTTGGACTTGGGCGCGGCGGCCAGGTGGACCACGGTCTGGGCCAGGGCCAGTTCTCCCTCGGGGCTGCCCAGAAAGTCGAAGGCGTCCTTGGCGGCGTTGGCGATGACCAGGGCCAGAGGATCGGCCTCGCCGATGTCTTCCGAGGCCATCCGGACCAGTCGCCGGGCCAGGAACAAGGGGTTCTCGCCGCCTTCCAGCATCCGGGCCAGCCAGTAGAGGGCGGCGTCGGGATCGCTGCCGCGGACGGATTTATGGAGAGCCGAGATCAGGTTGTAGTGGCCCTCGCGGTTCTTGTCATAGGCGGGACTGCGCTTCTGCAGCACCGAGGCCAGGCCCGCCGTGTCCAGCGGCCGGGGGAAGTCCAGCCCCAGCAGGGTGTCGGCCAGGGTGAGCAGGTAGCGGCCATCGCCATCGGCCATGGCGATCAGGGCCTCCCGGGCGCCGGGGTCCAGAGGCAGGGCGCGGCCTTCCGTGACCTCGGCCTTGGCCAACAGGGCGGCCTGGGCGGCTTCGTCCAGACGGCGCAGGACGAAGACCTGGCAACGGGACAACAGGGCGCCGTTCAGCTCGAAACTGGGGTTCTCGGTCGTGGCTCCGACCAGGGTGATGATCCCCTCCTCGACGAAGGGCAGGAAGCCGTCCTGCTGGGCGCGGTTGAACCGGTGGATTTCATCGACGAACAGCAGGGTCGACTGGCCGGCCGAGCGCCTGACCCGCGCCTGTTCGAAGGCCTTCTTGAGGTCGGCGACGCCAGAAAATACTGCTGACAGCTGCTGGAACTCATAGCCGGCGGCCCGGGCCAGCAGCCGGGCGATGGTGGTCTTGCCGGTTCCAGGCGGTCCCCAGAGAATCAGGGAGGCCAGGCGGCCGGCGCCGACCATCCGCTGAATCGGGCCGCTGTCGCCCAGCAGGTGCTCCTGCCCCACCACCTCGCTAAGGGTCTGGGGCCGCAGCCGTTCGGCCAGGGGCGTCGGCGTATGCGGTGTCAGGCCGGCGGCGGAGAAGAGATCGGACATGGCAGGGGTTTAGCATTGCCGCAGCGATGGGCCCAACAGCCGTCATTCCAGCCGAGCGCCGGGCTTGCGACCAATCGCCAAAAGCAAACGCCCCGGAGGTTTCCCTCCGGGGCGTCGACTTGGTCAGATCAGGTTGTCGATCAGTGCGCCAGGATGGCCAGCAGCAGCAGGGCGACGATGTTGGTGATCTTGATCATCGGGTTCACGGCGGGACCCGAGGTGTCCTTGTAGGGGTCGCCGACGGTGTCGCCGGTGACGGCGGCCTTGTGAGCCTCCGAACCCTTCTTGTGCAGGACGCCGTCCTTGTCGGTGAAGCCTTCCTCGATGATCTTCTTGGCATTGTCCCAAGCGCCGCCGCCGCTGGTCATGGAGATGGCGACGAACAGGCCGGTAACGATGACCCCCATCAGCATGGCGCCCAGTGAGGCAAAGGCGTTCTGCTTGGTGGAGATGGCGTTGATCACGAAGAACAGGGCGACGGGCGAAACGACCGGCAGCAGGGACGGCACGATCATCTCGCGGATGGCGGCCTTGGTCAGGATGTCGACGGCGCGGCCGTATTCCGGCTTTACCTCGCCAGTCATGATGCCGGGGTTTTCCCGGAACTGACGGCGGACTTCATGAACCACCGCCTCGGCGGCCCGGCCCACGGCAGTCATGGACATGCCGCCGAACAGGAAGGGCAGCAGCCCCCCGAACAGCAGGCCGACCACGACATAGGGGTTCGAGAGATCGAAGGCGACGTCGCCCAGGCCGAAGAAGAAGGAGCCTTCCACGGCATTGGCCGCAAAGAACTTCAGGTCTTCGGTATAGGCGGCGAACAGCACCAGGGCGCCCAGTCCGGCAGAACCGATGGCGTAGCCCTTGGTCACGGCCTTGGTGGTGTTGCCCACGGCGTCCAGGGCGTCGGTGGTGACGCGAACTTCCGGGGGAAGCCCGGCCATTTCAGCGATACCGCCAGCGTTGTCTGTGACCGGACCAAAGGCGTCCAGGGCGACGATGAAGCCGGCCAGGGACAGCATGGTGGTGGTGGCCACCGCGATGCCAAACAGGCCGCCCAGCTCGAAGGTGGTGATGATGCCGACGATGATGACCAGGGCCGGAAGGGCCGTGGACTCCAGGGACATGGCCAGGCCCTGGATGACGTTGGTGCCGTGGCCGGAAACCGAGGCCTGGGCGACCGACCGAACAGGGCGGAAGTTGGTGCCGGTGTAGTATTCGGTGATCATGACGATCAGGGCGGTGACGACCAGGCCGGCCATGCCGCAATAGAACAGATCCATCGGAGAGCGGATGATACCGCCGATCTCGATGCCGGCGGCGGGCACCAGGCTGGTGATGACCCAGTAGACGGCCGGCACCGACAGGACGCCGGTGACGATGAGACCCTGATAGAGGGCGCCCATGATGTTCTGGGACTTGCCGAGGCGAACGGCGAAGGTGCCGATGATGGAGGTGACGATACAGACGCCGCAGATGGCCAGCGGCAGCATCATCATGGCGCCCAGATGGTCGGCGCCAGCGAAGATGATGGAGGCCAGAACCATGGTGGCGACCGTGGTCACCGCATAGGTCTCGAACAGGTCGGCAGCCATGCCGGCGCAGTCGCCGACGTTGTCGCCGACGTAGTCGGCGATGGTCGCCGCGTTGCGGGGGTCATCTTCCGGAATGCCGGCTTCAACCTTGCCGACCATGTCGCCGCCAACGTCGGCGCCCTTGGTGAAGATGCCGCCGCCGAGGCGGGCGAAGATGGAGATCAGGGACGCGCCGAGACCCAGGCAGACCAGGGAATCGATGACGACGCGCGACTCGACGCTCACGACCTGGGTCAGGACGTAGTAGTAGACCGCCACGCCAAGCAGGGCGAAGCCAGCCACCAGCATGCCGGTGATCGCACCGGAGGCGAAAGCGACCGACAGGCCCTTGCTCAGGGACTCCGAAGAAGCCTGGGCGGTGCGGACATTGGCCCGGACCGAAATCAGCATGCCGACAAAGCCGGCGGCGCCCGAGAGCACCGCGCCGACCAGGAAGCCGACCGCCGGGTAGGCGCCCAGCACGAAGAACAGGGCCACCAGAATGACGGCGCCGATCATGCCGATCGTGGCGTACTGACGGTTCAGATAGGCTTGCGCGCCTTCCTGGATGGCTGCGGCGATCTCCTGCATCCGGGCGTTACCCGGCGATTTCTGCATCAGAGCCATGGTCTGGAAGACGCCATAGAGCACGGCGAGAACGCCGGCGCCGATGGCGAGCCAGAGGAAGTTGTCGGTACTCATTGTTTGAAGCGCCCCTTGTGTTTGCGCGGGAGGCTTTGGCCCGCTGCACGAGCGGCTTCCAGTCCCCCTTCTCCCGTGAGGCGCTCGTTGGCGCCTCCACCTCGAAATGACGCCTGTCTTTGCCAAATACCGAGAGAGCGCGCAATGGTGGTGGTTACTACATCCTGAAAGGGAGCGATCGGCCGGCGGCCGCCCGGGTCAGGCCCCGGGCACAGTCCTGCCAGGCTGACCAAGGGTCCAGCGAGCCAGACCCGGCGGCATCCTGCCTCAGCCCTGAGGTTTCGGCAGGTTGCTGCGCTGTTTTGGGGTCTGGGATTCGATGGTGACGCCGATGAAATTGCGGGGACCGGCTATGGCGCCCGCCTCTTTCAAGAGGACCGATTTCAGCCGCGCCTCATCGATCCGGACATAGCTCTTGGGGTCGGTGAAGGGGGTCCGGTGTGCAGCGCGGATCAGGGCGTCCCGAAAATAGGGTTCCCTGGTGCGCAGCTTGGTGGAGTCCGCCGACGAGGCCAGATCGAGCCGCACCTTGAGAAAGATATAGTTGATCACCCGCCCGCGGACGATGACGGGCAGGGCCACCGGCGCCAGGTCGACATACTGGGCTGTGACTTCCTTCTTTTCGCCGCCTGCAGCCGCCAGGGCCAGGCCGGGCGCCAGAAAGCAAAGCATGGCGGACATCAGGATCGGGGTCAGGCTGCGCATGCTGGCACCCTGACTCGTTGCGGTTAAGGCTGTGTTGAAACCGCCCTTGCTGCTCTCAGGCGCCGTGGTCCCAGCCCAGCCGGTCCAGAGGCATCGGCCGGCCAGAGGCCAGGGCGGTGACGCCGGTCCCCTGGGCAAAGCGCCCGATGACCGTCAGGGCCAGGCCCGCTGCCCGCGCTTCATCCTGGATGGCCAGGACCTGATCCGGCCGGACCGCGCAGACGACCTCGTAGTCATCACCGCCGGTGGCCAGGGCCAGCCGGCCCAAGTCGGCCCCGGGCTGTTCCAGCAGCCATCGGCCGCCCCCGGCCGACAGGGGAACCAGGTCGAGATCGACCTCAACGGCGCAGCCGCTGGCGATGGCCAGTCGACCGGCGTCGGCCAGCAGGCCATCCGAAACATCCGCTGCAGCCCCGGCGAAGCCGCGCAGGACCGGGCCGAGCGCCAGCCGGGGCGCCGGGCGGCGATAGCGAAGACTGAGACTGCCGTCCGGATCGGCAATCTCGCCCCGCGCCGCCTTGAGTCCCAGCCAGCCATCCCCGATGGCGCCGCTGACCAGCAGCAGATCCCTGGGCCTTGCTCCGGATCGCAGCACCATCCGGCCGGTGGGGACGATGCCCAGCAGAGTGGCGGTCAGGGTGAGCGGCCCTGGGGTCGATACGGTGTCGCCGCCCAGCAGGTCCAGGTTCCAGTCCTGGCCGGCCTGGGCCAGTCCCCGGGCGAACAGCTGCTTGTCGGACCAGGTCGCGGATCGGGGCCATGCGGTGGACAGCAGGTAGCCAACGGGGGACGCGCCCTTGGCCGCCAGGTCTGAAAGATTGACCGCCAGGAGTTTGCGGGCCACGCCGTCCAGTGGATCACCGGGAAGAAAATGAACGCCTGCGACCATGGCGTCCTTGGTCAGGACCAGGTCCTGTCCAGGCACCGGCCGCAGGAAGGCGGCGTCATCCAGCAACCCCAGAGCCCCCGGTGCGCCCCGGGTCAGCGGCCTCAGAAGCTGTTCGATCCAGTCGAACTCGCCCCCTGCCCCGCCCTCGTTGCCGGGCTCTTCAGCTGCGATGGGCATCCCTGGCGATTCCGTCCAGCGCCCCGTTTATGAATCCCGGCTCGGCCCCTTCGAAGAAGGCCTTGGCGATCTCGACATACTCGTCGATGGCCACTTCCAGCGGCACGTCGGTCCGATGGATCAGTTCCCATGCCCCGGCCCGCAGGATCGCGCGCGCGGTGGCGTCGAGGCGTTCCAGCTTCCAGCCCTCGCCCAGCCGCGAAACAATGGCGCGGTCGACTTCTGCCTGCTCGGCCACGGCCCCGCGCACCAGCTCGGAGAAGAAGACCTCATCGGCCTGGGCCAGGGACTCGCCTTCCATATCCCGGTCGAACCGGTGCTCGCTGAACTCCCGGATCACGGATTCCACGCCGGCGGCGGTCATTTCCATCTGATAGAGAGCCTGAACCGCCGCCAGACGAGAGACCGTCCTGGCGCGCCGCTGGGTCCGACTCAAGGCGCCCGCCAGCTTCTCGTCGCCCTTTGCCTGAAGCTTCTGATAGGCCTCGGCCAGGGAGGCCGGTTTGGCGTCCTGGCTCACCGCGACTGTCCCAGCAGCCGGCGCTTCAGGCTGAGCACCTCGAGACAGGCCCGGGCAGCGCCGCCGCCCTTGTCGCCTTCCGAAATCCGGGCCCGGGCCCAGGCCTGCTGCTCGTCCTCAACGGTGAGGATCCCGTTGCCGACGGCCAGGCGCTTGCCAACAGCCAGATCCATAAGGCCTCTGGAGGACTCATTGGACACGATCTCGAAATGGTAGGTCTCGCCGCGAATGACGCAGCCCAGGGCGACATAGCCATCATAGCGGATGCCGGCCGGGCGATGCCCGCCCTCCTCGGCCAGGGCGATCACCGCCGGGATCTCCAGGGCCCCCGGCACCGAGATGACGTCGTACTCTGCCCCGAACGCCTCGATCGCCGAGGTCGCCCCGGACAGGAGTTCGTCCGAAAGATCGGAATAGAAGCGGCCCTCGACGATGAGGATGCGGATGGGGTCTTCAATCATTCGGTCTCTCCGGTCGTGATCGGCGCGCGCCCGACGATCTTCAGTCCATAACCTTCCAGGGCCGCCGGCTTGAAGGGGCTGGAGGTCATCAGGGTCATCTCGCGCACGCCGAGATCCAGGAGGATTTGCGCCCCGACTCCATAGTCGCGCAAGGCGTTGTTTCGATACTGGCTGCCAGCGACATAGTCGTCGCTATAGCGTTCCGACAGTCCGGTCGGGTTGGGATCCCGGATGAACACCGCCACCCCGGCGCCGTCATGGGCCCCGATCTGCTTCAGGGCGGCGGGAACATAGTCCCGACGCGCCCCGGAAAAACCAAGCACGTCAGCGGCGATGTCGACCTGGTGCATCCGGACCAGGGTGGGCCTGTCCGCCTCGATCTTGCCCTTGACCAGGGCCACATGCTCGCAGCGATCAATGCTGCTGCGATAGACGATCATCTTCAAATCGCCGCCGAAGACGCTGGAGAAGGGCCGCTCAAGGACCCGTTCCACCTGGCGCTCTGTCCTGCGGCGGTAGGCGATCAGGTCGGCGATGGTGCCGATCTTGAGGCCGTGGAGCTGGGCGAAGGCGGTCAGCTCGGGCAGACGGGCCATGGTCCCGTCATCATTCATGATCTCGCAGATCACCCCGGCCGGATTGAGCCCGGCCAGCCTCGAGATATCCACGGCCGCCTCGGTATGGCCGGCCCGGACCAGGACGCCGCCGTCCTTGGCCACCAGCGGAAAGACATGACCCGGGGTGACGATGTCATCCACGCCCTTGGTCGGATCGATGGCCACGGCGATGGTATGGGCGCGATCATGGGCCGAAATGCCGGTGGTCACGCCTTCGCGGGCCTCGATGGAGACAGTGAAGGCCGTGCCCATGCTTTCGCGGTTCTCGGCGGTCATAGGCGGCAGACGCAGGGTGCGGGCGCGATCATTGGTGATCGACAGACAGATCAGGCCACGGGCGAACCGGGCCATGAAATTGACCTGCTCCGGCGTGGCGAACTGAGCCGGGATGATCACGTCGCCTTCGTTCTCGCGATCCTCGGCGTCCACCAGGATATAGGGCCGGCCGTTGCGGGCGTCCTCAAGGATATCCTCGATGGGCGATATCTGGGTGTCTTGGCTCATCGGTCGTCCTTCGAGGCTTGCGGCTCTGTGTCCTGCCATCGCGCGAGATAGCGGGCGAGCATATCGATTTCCAGATTGACCCGGCTGCCGGCGACAAGATCGCCCAGGGTCGTGGCGTCCCAGGTATGGGGAATGATGTTGATCCCGAAGACGTCGTCCTCGACGGTGTTGACCGTCAAGGAGACCCCCTCGACGGCGATCGAGCCCTTGGGAGCGATCAGTCGGTGCAGGGGCCTCGGCGCCCGGATCTGAAGCCGGTGCGAACCGCCTTCCGGGATCACGGACAGGACCTCGCCGATTCCATCGACATGGCCGGACACGATGTGGCCGCCCATCTCGTCTCCCAGCCTGGCGGCGCGTTCGAGATTGACCCTGCCGCCCTCCCGCCAATGGCTGAGGGTGGTCAGGGCCAGGCTCTCTCCGGAGACCTCGACCGCGAACCAGCCCGTCGCCTTTTCGACCACGGTCAGGCAACAGCCCGAATGACTGATCGAGGCCCCCAGGTCGATGGTTGCAATGTCGTAGGCCGTTTCGATCTCGAAACGCAGGTCGCGATTGGTCTCACGAATGGACCGCACCCGGCCAATGTCCGTGACAATTCCCGTAAACATAGCCGTCAGAGCCTTTCGTACCGTTCCCACAGATCATCACCGAGTTCGTGCACCGCAACCCTGCGGAACCGCGGAGCCTCCGCCAGTCGACCCAGGGCGAGATCACCCACCGCCGGTCGTCCTTCATTCCCCAGGACCATGGGGGCCCTGAACCATTCGATGGCGTCCACCAGACCCGCCTTGAGGAAACTGGCGGCCACCTGTCCCCCGCCCTCGATCAGCAGGGCGGAGGATGGCGCGTCCGTTCCAGCCTGAACTGGGGCCAGACCCTGAGACGACAAGGCGGCCTGATGTCGCGCCACTACGGCCAGACTTTCCCGCAGGTCCGGCCAACCCTCTTGCTCAGCCACTCTGACGACGGTGACCCCAGCGTCAGTCAAACCCTTGTCCGGAACGGTCGTGGTCAGAACCAGGGTCGGCAGTCGTTTGGCTTCGCGAACCAGGTGACTCTCCGATGGCAGGCGCTGGCGGCTGTCCAGCACGACCCGCAAGGGCTGCGGACCGAAAAAGCCCGGCATCCGGACCGTCAGCTGCGGGTCATCGGCGATGGCGGTGGCGATCCCCACCAGGACCGACTGGTGCAGGGCGCGCAGGCGGTGGACCTGTTCCCTGGCCGCCTCTCCGGTGATCCATCGGCTCTCTCCGGACGCCGTGGCGATCCGCCCGTCCAGGGAGGTCGCAAGCTTGAGCGTGACCCGCAAGCCGTCAGTCCTCGTGATCTTCGCTCAGGCCCTCGACGCTGAGGAACTTGGCAAAGTCATCGGTGTGGCGGAAATCGCGATAGACCGAGGCGTAACGGACATAGGCGACTTCATCCAGGGCCTTCAGGGCCTTCATGACCATCTCGCCGACGACATTGCTGGCCAGTTCGGTCTCACCCATGCTTTCCAGCTGGCGGACGATGCCATTGACCATCCGGTCGACCCGCTCGGAATCGACCGGCCGCTTTCGCAGGGCGATCGAGATCGATCGCACCAGCTTTTCCCGATCGAACGGCGACCGCCGCCCGGAGCGCTTGAGGATCGTCAGCTCCCGGAGCTGAACCCGCTCGAAGGTCGTGAACCGCCCGCCACATTCGGGACAGAGCCGCCGGCGGCGAATGGCGGCGCCGTCCTCAGAGGGACGACTGTCCTTCACCTGGCTTTCCATATGTCCGCAAAATGGGCAACGCATGATCCTGGGCCCTCCCGCGGCCGGGCGCCTTAGTTGTAGATCGGAAAGCGACGCGTCAATGTCATGACTTCATCACGCACCCGGGCCTCGATCGCCGGATCGCCCTCGGGACCCGTCGCGAAGCCGTCCAGAACCTCGCCGATCCAGCGGCCAATCTGGGCAAATTCCGCTGTTCCGAAGCCGCGGGTCGTGCCGGCCGGTGTCCCGACCCGGACGCCGGAGGTGGTGGCCGGCGGCAGCGGGTCAAACGGGATGCCGTTCTTGTTGCAGGTGATGTTGGCCCGCTCCAGGGCGTGTTCGGCGGCCTTGCCGGTCACGTTCTTGGGCCGCAGGTCGACCAGCATGACATGGCTTTCGGTGCCGCCGGAAACGATGTTGAGCCCGGCCTTCTGGAGCGAATCCGAGAGCGCCACGGCATTGGCGACGATCTGGGCTGCATAGTCGCGGAAGGCCGGCTGCAGGGCTTCGCCGAAGGCCACGGCCTTGGCGGCGATGACATGCTCGAGCGGACCGCCCTGGATTCCCGGGAAGATGGCCGAGTTGAACTTCTTGCCCAGGTCGACGTCGTTGGACAGGATCAGGCCGCCGCGCGGGCCGCGCAGGGTCTTGTGGGTGGTGGTGGTCACCACATGGGCGTGCGGAAGCGGGCTGGGATAGACGCCCCCGGCCACCAGGCCGGCGAAATGGGCCATATCGACCATCAGATAGGCGCCGATGCTGTCGGCGATCTGGCGGAAACGGGCGAAATCGATGACCCGGCTGTAGGCCGACCCCCCGGCGATGATCAGCCTGGGCTTCTCGGCCTTGGCGACGGCCTCGACCTGGTCATAGTCGATGAGCTGGTCCTGCGGCCGGACGCTATAGGACACTGGACGGAACCATTTGCCCGACTGGTTGGCGGGGCTGCCGTGAGTCAGGTGGCCGCCAGCCGCAAGGTCCATGCCCATAAAGGTGTCGCCCGGCTTGAGCAGGGCCATGAACACCGCCTGGTTGGCCTGGGAGCCGGAATGTGGCTGCACATTGGCATAGGCTGCGCCGAACAGGGTCTTGGCGCGGTCAATGGCGATCTGCTCGATGACATCCACGAACTCGCAGCCGCCGTAGTAGCGCTTGCCCGGATAGCCCTCGGCATACTTGTTGGTCAGGATAGAACCCTGGGCCTCCAGCACCGCGCGGGACACGATGTTCTCGGACGCGATCAGCTCGATCTGGTCCCGCTGACGGGCCAGTTCCCGGCCAACGGCCTGGGCGATATCGGCATCGGCCGTGGCCAGGCCGGCGGTGAAAAAGCCGCTGACAATCGGGGTCTGGGTGTTCATGGCGTCTTCCCTGCGAGCTGAGGCGCGGATCGCGTCCTGTTAGGCGCTGTCGCCAGCGCGATCAATCGGAACCGGGGTGAAACTTCGATCGGCTCGCCTGCCGGACCCTGTCGGTCAGGAAGCGGGACGCGAGATGCGGTCAGGACAGGCCATGACCCGGCAGGATCCGGCCGGACATCGGACATGCCGTCATTGTTCCGGGACGCAAACGGCGACCTGGGCAATTTGATTCGGAAACGGAAACCAATGTTGCTGGCGGGAGTCTGTCCTTCAGCTCAGGCGGCGACGCCGCCGAGGCGAGCGATGTTGCAATGGGCCCAGAGGCGCTCGAGGGCGCTGACCAGATCACGCATCATCTCGTCGGTGTGGAAGGGGGTCGGCGTGAACCTCAGGCGCTCGGTGCCGCGCGGAACCGTCGGATAGTTGATCGGCTGCACATAGATTCCGTGATCCTCCAGAAGCATGTCCGACACCATCTTGCAGTGCACAGGATCGGCGACCAGGACAGGCACGATATGGCTGACGGAGGGCATGACCGGCAGGCCGGCCTCGGCAAACATCCGCTTCAGGGTTTCCGCCCGCTCCTGATGGCGCTCCCGAACTTCGTTATGCTCTTTCAGCCAACGGACCGAAGCCACGGCGCCGGCGGTCAGGGCCGGCGGCAGGGAGGTGGTGAAGATGAAGCCCGAGGCATAGAGGCGGATGGCGTCAACCAGATCCGCATCGCCCGCGATATAGCCCCCCATTACCCCGAACGCCTTGCCCAGGGTGCCTTCGATGATATCGATATCCTGCATGACACCGTCACGCTCGGCCACGCCGGCGCCACGCTGGCCATAGAGACCGACAGCGTGAACCTCGTCGAGATAGGTCAGGGCGCCATACTTTCTGGCCAGGGCGATGGTCCCGGCCAGGTCGGCGATATCGCCATCCATCGAATAGACGCTTTCGAAGGCGATCAGCTTGGGAACGTCCGCCGGCGCGGCGATCAGCAGCTGCTCGAGATGTTCCAGGTCATTGTGACGGAAAATCTGGCGAGCCCCGCCGCCATTGCGGATGCCCGCAATCATCGATGCGTGGTTCAGGGAATCCGAGAAAATGATCAGGCCGGGCAGGATCTTGTAGAGAATCGACAGGGTCGCCTCGTTGGCGACATAGCCGGAGGTGAACAGCAGGGCGGCGTCCTTCCGGTGAAGGTCGGCCAGTTCCAGCTCCAGCTGCACATGGTGGTGGGTGGTCCCCGAAATGTTCCGGGTGCCGCCTGAACCGGAGCCATTTGCGTCGATGGCTTCATGCATGGCTTCCAGGACAACCGGGTTCTGCCCCTGCCCCAAATAGTCATTGGAACACCAGACCACGATGTCCTTGGTGGACCCGTCGTCACGGGTCAAGGTCGCCTGCGGGAATCGCCCACGCTGCCGCTTCAGGTCCGCAAAAACGCGGTATCGGCCCTCTGACCGGACCTGCTCGACCGCCTGCTGGAATGCGCCTTTGTAGTCCATCGACAACTGCCCCGGCCCTCATGAGCGCAAGGCCCGGCCGGCTCCTTCTTTTTCTTGCCCGTCAGGACCCGGTTGCACACCGGACCCCCGTCCCTGCTGACATAGGGTTTTTTATGCGCAAACAATACCCGTCCAATCGTCGCGGGTCTTGCGAGAACGTTTCTCAAATCGTCGGGGTCAGGGTGTCCAGACGGCCGCGCATCAGTTGCAGCACCGCAGAAAAGTCCTTCTGGCCGAACCCGAGGCCATCGAACATGGCGAAAAGCGCCTCTGCCTGGGCGCCCATGGGGGTTGTCGCCCCGGCCTTGGCGGCGGCGTCCTGGGCCAGTTTCAGGTCCTTCAGCATCAAGGCGGTGAGAAATCCGCCCTCATAGCCGCGATTGGAGGGCGCGGCCTCCACCGGCCCCGGCCAGGGACAGTAGGTGGTCAGTGACCAGCATTGGCCAGAGGACTTGGAGGCGATATCGAAGAACCGCTGGGCGTCCAGGCCCAGTTTTTCGGCCAGGGCGAAAGCCTCGCAGACACCCAGCATGGAGACGCCCAGGACCATGTTGTTGCAGATCTTGGCCGCCTGGCCGGAGCCCAGTTCGCCGGCGTGGAACACGGCCCTGGCCATGGGCGCCAGGGCTGACTCAAAGGCTGGAAAATCCGCGGAGCTGCAGCCGACCATGAAGGCCAGGCTGCCTGCGTCCGCCGCCATGATGCCGCCGCTGACAGGAGCATCACCGAACCGGAAACCGGCCGCAGCCGCCAGGGTTCCCACCGCCCGGGCGCTTTCGACATCAATCGTCGAGCAGTCGATGAGCAGGGCGGAGACCGGCGCATTGGGCAGGATATCCCGCTCATACACCTCCCTCACATGCTTGCCGGCCGGCAGCATGGTGATGACGATCTCGGCCTCGGCCACGGCGGCCGCCACGGAGGACGCCGGCCGGCAGCCTGCCGCCACAACCCTGTCCAGCGAGGCCGCCACCAGATCGAAGGCAATGACGTCATGTCCGGCCCGGGCCTGGTTGGCCGCCATTCCGCCGCCCATGGCGCCCACACCCACAAAGGCAATCCGGCTCATGTGATCTTCTCTTTCCTGTTGGCCCGGTCCTGGGCCTGATCGACGGTCCGGGGCCTCAGGGACGCGCCCTGCCCGGTTTGCGGAAGCGATAGATGAACTGGTCGGTCTCGCCCCGGATCGCCTTGTCGAAGACGCTCAGGGTCAAGCTGTCCGATGGCGACTTCAGAAAGCCGCCCTGTCCGGCAAAGACAAAGCCGGCCGCCTCGACCTCCCGCCGGACCACCGCCGGATCGATCCTGTGCAGGGTATTGACCGAGGCCAGGCCCGTCCCGGCCCGAGCCGAATGGTCGATGATGATGTAGAAGCCGCCCGGCTTGAGAGCGTTGTAGATCTGCCTGTTGACCTGGGCGACGTCGACCGGCCCCATGAAGTCGGCATGCATGTCGTGATAATTCTGGGCGGTGAACACCATGTCCAGCCGCTCCGGCGTGTTGAACTGCGGCAGGGTGTCGAGGGTCAGGCGGACATTGGCGTATTGCGGATCGCGGGTCAGGGCCGCCACCGCCGGCTCGCGCTTGGCCAGTTTGGAAAGCTCGTCGGGCACATAGGCATAGACCCGTCCACGCGGCCCGACGGCCTTCGAGAAGATACGAGTGTAATAGCCCTGGCCCGGAATCAGGTCCGCCACCTTCATGCCCGGCCTCAAACCGGCGAACAGCAGGGTTTCCCCGGGCTTTCTGCCATCGTCGCGGGCCATATCGGCTGCTGGCCTCGACGGATCTCGCAGCGCATTTTCAAGCCAGATCGGAAGGACAGCGCCCCGTTCTACCGGAGGAGGTGGTGGTGGCGGCGTTGTGGCGCAGGCGGAAAGGGTCAAGGCGGCCAGCAGGGCCAAGCCAGGGGCGCGCAGTCTCATTCAGTTCTCCCGCAGTGGGTCGTGTTCGATCCCCCGACCTTGGTCCACCTTTAGGACAATCATTTGGTCCCGTCAGCCCGGCCTTTTACAAGGGCGTCCATTCTTCGGGCCCTGGCAGGGGTGCGAAGATCTGGTCGATCAAGGCGTCATCGACATCCTCGACCCTGGCCGGGCGCCAGACAGGACGGTTGTCCTTGTCGATGATGACCGCCCGGACTCCCTCCAGAAAGTCATGTCGCTGAACAACCCGGGCGCCGATCCGGTACTCCATCGCCATGTTCTCGGCGAAGCTGGACGCCTCGGCTCCCAGCTGGAGCTGGCGGAAAGCGACCTTCAGGGTCTGGGGCGATTTTCCAGCCAGGGCCTGAAGCTGGGCAGAGGCCCAGTCGCCGCCGTCCCCGGCCAGGTCGCGGAGAATGGCTGCCACGCTGTCGCCGCCAAACAGCCGGTCCATCGCCGCCCGATGCTCAGCGATGGGCGCGGGTGTGGGCCCGGAACCGGCATCCGCCAGGACCTGCTCCAGCGCGTCCGGAGCCGCCAGCAACGCCGCCTTGAGATCGGCAAGGTCGGCCGAGGTGACATGGTGAGTTGCGATCCCCAGGGCCAGACAGTCGGCCCCCTTGATCCTGGCGCCAGTCAGGGCCAGCCAAAGCCCTGACTTGCCGGGAAGCCTCGGCAGGAACCAGCCTCCACCGACATCGGGAAACAGACCGATGCCGGTCTCCGGCATGGCGAAGGTCGTCCGCTCGGTCGCCACACGAAAACGGGAGGGCATGGCCAACCCGACCCCGCCCCCCATGGTCACCCCGTCCATCAAGGCCAAGACCGGCTTGGGATAGGTGAACAGCAGATGGTTCAGCCGATACTCGGTGAAGAAGAAGGCCCGGGCCTCGGCGCCGTCACCAGCCCCGCTTTCGGCCAGCATGCGGATGTCGCCGCCGGCGCAGAAACCCCTGGGCCCACTGTGATCGATGATCACAGCCTTTACGGCGGGGTTTGAGCGCCAGGCCTGCAGGGCCCCGATCATCAGCTGGCACATCTGCAGGGTCAGGGCATGCAGGGCGCCCGGGCGGTTGAGGGTGATCCGGCCGCATCCGCCCTCGATACCGAACAGGACCGGGGGCTCATCAAGAACGTCTGTCACTGAACTCTCCTGGCGCGCGGCTACGGACGCGAAAGGTCTGCCGCCTGATGGCGAAGCCCGGGTGCTATTGCCGGAACAGTTCCCGGCCGATGATCACCCGCATGATCTCGTTGGTGCCCTCGAGAATCTGATGCACCCGCAGGTCCCGGACGATCCGCTCGAGGGGATAGTCCTGCAGATAGCCATAGCCGCCATGCAGCTGGAGGGCGTCATTGGCCACCTGAAACCCGGCGTCCGTGGCGAAGCGCTTGGCCATGGCGCAGAGTTTCGTGGCCGACGGATCGCGGCGATCCAGGGCCGAGGCGGCGTTTCGGACCATCAGGCGCGCAGCCTCAAGTTCCGTCGCCATGTCGGCGATCTTGAACTGGAGGGCCTGGAAATCCTTGAGCGCCCGGCCAAACTGATTGCGGGTTTCCATATAGGTCTTGGCGGTATCCAGGGCGAAGGCGGCCCCGCCGAGAGAGCAGCTGGCGATGTTCAGCCGACCGCCATCCAGTCCCATCATGGCGAAGCGGAACCCCTCGCCCTCCTGGCCGATCCGGTTGGCGACCGGCACGCGGACGCCGTCGAAATTCACCTGGGCGGTCGGCTGGGCGTTCCAGCCCATCTTGCGCTCGGGGGCGCCAAAACTCAGGCCGGCCTGGCCCTTTTCGACGACAAAGGCCGAAACGCCGCCGGCCCCTGGGCCGCCGCTGCGGGCCATGACCACATAGAGATCGGACACCCCCGCCCCGCTGATGAAGGCCTTGGATCCGTTCAGCACATAGTGGTCGTCTTCCAGACGGGCAGTGGTGCGCATGGACCCTGCATCCGAGCCGCTGCCCGGCTCGGTCAGGCAATAGCTGGCGATCAGCTCCATGCTGGTAAGCCGGGGCAGGTAACGGCGGCGCAGGTCGTCCGAAGCGAACCGGTCGATCATCCAGGAGGCCATGTTGTGGATGGTCAGATAGGCGGCGACCGGGACATCGCCGTAGCTGAGGGCCTCGAAGATCAGGCTGGCGTCGAGCCGGGTCAGGCCGGAACCACCGACCTCCTCGCTGACATAGACCCCGGCAAAGCCAAGGGCCGCCGCCTGACGCATGACATCCACCGGGAAATGGGCGTCCCTGTCCCAGGCGGCGGAATGGGGCGCCAGTTCCTCGCGAGCGAAGGTCTGGGCCATGTCCTGGATGGCGCGCTGATCGTCTGAAAGCGAGAAATCCATTTCGCCATGTCCCCTGTCGCGGCGAAGCGTCGCTTCGTCTCAATTGTCTTGCTCAGGTGACGTGCGACCTGCACCCTGTCAATCTCGCTCTGGAGGCTGCATTCATGACCCTGGCGACCGACGCCCATTCCCGCTTCGATTCCGAGCGAAATCTCGGCCTGATCGTCTACGGGCTTCTGTTTGCGGCCCTCTTCTTCGCCGGCGTGCCAGCCCTTGTCGCGGTGGTCATCGCCTATACCCAGCTATCGTCCGCCAGCGATGCGATGCGGAAACATTATCGGTTCCAGATCCAGATCTTCTGGATCGGCTTCCTGCTGGCCCTGATCGCCGGGATCAGCGGCCTTTGGGCGATCCTTGATGTCGCAGGCCAGGTCTGGAGCAGCAGCCGGGTCACCGCCGATGACACCGGGGTCGATTTCGACATGACCCAACTGGACATGACCGGCCGGGTCATGGGCCTTGCCGGCCTTTCGGTCCTTGCCCTGGTCCTGATGACTCTCTGGAGCCTCTGCGCCCCGGCGGTCGGCTTCATCCGGCTGGCCACCGCCCCCAGGACGCCCCCGGCCAGCGCCTGATCCCCTTGCCTCGGTCATCGTCATCGGCGACATCTTGGCCATGACCGTCACCCAGCTTGCCCCCTATCCCGCCACCCGTCTTCGCCGGTTGCGCCAGTCCGACTGGACCCGGCGCATGGTCCGGGAAACCAGCCTGGCCCCGGCTGACCTGATCTGGTCGATGGTGGTCCATGATGGCGAGGGACGGATTCCGGTGGCCTCGATGCCCGGGGTGGAGCGACTGTCGGTCGCCGAAGTCGCCAGGGCGGCGGTCGAGGCTCGGGACCTTGGCATTCCCTGTATCGCCATCTTCCCCTTCATCGACGGGGCGCTGAAAGACGTCGATGGATCGACTGCAGCCGATCCAAACGGCCTGGTCTGCCGGGCCGTCAGGGCCATGAAGGCCGCGGCGCCCGAGGTCGGCATCATGTGCGACGTCGCGCTCGACCCGTTCACCAGCCACGGCCATGACGGGGTTCTGGACGACGGACGGATCGTCAATGACGCCACCGTCGCGCGGCTGGTCGATCAGGCCCTGGTCCAGGCCCGCGCCGGCTGCGACATTCTGGCGCCCTCAGACATGATGGACGGGCGGGTCGCCGCCATACGGGCCGCTCTGGAGGCCGAGGGCCTGCAGGACGTGATGATCATGTCCTATGCCGCCAAGTACGCCTCGGCCTTCTATGGTCCGTACCGGGACGCCATCGGCTCGGGAAAACTGGGCAGTGGCGACACGCTCAATCCCGGCGACAAGAAGACCTACCAGATGGACCCGGCCAATACGGACGAGGCCCTGCGCGAGGTCGCCCTGGACATCGCCGAGGGCGCCGACATGGTCATGGTCAAGCCCGGCCTGCCTTATCTGGACATCGCCCGGCGCCTGGTCGACGCCTTCGCCATGCCGACCTTCGCTTTCCAGGTCTCGGGCGAATACGCGATGATCATGGCCGCCGGCGCCAATGGCTGGATCGACGAGGAACGGGCGATGATGGAAAGCTTGGGAGCCTTCAAGCGCGCCGGCTGCACCGGCATCATCACCTATTTTGCCCCTAGGGCAGCCCGTCTCCTCAAGGGGTGACGATCTTCCTGGGACAAGGCGTCCCAAAATCGCTGAGGTCCATGCAGCGACCATCGACATCCTCCGGCGGCCAGACCCCGAGGATATTGGCCAGGGTCGGGGCGATATCGATGGTCGAGATTGGATAGAACCGCTCCTGCGGCGTAACGCCCGGCCACCAGAAGATGATTGGCACCTTCCGGTCATAGTCCCAGACACTGCCATGGCTGGAGAGCGTCCCGCCGACCCGGCCAGGGCCGAGGGTTATGCCGGGATTGAGAGCGATCTGGATGTCGGCTGACCGTCCTTGCACGGCGCTCAGGGTCATTCTCTGAGCCAGGGTCAATTCCTCGGGGTTGGCCCACTGCGGCAGGCTAGAAAGGCCGACGTCCGGGGCAGTCAGTTCTTCCAGAGTATGGACAGCGGCAACGCTGGGCTCCTCGCGCAGCAGGGCGACCGCGGCGTCGGCAATCTGGCGTCGACGCTTTTCGGGGAGGATCTGGCCTTTGTCGCCGAACACGTAGAGGCCGTTGCCGTCGAAAACGACCGGATCGTAAGCCAGCTTGAACTGCGTCCGCAGGTTGGCGTTCAGCCGGCTGAGCAGGGTCAGGTCGCTGCGGCCGGCATGGGGAAAGCCACGCGCCGCGCTCCGCTCGGGAAAGTCGGAGCCGCCATGGTCGGCTGTCAGCACGACGATCGCGCCGCCGGGAACCGACTTCAATCCGGTCAGAAAGACCCCGAGCGCCTCGTCGAGCCGCAGAAGCTGCTCGCACATCTCGGGCCCCTGGGTGCCCGTTCCGTGGCCAATCCGGTCGGTGCCCGACAGACTGACGCCCAGGACATCAACGCCGGCGCCCTGCCCGAGCTTCTGTTCGGTCAAAAGGGTCTGGGCCGCCTCAAGGGTCAATTCGTCCAGCAGCGGTGAGTTTTCGACGGCGAAACGCTGCGGGGGCAGGGCTGACTTCCAGGTCTGGCCGCCGATCTGATACTCGCCCTCCAGCTTGCGGCAGGCGTCATGACGATAGGTCCAGCCAGGCGCCTCGGCAGCAAAACGGGCCTTGATCCGGGCATTCAGCGCGGCCACCGGGGCCAGCCGCGTTTCTGCATTCTGGCCGGGTTCAACCCAGGTCGTGAAGCCGAAATTCCTCAGATACCAGAAGACCCCGTCGCCCTTCTGGCCGGACAGGGCGATAGCGCCGCGATCCTTGCCGGACACGCCATAGACGCGGGTGGGTCCGCCAGCGGCCTTCAGCCAGTCGCCAAGCGTTGTGGCCCGCATCTGTTCCGGCCCCACCGGGCCATTGTCGCCAGGCCCGCCATCGGCCAGGGTATTGGCGGTGTTGCGGAAGCAATAGACCAGCTGGCGGCTGTCGCGATCGAGCCAGTCATTGGTCGGAATGCCGGTCTTGTTGGGGTGCTTGCCGGTCAGGATGGTCGAATGACCCGGGCAGGTCTCGCTGTTGGCATGGGCCTGAAAGCCGTTGGCATAGACCAGACCCTCGCTGGCCAGGGTCTTTAGGCCGCCGGTGAACTGCGGGCGGTACTGGTTGAACAGGTTGGAGCCCAGCTGATCAACGGCAATCACCACGACAAGCCTGGGGGCGGGTTTCGGCTCTGCCGCAGCCGAAGCCATAGGCGTCAGGGCCGCAAGGGCCAGACCAGCGGAAGCCGCCGCAAGAGAGGACCGGACACCCATGAGAAACTCCAATACCGACAGACCCTGACTTCGATAGCTGCGGCTCGCGACCGAAGCGTGACAGGCAACGGATCAATCAGGCATCGGCAAGCTGGGCCATGATCGGCAATTTCCGGATCGGCTTGCCGGTCAGGGCGAACAGGGCGTTGACCAGTGCCGGAGTGGCCGGCGGCAGACCGGGCTCGCCGATCCCGCCGATGACTTCGTTGTTCTCGATGAAATGGGTCTCGATCACCGTCGGCGCTTCGTTGATCCTCATGATCCGGTAGCCGTCGAAATTACGATTGGCGCAAGACCCGTTGCTGACCTCGATTCCCTCGAACAGGGCCGAGGACAGGCCCTGGACGATACCACCCTCCATCTGGTTGAGGGCGCCGTCGGGGGTCACGACCCTTGCGCAGTCGATGGCGCAGGTGACCCGGTGAACCTTGACCTCACCGTTCTCGAGGCTGGCCTCGACCACCTGGGCGCAGAGGCTGCCATAGCTGTAGACGAAGGCAAACCCTCGGGCCCGGCCGGCTGGCAGGGGTTTGCCCCAGTCGCCCGCTTCGGCGGCACGGTCGATGACTTTCAGGGCGCGGGGGTCGTGTGACAGGAGCTCCCGCCGCAGGGCGACGGGATCCTTCCCGGCAGCCCTGGCCACCTCGTCCAGGAAGGCCTCCATGAAGTAGCCGTTCTGGGTGGCTCCGACGGCCCGCCACGGGGCCATGGGCACCACCTGATCGACCCTGACCCAATCCACCCGATAGGCGCCCGGACGGTAGAGGGTGTCGGCGAGGGTGTGGACCGAGGTGCCGTCAAGCTTGCCCCTGGCGAGGCCAGCCGGCGAAAAGCTGTTCTGCATCGAGGGACCGGCCGCGCGGACGTGCAGACCGACCACCCTGCCCGCTGCATCCAGCCCGGCCCTCAGCCTGGCCACCTGGGCGGGGCGATAATAGCCCTGGCCAATCTCGTCTTCCCGCCGCCAGAAGAATTTCACCGGCTTCCTGACCGCCAGGGCGGTCAGGACGGCCGAGGTCAGGCCGTCGTCGCCAAGACGCCGGCCAAAGCCGCCGCCCAGCATGAGGGTGTGGAGTTTCACCTTTGCAGGATCGATCCCAGCCGCCCGGGCGGCGGTGTTGCGGTTGCGGTCCTGGGTCTGGAACGGGCCCCAGAGTTCCAGACCGCCATCGGCCGTGGGCTCGATAGTGACGTTCCAGGGCTCCATTGGCGTATGGGCCAGATAGGGCACCTCATAGTCGGCCTCGACCACCCTGGCCGCCCCTGCCAGGGCCGCCGCCGCATCGCCGTCCGCCCTGGCCTCAAGCGCCTCGTCATCCTTGTCGAGGCCGGCCAGCATCGCAGCTGAAATGGCTGCCGAGGACAGCCCGTCATAGTCGGTAGAAGCCCAGGAAACCTCAAGCGCCGCCGCGCCCTTCATGGCCGCCCATTGCGTGCTGGCGATCACCGCCGCCCCGCCGGGGAAGGCGACGACCTTCTGAACGCCCTTGACCGCCAGGGCCGGCGCCTCGTTGATCTGGCGCGCCAGCCCGGTCCAGACCGGCGAAAGCACGGCACAGGCGTAAACCATTCCCGGCCGGGTGAAGTCCTGGGAGAAGACCGGCTCGCCCCGCACCTTGGCAGGGATGTCCACCCGTGGGGTCTGTTTGCCGACATAGCGGTAGGTGGCCGGATCGCGCGGCGTTCCTTCCGCCGGAGGGGCGGCAGCGGCCAATTTGGCCGCCTCGCCAAGGGACATGAGCACCCTGCCACCTCGCCGGATCCGACCATCCAGGATCGTCACCTCGGCGGCAGGGACCCCGGCCTTGGCGGCGGCGGCGTTGACAAGGCTCTGGCGGGCGGAGGCGCCAACCTTGCGCAAGGGATCCCACCAGGCCCGCACCCCGGCAGAGCCGCCAGACCCCATGGACCCGCCGCGCCGGAAGGGATCGGACGGCATGGGCGTATCGACCTTGACCCAGTTCAGGGGAACGCCGATCTCGTCGGCGATAATGGCGGCATGGGCCGTATGGGTGCCCTGCCCCATCTCGGTGGTGGGCGACATCAGGGCGATCCGGCCGTCCGCCCCGATGGTCAAATAGGCGGTCCAGGGAGATGCCGTAGCAGCCTGTTGGGCCCTGGCCGGGGGCGTTACGACAAAACTCAGGGTGAAGGCCCCGCCGGCGGCGAGGAATCCACGGCGGTCCAAGGCGATGGTCATCGGGTCAGGTCCCTTCACGCGGCCTGGCCGCTGGCCAGCTTGATGGCGGCGCGGATACGGACATAGGTTCCGCAGCGACAGAGATTGCCCGCCATGGCCGCGTCGATCGCGGCGTCGTCGGGCCGGGGCGTCTCGGCCAGCAGGGCCTTGGCGCTCATGATCTGCCCCGGCTGGCAGAACCCGCATTGCGGGGTCTGCAACTCGATCCAGGCCTTCTGGACAGCATCGTCAGCCTTCAAGCCCTCGATCGTCGTCACGACAGAGCCGTCGATATCGCCCACAGGCAGGCTGCAGGCGCGCACCGCCTGGCCGCCAACCAGAACCGTGCAGGCGCCGCACTGGGCGATTCCGCAACCATACTTGGCGCCCTTCAGCTGGAGTTCGTCCCGCAGGACCCAGAGCAGTGGCGTATCGGGTTCGGAAGCTACCGTCACAGCTTTGCCGTTTACGGTCAGTCTGATCATGGCAGGTGTCCTCCTTAGCTTTAGCTAGGGTGCAACCCGCGCCGGCGCCAGAGGAAAAGCAGCCAAAATCGAGCCACTTTCGGAGGTGTCAGGCCGCGCGGGCCAGCTTGGCCAGGGTCGAAAGAATTTTCTCGGCCGCGTCCAGGCGCTGGGCCGGCCGGTCCCATTCGCCCTTGACGACGATCTTCTGGTCCGGTCGCAGCTTCCAGACCGCCATGTTCTTCTGAATATGGCCGACCAATCCGCCAGGATTGGCGAAGTTGTCGCCCCGGAAGCTGATCACCGCGCCCTTGGGCCCGACATCGATCTTGCCGACATTGGCTTCGCGGCACAGCCCCTTGATGGCCACGACTTTCAGCAGCGAGTCCGTCTCCGGCGGCAGGGGTCCGAACCGGTCGATCAGTTCGGCGGCCAGGGCCTCCCGGTCGGCCGACCGCTCGGCATCGGACAGTCGGCGATAGAGGGACAGCCGCACATTCAGGTCGGGAACATACTCTTCCGGGATCAGGACGGCGGCGCCGGTGTTGATCTGAGGCGACCAGCCACGGTCGGCCAGCAGGTCTTCCTGACCCTGGCGTTCGCGCAGGGCCGCCACGGCCTCTTCCAGCATCTGCTGGTACAGCTCGACCCCGATCTCGCGGATATGGCCGCTCTGTTCGTCACCCAGCAGGTTGCCGCCACCCCGGATGTCGAGGTCGTGGCTGGCCAGCTGGAAGCCGGCGCCCAGGCTGTCGAGGGACTGCAGGACCTTCAGCCGTTTCTCGGCCGACAGGGTGATCTGGCGTTCCACCGGCGTGGTCAGATAGGCATAGGCCCGGGCCTTGGAACGCCCAACCCGTCCGCGCAGCTGATAGAGCTGCGACAGGCCGAACATGTCGGCCCGGTGGATGATCATGGTGTTGGCCGAAGGGATATCCAGGCCGCTTTCGACAATGGTCGTGGCCAGCAGCACGTCATACTGCCCGTCATAGAAGGCGGTCATCACCTCTTCCAGCTGGGTCGGCGCCATCTGGCCATGGCCCACAACGAACTTCACCTCAGGCACGGATTCCCGCAGGAACTTCTCGAGATCCGGCAGGTCGCGAACCCGGGGCGTGACGAAGTAGCTCTGGCCGCCGCGGTATTTTTCCCGCAGCAGGGCCTCGCGCAGGGAGACCTCGTCCCACGGCATGACATAGGTCCGCACGGCCAGGCGATCGACCGGCGGGGTGGCGATGATCGACATCTCCCGGATGCCCGACAGGGCCATCTGGAGCGTGCGCGGGATCGGGGTCGCGGTCAGGGTCAGCATGTGGACGTCGGCCCGCAGCTCCTTGAGCTTCTCCTTGTGCTTGACCCCGAAATGCTGCTCCTCGTCGACGATGACCAGGCCCAGGTCGCGGAAACTGACCTGTTTGGACAGCACCGCATGGGTGCCGACCACGATCTCGAAACTGCCGCTGGCCAGGCCCTCGCGGGTCTCGGCCGCCTCTTTCGTCGGGGCCATGCGCGACAGTCGCCGCACCTTGATGGGCCAGCCCTGGAACCGGTCGGAGAAGGTCTTGAAATGCTGACGCGCCAGCAGGGTCGTCGGACAAACAATGGCCACCTGCTGGCCGCTCATGGCCATGACAAAGGCGGCGCGCAGAGCGACCTCGGTCTTGCCAAAGCCGACATCGCCGCAGATCAGCCGGTCCATGGGCTTGCCGGAAGCCAGGTCGGTCAGGACATCGGCGATGGCGTTCAGCTGGTCTTCGGTTTCCTCATAGGGGAACCGGGCGCAGAACTCGTCAAACACCCCGGACGGCGGATCGATCTCTTCCACCGACTTGGTGGCCCGGGCGGCGGCGATGGCGATCAGGCCCTCGGCCATGATCCGCAGCCGCTCCTTGGCCTTGGAACGCCGGGCCTGCCAGGCCGCCCCGCCCAGCCGGTCCAGCTGCACCCCGTCGCCCTCGGCGCCGTAGCGGGTCAGGAGGTCGATATTCTCGACCGGCAGATAGAGCTTGGCCTCCCCGCCATACTGCAGTTCCAGGCAGTCATGGGGGGCCTGCTGGACCTCGAGGGTCTTGAGCCCCTCATAGCGGCCGATGCCATGGTCGATATGGACCACGAGGTCGCCGGGCGTCAGGGCGCTGGCCTCTGCCAGGAAATTGGCGGCGCGGCGCTTCTTGCGCGGCCGGGCCAGCCGGTCGCCCAGGATGTCGGTCTCGGAAATCACCGCCAGGCTGTCGGTTTCGAACCCGGCCTCCAGGGGCAGGACCACCCGCTGGGGGGTCTTGGGGTCGGCCGCCTTGGCCTGCTGCCAGTATCCGGCGAAAGGCAGACGGGCGATGCCATGATCGGCCAGCATGGAGCCCAGTCGCTCGGAGGAGCCTTCGGTCCAGCTGGCGAACAGCACCCGCTTTCCGGCGTCGCCCAGGCTGCGGGCATGGGCCGCCGTGGCCTCGAACAGGTTGACGCTATCCTGCTGGCGCTCGGCGACAAAGGTGCGGCCGAGCTTCGCCCCCATGTCCATGGCGCCCACGGCGTCCGACTGGAAGGGCGAGAACCAGCGGGTGGCCCGCAGGGACATCAGGTTGTCGAACTCGGTCGCCGTCAGATAGAGAGCGTCGGGCTTGAGCGGCCGATAGCTGTCGCGCCTCTGGGCGTCGGCCCTTGCCTGATAGGCGTCCTCGACCGTGGCCAGCCGCTCGTCCCGGGCTTCCGGGGCCTGGTGGTCAAAGCCGATCAGACAATCATCAGGCAGATAGTCGAACAGGGTCTCCAGCCCGGCATAGAAGAGCGGCAGCCAGTGCTCCATCCCGGCCCGGCGACCACCTTCGCTGACCGCTGCATAGAGGGCGTCATCGCCCGGCGCCCCGAAAGCGCTGACATAGCCGCGCCGGAACCGCGCCACGGCGTCCTTGTCCAGCAGGGCCTCGCTGACCGGTAGCAGCTGAACGCCATGCAGTTGCTTGATCGACCTCTGGGTCTCCGGATCGAAGGACCGGATGGATTCCAGGGTGTCGCCGAACAGGTCCAGGCGGACCGGCTCTTCGCCGCCCGGCGGGAAGACATCGATCACCCCGCCGCGAATGGCGAACTCGCCCCGCTCCGAGACGGTCGAGGCCCGCTGATAGCCATTAACGGCGAAATACCGCTCCAGGTCATCGATCTTGACCTGGGCGCCGGGCCTTGTGGCGTAGCCGGCGGCCCGCACGCCTTCGCGCGGCGGCACCCGCTGGATCACCCCGGCCATGGCCGTGACCAGCATGACCGGCTTCTTGGCGTCGATGCCCGCCAGCAGCCGCGACAGGGTGGCCATACGCTGCGCCGCAATGGCCGGCGCCGGCCCGACCCGGTCATAGGGCAGGCAGTCCCAGCTCGGGAAAGAGATGATCTCCATCTCCGGGGCGAAGAACCCCATGGCCGCCACAAAGGCCTCGGCCCGCGCACCATCCCGGGCGACAAAACAGCTGAGTCCCCCCCGCGTGCGGGCGACATCCGCCATGATCAGGGCGTCATAACCCTCTGGCGCCCCGGCCAGGACCATCCTCCCGTCCGCTTTCGCCACGGCTTTCAGGTCAGGAGCCTTCCGCTCCCTAGGCTCCACGAGGACCGCCCTGGGCCGGCTCGAAGGCCTTCAGCATGGTCAGGACATCCGTGTCATGGGGGGCAGGAGCAGGCTCGCGGCCGATGATCCAGCCATAGACGTCCTGGTCGGCCTCGTTCAGCAGGGCCTCGAAGGCGTCCAGCTGCGCCTCTGTCAGGCTGGGGCCATACTGGTCCGCAAACGGCCCCAATATAAGGTCCGCCTCGCGAAATCCCCGCCGCCAGGCCCGCAGCCTGATCCGCTTCAGTCGAATGTCATCCATGGGCGGCGGGATATAGGGCGCAGGGCGGCGAGAGGCCAGCGGGAAAGGGGCGTGCGCGCCCAATTCCCCCTCATCCCGGCTGCAGCGCAGCGGAGAGCCGGGAGCCAGTGGCCACGGACGGGGGTGTCTACGGTTGCGATTTCGCGCCCTGTCCCCTCTGGGGACTGGACCGTCCCTTTGGGCAGTCCGGGGTAACGGTTGTCGGGGGTTGATTGGGGCAATGGAGATCGGTGCGCCGAACTTGCACGGCTGAGCCCCCCCAGTCGCCAGTTGCGCAGCCGACAGCGCCCCCGAAGGGCCAGCATCCGGCAGGGTTGGGCGCCGCCTCGCGAGTCACGCTATCCTTCAAGTCCGATGAAGGCTCCCGCCAAACGCGCCGGCTCCCGCAAGACCCTCAACCTGGCCAATCTGGAGGCCCTGGGGCCTGAGCGGCTGGCGGTCCTGTTGATGGATGTGGCCGAGGGGGATGCGGCCATCAAGCGGCGGCTGCGGCTGGAGCTGGCGGCGGCGGCGGGGCCCGAGGACCTGGCCTCCGAGATCGACAAGCGGATGGAGACCTTTTCCGAGCGTCGGACCCGGGTTCACTGGCGCAAGCATGCGGAATTCGTCTGGGAGCTGGACAGCCTGCGCGGGGCCATCACCGGCCCCCTGGCCGAGCAGAACCCGTTTGTGGCCCTGGAGATGCTCTGGCGGTTCCTGGCCCTGGCCGCGCCGGTCCTGGCCAGGGCCAATGACGCCAAGGGCGATGTCTCGGCCATCTTCGTGGCCGCCGTCGATGCCCTGGGCCCCTTGAGCGTCGCCGCCAAGGCTGATGCCCAGGGGCTGGCGGAGCGGGTGTTCGAGGCCCTGACGTCCGAGGGCGAGGTGATCACCGGCGGCCTGACCCTGGCGGTCCTGCCGGCTCTGGACCCGCCTGCCCTGACCTGGCTGCGGGCCCAGCTGGACCAGGTGCTGAACCGCCGGGCCCGGACCGCGCCCCTGTTGCGGCGAGCCCTGCAGCAGATCTGCGATGCCCTGGGCGATGTCGATGGCTATGGCGAGACCTGGACCCCGGCGGAGCGGCAACAGCCGGCGGTCGGCGCCCAGATCGCCGCCCGACTGCTGCATGCCGGCCGGACCGATGAGGCGTTGAAGGCGCTGGAGCTGTCCCGCCCGGCCGGCGGGGTGCGGACACGAGGCATGGCCGACTGGGACTATGCCTGGCTGCAGGCCCTGGAGGCCGCCGGCCGGGGCGCAGAGGCGCAGGAACTGCGCTGGGCGGCCTTCGAGGAGCGGCTCGACGCCGATCTGTTGCGGGACCATCTGAAAAGACTGGCCGATTTCGACGATGTGGTGGCCGAGGACCGGGCCATGGCCCATGCCCGACAGTTTTCCTCTGCCCTGGCGGCCCTGCGGTTCCTGGTGGCCTGGCCCTCCCTGCCGGAGGCCGCCGCCCTGGTGCTGGGGCGCGTCTCCGAGATCAAGTTCGACCTGCCCGAACTGGTCGAACCGGCCATCCGGACGCTGGAGGGCCGATCGCCCCTGGCCGCGGCCCTGCTGCTGCGGGGCCTGATCATGGACACCGCCCGCTGGCGGCGGACGGAACACTATCGCGCCGCCCATCGCTGGCTACTGGAAGCGGCGTCCCTGGAACCCCAGATTGCCGATCATGGCGCCTTTGGAACCCATCAGGATTTCCTCAAGAGTCTGGAGCCGGTGCGGCGGTTTTAGGTAAAGTTCACCGTTGCCAGATCGCGACCGCGCCGCGATGCCGCGCTATCCTGCATGGATGCGACCCGAGTCCCTGTTTCCGCTGTTTGCGTCGGTCACGTCTCTCAAGGGCGTTGGGCCGAAGGTCGCGCCCCTTGTCGAGAAGCTGGCCGGGCCCCGGGTGCGGGACCTGCTGTTCCTGAGCCCCCACAGCCTGGTGTATCGCCGGCCGAGCAATTTCGCCGGCCTGATCGAGGGGGAGGTCGCGACCCTGTCGGTGGTGATCGACGCCCATATGCCGCCCAAAGGGATGCAGCAGCCCTGGCGGATCCGGGCCTTTGACGGTTCCACCGGCTTTGTGACCCTGGCCTATTTCAAGGGTCATGGCGCCCATCTGGAGCGCCAGCATCCGGTGGGGGCGCCTCGCATCGTCAGCGGCCGGGTCGAACGGTTCGGGGCCGAGCTACAGATCGTCCATCCGGACTATTTTGTACCGCTTGAGCGGGCGGCCGAGGTTCCGGAACTGGAGGCCATCTATCCGGCCACGGCCGGCCTGCCGGCCCGGACGGTGCGCAAGCTGGTGCTGGAGGCCCTGGCCCGCGCCGTCGCCCTGCCTGAATGGCAGGACCCGGCCTGGCTGGCCAGGGAGGGCTGGCCGGACTGGCTGACGGCCCTGCAACAGCTCCACAGCCCCCAGACCGACGCCGACCTCAGCCCCACAGCCCCCGCGCGCCAGCGACTGGCCTATGACGAACTGCTGGCCCACCAGCTGGCCCTGGCCCAGCGCAAGGCCGCCCGCCGTGCGCAGCCGGCGGCACCGATCCAGGCCGGCAGGACGGCGGAACGACTGGAGGCCGGCCTGCCCTGGCGGCTGACCGGGGCTCAGACCCGCAGCCTGTCCGAGATCCGGGGCGACCTGACTTCGGGCGAGCGGATGAGCCGGCTGCTGCAGGGCGATGTCGGGGCCGGCAAGACCGTGGTGGCCATGCTGGCCATGGCGGACGTGGCCGACGCTGGTTTCCAGACCGCCTTCATGGCCCCGACCGAGATCCTGGCCCGCCAGCATTTCGAAACCGTCGCCGGGCCGCTGGAGGCGCTGGGTCTGAGGGTCATCCTGCTGACCGGCCGGGACAAGGGCTCGGTCCGGGCCGAAAAGCTGATGGCCCTGATGGATGGGACAGTCCATGTGGCGATCGGCACCCACGCCCTGTTCCAGGACGAGGTGCGCTATCGCAATCTGGGCCTGGCGGTGGTCGACGAACAGCACCGGTTCGGGGTCAATGAGCGGAAGCGGCTGCAGGACAAGGGGGCGGCGGTGCATCTGCTGGCCATGTCCGCCACGCCCATTCCCCGGACCCTGGAACTGACGGTGTTCGGCGACCTTGACGTCAGCCGGATCGATGAGAAGCCGCCCGGCCGGACCCCGGTGACCACCCGCGCCATCCCCTCGCCTCGCCTGCCGGAGATCATCGAACGACTTAGGGTCGCCGTCAGGGAAGGGGCCCAGGCCTTCTGGATCTGCCCGCTGGTTTCGGAGTCCGAACTGATGGATCTGGCGGCGGCCGAAGAGCGGGCCGTCATCCTTCGGCAGGTGATGGGCGCCCAGGTCGGGCTGGTTCATGGCCAGATGCCAGCCGCCGAGAAGGACGCGGTGATGGCCGACTTCGCCGAGGGACGCCTGCCGGTTCTGGTCGCCACCACCGTGGTCGAGGTCGGGGTCAATGTGCCCAACGCCACCATCATGGTCATCGAACAGGCCGAGCGGTTTGGCCTGGCCCAGTTGCACCAGTTGCGCGGACGGGTCGGTCGGGGTCGGCGGGAAAGCAGTTGCCTGCTGATCTACGACCCGCCCCTGGGGGCGACGGCGGAGCAGCGGCTGGACATCCTGCGCAAGACCGACGACGGCTTCGAGATCGCCGAGAAGGACCTGGAACTGAGGGGCGGCGGCGACCCGCTGGGGCTGAAACAGAGCGGGTTTCCAGCCTATCGCCTGGCCGATCCCACCGCCCACCGCGACCTGATCGCCGTGGCCGCCGATGACGCAAGGCTGATCCTGGCCCGAGATGAAGGCCTGACCAGTCCACGCGGTGAGGCGGTCAGGGTGCTGCAGGCCCTGTTCGACTGGCGCCCGGCCGGCCAGGACGCCGGTTAGTCAGGGGTCTCGGGAATGGTCCTGAGGGTCCGCAGCGGCGAAAACAGCGGAATGAGCATGGCCAGCATCAGCCCGATGGCCGAGACCAGCAGGGTCTCCCGCACCCCGATGACCTGACCCAGAAGCCCGCCCAGCAGGGCGCCCGCCACAGACATGCCGCCCCGCGCGACATGAAAGACTGCAGCTGTCCTGCCAAGCCAGGCCGGCGGAAACACCGACTGGCGCAGGGTTCCCGCCGGGATCAAGGCGGCGACGGCAAAGGCGTCTCCCAACAGCTGGGCAATGACCAGGAAAGCGACCGCGCCCGCTGTCGGAACAGGCGAAAGCGGAACGAGCACCGAGGAAATGGCCGAGATGGCTCCCATCGCGATGATGGCCGGCCCGACCCCCAGCCGCTTGACGGCGACCGGGGCCAGAACGGCGCCAAGCAGGGCGCCGATCCCGCCGACGGCGATGATCAGGCCCAGCAAACCCGTCGACAGGCCAAGAGTGCGGATGGCCATCAGCACATAGAGACTGGCGAAGAAGGACCCGAACAGGCTCTGGACCACCGTCAGGGCCAGCAGGGGTCGCACCAGGGGCTGGGCCCAGATGGCCCGGACGCCGAACACCAGGCCCTCAAGGGGATGGCGGTCCTTGCGTGATGCCTTGAGGGGCGGCTCGGGGGTGCGGATCAAGGCCAGCAGGATTGCAGAGAACAGATAGGTGGCGGCATTGCCCAGGATGGCCATGGAGGCCGAGAATATCTGGAACAACAGCCCGGCCAGGGCCGGACCGCCGATCTCGGCCACGGAGTCGGTCGCCTCCAGCCGGGCATTGCCCTCCATCAGCTGGTCGCGGCCGATCAGGGACGGCAGATAGGCGTGGTCGGCAATGGCGAAGATGACCCCGGCCGCGCCGACCAGGGCGGCGACGACATAGAGCTGCGGCATGGCCAGAAGTCCGCTCCAGCCCGCCAGGGGCACGGTCATGAGCAGCGCCATCCGGACCAGGTCGGAGCCGATCAGCAGCGGCCTGCGCCGGGACCGGTCGATCCAGCCTCCTGCGAACAGTCCGACGACGACCCCGGGGCCAAGCCCCAGGGCAGCCAGGATGCCCAGCTGGGCCGGCGTCGCGTCGAGGGTGAGGACAGCCGCCATGGGCAGGCCCTCCCGGGTGATCCGGGACCCGAAGGCAGAAACGGCCTGGGCGGACCAGAGTTTCAGAAAGTCGGCATGGCGCCAGAGACTGGCCATGGGTGATCCTTGCAATCAGCAGGAAAGGTAACCCCGACGCAGGACGCGGGGAGGCATCGCCAACCGGAGGGTCGGCGTCAAACGGAAGACGGCGTGGACCCCGGGCCGGGACCGCCTATCGGATGCTGGCTACCTTCATGGATCACCCCTGCCCTCTCCGCTGGTTGGGAAGGCAGGGCGAGCATGCGTCCTGCGGGACCGGTCTGGCAATCAGCTCCTTCGCCAAAGGGGTTTGACTGACGCGGCGTGACAGCCTCGAATATCACCCCATGAACGACCTGCAACATGCGCTTGGCGCCCTGGCGCCGGACCTTTCGCCGGGGGCCACGACCATCGTGGGCCTTCGCCGCCTGTCGGGCGGCGCCAGCCAGGAAACCTGGGCCTTCGAGACCGACAGCGGGGCGCCGCTGATCCTGCGCCGCAAGCCGCCCGGCGTGACGGGTTCGGGCAACGCCGTGCCGCTGGCCACCGAAGCCGCCCTGATCAACGCCGCCGCCGCCCGGGGCGCGCCGGTTCCCAGGGTCCTGGCGATCTGCGCGCCGGACAGTGATGTGGGCGAAGCCTATGTGATGAGCCGGGTCGAGGGAGAAACCCTTGGCAAGCGCATCGCCCGGGACCCGCCCTTCGCCGAGGTTCGCAAGGGCCTGGCCCGACGCTGCGGGGAAGTGCTTGCCGCGATCCACGATGTTCCCACCGAAGGCCTGCCGCCGCTGGCCGTCTCCAGCGCCGCAACCGAGCTGGAAAAATATGAGGCGGTCTATCGGCAGATGGACGCCCGGCGGCCGATCTTCGAGGCGGCCTTCCGTTTTTTGAAGGACCGGGCCCCGACCCTGGAACGGCCGGTGCTGGTGCACGGCGATTTCCGCAATGGCAATCTGATGGTCCATCCTGACACCGGCCTGGCTGCTGTCCTGGACTGGGAACTGGCCCATCTCGGCGATCCGGCCGAGGACCTGGGCTGGCTCTGCACCAGCAGCTGGCGGTTTGGCGGCTCCAAGCCGGTAGGCGGCTTCGGGGACCATGAGGACCTGCTGGCCGGTTACCAGGCTGCGGGCGGGGCGCCGATCGCCCTGGAGCGGGTTCTTTACTGGCAGATGCTGGGATCCCTGAAGTGGGGCTGCATGTGCCTGACCATGTACGCCTCCTATGCCAGCGGCGCAGATGCGTCCGTTGAGCGGGCCATGATCGGCCGGCGCACCAGCGAGACCGAGATCGACCTTGTCGCCCTGCTGGAGGCCGCCGCATGATCAGTCACCCTACCGCCGGCGAACTGATCGACAGTGTCATCCGGTTCATCGAGGAGCGCGCAGCTCCCAACCTGAAGGACCGGGACGCCTTTCACGCCCGGGTCGCTGTAAACGCCCTGGCGGCTGTCCGGCGGGAGATCGAGGCCGGCGCCACGGCGGAAGCGGACCAGATCGCCCGTCTCGGCGCCCTGCTGGAAACGGATGGCGACTGGGAGAGCCTGAACACCCTGCTTTGCGAGCGGATCCGGGACGGCGCGATTTCACCGACCGATCAGGCGCTGCTGGCTCATCTGCACGCCTCGATCATCGACCAGGTCCGGATCGACCAGCCGGGCTATGCCGGCCTCAAGACACTGGAAGCGCGATAGCGCATTGAACCCAACACTGTTTTTCCGCCTTGGCCGTTTTGATCACAGCGGAACAGGCCCCGGGATCGCAGATCAGTCGATGGGCCGGACGGGCACGGTCCTGACAGAAATCGACCGGGTGATCGGCGGCGCCAGGATGGCGTTAACCGGCCGTCCCAGCTTTGACGACATCCGCGCTTCTGCATCGGCTTCGATATCGCCATAGAAGAGGTTGAAGGGCGTAGCCTTCAGGCGATCGGCCCAGCCACCCGTCGGGCGCAGGCTCCGCGCCTTTGGCCTGGACACCGCAAGGAAGCCTTCGACACATTGAGCCTCGACGGCACGGGCTACCAGCGCCGGGCGATCTCCCCAATCCAGCCGCGTGGCGTTGGCCGCCCCCACATTGGCCCTGGCCGGGACCAGGGTGGTTTCCGCGGCGCCGGACAGCGGGTTCACACAGAGCGGGACCCCCTCGCCGAGATTCACCAGGGCCCCGGATGGCCCCCAGGTCAGGGCGCGGTCTCTCAGGCCTGCCCTTTCGACGGCGCTGGCTGTGCGCCAGGCCAGAAGGCAACCGGTCTGTTGACGCTTGCTGCAGGCCGGAATCTGGGCGGTGGGCGCATAGGCCTCGGCGGGGACCACGGTCTCGATCAGATAGACCGCTGTCAGTCGCTTTCTCAGGGCGGCGTCAGGGACGATTTCCTCGGCCAGCAGACGTGAGGCCAGCAATCCTCCCTGCTCCACTCCGGCCAGGATAAAGGGCCGCTGGCCGCCGTACCTTGCCTTCCATTGGCGAAAGGCCGCCAGGACATCGCCATAGGCAAAGACCCTGGCGTCGCGGGCGTCATCTCTCAGGGTCAGCTGGGCATAGAGGCTGGCCTGCCTGTAGCGCGGGGCGAAGACCCGGCCGACCCTGGCGAAGGAACCGGCATAGTTGGGCAGCATGACATCTTCGAGCAATCGCGCCGAGCGACCGTCCCGGAAGGGCGCGTTCCAGTGTTCTCCGCCGTCATAGGTGGTCGGATGGACGAAAAAGACGTCGGCCGGCGGGTCATCGATGCGGGGACGTTCCGGCGCGGCAGGCAGAAGAGCCCAGGCCCGGGACTGGCCATAGTCCGGGGCCCGGGGCGGCTGATAGGTCTGGAACGGCACGCGGGGGTCCAGGGACGTCCGCAGGATATCGACCCTGAAGGCCAGCAGCCCCGCCAGCACAACGGCGAGCAGGAGGACTGCGACCAGGGCGATCCAGAGTCGGGGGCCTTTGAGGGCTGACAGCATGACCTCAGCCTCGCACGCCAGGGCCGAAGGGTTAAGCCCCCTCCTGCCCGACGATGGCCACCGAACAGACATTGGTGGAGGGCGATCCGCCCAGATTGTGCGTCATGCCGAAGACCGGATTTGACAGCTGGCGCTCCCCGGCCCGACCCTGGAGCTGCAGGTACATTTCATACAGCATCCGCAGCCCCGAAGCCCCGATGGGATGGCCGAAGCACTTCAGACCGCCGTCGATCTGGCAGGGAATCTGGCCGTCGGCGTCATAGAAGCCGTTCATCACGTCCTTCCAGCCCTGGCCCTCGGCCGAGATATGCAGGTCTTCCATGGTCACCAGTTCGGTGACGCTGAAGCAGTCATGCACTTCCATCATGCTGATCTGCTCGCGGGGCCGCTCGATCCCGGCCTCCCGATAGGCCTTGGAGGCGGCAATCCGGGCGGTATGGAAATAGCTGCCGTCCCAGCCATTGTACTGGGACTCCATACCGTTGGAGACGGCCAGCTGCAGCGCCTTGACCGTGGTCAGGTTGCGTTTGCCCAGGCTCCGGGCGATCTCGGGCGTGGTGACGATGGCTGCGGCTGCGCCGTCGGACACGCCGCAGCAGTCGAACAGGCCCAGCGGCTCGGCGATCATCGGGGCGTTGAGGACCTGTTCCTCCGTCACCGGCTTTTGCAGATGGGCCTTGGGGTTCTTGGCGCCGTTGGCGTGACTCTTGACCGAGACATGGGCGATGGCGCGCTTGAGGTCATCGCGGCTGACCCCGTGCTTGGCCCGGTAGGCCGAGGCCAGCTGCGCGAAGTTGCCGGGAGCCGAGCCGTTGGGCGAGACCTGCGGCAGAAGGGTGCCGGCCTGACCAGTCGGCAGGCCGCCATAGCCGGTGTCCTTGAGCTTCTCGACGCCCAGGGCGATGGCGATATCGGCAGCGCCGGAGGCGACCGCATAGACGGCCCCCCGGAAGGCTTCCGAACCGCCGGCGCAGAAGTTTTCGACCCGGGTCACGGCGATATTGGGCAGGCGCAGGGCCAGGCTCATGGGCGTGCCGCCCTTGCCGGTGCCAACCTCGTCGATGTGGGTCGAGAACCAGGCGGCGTCCAGCTGGGTCGGCTCGATGCCGGCGTCCTGCATGGCTTCCAGATAGGCCTCGACCATAAGGTCTTCCGGACCGGCGTCCCACCGCTCCCCGAACTTCGAACAGCCCATTCCGAGAATGGCGACCTTGTCCCTGATCCCTGCGGCCATGTCGGCGTCTCCTATTCAGCCGCCAGAGCGGCAGGTTGGGTCCTGGCGGCGCGGTCCGGCGCCGCCTTCCAGTAGTAGCGGCGGAAGCCGCGCTTCTCGTCGGTTTCCTTGAGGCGGAAGACCATCTTGACCGGCAGGCCGGTGTCGACGTCGCCCTGCTCGACATCGGTGATGTCCATGAAGATGCGGCCGCCACCCTCGAAATCGATGGTCCCGTAATGGTTGGGCGGGCTCATCGAATAGGTGAGGAAGTCGGCCGAATAGGTTGTCACGGACGCCTTGCGCTCGGCGAAGCGATAGGGGTCCTGGGTGTCCACGGCGAAGGCGTTGGGGGCCACGGAGATCCGGGTGCGGGGATACTGCACCACACCGGTCTCGCGGCACTTGCCGCCGACAAGGCCAAGGATCTGGTCTTCATTGCGATACAGGGTGGTCAGGGCGGTCTTGTTGTCCTTTTCCGCCCTCATGCCCCGGTCCCATTCGACAAGGCCGTTGAAGAACAGGAATTTCAGATAGTTGGTCTCTTCCTTGCGATCCGCCAGGGAGCCCACGACGCCGCGCGCCGGACGGGCCTGATCGATGCGGTCGGTGACCCGGAAGATCAGGGCCTCGGCGCCCTGGCCAAACTGGGCCACCAGGATGATATCGCCAGGCCGCGCCTCATCCAGCGCATGGGCCAACAGGACGGGGCCGTGGGCTGCGCCCGCCTCGCCCATGACGCCGGCCAGGTTGTCCCGCACGGCGGAGGCTGGAATGCCAAGGCGCTTGGCAAGCGTCGCCGCCATGCCTCCGAAGGTGGACGGGAAACAGAAGTGGGTTACCTGATCGGAGCCGAGGCCAGCCTTTTTCAGGGCCGCCTCCACGGCAGGCGGGACCAGTTTCACGATCCCCTCGTCGCGAATCCAGCGCTCTTCCCAGTGATAGTCGAATTCCGCATCCGCACCGCGGAAATGGTCGACAAAATCCGCCGTGCAGCTGCCATGGCCCAGAAATTCGGCGACCAGGTCCTTCTCGGCCAACATGAAGGCCGCAGCCCCGTCTCCGAAGTCCAGTTCCTGGGTCGAGGCGGCCCGGGCCCGGCGATGTTCCCCGACTGTCACCAGACCGCAGCTGACCGCGCCGGCCTTCACGGCATTGAGGCCCTGGGCCAGGGCCGTCAGGCCGCACCGCTGTGAACCAGACACATCAGCCGAGGCGGCGGCGCGGTCCAGGGTCAGGGCGGCGGAGATGATGCCGGCGTTGAGCCGGTCTGAAAATGGCGCCGTGCTGGAGGCGAACCACAACCCGCGAACATGGCTGCGGTCGTCGTCAGGACCCAGAACATCCCGGGCGGCCTCGACCGCCATGGTCAGGGCGTCCTCGTCCCAATTGGCCATGGACCGCTCGCCCTTGGCCTTGCCCATCAGGCCCGGGGCAATCCAGGCATTGGCGCTGGCAGCCGCCTTTCGGCTGAGCCGCAGGCGCGGGACATAGGCTCCCCAAGCGGCGATGCCGACCATGACGCACTCCCTGAGCTTTTTCGTTGGCGCCAGTCTAGGCCAAGATCTACGGGTAGCAACCGTCACCCAAGGTCATGGTATCGCTCGACAAGATCGGAGATGCTGACCCCGACCCAGACTTCGGATCCTGGGGGGTGTGATCGAGTCGGGATCAGCCAGGATCCACCCGGGGCCAGGACGGATCGACCGCCGGCCTGCGCTTCCGGAGGATTTGGGCAAGGCATGACGACGTTAGACCGGAAAGCGCTCTTCGACCGGGCCTCGCCCGAAGCGAGGCTGCGACTGGACCTGATCGAGGCGGAGGTGGAGCGCCGGGTGGCCGGAGCACAGCCCTGTGTCGGATACGGCATGTCAGCCTTCCGGCTGAAGAAGATCTTCTTCTATTTCAGCGCCTTCAAGCACCATGTTGGAGTCTATCCGCCCGTCCGCGGGCCGGAGGGCCTGATAGCGGCCCTGGCATCCTACCGGGGGCCGAAGGGAAACCTGTCGTTTCCTCACAGCCAGCCCCTGCCGCTGGACCTGATCGGACAGGTTGCTGAAACCCTCGCGCGGCAATGCCATTCGTAAGGCCGGCCTGGGCCTGAGGATCGGTCCGGTCTTCAGTCCGATTGCGGCAGTTGGCGGATCTCGACGGTTCCGCCCGCCTCGAAGACCGGGTTTCCCTCGATCAGCAGGCGGGCCTGCTCGATGTCCGCCGCCTCGACCCGGATGAACCCGGTAATGTGGCTGGCCAGGGGGCCCGCAGAACCGTGCCTGCGCACCGCAAGGCCAGCTCCGATTTCGCTACCGCCCCGGAAGGCGCCGGACCGGTTCAGCAGGCTGAAATAGGTGTCCCAGGCCGCCTCATCCAAAGGGGCAGTCGTGTCGTCATGCATCAGGAACATGAAATCGGCCAAGGCGCTCCTCCCGGATCCGACGACCCGCCCTAGCGATAGGGGTCGCTGGCGGCCAGGTAGCGGGTCACATACTCGTCGATCCCTTCTTCCAGCGACGTGAACTGGCCGGGATATCCCGCATCGCGCAGGCGATCCATACGCGCCTGGGTGAAGTACTGGTACTTGTCCCTGAGGCTGTAGGGCATGTCGATATAGTCGATCTGGGCGGGTCGACCGGCCGCCTGGAACAGGGCGTTGGCCATGTCGGCAAAGCTGCGGGCGTGGCCGGAACCCAGGTTGTAGACGCCATTGACCTGAGGGTTATTGATCAGCCAGGCGATGACCTCGGCGGTATCACGGACATAGACGAAGTCCCGCAGCTGGCCGCCATCGACGTAGTCGGCATGGTGGGACTTGAACAGCTGGACGGTGTGACCGGCCCGGACCTTCGGGAAGATCTGGGCAGCGACCGACTTCATGGAATCCTTGTGCGCCTCATTGGGACCATAGACGTTGAAGAACTTCAGCCCGACCCACTGCGGCGGGCGATAGTCCCGGGCCGCCTGGCGAGCGGCGAAAACATCGAACAGGGCCTTGGACCAGCCATAGGCATTGAGGGGCTTGAGGGCCTTGAGGGCGTCCAGGCTGTCATTGTCGTCAAATCCCGCCGAACCGTCGCCATAGGTCGCAGCGGAGCTGGCATAGATGAACCGCCGTTGCCGGTCTGCGCACCAGCGAAAAAGGTCCCGGGACAGGCAGAAATTGGTCTGGATGATGCGGTCTGCATCCGGCTCGGTGGTCGAGCTGATGGCGCCCATATGGACCACCGCCTCGACATCCCGCCAACGCTTCTCGAGCCAGTCCATCATCTGCTCGGGCGGCACGAAATCACCGATCGGATGCTTGGCGATGTTGCGCCATTTGCCTTCGTCAGCGGCCCCCAGCCAGTCGCAGACCACAACATCCAGGTCAGACTCTTCGCACAGCCGGGCGACGATATTGGAGCCGATGAAGCCGGCGCCTCCGGTCACAAAAACGATGCGGCGGGTCATGGGCAGGCTTCCTTCAGGATTTTTCAGTCATGCGGGCGATGGCGGCCGTCGTGGAATAGCCATCCACCAGCGGCGCCAGCTTCACGGAGCCGCCCCACCCCAACACCAGGTCAGAGCCGACGACGGTCTCGACGCTGTAGTCGGCGCCCTTGATCAGGACGTCAGGACGGGCGGCCTCGATCAGGGCCAGGGGCGTGGGATCGTCAAATGCGGTGACAAGATCAACATGGGCCAAGCCCGCCAGGACAACGGCCCGGGATTCGAGATCATTGACCGGCCGGCCCTCGCCCTTGAGCGCCCTGACCGAAGCGTCGGAATTGACCGCCACGATCAGCCGGTCGCACCAGGCCCGGGCCTGGGCCAGATAGGCGACATGGCCCTTGTGCAGGATATCGAAACAGCCGTTGGTGAAGCCCACGGTCAGACCTTCGGCCCGCCATGCCTCCGCCTGCTGCGCCATCTTCATGGGGCTTGCGAGCTTGGCCTCGGCCGGGGCCAGATGGGCCGAAAGCTCGGCCTCGATCAGTTCCCGGGGCGTCGCCGTGGCTGTGCCCGCCTTGCCGACCACGACGCCGGAGGCCAGCAGGGCGAATCTGACGGCGTCCTCGATGTCGCAGTCGGCCGCCAGGGCCAGACCGAGGGCGGCAAGGGCCGTGTCTCCGGCGCCGGAAACATCGAAAACCTCCCGCGGTCGGCCGGGGAAATGGCGTACGCCCTTGCCCCGCACCGCGAGGCTCATGCCCCTGGCCGCGCGGGTGACCAGCACGGCCTTGCAGCGCGAAAGATCCAGGGCCCTCGCCAGCGCCGCCTCGATCTCGTCATCGGTGTCGCAGGGCATGTCCGTCGCTCGGGACAGTTCCGAGGCATTGGGCTTGACCAGGTCAGCCGCGCCATAGCGGGCAAAACTTCGGGCCTTGGAATCGACGATCAGGACACAGCCGGCGTCCCGGGCTTCGAGGCAGGCCTCGATGACCTTCTGGGTCACCGCACCCTTGCCGTAGTCAGACAGGAGGATCGCCCCGGCCCCTTCGGCGGCGAACCCCGCCGCCGCCGCCAGTTTGATCTCGATGTCACGACTGGCCGGGGTCGGGTCTTCGGCGTCCACCCTGAGCAGCTGCTGTCCGGCCGCCACATAGCGGGTCTTGACCGTCGTGGGCCGATCACGGTCAGTCACAAGGTGGCTTTCGAGGCCGCGCTCCGCACCGACCAGACCCAGAGCCTGGCTGGCGGCCGGGTCAGCACCGATCAGACCCGCCAGGGCGGCGCGGCCACCGAGCGCCGCAACATTTCGGGCGACATTGCCGGCCCCGCCAAGCATGGCGGTTTCCCGGCCCAGGGCCAGGACAGGAACCGGCGCTTCGGGTGATATCCGGCTCACCTCGCCATAGACAAACCTGTCAACCATCAAGTCGCCAACACAGGCGACGCGCACGCCCGCGACAGCGTCCAGCAGCTTCTGAAGTCCGGCCAGTTCCATAGTGGTCAGGCTGTGCGCGGTGACGCTTTGCCGGTCAAGTCAGGATCGCCTCGATACGCCTGTTGATCAGGCCCCCTGGGCGCCCTGCAAGGCCGGAAGAAGCGGCCCCCAAACCTCCAGATGGTCCACCCGTTCCACCCTTCGATGCGTCCTGAGAGCCAGAAGGTCCTGCAGACCGGCCGAAACCAGCATCGCCTCAACAGGGGCCCGGTCGGCCGGCGCCAGCGCATCCACGCAGTCCTGGATCTTCTGCAGCAACCACAGCCGGTAGGGCATGACGGCGACCTCCACCGCCACACCGCGCCAGTTAAACTGCGCCTGCCCGATCATCCGCTCCGAGGGGCGGGCAAGGCCGTTGGTCCCGGTCTGCAGTTCCGGGCGCTCGGCCAGCCAGTCGTTGGTGAACGCCACAGCGGCCCTGACCTCGGGCAGATAGTCCTCGGCCACAAATTTCAGCAGTGACAGCAGTGTTTCCGGAACCGCGTCGTCGGGAAACAGGACCGGATCAGGCGACCCGTGATCACCACTGTCCAGGTCCGGCGCGTTCATTCGCTCTACCCAGCGCCAGACCCGATGGGCCCGGGACTTCATCAAGGCGGCCGGATAGGGATCGCGTCCGAGATGGGCATAGAGCGGCGCAATCAGCCCATAGTCGCCCAGGCTCGGCCGTCCGCCGAGCAGATAGGGAGACTGTTCCAGATGCGTCTCGAAGAGGTCCAGGAAGGTCCCGTAGGACGCCTCGACCCCGGGGATAGAGGCCTCTGAAACCCCGAAACTGGCCATGGCCTTCCGCATGCGGCGGGACGCGAAATCGAAGACGGCGGCAGCCTCCGCCTCTGAGACGCCGGGCGCCAGGGCGGCGGTGAAATCCCGCATGAGGAAGGGCTGGTTCACGTCATCAAAATTCCAGCGAAAATGCATCGCCGGACGCAGAAGGCCCTCTCCCCCGAACAGTTCAAAGATGTGGCCGATCACCCGGTGACAGGGAGTCGTCGCCCGGGCCGGCCAGCGCACGGCGCCGATAGCCTCGAAATGGTCGATGATCGCCGAGCCGTCCTGAAGCAGCTCGCCGTCCTCCCCCTCCATGACCGGCATGATCCAGCGACCGACGCGGGGAACGATTCGTTCCCGGAAGCCTGGTTCGCCAACCGCCCGGTTTTCGAACGGGATGCCCTGCTTGATCAGATAGGCCCGCACCTTGCCAGTGTAGAGCGAGCCCGGGGTTCCGTAGAGTCTGTAGGTCAATTCCGCCTCCCATGCCTTGGCGGGAGTATTTGCACTGTCACTGCCAATTTACCAGAAGAGAGGGCGGTCGGCTCGCCGGGCTCGCCCGCCGGGGTCAGGCGGCGTTGATCCTGCGCTTGGCCAGGGCGTCATAGTCCAGCAGTTCTGCAACCAGGGACTCGAACTGGTTCAGCGGAACCATATTGGGGCCATCGGACGGGGCGTTATCCGGATCTGGGTGGGTTTCCAGAAACACCATGGCCACACCGATGGCCACCGCGGCCCTGGCCAGCACCGGCACATACTCGCGCTGCCCCCCCGAACTCCCGCCCAGGCCTCCGGGCTGCTGAACGGAGTGGGTGGCGTCAAAGACCACCGGGCAGCCGATCTTGGCCATTTCCGGCAGGGCCCGCATGTCGCTGACCAGGGTGTTGTAACCAAAGGAGACGCCCCGCTCGCAGGCCATGGCGTTGGGATTGCCCGAGCCGGTAATCTTGGCGATGACGTTTTTCATGTCCCAGGGGGCGAGGAACTGCCCCTTCTTGACATTGACCGCCTTGCCGGTCCGGGCTGCGGCGACCAGCAGGTCGGTCTGCCGGCAGAGGAATGCCGGGATCTGCAGAACGTCCACAGCCTCGGCCGCCCGGGCGCACTGATCAATCTCGTGCACATCGGTCAGGGTCGGCAGGCCGGTCACTTCGCGGATTTCGGCGAAGACCGGAAGGGCCTCATCGAGGCCCATGCCGCGCTGGGCGTTGACGCTGGTACGGTTGGCCTTGTCGAAGCTGGTCTTGTAGATCAGGCCGATGCCCAGTCGGGCTGCAATTTCCTTGAGGGCATGAGCCGTTTCCAGGGCATGTTGCCGGCTCTCCATCTGGCATGGCCCGGCAATGATGCTCAGCCGTTCGGCGTTGCCGATCCGCATGCTGGCGCCGCCAGGCGTCTGCAGGGAAATGACAGGGTTGGGGGCGACAGCTTGGGACAAGGCGGGATTCCGTATGATCCGGGGACGGGCGGGCGGCGTAGAAGTGACGTGACATCGCAGAAGACACAAGAGCAGGCCAGTCCGGTCATCGTTTGGTTCCGGCAGGATCTCCGCCTGCAGGACAACCCCGCCCTGCTGGCGGCAGCCGGACCCGTCCTGCCGGTCTATATCCTTGATGAATCCCCGGGCCAGCGCCCCCTGGGCGGCGCCAGCCGTTGGTGGCTGGACAAGAGCCTGGCCAGCCTTGACCGGTCCCTGAGAGCGCTGGGTTCACGCCTGATCCTTCGCCGGGGGCCCGCCGAGGCGGTGTTGACGGACCTGATACGGACCACAGGCGCAGGCTCTGTTCACTGGAACCGCCTCTACGACGCCGAATCGATCGCCCGTGACACCAGGATCAAGACCCAGTTCCAGGACGCAGGGGTCGAGTGCCGGTCGTTCAACGGCAGCCTTCTGAACGAGCCGTGGCAGGTGGCCAACGGATCGGGCGATCCCTATCGGGTCTTCACTCCCTATTGGCGGGCCGCCCGCAGCGGGCTGACCGACATTTTCCCGGGCAGCGCGCCAACCGCCCTGCCCTCAACCGCCCACTGGCCGGCCAGTGATGATCTGGCGGATTGGGGACTGCATCCCACGGGGCCTGACTGGTCATGCGGGTTCGCCGAATGGCGACCGGGAGAAGCCGGGGCAGCCGCCCTGCTGACCGGCTTTCTGGCAGGCGCCCTGTCAACTTATGGCGAGGACCGCGACCGCCCGGACAGACCGGGAACCTCGCGGCTTTCGCCCCATATGCATTTTGGCGAAATAAGCCCTGCCCAGATATGGCGGGCGACCCATGAGGCCGTGGCCAGCGGTGCGGCGCCGAAAGAAGCCGAGAAGTTCCTGTCCGAAGTGGGCTGGCGGGAGTTCCACCACCATCTGCTCTTCTACAATCCCGACCTGGCAAAGCAGAATTTCAGGCCTGAGTGGGACCGGTTTGTCTGGCGCGAAGACGGGCCCGGCTTCCAGGCCTGGGCCCACGGCATGACCGGCTATCCCATCGTGGACGCCGGCATGAGGGAGCTTTGGGCTACAGGCTTCATGCACAACCGGGTGCGCATGATTGTCGCCTCCTTCCTGATCAAGGACCTGCTGATCGACTGGCGGCGAGGCGAGGCCTGGTTCTGGGACACGCTTCTGGACGCGGATATCGCCCAGAACGCCGCAAACTGGCAGTGGGTCGCAGGCTCTGGCGCAGACGCCTCTCCCTATTTCCGCATCTTCAATCCAACCACCCAGGGTCAGAAGTTTGACCCGGACGGCGTCTATGTTCGCCGCTGGGTCCCGGAACTTTCACGCCTGCCGACCTCGATGATCCACATGCCGTCCAGAGCCGATCCGGCGCTGCTGGAGGCGGCGGGGGTGCGGATCGGCCGGGACTACCCGGCGCCCTTGGTCGAACACGGATGGGCCAGGGATCGGGCCCTGCAGGCTTATGCCGACCTCAAGTCCGCTTGATCCCGACATCGTTCAATGGAGTCGCCTTCGATGAAAATCGCCGTTGTCGGGTCAGGAGTCGCCGGCCTGGGGGCCGCCCTTGCCCTGAAGGATCACCACCATGTCGTGCTGTTCGAGAAGGACTCCCGGCCGGGCGGCCACGCCAATACGGTCAGCGTCGATTGCAGCGGTGAAGTCGTGGAGGTGGACACCGGCTTCATCGTCTATAACGAGGCCAACTATCCCAATCTGGTTGGCCTGTTGGCCAGCCTGGAGGTTCCGACCCGCCCGACCGACATGAGTTTCGCCTGCGCCGGCAACGGCGTCGAATGGTCGTCAAATTTTCCCCGCGGCGTCTTCGCCCAGAAGCGAAACCTGCTCAATCCGTCCTTCCTCTGGATGCTGAACGATATCCGCCGGTTCAATGACCTTGCCAGGGCGGACCTGGCCAGGCCGGAACTCAAGACCCTGCCCCTTGCAGCCTATCTGGACCGGCATGGTTTTTCAGCAGCGTTTCGCGATCTCTATCTGCTGCCCATGGGGGCCGCGATCTGGTCCACCACCTCCGGCAGGATCGGCGATTTTCCGACCGAGAGTTTCCTCCGATTCCTGTCTAATCATGGCCTGTTGCAGTTCACCCCGCCGACCTGGAAGACCGTGGCCGGCGGGAGCCAGGCCTATGTGCGCAGGATCGCCGGTCTGCTGGGCGACCGGGTTCGCCTCGATGCCGGGATCCGTCGGATCCGCCGGATTCCGGGCGCAGTTCTGGTCGAGGATGGATCAGGGCAGGAAGAAGCCTTCGACCACGTCATCCTGGCCTGTCATTCCGACCAGAGCCTGAAACTGCTGGCTGACGCAGATAACGAGGAAAAGGCACTCCTCGGCGCCATAGGCTACACGGCCAACCGCGCCGTCCTGCACCGGGATCCGGATCTGATGCCGGGCCGGCGCAACGCCTGGGCCAGTTGGAACTACATGGCCAAGACCGGTTCCGAATCAAATTCCTACGTAACCTACTGGATGAACAACCTGCAGGCCCTGGCCACGAACGATCCCCTGTTTGTCACCCTGAACGGCCCCAGTCCGGCGCCGCAGCATATGATCGCAGAGTTCGAATACGCCCACCCGCAGTTCGACAACCCGGCCCTGGCCGCCCAGAGCCAGTTTGGCCGTATCCAGGGCCGTGGCGGGGTCTGGTACGCCGGAGCCTGGCTTGGCTATGGCTTCCATGAGGACGGCCTGACATCGGGGGTAAAGGTCGCCCTGGAACTGGGCGGCAAGGTCGACTGGGCCTTTGTCGATCACCGGGTCGCCCCGCTGTCTGACAAGGCGCCGGACGCCGCCGAGCGCGCCGCCGCATGACTGGCGCCGTCCTCTATGTCGGTGAAACGCAGCACAGGCGCTTCGGTCCAAGACCGCATGGCTTTCGCTATCGGCTGTTCCAGATCCTGATCGATATCGATCGCCTGGAAACCGCCTTTGAGGGCCTGACCATGATCCGGCCCGGTCGCTGGGGACTGATGTCTTTCGAGCCGAGAGACCATGGCGACCGATTGTCGGCCGACCTGCGGCCGTGGGTGCTGCAAGCCCTGTCCCGCGCCGGGGTCCCTGCCACGGCCCACACCATCAGACTTCTTTGCTTTCCGAGGATTATGGGGCTGGTTTTCAACCCTATCTCCCTGTTTTTCATCCATTCGGCCGACGGTCTGCTGGAAGCTGTAATCTATGAGGTGAACAACACCTTCGGCCAGACCCATGCCTATGTGATCCCGGCCTGCGGCGAGGGCGTTCAGATTCAGCAGGCTGAAAAGCGGCTTTATGTATCGCCCTTCTACCGGGTCGAAGGCGGGTACCGTTTCGAGGTCTCTGCCCCCTCGGACCGCTTCGAGCTTCGCATCATCAAGCTGACCGATGGACGGCCCGACTTCTTCGCGACCCAGACTGCCCAGAGAGAACCCCTCACAGATCAGCGCCTTGCGGCGCTTTTCTTTTCGATTCCACTGATGACCCTGAAAGTGGTTCTGGCCATCCACTGGGAGGCCCTCCGTCTCTGGATCAAGGGCGCGCCATTTGGCACAAGGCCGCCGGGGCCAAAAGCCGGTGTCAGCGCCGGGGAACCCTCGGGCGCCGTTCGTCCTTAACAGATACCTGACTGCCGCAAAGTGAGCAGAGCGACCATGAGCGAGTTCGCCGTCAACACCGCCCGTTCCGTCTGGGAGACGCCGGACTTTCGCAGCGCCCCCGCCGCCTTTCGCAGCGCCATGAAGGTGTTGAGAAACAACTGGCAAGCGGGACAACTGGATGTCGTCATGCCGAGCGGACGAAGACTGTCCGTCCGGGGCAGCGAAGCCGGGACCTGCGCAGAGATTGTCATACGCGACTATCGCGCTGTGGGCCGGCTCATGTCTGGCGCAGACATAGGCTTTGCGGAGGGCTACCTCGCCGGCGACTGGGAGACTCCGGACCTTGCCGCGCTGCTAACGGCCTGTTCCCAGAACCTGGACCAGGTCAGTCGCTTCATGGCCGGGAATCCGGTCATCAGGGCCTACAACTATCTGCTGCACCTGACCCGCAAAAGCGATCGCCATGGGTCGCGCAAGAATATTCACGCCCATTACGACCTGGGCAATCGCTTCTACGGGCTGTGGCTCGACCCCTCCATGACCTATTCCTCGGCTCGCTTCGAGGGAGAGGGTCAGGCTCTTGAGGCGGCTCAGGGCCAGAAGTATGCGGCGCTCGCCCGGTCCATCGATCTGAGATCAGGCCAGTCGGTTCTGGAGATTGGCTGCGGTTGGGGCGGATTTGCCGAGTTCGCAGCGCGAGAGGTCGGGGCCAGGGTGACGGCCATCACCATTTCCCAGGCCCAGCATGACTATGCCCGAAAGCGGCTGTTCGACCAGGGCCTTGCCGAAAAGGCCGAGATCAGGCTGGTCGACTATCGTGATGTTCAAGGCCAGTTTGACAGGGTGGCTTCCATCGAGATGTTCGAGGCGGTCGGTGAGGCCTATTGGCCGGCGTATTTCGAGAAGATTCACCAGGTTCTCACGCCAGGCGGCAGGGCCGGTCTGCAGATCATCACCATCCGCGACGAGTTCTTCGATCATTACCGGTCCCAGGCAGACTTCATCCAGAAATACATCTTCCCCGGCGGCATGCTTCCCAGCGAGTCCAAGCTTCGGGAACAGACGGACCGGGTCGGGCTGGACTGGACCGGCGTCACGCGGTTTGGGCAATGTTACGCCGACACCCTGGCCCAGTGGCGCACAAGGTTTGCCGACGCCTGGGAAGAGATTCGCAATCTGGGCTTTGACGAACGCTTCAGGAGGCTCTGGATGTTCTATCTGGCCTATTGCGAAGCGGGTTTTCGCACGGAACGGACCAATGTCATCCAACTGGGCCTGGCGCGGGGGTAGCATGGCCAGGTTGCCGGACACCATCCGGCGCTGGATGTGGTGAGCACAGGCGTTTTCGCGAACATTCCGGACGGTGTCGGCAAGGCACGCCATGTCGGCTTCGCCGGTCCAGTAGGCGGACGGCGTGACCAGCTTCTGCCTTTGGCGCCGGACATAGCGGGCCTCCGCCTGCACCTCGGCCATCAGCTCCACATCCAGGGCGGGGTCCAGGCCGGCCAGGGCGCTCAGCCCCGGGCTCAACTGATCACCGGGCACCAGCCGGAGGGGTGTTTTCGAGCGCTTCACGAGGTCGCGGCCCTGCGCGATGTAACGCCCCGCCAAGTCGGACAGGTGAACTTGGCACTTGCACAGCACCCGCAGCACACGATTTACAGGGGCCCAAGTTGCAGGAGCTCCGGGCGACCATGACAGTCCGTTCCAGTGTGATCGACGCGATCGGCCATACGCCCCTGATCCGCCTGAAGGCCGCGAGCGAAGCGACCGGCTGCGAGATCCTGGGCAAGGCCGAGTTCATGAACCCGGGACAGTCGGTCAAGGATCGCGCCGCCCTCTACATCATCCAGGACGCCATCGCGTCAGGAAGACTGCGGCCCGGCGGCCGCATCGTCGAGGGGACAGCCGGCAATACGGGTATTGGCCTTGCCATGGTGGGTGCCGCCCTCGGATTTCGCACGACCATCGTGATCCCCCGGACCCAGAGCCAGGAAAAGAAGGACGCCATCCGCCTGGCCGGGGCCGATCTGGTGGAGGTCGACGCCCTGCCCTATTCCAATCCTGACAACTACATCCGCTTTTCGGGCCGGCTGGCCGAGACCCTGAACCAGTCCGAACCCAATGGCGCCATCTGGGCCAACCAGTTCGACAATGTCGCCAACCGGCGCGCTCATGAGGAAACCACAGGCCCTGAGATCTGGGAGCAGACCGGGGGCAGGCTCGACGGCTTCATCTGCGCAGTCGGCTCCGGCGGCACCCTGGCCGGGGTGTCCGCCGCCCTGAAGTCCCGGAACCCGGGCATCCAGATTGGCCTGGCGGATCCGCATGGCGCGGCGCTCTACAGTTATTACACGACCGGCGAGCTGAAAGCCGAAGGCAGTTCCATCACCGAAGGCATAGGCCAGGGCCGGATCACCGCCAATCTCGAAGGTTTCACGCCCGACCACAGCTTCCTGATCGATGATGCGGAGGCCCTTTCGGTGGTCTTCGACCTGGCGCAGCACGAAGGCCTGCTGCTGGGTGGATCAGCCGGCATGAACGTGGCGGGCGCCATGCATCTGGCCCGGAAAATGGGACCGGGCCACACCATCGCGACGATCCTCTGCGATCATGGCTCGCGCTATCAAAGCAAACTGTTCAACCCCGCATTTCTGAAGGAAAAGGGTCTGCCGGTTCCGTCCTGGCTCTGACGCTTTCCCATTCCTAGGACCCTGATCGCATGGTGCAAGATCCCCTCGTCTCCACGGCCTGGCTGGCCGACCATCTGGACGCGCCCGATGTCCGCATCATCGACGCCAGCTGGTTCCTTCCCGGGGTCGATCGCGATCCCCACCAGGAGTATGGGCTGTGCCATATCCCGGGGGCGATCTTCTTCGATATCGACGAGATCTGCGACGAAGCCAGCCCCCTGCCCCACATGCTTCCCTCGCCGGTCAAGTTCGCCTCCCGCATGCGGCGGCTGGGCGTTGGCGATGGCGCCCGTCTGGTCATCTATGACAGCCAGGGCCTGTTTTCGGCGCCCCGCGTCTGGTGGACCTTCCGGGCCATGGGCCATGAGGACGTCGTGGTGCTTGATGGCGGACTGCCCAAATGGATCTCCGAGGGCCGGCCGGTCGAGGATGGCCTGCCGCCGCCCCGTGAGCGGCATTTCACCGTGCGCTACACCAACGACCTGGTGCGTGACCTGGGCCAGGTCCGGCGCGCCCTGGATGGGAGGCGCGAACAGATGGTCGACGCCCGGCCCGCAGCCCGGTTCACCGGCGACGCCCCTGAACCTCGCCCGGGACTGAGAGGCGGCCATATGCCTGGCGCCCGCAATGTTCCCGGCGCCAGCGTCATTGCGCCGGATGGCGTCATGAAGCCGGCGGCGGCCCTGGCGGAGGTTTTCCGCAGCGCCGGGGTCGATCTGGACCGGCCCGTGGTCACCACCTGCGGATCCGGGATCACCGCCGCCCTTCTGGCCCTGGCCCTGGCCCGGCTCGGAAAGGACCGGACTCCGGTCTATGACGGGTCCTGGGCCGAATGGGGCGGCCTGGCCGACACCGCGGTGGTTACGGGCCCGGCCGATCCCGTCTGACCCGCAGATGGACCCCGTCACCCGATTGATTCACGCCGGCGAACCGCCCGCAAACCCGGTCCGGACCGTCGGCCCGGCCATTCAGCGCGGATCGACGGTCCTGCTTGCGGATTCCCGGGACCTCTATGGTGACGAGATCAATTATGGCCGGACGGGCCTGTCCGCCCAGTCGACCCTGAAATCCGCCCTCGAAGACCTTGAGGGCGCCACGGCCGTTGAACTGTATCCATCGGGCCTGGCGGCCCTGACCGGCGCGATGCTGGCGGTCCTGAAGGCCGGCGACCATGTCTTGCTGACAGACGGCGCCTACAAGCCGACCCGGGCCTTCTGTCAGACGGCGCTGGAGCGATTTGGCGTCTGTCTGCAGATCTATTCCCCTGATCTGTCAGCCGAAGGGATTATCGCCCTGGCCAGGCCGGAAACCCGGCTGATCGTCCTGGAATCTCCCAGTTCCCTGACCTTCGAGGTCCAGGACGTCGCCGCCATCGCCGCCGCCGCCCGGGCCAGGGGCATACTGACCCTGATAGACAACACCTGGGCGGCCGGCCTGTTGTTCAAGCCTCTGGACCAGGGGGTTGATATCTCGGTCCAGGCCCTGACCAAATATGCCTGCGGCCATTCCGACGTCTTCATGGGCAGCGCCGCCACGACCAGCCCCGCGGTCGCAGACCAGCTGGGCGCAGGGGTCCGCGAACTCGGCTGGGCGGTCAGCGGGGCCGAGGCCTATGACATCCTGCGTGGCCTTCGGACCCTGGCCGTTCGCCTCGCCCGCCATGACAGCAGCGCCCGGATCCTGGCCCATTGGCTGACGCAACAGCCGCAGGTGCTGAAGGTGCTGCATCCCGCCCTGCCCGATGCGCCAGGTCACGCCCTCTGGGCGCGGGACTACAGCGGCGCCTGCGGACTGTTTGGCCTGGTCCTCCGGCCCGCGCCGGAAGCCGCCGAGCACGCCCTGCTGAATTCCCTGAAGCTGTTCGGCCTGGGCTTCTCCTGGGGCGGGTTCGAGAGCCTCGCCCTGCGCAGCGATCCGCAGCTTCTTGTGCGCAGCTTCCCGCCGCGGCTTGGCGGCCCGTTGTTTCGCCTGCATGTCGGCCTGGAAGATCCTGCCGACCTGATCGCCGACCTGCAGGGGGCTCTGGCGATCTATGACCAGACAGCCGCCGCCTAGGCCAGCCGGTTACGCCCGGCTGACGGGAGGCCGGCTGCCTTGAGCCTCGACAGGCCCGACGGCATCTGATAACTTTGAGATCGGTACTTTCATCGGCGCCGGGAGACAAATCATGGTTTCTGTTTTTCACAGGCAGGACGCTCCCGGGCTTGAGGATCAGGGGCCTTCGCCTGACGACCCGGCGAGCCTGGATCAGTTCTGGCGGGCGCCGGCCGAAGCGACCGCCTGGACGACGGCATCGGTCTCAGCCGGCCCTGTGACGCCCCTGGCAGACGAAATCCTCCTCGGCACAGCCGGGGACGATGTGCTGCGGGGTGATCACGGCCGTGATCAGCTGTTCGGCTTCAGGGGCGACGACCGTCTGATCGGCGGCGCCGGAGCCGACCGCCTGCATGGCGGCGGCGGCGACGATGTTCTGATCGGCGGCTTTGGAGCCGATCGCCTGTCCGGCGGTGGTGGCGCGGATCTGTTCATTTTTCGTCTGGTCGAAGGCAGCCAGCCAGGCGCGGCGCTACGTGACAGGATCGGCGACTTCAGCCGGTCCGAGGGTGATCGCATCGACCTCTCGGCCATGGACGCCAACACCAACCTTGCCGGCGATCAGGCCTTCGTCCTAGGCGGCGGTTCCTTCACTGGCCAGGCCGGTGAACTGATCCAGTTCCTGGATTTCAGCGGTTGGACCATCCTGGCCGGCGACATAGACGGCGACGGCCGGGCCGACTTCGAACTGGCCTTTCGCGGAACACTTGGCCTGATCGAAACCGACTTCCTGCTCTGAACCCCCAGACCGCCCTGCACCCGCAAGCCCCAAGGCGCGGTAGCGACCCCAGCAGGAGAACAAAACCTGTGTCAAATCAAAGACTTGCCGGTGCCTAACCGGGACTTTCTGACCCAATGATTTCAAAGGGTTAGCCGGAAGTGTCTAACCTTTTTCGAGGGTAAGACGACGAAAAAGCCTGGCCGAAATCGGCAGGCTGAACCCGGAGCCACAGTCTTTTGTCCCCAAGTCTGGCGCATCTGTTCTGTTTCGCTCTTAGCCTTGGAGGGCCGGGCGCCGTTCTGTTCGCTCCATGGCCAACCCGGAACAGTCCCCTCCCCGACCCGCCAACAACAACCCGACGCCGGCACGTCAAAGGCGGGTGGCGGTGGAGTGCCTGCCAATCGTCGAGCCATTGGACGAGAGCAGCCTGGTGCTGCCGCCGCGGCCGCGCTGATGGTCCGCCAGAGCTATCTGGGCCTGACGAACGACTTGGGCCGCGCCAAACTTGCCAATAGGGTGAAACGCAAAACTTCCCCGGCTGGTTGGCACAGAGATGTTCAACTTGGACCCTCTGCGCAGAGGCCTGTTGCTAGCGACCTCAACGAAGGTTCAAGTCAGCTCAGGGCTCTCGACACGATTGGACGTGTTTCAGAGGGTCGCGTCAGCATCATTGGCGAAGAAATTGGGGGCCGGCTCTGGTGAGCCGGCCCCCGTCGATTGGCAGGATCGTAGAGACGCAATCGTTACGGCATCACCACCGTGTCGATGACGTGGATGACGCCGTTGCTGGCGCCCAGATCGGCCGCGCGCACATGGCTCATGCCGCCCTTGGCATCGCGCAGCATGACCATGTTGCCCATGATCGATAAGGTTATCTTTCCGCCTTGAACGGTGGTGACTTCGGCCTTGCCGCCGCCTGCCTTGATCGCCGCAACCACATCAGCTGCCATCAGCTTGCCGGGCACGACATGATAGGTGAGGACCGAGGTCAGCATGCCCTTGTTCTCGGGCTTGAGCAGCGTTTCAACCGTGCCGGCCGGCAGCTTGGCAAACGCCGCGTTGGTGGGAGCGAACACAGTGAACGGGCCGTTGCTCTTCAGCGTTTCAACCAGATCAGCAGCCTTCACAGCAGTAACAAGTGTGCTGAAATCGGCGGCGCTGGCAGCGGTATCAACAATATCGGCGGCCGGCCGGGCGTGAACGGCAGACCCGGCAAACAGGCCGACAGCGGCAACCGCAAACAAGACGGCACGCATCGAGGTGCGAGAAATCATGGGTAGGGGCTCCATCAGTTCGGTGCGGCGCCGAAATAGGCAAAGGCACCGATCGAGGATATGGGCCGCCAGGTTGCGTTTGCCAGCGGCACTGCGCGGATGATCTCAATCTTGTCGCAAGCAGGATATCTCATTCCCAGTCACCCCCATCGGCGATCATGCTTTTGTTGAGCAGGCGGATGTCGAGCGCCTGTTCGGCCACCACCCCATTCAAGGCCATTGATTCCCGTAGCGGATTCTTGACCTCGTCCGTGGTCGCCGCCAGGGCCGTATCCCCCGACCGGCGCCGCTTGCCCGCCTCCGTGAACTCTTTTGACCAAACGCAATACAGGCTCTGCGCGATGCCCTCCTCGCGGCAAAGCCCGGCGATGCTGTCCTCCCCGCGTAGCCCGTCCAGCACCATCCAAATCTTGTCTTCCGCCGAAAAATGCCGGCGCGTCGCCCGTCGAATGTCCTGTAGCACCCGCTAACCAGGCGTCGCTTCGCGGCCGAGGGTTTGAGTCTCATCTTCGTTCCTACGTCGCTGCGATGAGGCCCAAACCCTCCCCTACGCGGAAGCCCTGAACTGTCTCGAAGGTGCTGACGGGGAAGGATCGATGATTAGAAACGTCATCAACTCGGCCTGAAGACACTTGCCTCACAGCGGAAACACGCCAGGTGACATCGCGGTCTCGCTTGTTGCTTTGCATCCCAGCGACAAATGGTTCAATTCCTTCCAGAAAGCCATGCTGGAGTGGGAGAAACGGTCAAACCTTCGGCTCAGAGGCAAAAGAAATGTCTACCGATCTGGACTTTGTGATCAACTCGACCCCTATCGGCGCCTATTACAGTCCTTTCGGCCCGACGATCGTGACCTTGGCGGATGGCACGTCGCTCATTGCCTGGGTCAGCTACAACAGCAATACATCGCCATATGACGCAGAGATCCGGGCGCGCTGGCTTAAAGCCGACGGTACAGCGGCAGGCGAGGATTTCATCGTCAATTCCACCCTTCAGGACTTCCAATGGTCGCCCACAGCCACGGTGACCGCCGATGGCAAGGTGTTCCTCGCCTGGGAGAGCGGCGATGGCGGCGACGGTGACGGGGTTGGCCTGCGCGGTGTCGTTCTTGATCCTTTGTCACAGACGCCGGGGCTGGACTTCCTGATCAATCCCACGGCCGTCGGCGAGGGTATCTATAACGGGCAGAACAACCAGTCCCAGGTTGCGCTGACCGCGCTTGGCGATGGTCGGGTGCTTGCGCTCTGGACAAGCTATGACGGAAGCGACGGCGACGGCTATGCAATCCGGGCGAGGTACTTCGCCGGCGACGGCACGGCTTTGGGTGGCGATTTCCTCATCAACACGACCGCCGTCGGAGCTCAGTACCAGCCGCAGGCCACGGAATTGGGCGACGGACGCATTCTCGTTACCTATCGCAGCACCGATGACGCCGATGGTACGCCGGGAAACATCCGCGCCCGGATCATGGGGGCCGATGGCGTCTTTGCCGGGGATGATTTCGTCCTGAACTCCACCTCTGGCGGCTATCAGAGCCATGTGGACGTGACGTCGTTGGCCGATGGCGGAGCACTGGTGGTCTGGTTCTCCTCGGGCGTCTTCACGCCCGACCCGGAAGGCGGTAACCCCTCCTTTGCCCCGGGCGAGGTGAGGGCGCGGATTGTCGGGACCGATGGCCAGCCCTTGGGACCGGATTTTCAGATCAACTCAACGGACCTCAGTTCGTCCTACACGAAGCCCGTGGCAACTACCCTGGCCGATGGTCGGGTGCTGGTCGTGTGGCATTCAGGCGATGCCGGGGATGGCGATTGGGGCTGCGTGCGGGGTCGCTTGATCGAGGCGGATGGCCAGGTGATCGAAAGCGATTTCGTGATCAACACGACGGGCGTGAACAACCAGTCTTCCCCCGCCGTGGCGGCGCTGGCGGATGGCCGCGTCCTGGTGAGCTGGACGAGCGATGATGCCCTGACCGATGGCCCGGTGACGCGGGGTATCTACTTCACGCCTGATGTCGGGACGGCGGCGGCTGACCAGAAGGTGGGGTCTGCGGCCAGGGATCTCCAGATGGGTCTTGGCGGAAACGACAGCCTGTCTGGCGGCAAGGGTGACGACCAGCTCATGGGCGGTTCGGGTAATGACGACCTGGACGGCGGCAAGGGTGCAGACGGGCTATCCGGCGGCACAGGCGCCGACAAGGTTTTCGGCGGTTCGGGCAATGACGCGCTTAATGGCGATGACGGCAATGATCGACTGGCGGGCGGGGATGGCGATGACAACATCGAAGGCGGCGCCGGCGACGACCGGTTGTCCGGCGGCCGGGGCAGCGACCAATTCATCTTCAACGATGACTCCGTGGACGCCTCCCGGGACTTCCTCTCCGACTTCAAGGTCGGCGATGACCTGATCGACCTGAGCGGCATCGACGCAGACAGCCGCGACGCCGCAGACCAGGCCTTCACCTTCGTTGGCCGTTTCTCGGGTCAAGCCGGCGAAGCCACCCTCAGCTACAACGATGGACGTAACATCACCACCGCCAGGTTCGACGTCGATGGCGACGGGGTTGCGGACCTGACCCTGTCCATCAGGGGCGAAGTCGGCGCCGACGACGGCTGGGTGCTGTAGCAGATCGGCTAGCACTGACACGTTAAGTAGGCCCGGGCGGAAGGGCCCTTCCCCTAACCTTGAATCAGGCTGCGAAGCCGTACGAATAGAGCACCATTCCCCCAAACAAGAGTGCCGTCACGAGAACCGCAGCTGTCGTCACCGGTCAGATCTCCAACATCAGATGTGTCGGCGTAGATCTGCTGGGAAGGCGGTCCGATGCGACACCTCTTCCGGGACAAGGTCCGCTCCAGCGTCCTTCGGCTGTAGTAGAACCGCTTCGCGGCCATAGCGCGGTCGTTAGTCTCGTAGCGAAACAGCCATGCCCGCCCTCGATCCATCAGAAGAAAGCGAGATCATCGAGATGGCGCTCAGCGATCAAGTCAGCTTTGACGCGATACGCGATCTTTATGGCTTGGGGCACGAACAGGTTCGAACGCTGATGCGAACACGCCTCAAGGCAGGCAGCTACCGCGCTTGGCGCAAGCGAGTCAGACAGTTCAGCGACCGAAGGGCGGTCTACAAATGACGCGAGAGGTGCAAGCTTGGGCTTCTGACCTCACTGCGCTTTATGAGCAGGTTTGGGCGCGCCTTGTGCGCGGTGTTGGCGACCGTCATGCACCGTCTCGCCATCCGACTTTGGCGACAGTCACCAAAGATGGCAGACCGCGTGCTCGAACAGTCGTTCTTCGCGGTGTCGATCCAAAAGCGCGAACGCTTGAGATTCACACCGACCTGCGGTCAGCCAAGGTTGAAGAGTTGCGTGCGACACCGTTTGCAGCCCTGCATGTTTGGGACGCGTCGGCCCACCTCCAGACTAGGATCGAGGCTGAGATGACGATCAGGGCCGGTACGGAAGTTTCTGAGACCTGGTCGAGGCTGACTGACATGACGCGCTCAAGCTACGGCGTAATGCCACCACCAGGCCTGCCCATTTATGGTGGCCTAGACTATGCAAAGTCCGCTGATGAGACGGCCTTTGCCGTCCTGAACCTCCGCGTGTCAGCGATCGACGCACTACACCTCGGTGCCCACCATAGGCGCGCCCGGTTTGACCGTGAGAGCGATTGGCAAGGGCAGTGGCTGGCCCCTTAGGACATCGTGTTCCGTGTAAGGGCTAGGCTCCGGCCTTCCTGAGCTCCGCAAGGTCGTCGCCATTCAGTACCAGCCGAACACCGAGTGTGCCGGCGCCGGCAAGCACAGGCTGCTTGCGCAGGTAGATTTGGAGCGATTCGATTTCTGCATACGCGGCGCAGGCACTTGCAATCAGCGTGACCACGCGCTCTTGCGTCGCGTAATGGGTTGCGCGCGCGATCTGGTCGATGCGCATAATCAGCGGATCATAGTCGAAAACGCGCGTCATTTCGTCTTCCTCGATGAGAATGAGGTGCTTCGCGACCATGAGCGTGACGTCGAGCTGATGACGCTCAGGGACCACGTCGCCAGGACCATACGTTCCGATTTGGACCGCAAGTACGAGGTCTCGAAGCTCGATCGTGCTGTAGCGCGTCATGTCGTTGGTCAATTGCCTACCGGTGAACCGCGCCCTGATAGCGAACTGCCTCTGTCAGTGCACCTTTGATATTCTGCAGCGAGCTATAGGGTCGCACGCGAGGATCAGCGTGCTAGTCTTAACCCTCTTGGCGCGCAAGCTGCTGGCGATTTCCGAGGAGGCTGCGCGCGGGTCGACAGCCATTCCGCCAGATCGGACGGCGCTTGAGCCATTGGCGCCCGATGGCGCATAATGCAGCAATGACGGTCGAACTCGTAAAACTGCAATCGCTGGAGCGCGGCTATCTCACGGTCCTACGCGTTCGGTCAGCCCTTGGATGGCTGATCTTCGCAGCGATGGCGGCGGTGGCTGACGGCTATCTGCAATGGCGTCTCGGCCTCCCCCCGGGGGTCGTCGCTGGACCCGTCATTGCACTGGCCTTCCTGTCCATCGTCTTCCTCGTTCCGGGGCGCTGGCGTCGGTGGGGTTATGCCTTTACCGACAGAGAACTACACGTCGCGTCAGGCTGGCTGACGCGCAAACACACGATCGTGCCGCTCTCTCGCGTCCAGCACATCGATGTGAGCCAAGGTCCTATCGAGCGCAGTGCGGGTGTAGCAACCCTCAGCCTGCACACCGCCGGCACAGAAAACAGCCTTGTGGTGCTCCCCGGCATAAGCCGTCAGCGTGCCGAGGAAATCCGCGATGCGATCCGCGGCCGGATCAGCGACGCGCCATGGTGAGCGAACCCGACCCTTCGAGCGTGGCCGAGACACTGCCGCCGCGCCGCCTAGACCCGCGCACCATCCTCATCAAGGTCCTGCAGAACTCGCCCTCCTTCCTCCTCGCCTTGCCGGCGATCCTCGTCGCCTCGCGCGGCGAAAGCGCGGTTACCGGGCTGCTGGTCACCGGGATGTCGCTGCTGGGAGGCCTCATTCTGGTCTCCAGCTGGCTTCGCTGGCGGACCTTCACCTACCAGATCCTGCCAGGGCAGCTCGTCATCGCGCGTGGCCTAATCAACAGGACCCGCCGGTCGATCCCGGCCGAACGGATCCAGGATGTCTCGATCAAACAGGGGCCTTTGTCTCGACTGCTGGGTCTTGCACAGGTCCGCATCGAGACCGGTGGCGGGGAGGCCGACGAGGGTAAGCTCGACAGCGTCAGCCTCTCGGAAGCGTATCGACTTCGAGAAGTGCTCCGGGGGCTTCGAACGAAAGGCGCCCCCGCAGAGGCCGCCGGCCAGAAAGCCGAGGGCGAGGCCGAAGCCATCCTGTTCAGATTAGGGCTGCCCCGCCTGCTCTACTCCGGACTGTTCAGCTTCTCGCTCGTCTGGGTCGCAGCCATATTCGGCGTCGGCCAGTATCTGAATCAGGCGCTCGGCTATGGCTGGGACCAGTGGCTGGACCTGCTCGGCGTTTCCGAGCAGACACTGAGATCGAACATTAATGGACCGGTCGTCCTGGCTGCGGCTGGCCTGGCTTTCGCAGTCGGAGTGATGGCCGGGGTCATCCGGACGACGTTGCGGAACTTCCGCTTCAAACTCGCCTATGCTGAGGGCCGGTTTCGCAACAGCCGGGGCCTGTTGACACGCACCGAGGTGGTGGTGGCCAAGCGCCAGATCCAGCTTAGCCTGATCGAGCGCGGTGCTGTGAGCGGTCGGTTGGGTTGGTCGGCGCTCAAGGTCCAGACGCTTGGCGGCAGCGATCACCTCTCCGGTCGGCAGGAACTCGCTCCTTTTGCGCGGTCTGCGGAACTGGCTCCCATCATCGCCTTGGCCGGACTTCCGCCCTTCGAGCGTTCTCTGCTGCGGTCGGTCTCGGCCTTGCACGGCGTGCGTGCCCTCGTCGCTTTTGTCTTGTTGCCGACCGTGATCATCCTGGGCGCTACGACCGCCTTCCCGCTTGCCGCCCTGCTTCTGTCAACGATTCCCGCTCCGCTAGCGGTCGCGCTGCTGCGGCCCCGCTATCACCGGTACGCGCTCGCCGAGACCAGCGTGCAGGTATCGCGCGGGGTCCTCAAACAGCGGGACTGGACCATCCCCTACGGCAATATCCAAGCCGTCACGGTGTGGCGCGGACCGATCCAGCGACTGCTTGGGATCGCCACGGTGCGGATCGACACCGCCGGTGGACGCGGCATCCACACCCCACATGTCCATGATATCGATGTGGACCAGGCCTCAGCCTTTGTCCGCGGCCTCCTCGAACGCGCAAACAATCTGGGAGGGACAACTCACGGGAACGCAGGGTAGGTCCGGCAGAAGGACGGGCGTCCCACCCGGTCGGACATGGCGGCTCTGCGCCAACTGCGGACAATGGGACAAAGTCGAAAAGCAGGCCTCCAACACTAGCTGCTGGCGCAGATGAAGCCTCACAGCCGCTAGGATGTTATCACCTAGCCAACATGTCACCGTCGCGCCTTCTTCCCCCGGTCGTCTACCACCCAGCCTACAACGCCACGGTTCCGCCTGGGCATCGCTTCCCCATGGAAAAATACGCTCGACTGGCTCAGGTGCTGGAGGAAGAGGGCCTGATCGGGCCTGAGGGGCTGCACATCCCCGAACCCGCAAGCTTCGAGTTGCTCTCAGCCGTGCACGACCCCGGCTACGTGCGTCAGGTATTGGATGCCGCTGTGCCGCCCAATGTCGAGCGGGTCATCGGTATGCCGGTGACCCGAAGTGTCTCGGATCGCGCGCAGGCGGCGGTCGGCGGCACCCTGATGGCCGCACGTTTGGCGCTTCGCTACGGCTTGGCGTGCAACACCGCCGGCGGCAGTCACCATGCGGGACCAAAGGGCGGCGCAGGCTATTGCGTCTTCAACGACATCGGTGTGGTCGGCCGCGCGATGATTGACGCAGGCGAAACCCGGAAGGCTCTTGTCGTCGATCTGGACGTACACCAGGGCGACGGCACCGCCTTGATCTTCGAGCACGAGCCGCGAGTCTTTACCTTCTCCATGCACGGCGAGAAAAACTATCCCGTGCGACGAGGCCCAAGCGATCTGGACATCGATATGCCGGATGGGACGGGCGACGAAGCTTACCTAGCCGAGTTACGAGCGACACTTCCCGCCCTAATCGAACGCGTCGAGCCGGATTTCATCTTCTACATCGCCGGCGTCGACCCGCATAAGAGCGACCGACTCGGCAGGCTGGCCCTGACCGACGAAGGCCTATTCGCGCGTGACGCCTATGTTTTGGAGATCTGCTTGCCTGTAGCGCCGGTCGTTGGCGTTATCGGCGGTGGCTACGACAGCGACATCGACCGGCTGGCGCGTCGCCATGCCACCCTTCACCGCGCGGCGGCTGAAGCATGGCGAAGTGGTTTGGCCCGGCCGGCCGCCTGAACGATGTCCGACCACCTGCCTCTGATCGTCACGGCCGCCATGGATGACGGCGCGTTCGCCTGGTTTGAGGACTTGCGTCAGTCGCACTTCCCTCGCCACCGCAATAAGGTCCCCGCCCATCTCACCCTCTTTCACGCTCTCCCGGCTGAACATGAGCGCGCCGTGGCGCAGACGCTGAAGGCGGCATGCAAACGCCGCCGCCCTCTCCAGCTGGACGTGAGAGGCCCTTGGTCCCTGGGTCACGGTGTTGCCTACCGGCTCGCCTCTCCTGACCTCGAACGAATGCGAGCAGAGCTGGCGGAAGCTTTCTCACCTTGGCTTACGCGTCAGGATCAGGCCCCGTTCCGGCCCCACATCACCATCCAGAACAAGACGGATCCGGGTGAGGCCCGCCTGCTGCTCGAGCACCTGCAAATGGAGTTCGAGCCATTCCACATCTTCGCCGAAGGCCTTCTGCTCTGGCGCTATCTCGGGGGGCCTTGGGCGCTTGTCGAACGATTTGAGTTCGATGAGCGCTGAGCCATTGCGACCGCTCAGCGCCACATGCAGACACTGTGCACAGGTCAGAAACTAGACCTTTCGCACCCTTCACCTGACACATGCCGTTCATAGCGCCCGAGCCCATTCCGTGAAACGGCACGACCAGTTCGATTGCCGCGCCCTCCGTCGGGCCTCAGACTTTTTTTGACAGCACCTCCTGAAGGAGGTGCTTGTCCAGGCTGAGATCCGCCACCAGCTGCTTGAGCTTACGGTTCTCCTCCTCGAGCGGTTTAAGCCGCCGCAGCTCGCCAACGCCCAGGCCGCCATATTTCTGCTTTCAGTGGTAGAACGTCTGCTCCGATATCCCCATCCGGCGGAGCACCTCCGCCACCCCATTGTTCGCGTTAAGTGGTGCTCTCCCCCACTTTTTTGTCCCCGTTTTCTCCCGGCTAACGCTCCGGATTTCTCAAAAGCTTTGAGCCACCGTCAGCCCCATGGTGCGCCCGGCCCCGATCGCCCCGAAGTAGGCTCCATAGATTGTCGAACCCCCAATCGGATAGCTTTCCAAATATCGAACGTCTGCAATATTCTTGACCCATAACTGGGCGTTGATATTGGGTTTTGTAAACTCGACACTAGCTCTTACGTTTGCTATGCCTACGTCACCTAGAATTGAATAAATACTGTTATCCAAGTTACCATAGTAACTCGAGCGGTAGCTGTAGTCCGCACCGACCCCCATCATCACAAACGATGATATATTTCGAGAATAGTCGACGGAGAGACTTCCGATCCAACGCGGAGCATTGGACAAGGGCCTGCCAGTCAGATCGCAACTTATCGCCGCGGGCTTCTCAGGGGCACATGGAGCGTTCAGATAACTGTCGTAGCGGGCATCATTGTAGGAAGCGCTGCTTGAGATCTGGAGTTGTCTCGTCGGTTGCCAACGGACCTGCAACTCGACGCCGCGGGTCGACGCCGCGCCGACGTTGGTCAGGATCGCGCCGAAGAGCCGATTGTAGCTCGCCTGGTAGTTGTCAATCTTTGCCAGGAATAGTGAGGCGCTGGTCTGGAGTCGGCCCTCGAGAAGAAGTGATTTCATCCCGATCTCGTAGCTGTCCGTTTGCTCCGGCCGAACGATGAGATCGCCCGGCACCGCGCTGACCGTTGGATTGACGCCCCCCGCCTTCGTCCCGCGCGCATAGCCTGCATAGAGGCGCACCCCGGAAACCGGGGCAAAGGACAGGGAGAGCGTGCCGGACGGGTCAAAATTCTCCACCGAAACGGCCTGATGATAGGCGGCCTGCGCGGCGTTCATGGTCCGATCGACCACCCCGGAGCGGCGTTCATATGTGGCCCGCATACCGAAAGTCAGGTCGAGACGCCGGCTTAATCGCCAGGTCGCGTGGCCGAAGGCGGCTGCGCTTTCAGAATCCAGCGCTGAACGGGTTGAACTCGTCACACCATTGAAGGCCGTCAGAAAGGACGGCGGCGTCGCTGTATTTCCGAGAAAATTGGCGGCTTGACCTCCGAACGCCAATATAAGGTCGGATTTCAGGGTTTGCCGAAAGTAATATAGTCCACCAAGCCAGTCGACTTGCCCGCCAGACTGATTGGCCAAACGAAACTCTTGGCTGAACTGCCGTGCATCTGTTGGTACTGCGGCGGAGTCGTAGGCATCAGCGCTGGACAGATCGCCATCAAACACAGAACGATAATTCCAGAAGCGATAACCTGTGACCGAGGTCAACTCGACGCCCCCAAAATAATAGACCATGTTCGCCGTTACGCCGCCCTGCCGCACGACCACTTGGGTCGGAGCGTTGGCCGTGGTGGCGTATCTGTCACCCCCCAAAACCGCCGTGCCGCCAGCCAGAGCGACACGCGACAAGTATGTTGATGATGGCGCGCCGAACGAGCCGGCCACAAGTAAGCAGCAGTTGTCGTCTTCAGTGTTGTATTCGCCGATTATGCGAATTTGAAAGTCGGCCGACGGCTTCAAGAGAAACTGTATCCGAGCACCAGAACGGTCACTGTCGTTGAATCGGACTCCCGTGCTGTCGTTTCGGACACGCCCTGCGTAGCGGGTGCTATAGACAGACAGTCGCCCGGCGACCTTTTCTCCCAGGATAGCTCCCGATCCTGACGCCCGGATTTGAGTATAGCCACTCGTGCCCAAGGACACCTCGACGTCGGCCTCGGGCACAAAACTCGGCCGTCGTGTGGTGATGGAAATAGCCCCGGCACTGGTATTCTTGCCGAACAGCGTCCCTTGAGGGCCACGCAGAATCTCGATGTCCTCTATGTCCGTCAGGTCATAGACCGCCATGCCGGGCCGACCCAGGTAAACCCCATCCACGAAGATCCCGACGCTGGCCTCAAGGCCATCGCTGGCGGGGCTGTGGCCAACACCGCGGATCGAAACGTAACTTCCGCGTGGATTGAAATAGCTGACGTTCAAACTTGGGGAGATCTGGTTCAAATCTTCGAGTTGATACAGACGCCTGGAATCAAGCTCCGACCCGGTGACCACTGAAAGTGCGACCGGCACGTCAATCGCCCTTTCGGGACGCCGCCTTGCCGTAACGATGACGTCCTGCAGTTCGACCGTATCAAAAACTTCCGAAGAATATTCCACAGCCCCTGCAGTGCCAGAAAGCAGTAGAGACAGTGCAAAACCCGATGCTAAAATAAAAACAGACGCCTTAATGTCAACTCGAAGAACTTTCATCTAATTCGTCCCCCCAGACCTTCTGTCAATCCGTGGGGACGACAGACAATTTTTGCATCATCAGAGCGAATTTTATTTCTGAAATCGGTTCAACTTTTCAGCTCTAGAATCAATAGGTCGCGAAATGCGCGTTCCGTCCAGCGCGATCTGCAGACAGCACATCGTCGACCGGAACGCAGGCGCTTTCGCATTTGCGGTGGGTTAAGCGGACGGCATTTGACATGAACCTACTTCATGTTAGTTCTACCCTTATGAATGTGGTGCCCATCACGCGATCCTTGGCAAAGGGCCGAGGTTGCCCCGGTGGCGCGTCGGTAGGCGGAGAAGGTGTGGGATGTTAGAGCACGCGCGGACTACCGACGGGCTTGATGCGCCCGAAATCGGACCGAATCAGTGTCGAGACGGCGAGGACGAGCGGCTTTTGCGCCTCCTTACCGCTACGGCATCGGGCGATACGAGGGCTTTCAAGCAGCTGTATGACCTGACCTCGCGCTGCCTAATGGTCCGCGCATTGGCGATCCTGCGGCAGCGGGAGGCTGCTGAGGATATCGTTCAGGAAGCCTATGTTCGGATATGGACCAATGCAGCCAAGTTTGACTCCAAACGGGGCTACGTCATGGGGTGGCTGATCCGCGTTCTGCGCAACACGGCCATCGACCGTCTTCGACGCGAGCGTATCCTGGCCAGGTATGTACAGTATGTCGATGAGCTACCCGATTCGCTGGCGACGGTGGACCCGATCGAGGATCGTATGACGTTGGGATCTGCCCTCGGTATTCTTTCACGCGAACACATGAGCGTCGTCCGCCGCGTGGTGATGGAGGGCTGGACCCATGGTGAGGTCTCGCTTCAGGATGGCGTCCCCACACCGACGACCAAAGCCCGTGCCCAGCGCGGCCTGAAGCGAATGCGAGCAGTGCTGACTCAGGACATATCTGTAACGGGCACCTTGCCGAAGTCGGGCCGGGCATCGGCTTGACGCCATCGGGACACACCGCGACTATGGCAGTGGTCGCTGACTTTCCGAAGACCTGCTTATGAACAACAATGAATCAACGCGAGGCCCCTATCAAAGCACCTTGCGCGCGCGGATGCGGGAACAAACCTCGCAGATCATACTGGACGCAGTTGGCTCGGTGATCCGTAACGCAGATATCGCTGCCGTCAGCGTTGCAGAGGTCGCGCGTGTCGCGGAAGTTACCGAACAGACGATCTATCGCCACTACGGCAGCCGCGACGAACTGATTCGCGCTTTCATCAAATGGCATCTCGAGCAGGTCGTCGGCGGACCAGACCGAAAATTGCCAAGCACAATAGACGAGTTGCTCGCCTGGGTGGGGATGCGATATCAAACTTGGGAGGATGATCGGCAGGTCGTAAGCGAAGCTTATCTGTCGCCTATCGGTCGCGAGCTCCGTCAGCCGCTTTACGAAATCGGCTTTGAGAACCTCGTCAGAATGCTGACCCTGGAGAACCCTGATTTTGATGAATCGACGCGACGACACGTCGCGGCGTCGATGCTGACGTTGATGAGCACAGAGAATTTTGTCTTTCTCAAACGCAATCTGGGCTTCGATGCAGCGGAGGCACATGCGGTTGTGGCGACAGCGATAGGCGCCATCCGTCGCGGCGTAAGGCCATCCGACAGGCCCGTTCCCCAGACGCGAAAAGCAGCCCCTCCCTAACGGCTGGATCAGCCTAAACGCCGTCGCAGCTCACTGGCTCGTGGCGCCACGCGTTTTGCCTCCACGAATCAACTTCTGGTGGGCCTCATGGCGTTCAGGACCGCTCGCGTTTGCCAATCCGAAGGAGGATTTCAGTCCATGTCTCGGGACGCGGCGAGACTTCCTCCATCCCTGGGAATTCGTCGATCGGTTCAGCCGAGATAAGCCGATCTTGAGCCAGATGGACAAGCCGACGGAAGTCGGGGTCACTACGTTGTCGCGCCTCAGCAATGCCACGCAATGGCTCGACGAGGATGTCGAGGGCGAAATCCAGCGCCAGCGCTTCGTCTGCTGACATGCCCGAGCCATGAGGCGCTCTGCCGTTCACGATGCACTCCTGAAATCCACCTGTTCAAATCTCTCGCTCGTTGGCGGTCTACATAATACGCATCACGTCAGTCGTACGGATGTTCATTTTCAAGGCATATTTAGTCAGTCATGTGGCCCACTGAAATTCCTACAGGATGCCGGTCTGGACGAGGGCCGTGGGGGCCCGTGTCGATGTCGATCCGCCAGCACCGACCCGTCCGGGCCCGTCCGACGAAGATCAACAGCGGCGACCCGACAATCAACACGATGCCAGCGATCCTGACGGCGGCGTGATCGAGCCAGCGCAGCGGCGCGAATTAGTCCATCGAAATCCAGAGGGCGGCAATCAACACGTTGAACATGGACAGGATTGGCCGCTGAAAGCCTTGAAGGCGACGCGGTAGGCTGAGTCGTCGAAAGACAGGACGATGGTATTGATGCGGTCGACGGCCCCGACCAATCTTACAGCATCCCAAGGCGACGGCGCTGTCCCGGCGGCTCGATCGTTCTTTGTGAATGTCGGGGTGGCCACGCAACCTTTTTGGGTCCGGCCCCGTATCTCAACCAAGACCGATGTCCGCGACTGTGCCGCGACAGGAGAAAGCCATCCATGCGTCCGTCGTCGCGCGCTCTGGTGTTCATATTTTGCGCCTTAGCCCATGCGGGGCTTTTCCTGTTGATGGTGGATCAAGTTACGCCGGTGATGATCGAGGACGAGGCGGGCGGCGCCGTCCTTTCCTTCTACGACGGAAAGGCTTTGAGGCCGTCTTCCACACCGCCCAGCCGCGAACCCGTTCCGACCAAGTCGCCTCCGCCGCCGGCCAGAAGCGAAGAGGAACCCAAGCCCCCGCCCCCGCCCGAAACCGTCGACCCGGTCCTGCTGAAGGTTTTGCACGAGGTGGGCCCGACCGATATCGTGATTAACGAACCCGCAAGCACCGCAATCTTCGCTGCGTCCCAATCGGCGCCGCAGGCCCTTGCGGTGGGCAAGACCTGTCAGTTGAGCCAATGGATTCAACAAACTTTGCAGACCGATCCGGCCGTGTTCGGCGCTCTGACCGCCATCCCCTTGGAGTCTCGCTCCGTCGCCGGCGCGATCATGCTGTGGGACGGAGAATGGGTTGAGCACGAGAGGGTCAGTCCGGCGGGGCTGGAGACGATCCGTGAGGCCATCATCAGCGGGGTCCGTTCGGCTCCTGCTGGCTGTACTGACGCCACGATCGAAGGTCCGCTGTTCATCGCAGTGCAGGACGGGCTGGGAGTAACCCTGGTGACCATAGGATCTGGCCAATGGCGATGGGCTGACATGCTGCCAGTCTTTCCGGACTGGCCTTGGGCCTGACACGAAACAGCCTTGGCTGGCAGCTGCGGCCATTGTCCTGATTTATTTTCACCAGCCTTCGCATCCCGCCGGCAGACCGCCCCGTAGCTGACTGCGAGGGCGGCAAACGGCTGATATCCCGCAGCGGTGACCGCGCCCAGGTTGGTCCAGGAGAATTTCATGCGCAGGCGCATCGGATTAATGACAGCTGCAGCGGTCGCGGCGCTGGCGGTGGGCGGCTCCCCGACAATGGCGTCGAGCCATCGCGAAGCCCCCGCTATCACCGAATCCCCCAAGGTGGACGGCACCGATTTCTACATGTTCCGCAGCTACGAGCCCGGGCGTGACGCGTTTGTCACCCTGATCGCCAACTACCAGCCCCTGCAGGGCCCCGGATATGGGCCTAACTACTTCACCATGGACCCCGACGCGATCTACGAGATCCACGTAGACAGCGACGGAGACGCCGTAGAAAATCTGACCTTCCAGTTCAAATTCACGAACACCTTGCGGGGCGGAACGGGCATCACGCTGAACATCGGCGGTAAGACCCTGCCGATCGCCCTGAGGTCTGTTGGTCAGGTGACCGGCGCAGACGACGCCGACCTGGGTGAAGTCGAAGACTATGGCCTGACAGTGATTACAGGCGACCGGCGCACCGGAACCCGCGCCGCAGTCACCAACGCCTCAGGCGGCAGCGCCTTGTTTCGCAAGCCTCTCGACTACGCCGGCATGAAGACCTTGCCGGACTACGCGACCTACGCCAACCAGTTCATCCACAGCATCAACATCCCGGGCTGCTCTACGCCCGGCAAAGTGTTCGTCGGTCAAAGAGCTGAAGCGTTCGCAGTTAATCTCGGCTCCAGCTTCGATCTGGTGAACTATGTGCCCATCGACGGCACAACCTTTCCTGGCGGCATCATGCAGAGCCGCACCAACGATGATCTGGTCGGCAAGAAGAATGTCACGTCCTTGGCGCTGGAGGTTCCCATCGCTTGCCTGACGGGCGCCGGCAACGGCGTCATCGGAGCCTGGACCACCGCCAGCCTGCCGCAGGCTCGCCTGCTTGACCCCACCCCGTCTTACGCCGCCCCTGTGCAGAACGGCGGCGCCTACGTTCAGGTCTCTCGCCTGTCCATGCCGCTGGTCAACGAACTGGTAATCGGCCTGCCGCAGAAGGACCTCTTCAATGCCGCCGAACCGCCCGGCGACGGGGCCTTGGGTGACTACGTCACAAACCCGACCTTTCCGGCGATTCTCGACGTGTTGTTCAGGGCTCCGGTCAACGCGACCCTGGGAACCAGCTTCACCAACCTGGCGCCCAACAACTTCCCGCGCAACGATCTGGTGGCAACCTTCCTGACCGGCATCGCGACGCTTAACCAGCAGAGCAAGGTCACCGCTTCGGAAATGCTGCGGCTGAATACCGGGGTCAATCCAACCCCTCGGGCCAGCCAGAGCACCTTCGGGGTGGTGGGGGACGATCTTGCCGGCTACCCCAACGGCCGTCGCCCTGGCGACGACACCGTGGACATCACGCTGAGAGTCGCGATGGGCCGGCTCTGCCACCCGGTGCCGATCAACGGCACTCAGACCAGCCTTGGCCTCTGCACCCCCGCCAACGCGCCAACCGGCACCGTGGCCTTTACCGACGGCGCCCCGATCGCCGCCACCGAACTGCAGAACGCCTTCCCCTACCTGAACACCCCTCTGCGGGGCGCGCCGGGCAATGACGCGAGGACCAACTGATGACACGCCAGCATCGGATTACCCTCACCTTGGCATTAATGGCGTCGGCGACCGTCCTGGCGGCCTGTAGCGGCGGAGGCGGCGGCAAGAAAACACCGCCCCCGCCGCCTGCCGCGCGCCTTGAGGACGGTTTTGGGGCCGGCTTTGCGACGGCTTACCGCGCAGACCCCAATGCCGTGCCCAGAGACCCGGCGGCCGGCGACATCATCGCCCTGACGCTCGCCGCTGACCCTGTCGCGATCCCCTGACAGGCTCAGTTGTAGCCGCGGGCGCTGCTCTCCCTCAGCGCCCGCGGTATTTTCCCTCAGTTCTCAAGGACTGCCGCATGGTCGCCACAGGCCGCAAGTCAACACGGGCGCACGGGCTGGCGGCGACGTTGGCGCTGTCCTACGGAATGCTCTTTGGCGCACCCGTCCAGGCCCAGGTCATCGAGATCGGCGACGACGGCCAGGTTGCGACCTACGCTGGCCCCTCGGTCTTCACCTTCGAGGGGACCGCGCCGATAGCCCCCCAGGTCACGGCCCCTCCCCAGCCCCGAATCGTCGCCACTCACCAGGTCAACCGGGCCATCGAGGCTGCAGCTCAGCGCCAGGCGCTGAGTCCCGACCTGTTGGAAGCAGTGGCCTGGCGCGAGTCGCGATTCCGCCAGACCGCAGTCTCCTCCGCCGGCGCCATTGGCGTAATGCAACTCATGCCCGCTACGGCCAGGGACCTGGCGGTCGATCCCCATGACCTCGACCAGAATGTCCACGGCGGCGCGGCCTATCTGCGACGGATGCTGAACCGTTACGATGGCGATCTGGTCAAGGCTCTGGCCGCCTATAATGCCGGGCCGGGCGCCGTGGATCGCTATCGCGGCGTTCCGCCCTACCGTGAAACTCAGGACTACGTGGCGGCGATCCTTGGTCGGTTGTCGCAGTTGCCGACCGCGCCAAACCGGCCGCCGCTGCTCATAAACATCTCCAGATAGGACCTGGCCCATGAAAAAGACCCTCCGGCGTTTCGCTCCGGCCCTGCTGACCCCCGTCGCGGCCTTGATGGCCAGCGCAGCGCGCGCGCAATCGCTTGATCCGGCTGGCTCCAATGTTGTGGTCGGAGCCCTGAGCTGGTTGCAGGGCACCATGCTGGGCACGGTCGCCACCGTCGCGGCGGTCATGGCCGTGGCCGCCGTCGGCTTCATGATGCTGACCGGCCGGCTGAATTGGCGCTATGGGGCCACGGTCATCCTGGGGTGCTTCATCCTGTTTGGGGCCGGCGCGATCGTCGCCGGCATCCGCAGCACCGCGACCGGACTGTAGCCGCCATGGCCATCGCGCTGGAACGGGATGTGGTGTTCGGAGCCCTGACGCGGCCCCAGATGTTCGCCGGGGTGACCTACAGCTTCTTCGTGCTCAATGCAGTGGTCACCGCCGAACTGTTCCTCATAACCAAGTCGTTCTGGGCCATTCTGGCGGCGGTGGTGATCCACCTGATCGGCTACATGGCCTGCCAGCGCGAGCCCAGGTTTCTTGACCTGTGGCTGACCCGGGTCAGCCGCTGTCCCCGAGTGAAGAACTGGTCCGTCTGGCGTTGCAACTCCTACCGCCCATGACCAGCCAGGCCGAACAGGCGCCCAAGATGCCGCTGGCTCCGAAGGCCCGCCGCGCTCATCCCGGCCGGGAAGCCAGCGCCGGATCCCGTCTGCCCTACGCTCGGCATGTGGACGACCACACGCTCGAAACCCGCGACGGCATGTTGATCCAGGTGCTGCAGCTGGAGGGGTTGTCCTTCGAGACCGCGGATACGGACGAGATCAACTACCGCAAGGCACTGCGGGATGGTGCACTGAGAGCTTTCGCCAGTTCCAGGTTCGCCCTTTATCACCATATTGTCCGCCGCGAGGTCGCCCCCAAGGTCGAGGGGGAATACCTAGACGACTTCAGTCGCGACCTTGACGCCGCCTGGAAACGCCGGCTCGCGGCCAAACGGCTGTACGTGAACCAGCTTTTCATCACCATCGTCCGCAGGCCGCTTCAGGGTCGGGTGGGCATGCTGGACAGCGCGCTGCGACGCTTGACCGGTGTCGCCCGGGGCGAGAGGGTGGATGAGGCCGCTCGCGCGATCGACATGCGGGAACTCAAGGCGGCGCGCGATTCTCTGCTGGCCTCGATGGCCCCCTATGGCGTGCGGCTGCTGGGGGTTTATGACAGCCCGGCCGGTCCCTGTTCGGAGCCGCTGGAGTTCATCTCCACGCTCTATAACGGCGAGATGCGTCCGGTGCTTCTGCCCCGTGCCGACCTCGGCGAATACATCCCCTATCGGCGCGTAAGCTTCGGCGCCGAAACCCTGGAACTGGCTCGCGCCGGCTGGCTTGAACGTAGCTTCGCAGCCATGGTTTCGATCAAAGACTATCCGCCCCAGACGGCCCCTGGGATGCTGGATGACCTGCTACGGTTGCCTTACGAACTGGTCATCAGTCAGAGCTTCGGCTTTGTCGATCGCCAGGCCAGTCAGGATCGCATGAACATGGCCCTGCGGCGGATGCGCTCGGCCGATGACGACGCCGCCAGCCTGCGCGCCGGTCTGCTGGCCGCCAAGGACGACCTGTCCACCGGCCGGACAGCCTTCGGCGAGCACCACCTGACCGTCATGGTCCGCAATCCCGGCCTAAGCGGGCTGGACGAGGCGGTAGCCGAAGTCCAGTCGGCGTTCACCGACATGGGGGTGATCGCGGTCCGCGAGGACGTCAATCTGGAGGCTGCTTTCTGGGCCCAGTTTCCAGGCAATTTCAAGGACATCGCCCGGCGCGCCCTGATCTCCACGGCCAATTTCGCCGGCTTCGCCTCAGGTCACAACTTTCCGGTCGGCCAAGCGGAGGGCAACCACTGGGGTCCTGCTGTCACAGTCCTGGAGACCACCTCGGCCGGCCCTTATCACTTCAACTTCCATAAGGGCGATCTGGGGAACTTCACCCTCATCGGACCCTCGGGCTCCGGCAAGACGGTGGTACTGGCCTTCCTGCTGGCTCAGGCGCGCAAGTACGATCCCAGAATCGTCTTCTTCGACAAGGATCGCGGGGCGGAAATCTTCCTGCGGGCGATCGGCGGGACCTACGACGCCATCAGGCCCGGGCGACCGACCGGCTTCAATCCCCTGCAGCTCGCCGACACCCCGGAAAGCCGCGCCTTTCTGGCCCAGTGGACGATACGGCTGGTCAGCCAACCTGGCGAGACCCTGTCTCCGGACGACCTGGCGGCCGTCAAGGACGCGGTCGACGCTAATTTTGACCAGGCGCCGGAGTTCCGTCGCCTTCGGTACTTCGCCGAACTGTTCCGTGGCGCCCGGCGGCCGGAAGGCACCGACCTGTCGGCCCGGCTGCGCCCCTGGTGGGGAGATGGTGAGCGCGCCTGGCTTTTCGACAATGCCCAGGACGGCCTGGACATGGAGGCCCGAACCCTGGGCTTTGACATGACCCAGGTTCTGGACGATCCGGCGGTACGGACTCCGGCCATGATGTATCTGTTCCACCGGGTAGAGCAGAGGCTGGACGGCGACCCCACTTTGATCGTCATCGATGAAGGGTGGAAAGCGCTCGACGACGACGTCTTCGTGGCCAGGATCAAGGACTGGGAAAAGACCATTCGCAAGCGCAACGGGGTCGTCGGCTTCGCCACCCAGAGCGCGCAGGACGCCCTGGAAAGCCGAATCGCCTCCGCCATCGTGGAACAGGCGGCCACCCAGATCTTCATGGCCAACCCCAAGGCCCAAGCCCGCGACTATTGCGAAGGGTTTGGTCTGACCGAGCATGAACTGAACCTGATCCGCACCCTACCGGACACCTCGCACTGCTTCCTGATCAAGCACGGGACCGATTCAGTGGTGGCGCGGCTCAACCTGTCGGGAGAGCCCGACCTGCTCACGGTGCTGTCCGGCCGCGAGCGCACGGTCCGCATTCTGGACGACCTGCGCGTTCAGTTCACCGATGACCCAGCGCTCTGGCTGCCCCGACTTCTGGAGCGCGCCTGATGGCCATCACCGCCTGCCCCGCGGCCGGACCCGAGACCGGCCTTGTCGAAAGCCTCCTGGGCTCAGTCGAGTGCAACGTGCTCAACATGGCCGAAGCCGGCTATGGCGCGATCTCTCGCCCCGGATCGCCGGTCTCGGCCGCGCTGACCATCCTGTTGACGCTGTATATCGGCGTCCTCGGCTTTCGGCTGATGATCGGCCGGGCGCCTCTGCGCATCGACGACCTTACGATGACGGTCCTGAAGATTGGTGCGGTCCTGGCCCTGGCGACCAGCTGGCCGACCTATCAGCAACTCGTGTTCGACACGCTGTTCCGGGGACCGGAGCAGTTGGGGGCCGGCATGTTGGGGGCGATCCAACCCGGCGAGTCCCGGCTCGGCGGCGCGCCTCTGGAGGGACTGCAGACCGCCTATGACGAGATGCAGGCCTCGGCCGCATACCTCACGCAGAAGACCGCCGCCACCCAGGTTTCACCCTTCCAGGGCGGCGCCGGATTTGGCGCTTTCGCTCTGAATTTGTCGTCCTTCATGGTGCTGATGACCACCCTGGGGGTCATACTGACGGCCAAGATCGTGCTCGGGCTGCTGCTGGCCCTGGGGCCCATCTTCGTGGCCTTTCTGCTGTTCGATGTGACTCGTGGCCTGTTCGAGGGGTGGCTCCGCGCCGCTATCGCATTTGCCCTCGCTCCGATGCTGGCCGTACTTTGTCTTGTTGGACAACTGGTCCTGCTGGAGCCGCATCTGGTCCGACTGGCCGAGGCCAGGGCGGCCGGGGTTGTGGATCTGGGCCCGACCTCCTCGATCCTGCTTCTGTCGATGATTTTCTCGGGCGTCGCCCTGTCGCTGGGGGTGGCCGTGGGGATGGTCGCGGCCGGCTTCAGGCTGCCCAACCGCGCTGACCGCCAACCTGTCGCTGACGTTGATGTTGGCGGGAGTCGGGAAGTTTCGAGGCAGGGAGACAGCCAGGCCGCCACGTCGAGCCGAACGATCGAAACCCAGGCCCCCGCCCGTGCGACAGCGATTGCTGCTGCGGCCGCCGCGATGGAGCGCCGCGACGCCAGGCAACCGGATGGCGAACCTGCGACCGGCCGGCGAACCGTCACCCTTCGGAGCGACGTCAAGACCGCCGGTGGCCCCCAGGCGTCGCCGCCGCTCGGCCAGACCTATCGACGTACGGCCCAACCCAGGCGGGCGGCTAGCAGCGTCCGGAGAGACCAATGAAGATCGACAAGCCCCCGGTCGCCGATCGCGACACCTATTACGCCGAATCCGGGTCCTGGTCGCAGGACGTCCACGGCGCCTTGCGGGCGTCGCGCAAACTGGCCTGGATTGTCGCCGGCGCTGCCGGACTGGTGGCGGTCCTGGAGGCGGCGGCCCTGGCCAGCCTGATCCCGCTGAAGACGGTGGTTCCCTACACCATCACGGTGGACCGTCAGACGGGGTACATTGAGACTGCCCAGGCCCTGAAACCCGGCGCAATGTCCCAGGACGGCGCGATCACCCAGGCGTTTCTGGCTCAGTATGTGTTGGCGCGGGAGACCTTCGACGCCTCCGACCTTCAACCGAACTATCGCAAGGTGACGCAGTGGACCCTGGGCCCCGCCCGGGACGATTACATCCGCTCGATGGCCCTGAGCAACCCTCAGAGCCCTGGCGTTCTCTATCCGCCAACCACCGTCGTGCAGACGACGATCAAGAGCATATCGGTGCTATCCAGCTCGACCGCCCTGGTGCGGTTCGAAACCGAACGTCGGGACGGCGGGGCCGGGGCCGGCGAGCGACGTCCCTATGCAGCGGTGATCAGCTATCGCTACAGCGGCGCGCCGATGCGGATGGAGGACCGGTTCCTCAATCCCCTGGGATTCCAGGTCACCGCCTATCGTCGCGACGCTGAAACCATCGGCGTCATTCCCTCCGTGAGGCCCCAATGACCCGCCTGCTGATCGCCGTCCTTCTGGCGGCCCTGCCCCTTGCGGCGCAGGCGGCCGTCAGTCCCCGTCCCGTCGACCTCGATCCCCGTATCCAGACCGTCGATTATGACCCTGACCAGGTGGTGATGCTGCAGGGCCAGCTGGGCTACCAGATGATGCTGGAATTCGGTGAGGGGGAGCGGATCGAGAACGTCGCGATCGGCGACGCCCTGGGCTGGCAGGTGACCCCGAACCGCAAGGCCAACCTGTTGTTCCTCAAGCCCCTCGACCGGTTGATCGCCACCAACATGACCGTGGTCACCAGCCAGCGGCGCTACAGTTTCGAGCTGCGGGTGGCCCCCAAGGCGTCGCGCACCGTGACGCCCTATTCCATCCGTTTTGCCTATGCGCCAGTGGCTGTCGCCCTTCCGATGGCGCCAGTGGTGATCCCCGAACCCGAACCGGTGGTGGCCAACCAGGCCTATGCCGTGACCGGATCGCCGGAAAACACCCCGGCCCGGATCTTTGACGACGGCCGGATGACCTATTTCGAGTTTCCGGCCGAGGCGGCCATTCCAGCCATTTTCGCCGTCGATGCCGAGGGCGCTGAAAGCCTGGTCAATTCCGGCATGCGCGGCCAGGTCGTGGTCGTCCAGCAGCTGTCGCCGCGCTTTGTTCTGCGCAACGGCAAGCAGGTGACCCAGGTGATCAATCGCGGATATGGGCAGGCCGTCGCCCGTTCCATGGCCGAGGCCAAGTCAGGAGTCTCGCAGTGACCCGCAACATGCCCGGCGATCCCCGTACCGAATTCAGTGCCGAAGACCTGTCCCTGGCCAGCGCCGAAGCGGAGCCATCGGTCGGCGCCGCCGGTCGCGGGTCAAGCACCGCGCTTGTGGTCGCAGGCTTCATCCTGGTGGGTGTGATAATGTTCGCAGTCCTCAATTCCCGGCGCGTTGAAGCCAACGAGCAACGCCTGACACTGCGGGGCGGGCCGGCGCCTTCCGCCATGGCCGAAGCGCCGCCGCCGATATTGCCGGCCGTTTCACAGGGCGTCCCTGAGGGTCAGATCATTCCGATCACCACAGCGCCGGTTCCCATCTACAGCCCGATGGTTACCGGCCCCGGCAGCGGCAATCCACCCAGCTTCTCCATCGTAACCACGCGTCCGTCGATCGATATGGCCGCGCGCTTGCGGGCCCCGACGATGATCGTCGATATGGGCCAGGCGGGGGCAGGACCGGAGGGCTCGGTGCAACTGGCCCAACTTCAGGCGCCTGACGGCTTGCCGCCGCCGCTGGGTGCAGCCGGGGTCGCCGTGGGAGTGCCGGGAGCGCCAGCTGCAGCGGGACGACCACAGATCAACGGGGACGAGCAGTTCGCCCGCCGCGTCGGAGACGAGACCCCCGAGCGTGCCAGCGCCACCTCGATGGGCGCGCTTTACGCTCTGGTTCCCCAGGGGACAGTGATCCCCGGCGTCCTGGAAACGGCGATCAATTCAGATCTGCCCGGCTACACCCGAGCAGTGGTCAGCCGTGACGTCCTCAGTTTCGACGGCAAATATGTGATGATCCCCCGGGGCAGCCGCATCATCGGCCAGTACAAGAGCGCTGTCGCCAAGGGCCAGTCCCGCGCCTTTGTCATCTGGACCCGAGTGATCCGGCCCGACGGTGTCTCAATCCAGATCGGATCTCCCGGCGGCGATGCCCTGGGCCGGGGCGGACTTGATGGCAAAGTCGATCGCCACTTCTTCCAGCGCTACGGCGGCGCCATCCTGTTATCGGCTCTGAACGCCTCAGTGTCCTCCCTGGGAGAGACTCCCGCCACCCAGGTGACCATCGGCTCCCCCGGCGCGGCCCTTGGCGCAGCCAGTTCGGCGCTCCAGGGCGAGGACATAGCGCCCACCATCAAGGTCAGACAGGGCGAGGCGATCCGCATCTTCGTGGCCCGGGATCTGGACTTCTCCGCCGTGGGACCCTCCCGATGAGCAACGCCCCGGCGGTCTATCTCATCACCTATCTGGCGCCCCTGGCCTATCTACTCGACCGGCCGGACGTTACCGATATCTTCGTCAACCGGCCTGGCGAGGCCTGGGTAGAAACCCTCGAAGGAAGACTGGAACGCCACGCAGCCCCTGGCCTGGACGAGACAACCCTGATGCGGCTGGCCCGCCAGATCGCCAGCCTTTCCAGCCAGGGCGTCAGCCGTGAGCATCCGTTGTTGTCCGCGACCCTGCCTTCCGGGGAACGGGTGCAGATCGTCGCGGCCCCCGCCACGCGCGGTCCCATGGCCATGGCGGTGCGCAAGCATGTCGTGGCCGATCTCAATCTCGACGATTTCCAGCGCGCGGGGGCCTTTGCCGAGGTGCGCACCACCGGGGCTTCGGACTCCGAGATGCTGGATGCGACCCTCAGGGACCTGCTGCAGGCCGGCGACACTGCCGGATTCCTCAAGATGGCGGTTCGGGCCCGCAAGAACATCGTGGTCAGCGGCGGTACATCGACCGGCAAGACCACCTTTCTCAATGCCCTCCTGAAGGAAATTCCCGACCAGGAACGGCTGATCCTGATCGAGGACGCGCCGGAAGTGCAGCTGGGCCACGCCAATGCCGTCGGGCTATTGGCCGTGCGCGGCGAGACCGGCGAGGCGAAGGTAACTACCGACGACCTGGTGCAGGCGGCGCTCCGGATGCGGCCAGACCGAATAATCCTGGGCGAACTGCGAGGTCGGGAAGCCTCCAGTTTCCTGCGCGCCGTCAATACCGGCCATCCAGGTTCGATCACTACCATCCATGCGGACAGCCCCCGGGGCGCAGTCGATCAATTGGCCCTGCTGGTGTTGCAATCGGGTCTGGCGCTGGGGCGGCAGGAAATCGCTGACTATGTGCGCGGGGTCGTCGATGTGTTCGTCCAGTTGACCCGGCGGGAAGGCCGCCGGACCGTATCGCAGGTCACCTTTCAGGAAGGTCGCCAGCCATGAGCCGCGGCGATCGGCCGCTGAACGGTTTCAGCCGGCCGGCGGCCGTGGTCCTGGGCCTGTTGGCGCTGATCGCCGCCGGACCGGCGGCGGCGCATACAGGCGCAGCGCTGGAAGGCGGGTTTGTGGCCGGTTTCGCCCATCCCCTGCGGGGATTCGACCATCTGCTAGCCATGGTGGCGGTGGGAATCTGGGGCGCCTTTCTGGGCAGGCCCCTGATCCTTCTGCTGCCGATGGTGTTTCCCACCGTGATGGCGGTCGGCGGGGTCGGCGGCATGGCCGGACTTCCGTTTCCGCCCGTCGAACTTGGTATCGCCCTGTCGGTGCTGGTCCTTGGCCTCGCCATTGCCTTTGCGCAACGGGCCCCCGTCTGGGCGGCTTGTCTTATGGTCGGATTGTTCGGACTGTTTCACGGCTTTGCCCACGGACAGGAGCTTCCCGTCGCCGGCGATCCCTTAGCCTACAGCCTGGGGTTTGTGCTGGCGACCGGCCTGCTCCACCTGGCCGGCATCGCCCTGGGTCTGCTTAGCCGCTATCCGCCGGGACGGCTGGCCCTGCGCGGCGCAGGAGCAGCGATCGCCGCCGCCGGCGGTTGGTTCGTGGTCCAGGCGCTGGCCGCAGCATGAATACGCTGCTGGCCGGTTCGCTGCTCAGCGCGGCCCTTGGTCTTAGCCTTGGGTGCGCGCCCTGGCGTATCCTGATGATTGCAGCCGGCTTTTGGGCGGCGATCATTCTTTGCGCTGGGTATTCCTCGGTCCCCGCCACATGGTCATCAATTCTGGCTTCCGCCGCCTTCGCATCGGTGATCCTCAACGCCGCAACGAGCTATCTGCCTAAGGGGCCTGGACCCTACCTTTCCCTTGGGATGGCAGCCAACGCCGGCCTGTGGACCGGAGCCCTGCTCGCCGCTGGCGGCCGGCAGGATCTGCTTGCGCTGGTCGCTCCCTGGATCTTCCTGGCCTTGCCCGCTGGCTGGCTGATCCGAAAGGGCGCCCGCATCGCCGTCCAGGTGGCGGCCAGTTGGCTGATCGCCGTCGCAGTTCTGGCAGTCGCCCTGCCGCTGGTGTCGGTTCCCGCCTATCAGTCCGATCACATGGAGTAGTTCACTGAGACCCCTTGCCCCCCTTGCCCTGGCCTTCAGCGCGGTCGTCGCCCTGCCGGCCCTGGCCCATGACATGTGGTTGCAACCCACCGCGTTCTGGTTGAACCAGCCCGGTGTCGCCGCTGTTACCCCCTTCGTCGGCCATGGCCCCGACCGCAACCGCTGGTCTGTGGCGGCCGCCCGGGTCGTCAGGCTGCGCTCGGTCGGTCCGGACGGCAAGGCGAGCGACCATCGCCAGGGTTTGCCGCCGGCCCTTAGTCGCGATCTGGAAATCCTGCTGTTAATGCCCGGCGCGCATCTGTTGGTGCTGGAAAGCGGCCAGGCCTACAGCGACCTGCCTGCCTCGCGATTCAACGGCTACCTAAAGGAAGAGGGCCTGACCCCGGCGATCCGGGAACGGGCCAGGCGCAAGATGGACGGTCGCCCCGGCCGCGAAACCTACAGCCGCCGGGCCAAGACCCTGATCCAGGTCGGCCGCCCGGGCGCGGCGCCACAGCCTCAAGTGACCCGGCCCGTTGGGCTGACCCTGGAAATCGTGCCGGAACGCAATCCCTATGCAACGTCGACAGCGCGGGATTTTCCAGTGCGGGTGTATTATCAGGGCAAGCCGTTGGCGGGCGCGCTGATCCGTCTCAACGACCTGCGGGCCGACGCCAAGCCGGTGCAGACCCTGCGGACCGACCCTGCCGGCCGGGCGGTGTTCAGAGCCCGCAACACCGGCCTGTGGCAGCTGAATGTGGTCTGGACGCGCCCGATCGCCGGCGATCCAAAAGCCGACTTCGATACGGTATTCTCAAGCCTGACCTGGGGTTTTGCGGGGGTCAGCTGATCCATCCCGCCCCACCGCGCTAACGGCGTCGGTCAAGGCAGAGGGTTCGAGCACGATAAGCCAGCTGCAATTGGCGCCCTTCGTCGGACCGGGGCGCCGAGCGAGCGCTTGACGCTCAGCCCTTGGGGCTCGTCCACGATCCCCCTCACCACTCCTCCGCCTGCAGCACCGTCTTGAACCGCCGAACTGACAGCGGATCCGCTGGATCCTCTGACCCACAAGTCAGCTCGCGGTCGTCGTCATCGATCTTGAAAATGACCTTGGCCCCCCGCGACGGTCAGGGTGCCGAAGTCGTGCTTGCAATGGGGGGCGTTGACTTCGCTGCAGGCGTCGAACAACTGGCCAGCCCTCCCCTATCCTCCTCCAATAGTGCCTTTGCCCTGATGTACACTATTGGCGCGATTAGCCGGCGAAAGGCTGAGCTGCAGCGTCCCCCACGGCCACTGGAAGACCACCACCTTCGTCGGAGCCCTGCGGCTTGGCGGCTCGACCGCACCGATGGTCCTGGACGGGCCCATGATCGGGGCCTGGTTCCTGGCCTGTGTCCAGCAGGACCCAGTCCCGACCCTCAAGGCCGGCGACATCGTCGTCATGGACAATCTGCCAGCCCACAAGAACGCACCGGTCATGGACGCCATAGCAGCCGTCGGCGCAAAGCTGATGTTCCTGCCGCCTTACAGCCCAGACCTCAATCCGATCGAGAACGCCTTCGCCAAACTCAAGGCCCTGCTCCGAGAGGCTGCCGCCCGGACGATCAACCAGCTCTGGGACGCCATCGCCCAGATCATCCAGACCTGCTCAAAAGCCGACTGCGCCAACTATTTCGCCGCAGCAGGATATGATACAGACTGACCGGAAAATACCCCAAACCATTCAAAACATTGAAAATCTTTGGAAAAATGGAGAGGTGGCGACCCCAGCAGGATTCGAACCTGCGACCGTCCGCTTAGAAGGCGGATGCTCTATCCAGCTGAGCTATGGAGTCTCTGGGCCGTTGATAGCGACCTTGGGGACGCTAGAGAAG
>JARWZW010000047.1 GCA_029866155.1 Caulobacter sp. | reverse complement strand
ACCGGGGCCCAGCAGCCCCTCGTGGCCGGCCCCGGCAACCACATGAGCCCCCGGTGGTCGCCGGATGGCAAGCGCCTGGCCTATGTCTCCACCGCCGAGGGCGGCGCGCCGCAGCTGTTTGTCCGCTGGATGGAGACCGGCGCCACGGCCCGCATCGCCACCCTGGAAAACGCCCCGGACGCCATCAGCTGGTCACCGGACGGACGCAGCATCGCCTTTCTGATGTTCACGGCCGGCGAGGGCCTGAAGCTGGCCAACAGCCCCGCCCCGGCCAGGCCTGAAGGCGCGACCTGGGCGGAACCCCTGCGCATTTTCGACGGCCTTCGCTATCGCACAGACAGCGAAGGCTATCTGAAGCCCGGCGCCGCCCAGATCCATGTGGTGTCCGCCGAGGGCGGCGCTCCACGCCGCCTGACCAGCGGCGCCTTTGACAACCAGGGCCCCCTGAGCTGGAGCCGCGACGGGAGCAGGATCCTGTTCTCCAGCGCCCGGGAGCCCGGCTGGGAACGCGATCCGGGCCTGGTCGATCTCTATGAACTCACCATCGCCGGCGGCGAGATCCGCCGGCTGACCGACCGGGTAGGGCCGGACAGGGCCCCGGCCCTGTCGCCGGACGGCAGCCAGATCGCCTATCTTGGCTATGACGACAGGAAGGCCGCCTATAACGACACCCATCTGTATCTGGCCCAGGCCGATGGATCGACCCCGCGGCGGCTGGCGGCGGACCTCGACCGTTCGGTCGACGACCTTCGCTGGGCGGCCGATGGCCGCAGCCTGATCATCCAGTATGTCGATGAGGGGGTGACCCGGCTGGGCCGGGTCGATCTGGCCGGAAAGCTGACCCCCATCCCCGCCGACCTGGGCGGCGGCGGCCTGGACCGGCCCTATAGCGGCGGCGCCTTTGACGCGGCCGGAGGTACGGTGGCCTGGACCCGCACCACGACCCAGAGGCCGGCGGACCTGATGATCCAGCGGGCCGGCCGCACGCTCCAGGCCACCCGCCTGAACGAGGACCTGCTGGGCGACCGGACCCTCGGGAAGGTGGAATACCTGCCGGTCAATTCCTCCATCGACGGCCGCACCGTACCGGCCTGGCTGGTCTATCCGCCGAACTTCGATCCCAGGAAGACCTGGCCCCTGATCCTGGAGATCCATGGCGGCCCCAACACCAGCTATGGCCCGACCTTCGCCACGGACATGCAGCTCTATGCGGCGGCCGGCTATGTGGTGCTCTATACCAACCCCCGGGGGTCGACCTCCTATGGCGAGGGGTTCGCCAACCTGATCGACAAGAACTATCCCGGCCCCGACTATGATGACCTGATGAGCGCCGTGGACGCCGCCATCGCCCGGGGCTTTGTCGATGACCGCAACCTGTTCGTCACCGGCGGGTCCGGCGGCGGGGTGCTGACCAGCTGGATCATCGGCAAGACCGACCGGTTCCGCGCCGCTGCGCCCCAGAAGCCGGTGATCAACTGGACCACCGAGGCCCTGACCAGCGACATCCCGGTGCTCACGTCCGGCTACTGGTTCGCCAAGCCGCCGTGGGAGGACCAGGCCGGATACTGGGCAAGGTCGCCCCTCTCTCTGGTGGGCAACGTCAAGACTCCGACCCTGGTGGTGGTGGGAGAGCGCGACTACCGCACACCGGTCAGCGAGTCCGAACAGTATTACCAGGCCCTGCAGCTGAGGGGCGTGCCCAGCGCCCTGGTGATCGTGCCGGGCGCCAGCCATGGCGGCATCGCCGCCCGGCCGTCCCAGTCGGGGGCCAAGGCCTCGGCCATCCTGGCCTGGTTTGAAAAGTACCGGGTGAAATAGCCTTGCATCCGTCCCGCGCCTTTCACCAGGCCGATCCTGTCCAGCTGGCGGAGCTGGTCAGCCAGCGGGGCCTGGCCATGGTGGTCGGGTTCGGCGAAGTCGGAGCGCCCCTTGCCACCCATGCCCCGGTGCTGCTGGACAGGTTGCCGGACGGGGCCTGGCGGCTGAGGTTCCACCTGTCCCGGGGCAACGCCCTGGCGGCCGGGCTGAAGGACGGCGATTCCGTCCTGGCCGTGGTGACCGGGCCAGACGCCTATATCAGCCCCGACTGGTATGGTCTGGAGGATCAGGTCCCCACCTGGAACTACCAGTCTGTGGAAATGGCCGGGCCGGTCCGGCGACTGGATGCAGCCCGGACCACGAAAATGCTGGACGCGCTGTCCGCCGTCTTCGAGGCCCGGCTTTCGCCCAAGCCGCCCTGGACCCGCCACAAGATGACCCCCGGTCGCTTCGAGGCCATGCTGGCCGGCATCATCGGCTACGAGATGCGGGTGGATCGGTTCGAAGGGACCTGGAAACTGGGCCAGCACAAGCCTGACCCGGCCAGAGCCGCCGTTGCCGAGGCCCTGCAGGCCAACGGTCAACCGGACATGGCGCGCCTGGTCCGACCGGATTGAGGATGAAAGTCCTTCCCCTGTGGGGAAGGGGGGCCATCGCGAAGCGATGGTGGAAGGGGCCCGAACCTGCAGGTCAGACTGACAGGAGCGGCCCTGACGCTCCCCTCAGTCAGCGGCCTGGAGCCTGTTTCGATCCGATAGCCGCTTCACACCTATCGGAACATGCTCTAGCGGCCGACAGCGCCCCGCCGGTCCACATGCCAGGTCCGCCAGGGTTCGAAATGGCTGCCGGTCCAGGCCTGGGCGACGACGGTAATGCTGTCCGTATCGACCTGGACGACGTTGAAACTGGCCGGCACGCCCCGTTCGCGGATGGAGAGGGTTCCCGCCCCCACGGCATAGGTCCGTCCGTCACCGAACGGATAGGCCTGGACGAAAGGCGTATGGACATGGCCCGTCAGGACCAGATCGGCGCCGGCCCGGGCAAAGGCGTCGGCCGCTGCCTGGCCGCCCCAGACCCGGCCGGTCATGGGACCGCCGACCACCTCCACCAGCGGATGATGGCAGGCGATGACCCGGACCGCTCCGGCTGGTCCGGTCCGCAGCCGGGCCGCAGCCCGGTTGATCTGCGACCCGGTCAGGGCGCCCTTTGACCAGTTCAGGCGCGGCTGCACGCCCCGGGCCGAGTTGAGGCTGGCGAGGCAGAGCCCTGCTATGGGCGGCGGCGCCACCCGGTCGCCCAGCCACCGGCGAAACCGCGTCCAGGGCATGGCGGCGCGATAGAGCAGGCTGAAATAGGGGACATCGTGATTGCCGGGCGTCACGGCGACGGGCGTGGGCAGGGCGTCGATCCAGGCCCGGGCAGCGGCGAACTCGGACGGCAGCCCCTGGGCGGTCAGATCGCCGGTCAGGACCGCCAGGTCGGCGGGATGGTCTGCCAGCCACTGCGCCGCTGCCGAGATGGCCTTGGGATTCTCGCCGCCGAAATGCAGGTCCGAGGCGTGGAACAGGGTCAGTTTCAAGGCGACTCTCGGATCTCGGGCACGAGCGCTCGGAAGGCGGCGGGATTGAAACGGACGAGCGCCGTGCGTCCCAGCTGGATCGGTTCGCCGTCGAGAATGGCCGGAATCGCTCCGCCTGCCCAGACATAGGCCTGCCGTCACAGGGATACCGCCACGGCCGGATCCTGTCGCCAGGAGCCAGCAGCGGCGGCAAAGGCCAGCCGGAACACGTCCAGAGCCCCGGCCGGGTCGAGGGCGGCCGCCTCGAGCCCCATGGCGTCGTCGTTGAGATCGCGGGACACCAGTGGGCACATCAGGGCCAGGGCCTCGGCCTTTTCTCGTCGCGCCCCATCGAGGGTGAAGCGCAGGCGGCCGGTGAAGGCCCTGCCAAGGGCCTGTCTGGCCCTCTGGAACGCCACTCCGATCCGTCCTGACCGGGCCGCTTCCCGGGCCCGGGCCCAGAGCGCCGGCGAGCCCAGAATGGCGGCGACAAAGAAGGCGTGACCGTCCACAGATCCGCCGGAAATGGACCGCACCTGCCCCCCGGCAAGAATGGAATCCAGGGCGGCCGGCCAGGCCAGACCGCCATAGAGAGCGCCGGGCAGCATGTTCATGGTGCCGCCCGGCAGGGGAGCCAGCAGCACACGGTCCGGCGCCGCGGCCTCGGCGGCGGCCCTTGCGGTTCCATCTCCGGCGATGATCACCAGCAGATCGGGCTTCTGGGCGACGGCCCGGTCCAGCAGGTCACGGAGTTGGCCGTCCCCTGTCGTTGCAATCACGGGATTGAGCCCGTGGCTCAGGAAGATTTCCTCGGTCACGGCCCTGGCGTCAGGGCCGACCCGGCCGGCGCTCAGGTTGATGATTACATGGATCCGCTGGATTCCGAGCTGGTCCAGGGTCCTGGCCGTCAATTTGAAAAGCCGGAGGCAGGGGGTGGAGCTTCTCGGCCTGCCGGGACAGGCTCGCCATCGGGCGAGGCAGCCGGCTGCTGGGCCTTTCGCAGGCCCTGGCTGGCTTCATCGGCGGCCCGTCGCAGGGCAGGACCGGATTCTCGCGCCGCCTTGCTGACCCCTGCGTCCATCATCGCGCCCCCTTCCCGGAACGAGCCCTCCCGCGCCGCAAAAACCAGCGACACCCCGCCGATAATGGCAACCAATACCATGACCAGGACCAGAAGGGGCGAGCGCCTTCGCCGGGCCCTCTCATCCCGGCGTCCGCGATCATAGCCGTCCTTCCAGACGGGGTGTCTGGTCATGGTCAGGGATTCCTGGGCAGCCGCGGGGGCTGTCGAGGCGGCGCCGTCCGGACGGGCTTTGCGGCGATCGAACCAGGTCTTCACAGGCGCTGTCCTAGCGGGATGACGGGCGAATGGAACGAATCGTCCGGCCGGAGGTTCCACAGGTCTGTCGCAACGGCCGGGTCGGGCCGACGCGGGGCCGCAAAGTCAGGGCCTGGGGAAAATCATGATCAAAGACGTCGCTGTCGCCGCCCTCGGGCTCGCCCTTTTGACTCTCGGCGGCTGCGCCAGCGGCCCCCGGTTCGAGCTGCCGGGCTTCAAGCCCTGTGCCGATGTCGCCATCGGACTTTATTTCGAATCCTTTTCTGCTGAAATAGGCCCGGAGGCGCAGGCCGCCCTCAAGGGCGCGGCGCGACAGACTCGGGGCTGCCAGGTTACCGGCATCGAGGTCCTGGGCCTGGCCGACCCGGTCGGGGCGGTGGACGCCAATCAGAAGCTGTCGGAAGACCGGGCTCTGGCCGTGGAAACAGCCCTGCGCGGACTGGGACTGACGGGCATGACCCTGACCGCCGCCGGTGAAGCCGGGTCGGTCACCCCGGGCGGGGCCGTGGCCCCCCTGAGGCGCAGGGTCGATATCGTGGTGCGGATGACGCCCAGGGGCTGACCGTCGCGATCCTGAACCGGACGGCCACCGGGCTGGGCGCCGGGCCGGAGACCGGGCCAAAGACCGGGCCAAAGACCGGGAAGGCGGGGGTGCGGAGGCGGCCGGCTGACCGAGGTCAGCCCTAGGTCGGGGGGTGGGGCGTTGCCGCCTCCGCAAAGTCCCAACGGCGATCGGGCCGAAAGGGTTCCCGGCCTTTCTGCATTTTTTTCAAGCGGCGCCGCCGCAGGTCTGCAGGGCCGTGGCGGGGAACGGACGCCCCGGGTCAGCGTTCTTCTGGCCGATGGTCTCTGTCAGGTCCGTCACGGACCGGCGGGACAAGGAGCCTGTGATGACCCAACTCACCCCGACCCTGCCGGAAGAGCAACCGATCCATATCGAAGCCACCGACGCGCGTCAGGGCGTCAGCGGCCGCCATATCCTCATAATCCTGGCCGTGTCGATGGGGCTGGCCATGCTGGCGCTGCTCGCCGTCTGGTCCCTGAACTGGGCAGACCTGGAGGCGGCGGACAGTTCGTCGAGACCCTCGCCGGACCAGACCGCAGCCACGGCCGGCCCAGAGCGCTGAGGGGCGCCCGGAGCCGGGGCAGGCGTCAGGCGGCAACCTTGCGCCGCCCCGGATGGAAGAAAAGAGCCTGGCCGATGGCTGCCTTGACGGTCTGGGGCTGGAACGGCTTGGTGATCAGGAAGGTCGGCTCCGGACGCTCCCCGGTGAGAAGGCGCTCGGGAAAGGCTGTGATGAAGATCACCGGCACATCCATCTGGCCCAGGATGTCCTTGACTGCATCGATACCTGAAGAGCCATCGGCCAACTGGATATCGGCCAGAACCAGACCCGGCGCCTGGCGGATGATCGCCTCGACCGCTTCGGTCCGGGTCGCGGCGATGTCGAGCACGGAGTGGCCCAGCTCCCGCACCAGGGCCTCGATATCCGCCGCAATCACCGGTTCGTCCTCGATGATCAGGACCTCGGTCGCCAGTTCCGCATCGATCTCGACCTGGGCCTGGGCAATCAGCCGTTCGATTTCGTCATAGGAGGCATCGAGAATCTGGGCGGCCTCCGAAGGGGAAAACCCTTCGAGGGCGGTCAGCAGGAAAGCCTGGCGCGAGCGGGGGGCGATCCGCATCAACCTGTCCTCGGGGCTGACTGACGTCAGGTGCTGGGCCACCCGGTCTTCGAGCTGACCGCCCGAAGTGCCCCAGATGGCGTGGAACACATGATAGAGGGCGACCCGCGGGGACAGCTGGTCCTGGAGCAACCGTTCGCCGGCTGCCACCGCTTCCAGGGTCACCCGGACATAGTGGTCACCTGCCCTCTGGTTGCCCGTCAGGGCCCGGGCGTAGCGACGGACATAGGGCAGATGCGGCGCCAGGCGGGCAAGGAGACTCATGACCCCTCCGTTCAAAGGTCTGATGGAAATGCCGGCAGGCGACGCGCGATAGGCTGCGACGAAGCGAACCATTTGGAGAAACGCACGGAACGCATCACGGTTCCCGGCGTTTGGGAAATGAAGCAGGCCTCGCAGCCACGCCCCAACGGCGACTGCGCTGGGAACCGGACGGGGGCGGACGGCGTTGAACGACAGCAAGCCAAACAAGCACAGGGGTAAGGCGCGTTCCAGCGCCGACGCCATGATCCAACAGACTTCCAGCCCGACGTCCAAACCTCCTCCCGAGGGGATGGACGAAGCGCGACTGCGCCAGAGGGCCATCGGCGCCCGGCTACGGCAGATGTTTGACGAGGTGGTCAACGAACCTGTGCCCGACGAGTTTCTGGAAATTCTCCGTCGGGCCGATACGACGCCTCGCGAGGATCAGTAGTTTGGCCACGGAGGCAGACGACCATCAGACCCTGGCCGGGCCCGCGCGGGACTCGGTCTTCCAGAAGGATCTGGTCGCCCTGATCCCCCAACTGCGCGCCTTCGCCCGCACCTTGACCGGCAACGCCACCCAGGCCGATGATCTGGCCCAGGACGCGCTGATCAAGGCGTGGGACGCCAGGGCCAGCTTTCAGTTGGGGACCAATATGAAGGCCTGGACCTTCATGATTCTTCGAAACCAGTTCTATTCGGACAAGCGCCGCTCATGGCGATCTGTCCAGTTGGACCAGGAAGCGGCGGAGCGCACCCTCATGGCGGTGGATGATCCCAGTTCGCCAGTGGCTCTGGACGAACTGCGCCAGGCCATGGCCGAACTGCCCGCCGAACAGCGCGAAGCCCTGATCCTGGTGGGCGCCGGAGGGTTTGCCTACGAAGAGGCCGCCGAGATCTGCGGATGCGCCGTCGGCACGGTCAAGAGCCGGGTCAGCCGGGCCAGAAAGGCTGTGCAGACGATTCTTGAGGCCGGCCATTATCGCCGGGACGGTCGGGCCGCCGGCGAGGCGATGGGGCAGATCCTGTCCGAGGCGGAGCGGTTGAGCGCAGCCCGTTGATCAGGCTGATCCGGCGGCACTCGTCCAGGGCCCGCCTTGTCCGGGCCGCAAGGGCGGCCGGCCGTCCTTCCGATCTGACCATCCGCGTCCGGCTCGGCCTCACCCTGGCCCTGGCCCTGGCGCCCGTTCTGCTGCTGGGTGTGATCCAGTCCGGCCTGTCCTTTCGCCGGGAGGCGCAGGAACAGCGCGCCACGCTCCTGGGCGCCGCGCAACGCAGCGCCGCCGTGGCCCGGGTCCGGATGGAGGCGGCAGGGATCCTGCTGGAAACCCTGGCCCCCGGCGTGGTCGGCCTCGACTGCGCCAAACGCCTGGCCGACATCACCCGCCGGATCCCCGGCTATGCCAACCTCATCCGGTTCGACCGACAGGGCCGGGTGGCCTGCTATGCCGCCAGCGTTCCGCCAGACCCGGGCAGGCGGTACCGGCCCTGGTTCCGGGACCTGTTCTCCGGACAGGACCGGACGGTCACCACCCATCCCGGCGTCAGCTATGCCGCCGAACCCGTGCTCCTGACCTCGGTTCGGGCGGGACCGGCGGCGGACGGCGTCCTGACCGCTGTCATTCCCCTGTCCAGCCTGAGACCCGAGGTCGAGGGCCGCGCCCTGCCCCGAGATGTCGATATGGCCCTGGTGGACCCCCGGGGCCGACTCCTCACGGTGACCAATCGCCTTGTCTTTCCGGACATACCGCCAGCCTGGATGGAAGACGCCCGCAGACGCGGCGGCGAACTGAACAACCTCTGGGGCCCGGACAGGCTTCACAGGATCTATGCAGTGGCCCCCCTTCTGGGCCAGGATGTGTTTGTCGTCCTGACGGCCCCCTCCAGGGGTCTCTTTTCCGCCGCCTGGCTGGATCCCCTGTCGGGACTGATCTTCCCCCTGTTGTCCTTCAGTGTCGCCCTGGGCGCGGTGATGTTCGCGGCGGACCGCGCCGTGCTGCGCTGGATCAGCTATCTGCAGCGCATCGCCGCCATCTACGCCAGGGGCCGGTTCACTGTCCGGCCGCTTCAGGCGGACAGCGCACCACCGGAAATTCGCGACCTTGGCCGAACCCTCGGCGCCATGGCCGGAGCCATCACGGCCCGGGACGCGGTGCTGCAGGAAACCCTGGCCCACAAGGACGACCTGCTCCGGGAGATCCACCACAGGGTGAAGAACAACCTGCAGGTCATCAGTTCGCTCCTGTCGATGCAGGAGCGGGCCCTGACCGACCCCGGGGCGCGGCTGGCGATCAGTGACACCCGGCAGCGGATCACCGCCCTCGCCCTGATTTATCGCGCCCTATACCAGGGCGCCGACCTGCGCCATGCCGATCTGCGGAGTTTCCTTGAGGAACTGACCGCCCAGCTGACCCTGGCCGAGAGCCTTCAGGGATCGGTCAGGGTCGAGGTCGAGGCCCAGTCCCTGTTGATCGATCCTGACAAGCTGGCGCCCCTGGCCCTGTTTGCCGTGGAGGCTGTCACCAACGCCCAGAAGCATGGACTGGCGAGGCAGGGCGGGACACTCAGGGTCGAGTTCTCTGTCGACGGGACCGAGGCGATCCTGCGGATTATCGACGACGGCGGCGGCGCCCGCCCGCCCCCCGGCGCCCTGGAAGCCAAGGGGGTCGGACGCACCCTGATGAACGCCTTCGCCCGCCAGCTGCGTGGCAGCACCAGCATGGCGATCAATCCGGATGGCGGCCTGACCGTGACCCTTGTCTTCCCGACGCCGGAGGCCGCTTCCACTGATCCGGCCTGACGGCGAATGGAGACAGCATTCCGCTGGTTTCACCAGCCTGGAGGGAACCGACCGAGCGGCCGGACGTTTCGCAGACGCTGGTTTCACAGCCCGTTCTCTCGGGCTCCAAAGGAGTGTCCATCCATGCGCAAACTCATCATTCTGGCGGCCATCGCGGCTGCCCTGACCACCTCGGCCTGCAATACCATCAAGGGCGTCGGCAAGGACGTTTCTGCCACCGGCGAAGTGGTGTCCGACACCGCCGAAAAGGCAAAACCCAACTGATCCAGCCTGCATTGCTGCAGACAATCAGACGGCCCCCGGATCACTCCGGGGGCCGTCCTGCTGCCAGGATGCCCTTCGGTCAGGTCAGGCTGTAGCGGATCGGCAGGGTCTTGGGGCCGCCGACGAAATTGGCCTGGGCCAGTTTGGGTTCGCCCGCCAGTTCCAGGGACTGCAGCCGGGGGAGCAGCTCCTCGAACAGGATGCGCATTTCCATCTTGGCCAGATGCTGGCCCAGGCAAAGATGGGCGCCATAGCCGAAGGCCAGGTGTTTGCCGCTGGCCCGGTCGACCCGGAAGGCGTCCGGATCCTCGAACACCGCCTCGTCCCGGTTGCCGGACGGATAGGCCAGCCAGATCCAGTCGCCCTTGGCGATCTTGCGGCCGCCGACCTCGGCATCGTCCGTCGCCGAGCGCATGAAGTGCTTGACCGGCGTCATCCAGCGGATCGCTTCGTCGACAAGGCCCGGGATCAGGCTGGGGTCAGCCTTGACCTTGGCGAACTCGCCCGGATTGGCCGCAAGGCCCCAGACCGCCGCCGCCGTCGAGGACGATGTGGTGTCGTGGCCGGCCGTGGCGACGATGACATAGTAGCTCATGGCCTCGAAGTCGTTGATCGGGGCGCCATCCAGTTGGCCATTGGCGATGACCGTGGCGAGGTCGCCGGCCGGGTTGGCCTTTCGATCGTCGGTAATACCTTTGAAATACATAAAGAAATCAGCAATGACGGCCTGCATTGACGCCATGGCTTCCGGGGTCTGCATCACGTCCGCACCTGCGCGATTCAGTTCGGGGTCCTGGGCCCCGAACAGTTCCTGGGTGAGGCGCAGCATCCGGGGCTCGTCTTCCGGCGGCACGCCCAGGATCTCCATGATCACCCGCAGCGGATAGTAGAGGGCGATCTCGTTGACAAAGTCGCATTCCGTCCCGAGGGCCGCCATGCGGTCGACATGCTGGCGGGCGATCTCGCGGATCCGGTCCTCCAGCTTGCGGATGTTCTGGGGCAGGAACCAGGACTGGGTCATGACCCGGTACTTGGGATGATCCGGGGCGTCCATCTGGACCAGGGTGCGGACCAGATGCGGGCTGCCGCCAGTCATCTTGCGCACGGCCTGATCCGCCTCGATGGTGGTGAAGGTGGCCGGCATGTCGCCATTGTGAAACAGGTCGTTCTGGCGGCTGATCTCGAGGATGTCCGCGTGACGGGTCACCATCCAGAAGGGATAGAGGCCTTCAAGCTCGATCTTGCCCAGGGGCTGGTTGGCGCGCAGCCAGCGAAAGGCGTCATGGACGCTGTTGTCGGCATAGGCTTTCGGATCAATGGCCTTGAGGGCGATCTCGTCCGGAATTCTGAACTCTGCGGTCATTGGTCTGTTCTCCCTGATGCGGAATTTGCAGCCATGACCTGACGTAAGGAAAGTCGCCTTGCACACTGTTGTCATTCTCCCGCACCGGAAGAACCCGCGTGATCCTTCGTCTGGTCCCTGAAAGGGTTAATCCACAGGGATCGGGACGGGCGCATCCAAGATGAAATCGCACAGTGACGACGCAACTGGGGACGGAGCAGGCCTAAGCCGCCGGCGGCTGCTGGCGGGCGCCGGACTGGCCATGGCGGCCGTCTCTGCACCGCCCGTCGCGGCCATGGCCCAGGAAGCCCCGACTGCGGCGCCGATCACGGAGCTTCCCGGAGACGGTCCGGATCCGCCGGAAAGCGATCCTGATTTCGGCCCGGAGATGGAAGCCCTGCCGGCCGAGCCTGCACAAGGCCCGGCCTCTCCCACGACGGACTGGGACTGGGTAAGGTCGCAATGGGCCCTGGACTGGAGCTGGGTGAACCTGTCGGCGATGCTTTTCGCCTCCAATCCCCGGATCGTACGCAACGCCATCACCCGGCATCGCGACGGCCTGGACGCCAATCCGGTCACCTATCTGGAAGCCAATAACCGACCGCTGCAGAACACAGCTCGGGCCGCCGCTGGCCGCTATTTCGGAACCTCTGGCGAAGCCGTGGCCCTGGTGGAGAGCACCACATCCGGGGTGGGGCTGGTCTATAACGGCCTCATCGTCGGCTATGGCGACGAAATCCTGACCACCACACACGACTACTATGTGACCCACGAGTCCCTGCGCCTCCTGGCCTTGCGGTCCGGGGCCATGGTCCGGAAAATCACTCTGTTCGAGGAGGCGCGTGGCGCCAGTCAGGGACAGATCGTCAGCCGGCTGATGGCCGCAATTACCGATCGGACCCGCGTTCTGGCCCTGACCTGGGTCCATAGCTCCACAGGGCTGAAGATGCCGATCGCCGCCATAGCCCAGGCCTTGCGGGCGGTGAACGCAAGCCGGGCGCCGAACAAGGCCGTCCTGCTCTGCGTGGACGGCGTCCATGGCTTCGGGGTCGAAAACGTCACCTTCGAAGAACTGGGCTGCGATGTCTTCGTGGCCGGCTGTCACAAATGGATGTTCGGCCCCCGGGGGACCGGGCTGGTCTTCTTCAGACCTTCGGCTCTGGCGAGGTTTTCACCCACCATCCCCAGCTTCCTGGCGCCCAACGCCTATGGCGCCTGGCTGGGCGGCTATGACCCCGGCCCGACGACGGGCGCCCGCATGACGCCGGGAGGCTTCAAGGCCTTCGAACATGTCTGGGCCCTGAACGAGACCTTCCAGTTCCACCAGATGATCGGCAAGGCGACGATAGCCGCACGTACCCGGACCCTGGCCGGCCGGTTGAAGATGGCCCTGGCCCAGATGCCGCATATCGCCCTGCGGACCCCGATCGATCCGGCCCTCAGCGCCGGGATCGTCAGCTTTGACGTGCCCGGACTGTCAGCGGATGCGGTGGTCAGACGGTTGCGGGCGGCCCGGGTGATCGGCTCGGCCGCGCCCTATGCCCGTCGGCATGTCCGGTTGACCCCCAGCTTCCGCAACAATGAGGCCGAGGTCGATTTCGCGGTCCAGGTCCTGGCCGATATCCGGCCGCCACGGGGCTGAGCCGGCCGCAAAGCCCGGTTGCGGCGACCGGTCCAGCCGCTACTCTTGTCCAGCCGGGCGGCGCGGACCCGCTTCCTGAGGCAAAAGGTAGACCCAGATGCAAAGACGTGACTTCCTTGCCCAGGCCGCCGCCCTCGCGGCCGTCACATCGGCGACCGCTGCCCGGGCCCAGACAACAGCGATTCCACTCCGCATACGGATGATCACCGGCGAAGGCGATCTCATCCTCGAACTGGCGACCGACAGGGCGCCTCTGACCACGGCAAATTTCCTGCGCTACATGGATACCGCGCGCTATGACCGGTCCAGCATCTATCGGGCGGTCAAGGCGCCGGGCGCGCCGGACTATGGCCTGGTCCAGGGCGGCGCACGGATGCTGGCCGGCAAGCAGATCCCGCCGGTCGCCCATGAAAGCACCACCCAGACCGGCCTGCTTCACACCGATGGAGTGATCTCCCTGGCCAGGGAGGCGCCCGGAACCGGAACCTCGGACTTTTTCATCTGCGTTGGCGACGCCCCCTATCTGGACGCCAATCCGGCGGCGCCCGGCGACAACCTGGGCTATGCCGCCTTTGGAAGGGTGGTCGAGGGCATGGACATTGTCCGGCGGATCCTGACCCTGCCCACCAGCGATATGGCCGAGGTTCCCTCCATGCGCGGTCAGATGCTGGCCAGGCCCGTGCCGATCCTCACGACGCGTCGGGCCTGAACCGGGCCGACATCCCTATCGTTGATGCAGCATGGGCTGGCCGGCGACCGGGCTCCTGGCCTTCAGCACATAGTCCGCCCGGATCGAGCCGATATAGAGGTCCTTCAGGTCCGGACCGCCCCAGGTGACGTTGGTGGGATGGTTGATCACCTGTCCTGAGGGGTCATGGACCACGGTCTCGACCTGGCCGTCCGGCAGGATGGCGACCACCCTGTTGTCAGCCGGCAGACAGACCCACAGGGCGCCGTCAGCGTCCAGTCCCACACCGTCGGTGTAGCCAAGATCCGCATGAGCGCCTGGTCCCTCCGGCCCCGACAAGCGGCCAAGCTGCGGGCCGTAACGACGCCCCGGCCCCAGCCAGCCGCCGGGCAGGACCGGAAAGGCCATGACGTCCGCGCCGCTGGTCTGGGCGCAATAGAGGGTCCCCTCGTCGGCGCTCAGCGCCATGCCATTGGGAAACTTCAGGCCTTCGGCCACGACCGAGGCCGACCCGTCGGGTCGCAGGACGAAGATGAAGCCGTCGGTCCGGCCGTCCAGGGCCTGAGGCCAGGTCTCGGCATGGGTGGAGTTGGCGCACCAGATGTTGCCGGCCGAATCGATGACCGGATAGTTGGCGCTGGTCAGCCGGCGCCCCTCGACCTCGGTCAGCAGGTTTTCATGCAGGCCGCTCGCCGGATCGAACCGCTGCAGCGGTCCCTCCTGGCGATCATAGATGCCGAAATTGGCGATCAGGATCCGGCCCTGTCCGTCCATGTTGATGCCGTTGGGAGCTCCGCCCGCCGGCCCCATGCGGCTGAACGAGCCGTCCGGATGGATTTCCGCGACAGCGCACTGGTGGTCCGAGGCGAAGACCCGGCCATCCGGCCCCACCACGACATCTTCGGGACGATCAATCCCCTGGGCGATTTTCTCGAAGGCGGCGACATCGATCCAGGCCATTGCGACTATAGCTCCCTTGGGTCCGCCTCTGCCGGGCGTCGCCGCGAGTTAAGCCTGACTGGCCGGCCGGGGAAAGCCATCCTTCACCAGTCATGGTCAACCGGCAGACCGCCCAGCATTTCCTCGATCCTGCGGCGATGACCACCCGCCGTATCAGCCGGGAGGGCGTCCGGCGCAAACCAGCCCACGGCGGCGATCTCCCCGACCGAGGTGGCCTGGCAGGGTTCCCAGGCCTGGCAATGAAAGACCAGCACATGGTCGCCCCGGAACCGGGCGTGGTTGGAATGGATCGACAAGAGCCGGGCCGGGCCCGTCAGCCTCACCCCCGCCTCCTCTTCAAGCTCCCGCTCAAGGGCCAGATGCGCCGGCTCGCCCCGCTCCACGCCGCCGCCGGGAAGGTGCCAGCCGGGCAGATAGGTGTGCTCGACAAGCAGCACCTCGCCCCGGTTGTTGGTGACAATGCCCCGCACGCCCAGGGTCAGACCCCGGGTCAGTCGAAAGCCCGCAAACATCAGGGGGCGCAGGAAGGGTTCAACGATGCGTCGCCAGGTCATCGGCCAAGGGTGATGCAGGTCGCCCGGCGGCGCAAACTCCATTTGCATCCGCCGGCGTCCGGCTTGACGCCTTGCCCTTGGAGGGCGATCGGGGCTAACAGGCGTCAGGATTTCCTGGAGCCCTTCCCATGCTGGCCATCGGCGTTATTTCCCTGTTTGTCGTTGTCTTAGTCGCTCTAAACCTGATCGAGTTCGGGCGGATCGACTGAACCGGCCAACGGCCAGATCTGGCCGAGGCAGACTCATTGGGTGACAGGACATGAGTAGGGGCGTCGCACTGGTGACCGGAGCCGCCCGCAGGCTGGGCCGGGTGCTGGCCCTTGCCGCAGCCGAGGCCGGTTTCGATATCGCCCTGCATGATCGTCGCGGCGACGCCGGTGCGACAGCGGACGAGGTCCGGGCCCTGGGCCGGCAGGCCCTGGTCCTGGCCGGCGACCTGTCCGATCCTGCCTGCAGTCCGGGCCTGGTCGCCGGGGCCGGAGCCCTGGGACCGGTGACCCTGCTGGTCAACAGCGCCTCGTTGTTCAGCAGCGACAGCCTCGAGACCACCACAGCGGACCTGATGAACGCGCATCTTGCGGTCAACCTCACCGCGCCCGTGCTGCTCTCACAGGCCTTCGCCCGGGCCCTGCCCGACGACCGCAGGGGCCTGATCGTCCATATGCTGGACCAGAGGGTCTGGCGGCCCAACCCGCAGTTCTTCAGCTACAGCCTGTCCAAGGCCGCCCTCTGGCACGCCACCCAGACCATGGCCCAGGCCCTGGCTCCCCGCATCAGGGTCAACGCCATCGGCCCGGGACCGACCCTCCCCTCGATCCATCAGGTCACGGGTGAATTCGACGCGGAAGCGGCCGGCACACTGCTTGGCCAGTCTGTCGATCCGGCGGAGATGGGCCAGGCCCTGCGGTATCTGATTGACGCCTCCTCGGTGACCGGCCAGATGATCGCCGTGGATTCAGGCCAGCATCTGGGCTGGCGCACACCCGACATCGTCCAGCCTTGAGCCAGGAGGGCCCCGTGTCCGCCGCCCACGCCATTGTTCCCGACGCGACCCCGCCAGCCCTGGATCGCAAGATCGTGGTCAGCAGGATCTTCGTCCACGGTCTGACGGTTGACGCCCAGGTCGGGGTCTATGCCCATGAACGGGGCCGCACCCAGCCCCTGATCATCGATGTCGAACTGGATGTCGCCTGGGCCGGAGTCGAGCGGCTCAGCGATACGGTCAACTATGAATCCGTGGTCGAGGCCGCCCAGGCCATCGCCCGGTCGGGCCATATCGATCTGGTCGAGGTCTTTGCCGAGCGCCTGGCCGACCGCTGCCTTCGCGAGCCGCGCGTCACCCGGGCGAGGGTGCGGGTTGAAAAACCCCAGGCCCTGGCCCCCCACGCCGCCGGCGCCGGGGTCGAGATCACGGCGGTGCGCGGCTGACAGGGACCGGGCCCCTCCATTCAGCGTCGTCCGGCGCACTGCAGGCCCCGACGACCTGGCGACTGGAGGGCGGCCTGCTGATCGAGACCAGGGGACGCAGGGAGCGGCGGATACCCCTGGACCAGATTCGCCGCCTGCATCTGACCCCGGCCCGGGGACGACTGGGACCCGGCGCCATCCTCGGGATGGCCCGCGGACAGATGGGCATTTTTTCCGGCCCGGCCATCAGCCTCGGGCGTGCGCGCGCCTCGGCCAGCTATGGCCCCTTCATCAGACATCTGGGCAGAGCCCTGGCGGATGCAAACCCGTCCGCCCGGTTCACGGTTCCCGCCCTGGCCACCCAGGGCACGGTGATCGGAGCGGCCGGGCTGCTGGGTATCGGCGCCCTGCTGATGGGGCTGTTCGCCCTGGCGGCCGGTCAGCTCGATATCGGTCTGGCCCTGGCCTCCCGGCTCGGGTTCGTCGCCATCCTGGCCCTGGCGATCCTGCCCTGGCTTGATCGCCAGACCGGCGGCTTCGATCCCAGGGCCATTCCGGGCGGACTGCTGGGCGAGGGATCCGAAACCGGGTGACGGGGTTTTAATTTGCGAAACCGCCCGGGGGTCACGACATTGGGTTCGGGGCGCTCTTCCGGCGTCGCAACAAGGCTGAACCAGCATGACCGACAGCATGACCGTTACCCCTGCCTCCGAACCTGTCGCGATGCGGGCCCATGAGGACAGGGTGCTGCCGGCGGTGATCTATGGGCTCTACCTGTTCGGGGCCTTTTCGGCCCTGATCACCGTCTTCATCGGCTTGATCATCGCCTATGTGAACCGCAGCACGGCCGGCCCCCGGATGGAAAGCCACTACAGCTTCCTGATCCGCACCTTCTGGATGACCCTGGGCTGGATCGCGATTGGCGGCCTGCTTACGGTGGTGGGCGGTGTGCTGTCCCTGATCCTGATCGGACTGCCGCTCCTCGGCCTCGGGATCCTTATCCTCAGCCTCTTCGGCCTGTGGTTCATCGCGCGCTGTTGCCTGGGCGTCTATTACCTGGCCCGGGACGAGGCCTATCCGAGACCGGACAGCTGGCTGTTTTAAAGGCAGACAGGGGCCCTGGCGCCCGCCAGACGATCTTGATCCCGGCTGGACATCCCCTGTCAGTTGAGGTGTTTTGACGAGAGGCCAACGGAAGGGACCCTACTCCCCTCGGGACAGGGCGGGGGATGATGACTATGGTGTCGCGGTTGATCGGACTGTTGCTAGGGCTGATTCTGGCAGCCGCCGGCTACATCATTGTGCAGCCCCTTGGATCCCTGGTTCCACCGCCCCCCGCTTTGTCGCTGGGCGAGTTTGAAGGGCTTCGGGTCCTGATCGGCTGGGGCGCCCTGGCGCTGGGCGGTCTGGCCGTCCTCGCCAACCTCTGGCCGGGCAGGCCAAAGAAGCGGTCTCAGTCCGTTCGCGACCGGGGTCTGGCCCCGATCACCTTCTCGGACGACCCGGCGCCCACCCCTGTCAACCGCGCTGCAGAGCCGGCGCCCTTGACGCTGGCTCCCCTCACATTTGCGCCCGAGGCGCCCGTCGCTGCAGCCCCGGTGGTCGCGGCCCCGGTCGCGCCGGCAGCACAGCCCCTGTCCTTCACGCCGGTTCCGTCCGCCTCGCCGCTTCCCCCGAGGGTCGAGGGGCCGCCCCAGGAGACCTTCGGCCAGCTGCGGGAAAAGCTGCGCAACTGCGTCCGGTCCGAATCCTGGTCGGAGGCGGGGCGCATCCTGGCCCGCCTGCCGCGGCTTGCCCTCACCCATCGCGACCGCATGCTGGCGGCCCAGGATCTGGGCGACTTCGCGAGGAGCCAGGGTCGGGCCGATGACGCCGCCGACGCCTATGGCGAAGCCCTGTCCTATGCCCGGCTGATGCATGACATCGAACCCACGGACCCCATCGCCTCGGCCGATCTGGCGGGCGCCCTGATCAATATCGGGGACACGGCCAATGATGAAGGACGACTGGACGCCGCCCTGGGAGCCTATGAAGAGGCTGTCGCCCTGCGTCGCCGCATGGTGACCGTGAGCCAATCCAAACGTTCGGACCGCCGCGCCCTGACCATAGCCCTTGAGCGACTGGCGGACGCCCGGGAAGACCGTGGCCACAGGGTCAGGGCCCTGGATCTCTATCGCGAAAGCGCCGAGATTGTCGGTGTGCTGGCCTCGGAAGACCCGCAACGTTTCGGGGCTGACCTGAATGGCACCCGCAGCCGTCTGAGCGAACTGGAAGCCCGGCTGGCGATCTGACCGGGGCCAAGGCCGCGGCTAGGGCTCCCCAGCCCTGTCTCAAGTGCGTCAAACTGACGCATTAGCTCGGTATAATGCCCAAAATAGGCCAAAACCGACCCCCCCCCTGGCTCGTCTTCAATTTTAGTTAAAGAATTGGGTCGGTAGTGCCGGTCAGAGCAAAGCAGGATCTGGGGCTCAGGCTAGATTCAGGTTTCGGCGCCTCGGCCAGTTCCCAATTCCGGCAATTCAGAAACGGCAAATCCGGGGGGGGAAAGCCGATGCGCCTTTTTGGTGGAACGAATAAAGAGAAACTGACTGAATCTCGCCTCAGAGATGTCGACAACAAGTTGACAGCAATTTCCAGATCACAAGCTGTGATTGAATTTAATCTGGATGGCACGGTCATAGTGGCCAATCAGAACTTCTATGATGCCATGGGCTATACTGCCTCCGAGGTCGAGGGACGCCACCACAGCCAGTTCATGGACCCATCGGACGCGGCCGCCCAAGAATACCGGGACTTCTGGCGCGACCTGAACGACGGGAAATTTGTCGCCCGCAAATTTCGCAGGCTCGCCAAGGGTGGGCGGGAGGTCTGGCTGCAGGCCTCCTATAACCCAATCCTTGACGAGTCGGGTCGCCCCTATCGGGTCATCAAGATCGCGGTGGACATCACCCAGGCCGAACAGGCGGCTGCCCGGCTGGAAAACCAGCGGCGCGCCGATGAGCATGAGCAGCAGGTCGTGGTAGCGACAGTGGCTGACAGTCTGCGGCTCCTGGCCCAGGGCGACCTCACCGTCCGGATCACCGACGACTTCCAAGGCGGCTATGGGGCCATCAAGACCGACTTCAACGAGGCGGTGGCCTCGCTTGCCGAGGCCATGCGGGCGATCATCGACTCTACCCGCGCGATGCAGGGCGGGTCCGACGAGATCGCCAGCGCCTCGGACGACCTGTCCCGGCGCACAGAACAGCAGGCCGCCAGCCTGGAAGAGACAGCCGCAGCGCTCGACGAGATCACCGCAACGGTCAAGCGCAGCGCCAGCGGCGCTGCCCAGGCCTCCGCTGCGGCTTCGGGCACAAGGCAGGACGCGGAAAAATCCGGTAATGTCGTTCAGGAAGCCATCGCGGCCATGGGCGAGATCGAGCGGAGTTCCAGCCAGATCACCCAGATCATCGGGGTGATCGACGAGATCGCCTTCCAGACCAACCTCCTGGCCCTCAACGCCGGGGTCGAGGCGGCCAGGGCCGGGGACGCCGGCCGGGGCTTTGCCGTGGTCGCCCAGGAGGTCCGGGCCCTGGCCCAGCGATCCGCCGACGCCGCCAAGGAAATCAAGTCCCTCATCTCCAGCAGCACCACCCAGGTCGGACGCGGCGTGAAACTGGTGGGCGAAGCGGGTCAGTCCCTGACCGGCATCGTCAGCAAGGTGGCCGAGATTGACTCCCTGATCGCCGATATCGCCCTGTCCTCCCAGGAACAGGCGACCGGGCTGAACGAGGTCAATGCCGCCGTCAACCAGATGGACCAGGTCACCCAGCAGAACGCCGCCATGGTCGAGCAGTCGACCGCCGCCTCTGTCGCCCTGAAGAACGAGGCGGTCGAACTGGCGCGACTGGTCGGCCAGTTCGTCCTCGATCACGGTGGATCGACGATCCAGAAGCAGTACACACAGGCCCAACCCAGAGCAGCAGTTCCGCAGCAACCTGCCCGGCCCCAGCTGGCCCAGGCAGAGCGTCACAGACCGGCGCCCAATCCCGTCGCCCGGGATCGTGAACGGCTGCGAACCGCCTTCGGCGGCGCCGGCGGCAGCGGCGGGGGGCCCCTTGCAGCGGCGACCGCAGCTTCCAAAGCATCTGACTGGACGGAGTTCTGACATGACAGGCCACAACACCGACAAGATCGAGCTCATCTCCTTCGAAATCGCCGATCAGGAATTCTGCATCGATATCCGCGCTGTGCGGGAAATCCGGGGCTGGACCGCCGCCGTCCGCATGCCTCACACCCCTGCCTATATGCTGGGGGTGATCAATCTTCGCGGACTGGTCATGCCGGTTCTGGACCTGAGGGCCCGGCTTGGACTAGGCGAGACGGTCGCCAGCACCCGCCATGTCATTGTTGTGGTCCAGGACGGGTCCCGCGTGGCCGGCCTGCTTGTGGATTCGGTGCAGGAGACCTTCATGGTCGAGGCCAGCCTGCTGCAGGAGCCCCCCTGCATGGACAGCACCGAAACCGACCGGTTCGTCGACGCGATCATCCCGCTGGAGCGCCGCATGCTGAGCCGGCTGGTGGTGTCATCCCTCCTGCCCAGGGACATGCCTCTGGCGGCCTGAATCTAGCCGCCAGAGACTGGTCGTCCCGGCCCGGTCACCGGGCCATGGCGGGCTGACGGCGCACCAGGCTGGCATAGTCTTCCATCAGCGACAGGGACAGGTCGCTCGGGGTGAACCGGAACTCGCCGATTTCGCCGACGGGCGTCACCTCGGCGGCGGTGCCGACGATGAATACCTCGCTGAAGGTCCCCAGCTCAGCCTCGGGGATATGGCGCTCCACCACCTCGATCCCCCGCTCCCGGGCCAGCCGGATCACGGCCTGGCGAGTGATCCCGTCCAGGAAACAGTCGGGGGTCGGGGTATGGATCACCCCCTCCCGCACCAGGAAGATATTGGCCCCGGTCGCCTCGGCGATATAGCCGCGATAGTCCAGCATCAGGGCGTCGGCATAGCCATCGCGCTCGGCCGCATGTTTGGAGATGGTGCAGATCATGTAGAGGCCGACAGCCTTGGCCGCCGTGGGGGCGGTCTCGGGCGAGGGCCGGCGATACTGGGCCCGCCCCAGGCGGATGCCCCGGCGCTTGGCTTCCGGATCGAAATAGCTGGGCCATTCCCAGGCGGCGATGGCCAGGTGGATCTTCGCCTGCTGGGCCGAGACCCCGATCATCTCGCTGCCGCGCCAGGCGATGGGCCTAACATAGCAGTCGTCCAGGCCGTTGCGGGCGCAGGTGGCGATACAGGCGGCATCGATCTCGGCCACCGAAAAGGGTATCTCGAAATCCAGGATCCGGGCCGAATTGACCAGCCGCTCGGTATGGGCGGTCAGCTCGAAAATCTCCCCGCCATACATCCGCTCACCCTCGAAGACAGCGGAGGCGTAGTGCAGGCCATGGGTCAGTACATGCACCTTCGCGTCGCGCCAGGGCACGAACTGCCCGTCGAGCCAGATCCAGCCATCACGATCATCGAAGGGAACCAGAGTCATAGAGGAAAGTCTCCACAGGTCAGATTGGCGCTCGCAGCCGCGGCTCAAGGGGGCCATGGCAGAAGATGCAGAGCCCATAACACAGGCCCCCGCCAATATTCTCGCCTGTTGGGCGCGGGAAGTGAACCCTTGCGGCGCGATTGCCGCGAGGACGGGCTGGCCAGGGCCTTCGCCAAACCCGTCGTCATGCTGAGTGGCCCTGCAAGGGGCCCGTCGAAGCACGCACACTGCAAACCGCCGATTTCCATGCCGTTGAAACAGCCCTGCGGTCTTCGACTCGCGGTCTATGACCGCTACTCAGGCTGGCGATGATTTTGTGAAGCATTGGCGACAGGCAGTCAGCCCTTGACGGCTGTGCCTGCGGACAGGTCATTGTGCGCGGCGGGCCTGGCCCGGACAGGCCGCCTGGCGGGAGGAAACATGATTGCGCCCGACCGACATCTGCTGGTGGTGGATGACGATGACCGCATCCGCAGCCTTCTCAAGGAATACCTGGCCCGCAACGGGTTTCGCGTCACCACCGCCGCCAGCGCCGAGGCGGCCGGCCGATTGCTGGAAACCCTGGACTTCGACCTGGTCATCCTGGACGTGATGATGCCGGGCGAGGACGGCCTGTCCTTCGCCCGCCGGATGCGGGCCGGGGCCGGGGCGCGAGGCCGGGCGCCGATCCTGATGCTGACCGCCCGTGGCGAGACCACCGACCGGATCGAGGGCCTGTCGGCCGGGGTCGATGATTACCTGGCAAAGCCCTTCGAACCCCAGGAACTGCTGCTCCGGATCGAGGCCGTACTGCGCCGGACCGGGCCGCGGGTCGACAGCGTGTCCCCCCTGTCCCTTGGCCGCTGCAGTTTTGATCCGGTGCGGGGCGAACTCAGCCAGGACGGGGCGCTGATCCGTCTGACCGAAGCCGAGGTCGAGCTGTTGCGGACCCTGGCCCGCGCCGCCCATTCGCCGGTCGATCGCTATGTCCTGGCCCGGGATGAAGCCGACGCCGCCGGCCGGGCCGTGGATGTGCAGGTGACACGGCTGCGCCGCAAGATCGAGGCCGATCCCAAGGCGCCCCGCTACCTGCAGACCGTCCGGGGCATCGGCTACATGCTGGCGCCCGATTGATGGGGCCCCGACCTGCAGGCCGGTGGCCTGACCGAGGCCGGCCATGAAGTTCCGGGCCCTCAAGATCTTCATACCGCGTCAGATCAAGCGCTGGCTGCCCCAGTCGCTGTTCGCCCGGACGCTCCTGATCATCGTCCTGCCGGTGGTGATCATGCAGGGGCTGGTGACCTGGGTCTTCTTTGACCAGCACTGGCAGACCGTCACCAGCGGCCTGTCCGACGGACTGGCCGGCGAAATCGCCTGGGTGGTCGAGAGCTATGAGTCCGACCCCACCCCCCAGAACCTGGAGCGCCTGTCGCGCCGGGCCGAGTCGGCCCTGTCCCTGTCAGTGGCCTTCAAGCCTGGCCGCCCCCTGCCCCGCACCAGGCCCCGCACCCTGTTCGTCGCCGAGGACGTCGCCCTGGACCAGGCCCTGTCGCGCAAGCTGGACGCCGCCTACTGGTTCGACAACCGGCGCTTTCCAGGCGCCGTCGACATCCGGGTGGCCGTGCCGGGCGGGTCTCTGCGCATCATCGCTCCCCGGGAGCGGGCCTTCGCCACCTCGGCCCCGATCTTCGTTCTCTGGCTGGCCGTCGCCACCCTGCTGCTGACGACAATTGCGGTGCTTTTCATCCGCAACCAGGTCCGGGCCATCGAGCGGCTGGCCGAGGCCGCCAACGCCTTCGGCAAGGGGATAGACGGGCCGGTCTTCAAGCCCTATGGCGCCCGGGAGGTGCGGGAAGCATCCCAGGCCTTCATCTCCATGAAGGCCCGGATCCAGCGCTACATCGAGCAGCGCACCGTGCTTCTGGCCAGCGTCAGCCACGATCTTCGCACGCCCCTGACCCGCCTCAAGCTGGAAATGGCCCTGGCCGAACCCTCCGACCGGACCGAAGCCATCAAGCGTGACCTGGCCGAGATGGGCCACATGATCGACGAGTTTCTCGAATTCGCCAGGGGCGAGGGCGGCGAGGCGGTGGAGACCCTGTCCCTGGAGGGCCTGCTGGCCCAGGTCTGCGACGACGCGCGGCGGGCGGGGGCGAAGGTCACCCTGACCGTGGCGCCGGACCTGATGGCCGACCTTCGGCCCGGCGCCATTCGCCGGGCGGTGGCCAACCTGGTTTCCAACGCCGCCGGGTTTGGCGAGATTGTTCAGGTCAGCGCCGGTCGCAGTCCGGCCGGCAGCCTGGAGATCGTCGTAGAGGACAATGGCCCGGGCATTCCCAGCGAGCGCTACGAAGAGGCCTTCCGCCCCTTCAGCCGCCTGGACGAGTCGCGGAACCAGAACCGCAAGGGTGTCGGGCTGGGCCTGGCCATCGCCCGGGACGTGGCCCGCAGCCATGGCGGAGATGTCCAGCTGGACCGATCGGTCCTGGGCGGACTGAAGGCGGTCATCAGGCTGCCGGGCTGAACCCGCGCTCGCCATTTGGTCCCACCGGAACTCAGTCCGGCCAGAGCTCGGTAACACCGCCCTTGCGGTTCAGGATATGGGTCGCCCGCTTGATCAGCATCAGCAGCCGCTCGACCCGGGCTTCCTTCTCGTAGGACAGGTCGGCGCGGGCCAGGCCCTCCAGCATGAACCGGGCAAGGTCGCGGCTGGCCTGAAAGCGGGGGCCTGCCCCGGCATGCAGCATCTTGAGGAAGTGGTCGCCGATCTGCGCCCGGTCGAACTCTGCCCTGGCGGGGGCGATCAGGCTCGCCACCGCCGCATCGGTCCGGGCGGCCGTCTCCAGCTCGGTAAAGGCCGAAAAGGCCGGGTGCCGCAACAGCTCCCAATAGCTGTCGATGGCGTGTTCGGTCACATCGGCGCCCGGAGGAAGGTCTTCGGCAGCCCGGCGGAAAAGGGTCGCACGCTCGGCCTGGAGGTGCTCGATCACCCCCTGCAGAAGGTCGTCGCGCGTCGGGAAGTGGTAGAGCATGGCGCCCCGGGTGATGCCAGCGGCCTCGGCCACGGCAGCGTTGGTCGCGGCGGCGTAGCCATGGCTGGCGATCACCTGGACAGCCTCCTCCAGGATACGGGCGCGGGTGCGCCGCGACTTGGGCGTGTCCCTTTCTTTTCGACGGTCTGGCATGGCCCTCACTTAAGGTGGCCTCTGCGTCACGACAACCGAAACTGGGCACATTGGCCCGGTTCATCAAAGCGACACGCAATCAGCCTAGCGGCTGGGCTTTGATGCGACTTTGGGGGTCGGAACATGAGCGATGAACCGACAATGCGGCGGTATCGCAGCCTGTTCATTTCGGATGTTCACCTGGGCACCAGCGGCTGCCAGGCGGAGCTGCTGCTGGATTTCATCCGGCATGTGGAATGTGAAAACCTGTTTCTGGTCGGCGATATCGTCGATGGCTGGAAGCTGAAGGGCGGCTGGCATTGGCCCCAGGCCCATAATGATGTCCTGCAGAAGATCCTGCGCATGGCCCGCAAGGGCGCCAATGTCACCTACATCCCAGGAAACCACGACGAGTTCGCCCGGGACTTCTGCGGCGTGCATTTCGGCGGGGTGGTGGTAGCCCGGGACGTCCTGCATGAAACCGCCGACGGCCGGCGGTTTCTGGTCACCCATGGCGACGAGTTCGACGGCGTGGTCCAGCATGCCCGCTGGCTCGCCTTTCTTGGCGATTGGTCCTATAGAACGCTCCTGATGCTGAACACCCTGCTCAACCGCGCCCGGCGCCGGATGGGTCTGGGCTACTGGAGCCTCTCGGCTTTTTTGAAGGTCAAGGTGAAGAACGCCCTGCAATTCATCGAACGGTTCGAGGAAGCCGTGGCTGAAGAGGCCCGCCGCCGGGGTGCGGACGGGGTGATCTGCGGCCATATCCACAAGGCCGAGATGCGCCAGATCGGCGATATCCTCTATATCAACGACGGCGATTGGGTTGAAAGCTGCACGGCCCTGGCCGAGCACGAGGATGGCCGGCTGGAAATCATCGAATGGGCCAGGGAACGGTCCTGGTCGATGATCGCCCGCAGCCGAACCGACGGCCAGGGACTGGATGCTGTAGCTGGAGCGACGATCGCCTGATGCGGATCCTGATGGCGACAGACGCCTGGGAGCCCCAGGTCAATGGCGTTGTGCGAACCCTGACCCGGGTGATCAGCGAACTTCGCGACATGGGCCATGAGGTCGAGATCATCAGTCCCGACCAGTTCAAGACGGTCCCCCTGCCCACCTATTCCGAGATTCGCCTGGCCATCGGCGCCGACGAGGCGGTGCGCGAGCGGTTCAAGGCCTTTGAGCCAGAAGCCATTCACATCGCCACCGAGGGCACCCTGGGCCTGGCGGCCCGGCGGGTCTGCCTGGAATGGAAGCTGCCCTTCACCACCAGCTACCACACCCGGTTTCCGGAATATGTCTCGGCCCGGCTGCCGCTGCCCCTGGCGGCGGGCTATGCCTATATGAAATGGTTCCACAAGCCGTCAGGCCGGCTGATGGTCGCCACCCCGACCATGCAGGCGGAGCTGGAAGCCCATGGGTTTCGCAACATCTCCCCCTGGTCGCGCGGCGTCGACACCGAGCTGTTTCATCCCCGCCTGCGCCAGCCCGACATCTTCAAGGACCTGCCCCGGCCGATCTTTCTGAATGTCGGCCGGGTCGCGGTGGAGAAGAACATCGAGGCCTTCGCCCGTCTCCCGCTTCCCGGTTCCAAGGTCATTGTCGGCGATGGCCCGCAGCGGGAAGAGCTGGCGGCTCGCTATCCCGAGGTGGTGTTCGTCGGGGCCAAGTTCGGTGAGGAGCTGGCGGCCCATTTCGCCTGCGCCGACGTCTTTGTCTTTCCCTCCCTGACCGACACCTTCGGCCTGGTGATCCTCGAGGCCATGGCGGCCGGGACGCCGGTGGCCGGTTTCTCGGCGCCCGGCCCGATCGACATCATCCCTGGGTCCGGCGCCGGCGCCCTGGCGCCCGGAAAGAGCGACGGCCTGCTGGAGGCCTGTCTCGCCTGCCTCGAGCTTGACCGGGACCAGGTGCGGACCTTTGCCGAAAAATTCTCCTGGCGAGCCTGCGCCGAGGAGTTTCTGCGCAATCTGCAGCCCTATCCCGAGCCGGAAAAGACCCGGTTCTGGCGCCGCCTGCGGCGGCTGGCGCGGCTGCGGCGGCGGGACAAGCCTGCTGCCTGACGGCCGGCCGGATCAGGCCTTCTCGTCCAGTTCTCCTAGGATCATGATCTTCTGCCAGACCTTGCGCCCCAGGTCTGTGCAGAGAGTTTCCACATCGCCAGCTGCGGCAATGACCACATGGTCCTCGGTCTCTCCGGCCATCAGGGCCGACAGCTTGCCGGTCAGGGCCAGCATCTCGGCGCAATACTCCAGATAGCGGGCCAGGTTGAACCGGGTCATGGTCCGCACCGGGGAGGACGGCGTACGGCCGCCCTGGTTGAGGATGATGGTCGGGTCCTTGGTCAGCTGGTGCATGTCCACCACATGGGCGAAGGCGCGCAGCTGGTGCAGCCAGGTCTGGATCCGGCCCCGGCGCATCCGTTCCTCCAACGTCAGGAGGAACCACATGCCGGCGAACATCAGCACCATGAGATTGACGCCAGATTCCAGGACAGGGGTCAGGACAAGCGGATCGGCGCCGCTGCGAAGGGCGGACCAGTCCGCCTGGCTGGCTATCCAGCCCTGGGCGGACAGTCCGCCGACCAGCACCATGAACACCAGGGCCCGAAGACCCAGATAGGGCTTGGTCAGGGCCCGGGTGCGCCGGCCGGCCTCGGAGGCGACACGGCTGAGTTCCTCCGCCACCCCGGCCAGACCTGAATCAGGGAACCGTTCGGCGACCCGGTCGCGCAGGCGATCAGCCGTGGTGGCGACCATGACCGGGTCCAGTCGCCGATAGGGTTGAGCCGATTTTCTGGCCATGCCGCCCGTTCCCCCGTTATGGCGACCAAGCAAATCACCAATTGCGCCGCTGCGCTACGCCTCGTCCCCGTCTTCCTGATAGCCGACCAGGGCCAGGGCGCGGGCGGGCTGTCCCTGGAGTTCACACCAGCGCAGCAGGCCCTCCTCCCGACCATGGGTGATCCAGACCTCGCCGGGCGACAGCTCGGTAAGGGTGGCGGTCAGCTCGTCCCAGTCGGCGTGGTCGCTGATCACCAGTGGCAGCTCGACACCCCTTTGCCGGGCCCGGGCGCGCACGCTCATCCAGCCGGAGCAGAAGGCGGCGACGGGGTCGGCGAACCGACGCGACCAGCGGTCGGCCATGGCCGAGGGCGGACAGATCACGATCTCGCCCGCGAAATCCTGTTTCTGGTCGAGGGTCGCCGGCGACAGGGGCCCAAGGTCAACGCCATGGGCTTCATACAGCCGGTTCAGGGATTCCATCGCCCCATGGACATAGAGGGCCCGTTCCCAGCCGGCCTCGCGCAGCAGACGGATGACCCGCTGCGCCTTGCCCAGCGAATAGGCCCCCAGCATGTGGGTGCGGTCCGGAAACTGCGCGACACTGTCCAGAACCCGCTCGATCTGGCTGGCGTCATCAGGATGACGAAAGACCGGCAGGCCAAAGGTCGCTTCGCTAATGAAGACGTCGCAGGGCACGGGCTCGAAGGCGACGCAGGTCGGGTCGCGCCTTCGCTTGTAGTCGCCGCTGACCACCATGGTCAGGCCCTTCCATCGGACCACGGCCTGGGCAGAGCCCAGCACATGGCCGGCCGGCGCCAGGCTGATCTCGACCCCGTTGAGCGTCGTGACGTGGCCATAGGGGCTGGCCTGGGATTGACCGGCGAAGCCCTCGCCATAACGCACCGCCATGATGGCGAGGGTCTGGGGCGTAGCCAGCACGGCTCCATGCCCGGCCCGGGCGTGGTCGGCATGGCCATGGGTGATCACGGCCCGCGCCACGGGCCGCACCGGATCCACATAAAAGTCCCCTGGCGGGCAATAGAGGCCGGCCGGGGTGGGGTGCAGAAGGTCTTCGGGCCTCATGCATCTGGATATAGCCTTGGATGGGCCTTAAGACCGCAGTCATGAGCGATCCAACCGAAACAATGCGCAACATGGCGCAGGGCATGAACCAGGGCAGCCCGCATGCGCGGGAGCTGGGGTTCGATGTGGTCAGCATGGAGGAGGGCGTCGCGATCATGAAGGCGCCCTATCTGGACATCATGGTCGGGGACCCCGACACCGGGGTCATTGCCGGCGGGGTGGTCACCACCCTGCTGGATCACTGTTGTGGATCGGCCGTCCACCTGGCCATGAAGCGGTTCGCCATCATCGCCACCCTGGACCTGAGGATAGACTATATGCGCCCGGCCAAGCCCCGGATGCCGATCTTCGCCCGCGCGGAGTGCTACAAGGTCACAAGGTCCGTCGCCTTCGTCCGGGCCGTCGCCTACGATGAGTCGCCTGACGATCCTGTCGCGGCGGCCCAGGCCGCCTTCATGCTGGACTCGACCAAGGTCAAAGGCCTGTTTGGCGGCGCCGCATGACCGGGGCGACCGAGCGCCTGCAGGCAATGCTGGACCGCATTCCCTATGCCCGGTTCCTGGGGCTGAAGGCCGAACTGGCCGGGGACGAGATGACCCTGATCCTGCCGTTTGGCATGCATATCGTCGGCAATCCGGTCCTGCCCGCCATCCATGGCGGAGTGCTGGGGGCCTTCATGGAAATGACCGCCCTGGCCCAGCTCTCGGTAAAGGAAGGCCAGGAACGCCAGCCCCGGATCATCGATGTCTCGATCGAATATCTCCGTTCGGGCCGGTCCCTGACCACCTATGCCCGGGCCGACATCAAGAAGGTCGGCCGACGGATCGCCAATGTCCATGTCGAGGCCTGGCAGGAACAGCGGGCCCAGCCCATCGCCGCCCTGCGCGCCCATTTCCTGATCGGCCCGGCCGAGGACTGACCGCCCTGGCCCGCAAGCACGTCAACCTCGGAACCGCCCCCGCCAAGGGAGACCTGGCTCAGAAGACCTGCCTGTCCTGCGGCCGCCCCTTCAGTTGGCGGCGAAAATGGGCGCGGGACTGGGACCAGGTGAAATACTGCTCCGACCGATGCCGAACCGCCGGGTAAACAGCCTGTAACAATCTGAATTGTTGTTTACTCTCTTACAAAGGCGTCATGACGCAGCCTTAACAAGCCTTTTCGAGGCTGCACGAGTATTCCCTTGATCACCGGGGCGCGGGGACGCGCTTCCACACAGACAGAGGGACACGAACATTATGAGCAACCGCATCAGCAACCTGGCCAGCCTGCTTCTGGCCACCCTGCCCGTCATCGTCATTGCGGGCATCGCCCAGATCGAAACCGCCGCACGCGCCGTCGGCCTGTGAGCCGCGCCGCAGGGCTCCACCGGGCCTGACCTCCCCCCGAATGGCCCGGTGGAGCCGCATGGCTATTGACAGAGACGCCCCTTTCGAGGGGCGTTTTTGCATTTGAAGCCCCCCCGATGGGCCGTGCTAGGATTGCCCATGATCGCCCCCGGCCCGACCCTCGAGACCGCCCGCCTGACCCTGCGGCCCCCCGCCCGGGAAGACTTCGACGCCTGGTGCGCCATGATGGCCGATGAGGAAACCGCCCGCCATATCGGCGGTCAGCAGGTTCCCGCCCAGGTCTGGCGCTCCATGATGGCCTTTGCCGGGGCCTGGGCCCTGGAGGGATTCAGTATGTTCAGCGTCATCGAGCGTGAGACGGGCGCCTGGATCGGTCGCATCGGCCCCTGGGCCCCCGAGGGCTGGCCCGGAACCGAGGTCGGCTGGGGCCTTTCCCGCCAGACCTGGGGCCGGGGCTATGCCACCGAGGCCGCCGTCGCCGCCATCGACTGGGCCTTCGACCATCTGGGCTGGACAGAGGTCATCCATACCATCGACGCGGCCAATATCGGCTCGCAGAACGTCGCCCGCCGCCTGGGTTCGACCCTGCTGCGCGTTGACCGACTGCCGCCCCCCTTCGACGAAAAGCCCATCGACGTCTGGGGCCAGAGCCGGGAGCAGTGGCGGGCCCGGTGATCGGGCGCCTTTCCTGTCACAAGGTGCCCCCTCACCTCAAAACCACCCCGCCTCCCGCAGCGCCCGGGCATAGGCCCGGCTGACGGGGGCCTCCACGCCGCCCTTGAGGGACAGGGTGGCCCGGCCGTCGCCCCGACGGGCGCTGGTCACAGCGCTTTTCGCCACCCACCAGGACCGGTGGGTCTGGGCGCCCTCGATCCCTTCCAGTTCGGCCACCGCGTCGCTCAGGCGCAGCAGGATCAGGTCCTGACCACGGCTTGTGTGCAGGCGCAGGTAATGGTCCTCGGCCGAGACGGCATAGAGTTCGGCGCCCCTCAGCCTGGCCGGAAGGCGCTCCAGAAACCTGGGCGGGCCTGAGCCGGCAGGGGCGGCATGGGTCTGGGCCGGCTGTCTCTGGACCACATAGTTCAGGGCCGTCATGGCGGCGGTAATCAACACCACCGGCAGGACAAAATCGCCGAGATTGTCGATCTCGGCCCGGCCATTGCCAAGGGTCAGTCCGGTGATCAGCCAGATCAGCACCACCAGGGGCGGGGTCAGGATCGCAAACACCGCCAGCCCCTGGACCACGGGGCGGGTCTGGAGCGGCCCCCGCTCGACCAGGACCGAGGCCAGGGTGCCGCAGAGGGTTCCCACCAGGATCACCGCCACCCAATAGACCAGTCGGGGGCCGATCGGCGACTGGCCCGTACTGAAGGCGCCACTGAACGCCAGGAACAAGGCGGCCGCCAGGGACAGGCCAGTGGCCCGGACCCAGGGATGGGCCGCCAGTCGCGAAGCGTCAACGGACAGCCCTGGTCGTTCACGAACCGGACCTGTCGGCTCACGGTTTGGCGGCTGCAGGCTCAAGGGCGGTTGCCTATCGCTGAGACCGTCATCCACCGCCCCACAGGAAGTCTCCACATGCCAGTCCGGCCCCCACGACCCGAACCGGTTCTCAATCCCCTTTTCGCCGCTGGCCAAGGTCAGGCGCAAGGGGTCCCGACATGGTCTGCAGCGGCAAGCGCGATCCTGTCCTCAACCCGCATGACCAAGGATGTCGCACAATGAGCCTTTCAGCTGCTTCCGAAACCACGATCCGCCGGCCCTGGGTCCGCGCCCTCGGAATTGCCGCTCCGACTGTCGCCTTCGGGGTCCTGGCCCTGTTGCTGGGGCCCCAGGCCCTCAAGGCCGCATCCCAGGCGCAGTTTCATGGACCGGACCTGAGCCTTTTCCTGAAACAGTCCCTGGTCGTCCAGATCCATATCCTGGCCGCTCTCGGCACCGTGGTGGTGGGCGGCATTCTGCTGACCGCCCGCAAGGGCCGGCTGTTCCACCGCACCGGCGGCTGGACCTGGGCGGTGCTGATGGCCATCACCGCCGGCTCCTCATTGTTCATCATGGGACTGAACGGCGATCACTGGTCCTTCATCCACCTGCTCAGCGGATGGACCCTGATCGTCCTGCCCCTGGCCCTGGTCGCCGCCCGTCGTCACAATGTCCAGAACCACAGGCGCAGCATGACCAGCCTCTATTGGGGCGCCTCCATCATCGCCGGCCTCTTCACCTTCATCCCGGGCCGGTTGATGTGGCGACTGTTCTTCGGATGAGGCGCCGCTTGCAAGACTCCGGCGAGGGGGCCTAACCATGGCGAATGACTGTACTGAAGGAACGACCGCGCAAGGACGGCCGGGGGCGCCCCGCCAAGGCCTCAGGCATCGACATGCGACAGGCCATCCTCGACGCAGCCGAGGGCCTGTTCGCCCGGCACGGCTTCTACGGGGTCACCACCCGGCAGGTGGCTTCGGAGGCCGGGGTGGATACCGCCCTGATCCACTACTATTTCGGGGCCAAGCGGGAACTGTTTGACGCAGTTTTCCTGCGCCGGGCGGAAATTCTCAATGATGAGCGGGCGGCATCCATGGCCGCCTATGAGGCCGCCCATCCCGGCGCCATGAGCGCCCTAGGGGTGATCACCGCCTTCATCGATCCCCTGATCGAGCGCTCCCTGACCGGCGGCCCTGGCTGGAAGAACTATTTCGCCCTGGTCGCCCAGGTGAACAACACGCCGACCTGGGGCGGCGAGACCATGCACAGGTTCTTTGATCCGGTGGTGCATCAGCTGGTCGACACCCTCCGAAGGGCCCATCCTGGCGCCGCACAGGCCGACCTCTTCTGGTGCTACCAGTTCCTGACCGGGTCGATGATGCTGGCCCTGTCGGAGACGGGACGGATCGATCAGTTGTCGGACGGGTTGTGTCGATCGAGCGACCTCGATGCAGTCCGGTCGCGGTTGTTCCGTTACTGCGCGGCAGGGTTCGAGGCCGTGATCGGCCAGGACTGAGGCCCGGGCCGCCGCCGCCCCGGGGCGGTGTGGCGCCATTTCATCATGTGGTGAAAAAGCGGCGGAACGGCGCCCTTGGCCGTTGCGCGCCAGGCCAAGCTGACTCAATGTCCCTCCAAATTCTCCTTTCGGTGAATTTTTGGATTTAGCAGCGTCCGGCAACGGACCAGAGGGCCATAGGGCCGACAAGCGACGCCTTTAGGGAGGGCGAAACGATGAAGACCATGTGGAAGGCCATGCTTCTGGCCGGTTGCGCCTGGAGCGCAGTCTCGACGGGCGCCTATGCCCAGGACGTCGCCGCCAGCGGCGACACCGAAGTGGGCGAGGTGGTCGTCACCGCCCGCCGCCGCGAGGAAAACCTGAAGGACGTGCCGGTCGCCGTGTCGGCCGTCAGCGAGCAGGCCCTGGAACGGACCGGCGGCGTCGACATCACCATCATCGGCCAGATCACGCCCAACGCCACGGTCCAGGCGGCCCGGGGCACCAACTCCACCCTGATCAGCTTCATCCGCGGCGTTGGCCAGCAGGACCCGCTCTGGGGCTTTGAGCCCGGCGTGGGTCTCTATATCGACGACGTCTATGTCGCCCGCCCCCAGGGCGCCGTGCTGGACGTGTTCGATATCCAGCGTATTGAAGTGCTGCGCGGCCCCCAGGGCACGCTGTACGGCCGCAACACAATCGGCGGCGCCATCAAGTATGTCACCAAGCGTCTGGGCAGCGAGCCGGAAGCGTCCCTGAAGGGCGCCGTTGGCTCCTATAACCAGCGCGATCTGGTCGCTTCGGGAAGCCTGCCCATCGGCGACACCTTCGCCGTCGGCGGCGCCTTCGCCGTCTACAAGCGCGACGGGTTCGGAGAGAACCGCAACACAGGCGCCGAACATTACGACAAGGACGCCCAGGCGGCCCGGCTGTCGGCCGAGTGGTCGCCCAGCGAAGACCTGTTCTTCCGTCTGGCCGGTGACTGGGTCCAGGACGACTCCAATCCCCGCCATGGCTATCGTGAAGTCCAGGCCCTGAACGCCGGCGGCGTTCCGATCGCTGGCGGTGCGCCGCTTGGCGATGTCTATGACACCCAGGCCGGCGTCGGCGACAAGAACGATGTCCGCACCCGCGGCCTGTCCTTCACGGGCCAATGGGACATCAGCGACAGCCTGACCTTCAAGTCGATCAGCGCCTATCGCGACGGCGACACCAAGACCGTCATCGATTTCGACGGCCTGCCCGCCGCCATCCTCGACATCCCGGCCTATTACGCCGACGAGCAGTTCACCCAGGAACTTCAGCTGCTCTATACCGGCGAGCGGGTTCAGGGCGTCGCCGGCCTCTACTACCTCGACGGCACCGCCGAAGGCGCCTTCGACACTATCCTCGGCCAGGCCGGCATCGTCATCGGCACTGGCGGCAGCGTGAAGACCACCAGCTACGCGGCCTTCGCCGACGCCAGCATCGACATCACGGATCGCTTCAAGGTGTCGGTCGGCGGGCGCTGGACCCAGGACAAGAAGGAAGGCACGGTTTTCCGCGCCAACTACCTGGGCGCCACCCGCAGCCCGCTCAACGGCGGCGCGCCCCGCGCCCCTCTGCTGGTGCGGTCCAACTACACCAACGACAACACCTTCGAGAAGTTCACCCCGCGGGTCAGCCTGAGCTACGACCTGACCGAAGACCTGACCACCTATCTGTCCTACGGACAGGGCTTCAAGTCCGGCGGCTTCGACATGCGCGGCGACGTCTTCCTGACGCCGCAAACGGTCAATGGCTATGACCCGGAAACCGTCGACAGCTACGAACTGGGCCTCAAGGGCTCGCTCCATGACGGCAAGGTCAGCTTCGCCACGGCCTTCTTCAAGGCCGAGTACAAGGACCAGCAGGTCACCACCCAGGTTCCCGTCGGGGCCGGCATCGCCAGCTTCGTCGACAATGTCGGCTCTTCCGACATGTGGGGCTGGGAACTGGAAAGCACCCTGCGCTTCACCGAAAACCTGCGGGCCGGCCTGACCCTGGGCTACATCAAGGCCGAGTATAACGAGTTCATCCGCTTCTATCCGGCCGGCGCCATCAATCCCCTGACCGGCGTCGTGGTCCCGGCCGGCGGCGTCTATCTGAACATCGCTGACCTTGCGGAATTCCAAAACACCCCGGAATGGACGGCCAACGTCAACGCGACCTGGACCCTGGACCTGGCCGGCGGCGACCTGGCCATCACCCCCAGCGCCTCGTTCCGCGACCAGTACCAGCAGTTCGAGTTCGCGGCTCCGCTGCTCGACCAGAAATCCTTCTGGCTGGCCGACCTGAGCGCTGTCTGGACTGCCCCGAGCGGTTCCTGGAAGCTGACCTTCACCGGCAAGAACCTCGGCGACGAGCGCTACCGGATCGGCGGCTACAACTTCCCGCAGACGGCCGGTGTCCTGTTCGGCAACTCGGTGGTCGGCTTCTACGGCCCGCCCCGCACCCTGACCTTCGGGGCAGAGGTGAAATTCTAGTCCACCCTGTCCAGACTTGGGGGGCGGCCCGGCGACGGGCCGCCCCTTTTTCTTGCCTCAAGCCCTGACCCTGTCGATCGGAGCCCGCCCATGACCACGCCGCAGACCCAGGCGCCCAGCGCCGGCTACCGGACCTATGTCCTGGCGATCCTGATCGTCGTCTACACCTTCAACTTCCTCGACCGGCAGATCCTCGGCATCCTGGCCGGGTCCATCAAGGCCGATCTGGGCCTCACGGACAGCCAGCTGGGCCTGATGGGCGGCCTGGCCTTCGCCCTGTTCTACACCGGGCTCGGCATTCCCGTGGCCTGGCTGGCCGACCGCGGCAGCCGCACCTGGATCATGACCGGCGCCCTGACCATATGGAGCGGCTTTACAGCCCTCTGCGGCCTGGCCACCGGCTTCTGGCAGCTTTTCCTCTGCCGAATGGGCGTGGGGATCGGCGAGGCGGGCGGAACGGCCCCGGCCTACAGCCTGATCTCCGACTATTTCCCGCCGACCCAGCGGGCGCGCGCCCTGGCCGCCTACAGTTTCGGCATTCCCATCGGCAGCGCCCTTGGCATCCTGTTCGGCGGCTTGATCGCCGCCGCCATCGACTGGCGCACGGCCTTTGTCGTCGTAGGCCTTTGCGGCGTGCTGCTGGCGCCGCTGTTCCGCCTGACCGTCCGCGATCCCCGCCGGGGCGGAGACTTCGCACCGGCGGGTGAAGCGGCATTGGCCCAGCCCCCCGCCGCCAGCCTGGGGTCCGTGATGAAGACCCTGCTGCCCAAGCCCAGCTTCTGGCTGCTGTCCCTGGGGGCCGCCGCCTCTTCGGTCTGCGGCTATGGGGTCGCCTTCTGGCTGCCCAGCTTCTTTGAACGCAGCCTCGGCCTTGGCCTTGTGGACCGTTCGCTGTTCCTCGGAGTCCTGACCCTGGTGGGCGGGGTGGCCGGGGTCTGGGGCGGCGGCTGGCTGGCCGACCGCTTCGGCGGAAAGTCCAAGGCGGCCTATCCCCTGGTCCCGGCCGTCGCCTTCCTGATTGCCCTGCCCTGCTTCTTCCTCGCCATCGGCGCCTCCAACCTCTGGATCGCCTTCTTCCTGTTCCTGATCCCCCAGGGCCTGAACCTGGCCTGGCTTGGCCCCATCATCACCTCGATCCAGCACCTGGTGCCCGGCCAGATGCGCTCGACCGCATCGGCCGCCTTCCTGTTCGTCAACAACCTGATCGGCCTCGGCCTGGGCACCTACTACTTCGGCGCCGTGTCGGACTTCCTGGAGCCCCGGTTCGGGGCCGAAAGCCTGCGCTACGCCATATACAGCGGCCTGGCCTTCTACCTGGTCAGCGCCGGCCTGTTCTTCGCCGCAAGCCGGCGGCTGCAGCAGGACTGGGTGGACTGATGACCGGAACTGCGGGCGGGACCAGCCGGGCCGGCCGCCCGCCCAAACGGACGTAGCGGCAGGGTCCGCCCTGCACAGGTCAGGCGATCAGCTAGTTTGCAGCCGACCGTTCGGGGCGGGTTGCGCGGCCTTGTGTGCGGCGCCTATAACGCCCCCGGCCCGCGCCAAAGCGGGCGCTTCCCGTCAGGCGAGCCCTTTCAAGCGATGAATATTCACGAACACCAGGCCAAGGCCGTCCTCGCCGAATTCGGCGTCCCCGTTCCGCGCGGCTATGCTGCGTTCACCCCGGATGAAGCGGCCGAGGCCGCCGAGAAGCTGGGCGGTCCGGTCTATGTGGTGAAAAGCCAGATCCATGCCGGCGGCCGCGGCAAGGGCCGGTTCGAAGGTCTCGGCCCCGACTCCAAGGGCGGCGTCCGGGTGGTGAAGTCTGCGGAATATGTCCGCGTCAACGCCGAGGAAATGCTGGGTCGGGTCCTGGTGACCCATCAGACGGGCCCCAAGGGCAAGCAGGTGAACCGCCTCTACATCGAGGAAGGCGCCGACATCGCCAAGGAATTCTACCTGTCCCTTCTGGTGGATCGTGAAACCAGCCGGGTTTCGGTGGTCGCCTCCACCGAAGGCGGCATGGACATCGAGGATGTGGCGCACAACACGCCCGACCTCATCCACACCTTCTCGATCGATCCGGCGACCGGCGTCATGGCCCATCATGGCCGGACCCTTTCGAAGTCGCTGGGCCTGAGCGGCGGTCTCGCCAAGGAAGCCGCCAGCCTGCTGGGTCAGCTCTATGCCGCCTTCGTGGCCAAGGACATGGAGATGCTGGAGATCAACCCGTTGATCGTCACCGGCGACAACCACCTTCGGGTCCTCGACGCCAAGGTCAGCTTTGACGGCAACGCCCTCTTCCGCCATCCCGACATCTTCGCCCTGCGCGACGAGAGCGAGGAAGACGCAAAGGAAATCGAGGCCAGCAAGTACGACCTCAGCTACATCGCCCTGGACGGCGAAATCGGCTGCATGGTCAACGGGGCCGGCCTGGCCATGGCCACCATGGACATCATCAAGCTGTATGGCGCAGAGCCGGCCAACTTCCTCGATGTCGGCGGCGGCGCCAGCAAGGAAAAGGTGACGGCGGCCTTCAAGATCATTACGGCCGATCCCAACGTCAAAGGCATCCTGGTCAACATCTTCGGCGGCATCATGCGCTGCGACATCATTGCCGAGGGCGTCATCGCCGCGGTCAAGGAAGTCGGACTGCAGGTTCCGCTGGTGGTCCGGCTGGAAGGCACCAATGTCGACCTCGGCAAGAAGATCATCTCCGAAAGCGGCCTGAACGTGATCGCCGCCAACGACCTGTCGGATGGCGCCGAAAAGATCGTCAAGGCGGTCCGCGGCTGATGCTTGCAGCCCTGGCCTCCCTGCTGCTGATGACCCAGGCGGCTCCGGCCGCAGGGGCTGACGCGCGGCTGGAAGCCTTCAAGGCCGCCTGCCTTCCTGATCACCGGGCGCCCGAAAAGCGTCCGGCGGTCTTTGCGCGGGAAGGCTGGCGTTCCACCCTGGACGCCGACCATCCCATGCTGGCCGAGGTCCTGCGGCTATCGCGGTCTGAAATGGCCGAGGACGCCGCCGAGGGCATTGACGGAGACCTGGGCGCCTGGCGCAAGGACCTGTCCGGACATCCGGTCTATCTGGTCCTGACCACGGTGCGGTCGGACATCATGAGCCTGACAGGCTGTTATCTGTTCGACTTCGCCGCCCCGGCCATCGCCCCGGAACCCATCACGGTCTGGCTCAAGGAAGCACCGGCCCAGACCGTCGACACTGTCGGCCTGACCGCCCAGATCTGGAATGTCGAGGGAATCGAGGGGGTCTGGGATCTCCAGAACAGCTTCGTCAAGGCCGGGAGCCAGGCCGCCAATGTGGTCGGGTATCACGGCATGAGCATCCAGATGACCTCGACCGTCGAAAAAGCAGCCCCGGCTGCAAACTAGGGAAACCATGCGCGCTTCCCTATCCCCCATCTCGCCTGCGCCGCTGGTCGGCCTCTCCCTTTCCCGCCTCTAGAGACAAGTCCTCATGTCCATCCTCATCGACAAGAACACCAAGGTCATCTGTCAGGGCATCACCGGCAGCCAGGGCACCTTCCATACCGAACAGGCCATCGCCTACGGTACGAAGATGGTCGGCGGCGTGACCCCCGGCAAGGGCGGCTCGACCCATGTCGGCCTGCCGGTGTTCGACACCGTCAGCGAAGCCGTGGAGGCCACCGGAGCCGACGCCTCGGTGATCTATGTTCCGCCCCCCTTCGCGGCCGACAGCATCTGCGAGGCCATCGCGGCGGAAATCCCCCTGATTGTCTGCATCACCGAAGGCATTCCGGTGGCCGACATGATCAAGGTCAAGCGGTCCCTGTCCGGCTCCAAGTCGCGCCTGATCGGCCCCAACTGCCCGGGCGTCATGACCCCCAACCAGTGCAAGATCGGCATCATGCCGGGCGGCATATTCTCGGCCGGCAGCGTTGGCGTCGTGTCGCGGTCGGGCACCCTGACCTATGAAGCCGTGTTCCAGACCACCAATGTCGGCCTCGGCCAGACCAGCGCGGTCGGCATCGGCGGTGACCCGGTCAAGGGCACCGAGTTCATCGACATCCTGGAAATGTACCTGGCCGATCCCGACACCAAGTCGATCATCATGATCGGCGAGATCGGCGGCAGCGCCGAGGAAGACGCCGCCCAGTTCCTGGCCGATGAAAAGAAGAAGGGCCGCTGGAAGCCCACGGTCGGCTTCATCGCGGGCCGGACGGCGCCTCCCGGACGTCGCATGGGCCATGCCGGCGCCATCATCAGCGGCGGCAAGGGCGGCGCCGAAGACAAGATCGCGGCCATGGAAGCCGCCGGGGTCCGGGTTTCTCCTTCCCCGGCCCGGCTCGGCGAAACCCTGGTCGAGCTGCTGAGGGGCTGACAATCTGGCGGCCAGCCCCCCCTCGCAGAGGGGGCGCGGCTTGCCCGGGCGCGCCCGAAGTTGATTAATTGACGAAAAACCACGTGATGCTGCGCCTTTAGCTCCCCATAAACAGGTGAGAAGCCTATATGGGGACCACATTGTTTGGACCGCTCACCGGGGCGGTGACGAAGGCGCAAGTGATATGGCGGACGACGCGGGCATACTGAACCAGGTTCTGACCGAAACCTCCTTCCTGTACGGCGGCAACGCGGCCTTCGTGGAAGACCTCTATGCCCGATGGGCCGACGCCCCGGACTCCGTAGACCCCTCCTGGCAGGCCTTTTTCGCTAGCCTGCATGAACAGGCAGAAGCGGTAAAGGCCGCCGCTGCCCGGCCGCCCTGGAGCCAGGACCGCCCGGCCCCGCCGCGCCCGGAATGGCTTCCGGCCCTGGACGGCCAATGGCCAGCCGCCCCTGCGGTCGGCGCCAAGATCGCCAAGGCGGTCGAGGAACGCTCGCCGGGCGCCAGCGTCGAGACCATCCGCGCCGCCACCCTGGATTCCCTCCGCGCCATCATGATGATCCGCGCCTACCGGATGCGCGGGCACCTCAAGGCAAGGCTGGACCCCCTGGGCATCGCCATCACCCCGGGCGACGCCAGCGAACTGGATCCGGCGGCCTATGGCTTTACCGACGCCGACCTCGATCGTCCGATCTTCCTGGACTTCGTGCTGGGCCTGGAAACCTCGACCATCCGCGAGATCCTTTCGATCCTGCGGCGCACCTACTGCGGGGCCGTGGGGGTGCAGTACATGCATATCTCCACCCCCCAGGAAAAGGGGTGGATCCAGGAGCGGGTCGAGGGCCGCGACAAGGAGATCGTCTTCAGCAAGGAAGGCAAGATCGCCATCCTCAAGAAGCTGATCGAGGCCGAGGGCTTCGAACGGTTCCTGCAGAAGCGCTTCCCTGGCACCAAGCGTTTCGGCCTGGATGGCGGCGAGGCCTGTATCCCGGCCCTGGAACAGATCATCAAGCGGGGCGGCGCCCTTGGGGTGAAAGACATCGTCCTGGGAATGCCGCACCGGGGGCGCCTGAACGTTCTGGCCGCCGTGATGGGCAAACCCTACCATGTGATCTTCCACGAGTTTCAGGGCGGCACCTCCCTGCCCTCCGATGTCGAGGGCTCGGGCGACGTCAAGTATCACCTGGGGGCCAGCTCGGACCGCAGCTTCGACGGCAACAATGTCCACCTGTCCCTGACCGCCAACCCCAGCCATCTCGAGATCGTCAACCCGGTGGTGCTGGGTAAGGCCCGGGCCAAGCAGGCCTTCACCCTGCGCGAAACGCCGGATGCCGGGCGCGGCTATGTCCTGCCGCTGCTGCTGCATGGCGACGCCGCCTTCGCCGGCCAGGGCGTCGTGGCTGAATGTTTCGCCCTGTCCGGCCTGAAGGGCTATCGCACGGGCGGGACGATCCACTTCATCGTCAACAACCAGATCGGCTTCACCACGGCGCCCCATTACAGCCGCACGAGCCCCTATCCGTCCGATGTGGCCCTGATGGTCGAGGCCCCCATCCTTCACGTCAATGGCGATGACCCCGAAGCCGTGGTCTATGCCGCCAAGGTGGCCACAGAGTACCGCCAGAAGTTCGGCAAGGACGTGGTCATCGACATGTTCTGCTACCGGCGATTTGGTCACAATGAGGGGGATGACCCCACAATGACCCAGCCGCTGATGTATGCGCGGATCAAGAACCACCCCTCGACCCGAGAGATCTATTCGCGGCGGCTGATCGAGGAGGCCGTGGTTTCCGCCGCCGAGATCGACGGCTGGATCAACGAGTTCGACAGCTTCCTCGACCGGGAATTCGAGGCCGGCAAGACCTACAAGGCCGACAAGGCCGACTGGCTGGACGGCAAATGGTCGGGCATGGCCCAGCCGGAGGACGAGGAACGTCGCGGCAAGACCGGTGTCCCGATCCAGAACCTCGCCTATCTCGGCCGGCGGATCACCACGGTCCCGGACTCCGTGGATGTTCACAAGACCGTCCGCAGGATGATCGAGAACCGCCGCGGCGCCATTGAATCCGGCGAAGGGATCGACTGGGCTCTTGCGGAACACCTGGCCTTCGCCAGTTTGCTGGACGAGGGGTATCCGGTCAGGCTGTCCGGCCAGGACAGCGTGCGCGGCACCTTCACCCAGCGCCATTCCGACATGATCGACCAGACGACGGAAGAGCATTACACGCCGCTCAACAACATCCGTCCCGGTCAGGCCAACTACGAGGTCATCGACTCCCTGCTGTCGGAAGAGGCGGTGCTGGGCTTCGAGTACGGCTTCTCCCTGGCGGACCCCAACACCCTGACGGTCTGGGAAGCGCAGTTCGGCGATTTCGTGAACGGCGCCCAGGTCGTGATTGACCAGTTCATCACCTCCGGCGAGCGCAAGTGGCTGCGGATGAGCGGGCTGGTGATGCTTCTGCCCCATGGCTACGAAGGCCAGGGACCGGAACACAGCTCGGCTCGCCTGGAGCGTTTCCTGCAGGCCTGCGCCGAGGACAACATGCAGGTCCTGAACTGCTCGACCCCTGCCAACTATTTCCACGCCCTGCGCAGGCAGGTGCATCGCGACTTCCGCAAGCCCCTGGTCGTCATGACGCCCAAGAGCCTGCTGCGGCACAAGAAGGCTATCTCCAACCTGTCCGACATGGCCGACAACGCCAGCTTCCACAGGGTCATGTTGGATGGGGCCGAGGCCGGCTGCGATGTCGGCGGCGTCACCCTGGCGCCGGACGACCGTATCACCCGGGTGATCGCCTGTTCGGGCAAGGTCTATTACGACCTGATCGACGCGCGGGCCAAGACCGGCCGCAACGACGTCTACATCATGCGAATCGAGCAGTTCTATCCCTGGCCGATGAAGTCGGTCATGGCGGTCCTGGCCCGTTTCCCGAACGCCGAACTGATGTGGGTCCAGGAAGAACCCAAGAACATGGGCGGCTGGACCTTTGTCGACCCCTGGCTGGAGCTGACCCTGGAGCGGATGCGGATCAAGGCCAAGCGCGCCCGCTATGTCGGTCGACCGGCATCCGCCTCGACGGCGGCGGGGATGATGAGCCGCCACATGAAGGAACTGGAAGCCTTCCTGGCCGAAGCCTTCGCCTGACCTCGACCCGCCCGGCCCGATGTGCTTTTTCGAAGCCGGGCCGGGTCCTGGATGATAGCCTGCCCGCACGGCCCCTGACCGTGCATCCCGCCTGAAGGCTGGGGGCCCGCCGGCCCCGGCCACGACACCGGAGCCAAGAGAGACCCATGGCCGATATCATGACCCCCGCCCTGGGCGAATCCGTCACCGAAGCGACGGTCGCCCGCTGGACCAAGAAGCCCGGCGATGCGGTGCGGAAGGACGAAATCCTGGTCGAGCTCGAAACCGACAAGGTCAGTCTCGAAGTAGCCTCGCCGGCGGACGGGGTCCTGGAAGCCATCAGCGCCGCCGATGGCGACACCGTGACCCCCGGCACCCTGTTGGGCCGGGTCGCCGAGGGCGCCGTGGCCTCTTCGCCGCCTCCGGCCGCTGCTGCAGCCCCGGCCGCCCCGGCCCCAGCCAAGACCCCGCCGCCAGCACCCGCGCCGGCTCCTGCTCAAGCCCGGCCGACGGACGCCCTGCCCCTGGCGCCGTCGGTCCAGCGGATTGTCACGGAATCCGGCCTCGATCCTGCGGCCGTGGCCGGAACCGGCAAGGACGGACGGATCACCAAGGGCGACGCCCTGGCCGCCCTCGACGCCCGGGCCGCCAAGCCAGCGGCCGCCGCCGCCGCTCCAGCGGCCAGCCGGGCCGTGCATCCCACCGAACAGCGGGTCAAGATGACCCGCCTGCGCCAGACCATCGCTCGCCGCCTCAAGGAGGCGCAGAACAACGCCGCCATGCTCACCACCTTCAATGAGGTGGACATGAGCGCCGTGATGGCGCTGCGCAATCAGTACAAGGACGTCTTCGAAAAGAGCCATGGCGTGAAGCTGGGCTTCATGAGCTTCTTCGTCCGCGCCTGCGTCGCCGCCCTGAAGGCCGTTCCGGACGTCAATGCCGAGATCGACGGCACAGACCTGATCTACAAGAACCACTATGACATCGGCGTCGCCGTCGGCACGGAAAAGGGCCTCGTGGTCCCGATCGTGCGGGACGCCGACCAAATGTCCCTGGCGGATATCGAGAAGTCCATCGGCGCCCTCGGCAAGAAGGCCCGTGACGGTCATCTGGCCATCGAGGACATGCAGGGCGGCACCTTCACCATCTCCAATGGCGGGGTCTATGGCTCGCTGATGTCGACTCCGATCCTCAACGCCCCGCAGTCGGGCATCCTCGGCATGCACAAGATCCAGGACCGGCCCATGGTGGTCAACGGCCAGATCGTCATCCGTCCCATGATGTACCTGGCCCTGTCCTATGACCACAGGGTCGTGGACGGCCAGGGCGCCGTGACCTTCCTGGTCCGGGTCAAGGAAGCGATCGAAGACCCGCAACGCCTGTTGCTGGACGTCTAGTCGGCGGCGCTCCCCATGATCCGGCCAGACCAGGACCCCATCGTCAGCGATGCGCGCCGCTGGTCATGGCCGAGGCTGGGTGGAGGCCCGGGACGGGGCCGGGACCTGAATCTCGGGACCCATGGCCAACCGGCCGCGACCCCAGTGGACGGGTCCCGGGCCCGAACAGGCGATGGTCGTCCGCTGACGAGCCCCGACGCGGCTGCGGCCTCCCAGCCACAGGCCCTCCGGGACAAGGCCAAGGGCCAGAAGCCGGCCAGCGGAGCGCGGTCCCCCGCCGCGCCCCAAAAGCCCGCCAGGACCGGACAACAGGACGGGGTCCCGGTTGCCGCCTCTGTCCAGGCCTCGGCCGTCGGCGGCCTTCGAACCCTGCTGATCGGTGCGGTGATCCTGGCTATCGCCCTGTTTCACGCGGCCCCCCATCTGGCGGACTGGCTGGGAGACCCCCGGCAGGTCCTGGCCGAACGCCTCTTCACCCTGCCCTTCGCGGAATACCTGATCCGGGCCGCGTCCGGCTGGCTCTGGGAGCCGACCTGGGTCTGGCTGGGGGCGACCGCCCTGCGCCTGCGCGCCCTGCAGCGACTGGCGAGAGACCCGGGCGGCGCCGTGACCCTCGCCCTGATCGCCCTGATCTTCCAGACCGGGGTCTGGCTGTTCAGTGAGCTGACGATCGGCGATCCTGGAATCCATTCCGTGGAGCAGTCAGCCCTGACGGTGATGCTGTTCGTGGAAGGCGTCGTCATCCTGTGTCTCTACAGCCTCACCGGACGGCGAACCTCCCCTGCTGCTTGAGTCCTCTCGGAACAGCTTCACCAAAAGCCTTTAATCAGTTTGACCGTTAATCGCGCCGGGGTGGGACGCTCTTGAAATCTGTGCTGGCCATGGTTCAGCTCCTGTTGCTGCTGCTGGCGGGGCTGATCCTGAACGCTGCGGCCGCAGGCCGGCCCCTCCTGCTTGGCGCGGGCGCCCTGCTTGCCGCCGGGGTGGCGCTGCTTGCCGCCGCCCTGGGCAGGCCCTCGGCGCCCCGCCTGCTGCAGACCCATGGGGGTCCGATGAAAGAACCTTTCGCGGAATTGGTCCTCGGGCCTCGCATCGACGAGCATGATTTGCCATATGAAGTCCCTACGCAGAGGAAGACTTGGCCCATGGCACAGTACGACGTCGTCATCATCGGGGGCGGCCCCGGCGGCTATAACGCTGCGATCCGGGCCGGCCAGCTTGGCCTCAAGGTGGCCTGTGTCGAGGGCCGGGGCGTTCTGGGCGGGACCTGCCTGAACGTGGGCTGCATGCCGTCCAAGGCGATGCTCCACGCCTCGGAAATGTACGAGGCCGCCAAGGGGGAGTTCGCCATCCTCGGCATCGAGGTCATGCCGCGTCTGAACCTGGGGCAGATGATGACCCAGAAGGCCGACAGCGTTGCGGCCCTGACCAAGGGTATCGAGTTCCTCTTCAAGAAGAACAAGGCCGACTACATCAAGGGCTGGGGCCGGATCGACGGGCCAGGCAAGGTCGTGGTCAAGGGCGAGGACGGCTCCGAGCAGCTGCTCGAAGCCAAACACATCGTCATCGCCACAGGATCGGAGCCCTCACCCCTGCCGGGCGTGGTTGTGGACCAGAACCGCATCGTCGATTCCACCGGCGCCCTGTCGCTGAGCGAAGTGCCAGGGTCCCTGGTGGTCATCGGCGCGGGCATCATCGGGCTGGAGCTGGGATCGGTCTGGCGCCGCCTGGGCGCCCAGGTGACCGTCATCGAATATCTGCCGCGCATCTGCCCCGGCATGGACGAGGAGACGGCCAAGACCTTCCAGCGCTCCCTGACCAAACAGGGGATCAAGTTCCAGCTGGGATCCAAGGTCACGGCGGCCGTCTCGGGCGCAACCGGCGTCGACCTGACGGTCGAGCCCGTCGCCGGCGGCGAAGCCCAGACCTTGAAGGCTGACTATGTTCTGCTGGCCGTGGGCCGCCGGGCCTATACCTCTGGCCTGGGCCTGGAGACGGTCGGAATTGTCCCGGACCCCCGCGGTGTCATCGAAACCGATCATTTCCGCACCAGCGCCCCGGGCGTCTGGGCCATCGGCGATGTGGTTCACGGCCCCATGCTGGCCCACAAGGCCGAAGAGGACGCCGTGGCCTGTATCGAACTGATCGCCGGCAAGGCGGGGCATGTGGACTATGACCTGGTCCCCAGCGTCGTCTACACCGCTCCGGAAGTCGCCTGGGTCGGCAAGACCGAGGAGCAGCTCAAGGCCAAGGGCGTCGCCTACAAGGCCGGCAGGTTCCCCTTCTCGGCCAACAGCCGCGCCAAGATCAATCACGAGACGGACGGCTATGTGAAGGTGCTGGCCGACGCTGCGACCGACCGCATCCTGGGGGTCCATATGGTGGGGCCCCAGGCCGGCGAGCTGATCGGCGAATATTGCGTCGCCATGGCCTTCGGAGCGGCGAGCGAGGACATCGCCCGGATCTGCCATCCCCATCCCACCCGTTCCGAGGCCGGCCGCCAGGCGGCCATGGGCGTCGAGGGCTGGACCATGCAGGCCTGACGCCGGCGCTTCCCCTGGCCGGTCAAACCGGCCTACCCTGACACCAACAGGGTTGAAGGGGGAGACGGCGGATGGATAGCGGCGAAAGGTCCTGGAAGGATCCGGAGATCGGCCTTGTGCGCGGTCTCTATGCGGCGACCCAGCCGCCTGAGGGTTCGCCGCCACCCGACTGGCAGACCCGCAGGACGGGTATGGACGCCTTTGGCGAAATGGCGTCCCTGCCTGACGGCTGCCTGCGCATCGATGTGGATATCGAGGGCATGCCGGCCGAGGGGTTGGCCCCGGTCAATGCCGACGACAGCCGCACCATCCTCTATCTCCACGGCGGGGGCTACTGCATCGGCAGCCCGCGCAGCCATCGCCCCACGGTGGCGCGGCTGGCGGCCGAAGCGGGCTGCACCGCCCTGGTCCCCGACTATCGCATGGGCCCCGAAAACCCCTTCCCGGCCGCTGTCGAGGACGGGGTAAAGGCCTGGCGCCATCTGCTGGAGGCCGGACTGGATCCCGGACGGATGGTCATCGCCGGGGATTCGGCCGGTGGCGGCCTCACCCTGGCCACGGCCCTGGCCGCCCGTGACGCGGGATTGCCGCAGCCTGCGGGCCTGTTCTGCATCAGCCCCTGGGCCAATCTGGCGCAAAAGGGCCCCTCCTATGAACAGCTGGCCGCCCTGGACCCGATGATCACCGTCCAGGGCCTGGACGAGTTCGCCGCCGCCTATATGGCCGGGGCTGACCCGGCCCAGCCCCTGGCCTCGCCGGCCCTGGCCGACTTTACGGGCCTCGCCCCCATCCTGATCCATGTCGGGGGGGCGGAGGTCCTGATGTCCGACTCCATCGCCGTGGCGGAACGGGCGGGCCTGGCCGGGGTCGACGTCCGGCTGGAAATCTGGCCGGAGATGATCCACGTCTGGCATGCCTGGTCCGGTCAACTGACCGCCGCCCGCCGCGCCATCACCTCGGCCAGCGCCTGGATCCGGGAAAAGACCGGAGGGTAGGACCGGTCAACTCGGCCGAGCCGCTATTTCAGCGGCTTGTCCATGACCGCCCCGGTCTTGACCTTCTGCTTGACCTGTTCGTGCAGGGCGGGCGGAAGCGGGATCAGGCCGCGCTCCTGGAGGTAGCCGCCCCGGCCCGTCGCCGAGTCCGAGGTAAACTCCCTGACAAAGGCCCGCAGGCCGGGCGTCAGGTCGAGCCGGGACTTTTTCACATAGATGAACAGTGACCTGGACAGCGGATACTGGCCGCTGGCGATGGTCTGCAGGCTGGGTTTGACGCCATCGATGGTCGCCACCTTCACCTTGTCCATGTTCTCTTCGTAGAAGAAATAACCGAAGACGCCGCTCGAGCCTGGCGTCTTGGTCAGGGTCTGGACGATGGCGTTGTCATTCTCGCCGGCGTCGATCCAGCCATCGTTGCGTAGCGGGTCGACCAGGGCCTTGAAGGCCTTCTCGTCGTCCTTCTTCATCGCCTTCAGCACTTCAAACCGCTGGGCGCCGTGCTCGATCCCCAGTTCCAGAAAGGCGTCCCGGGTGCCGCTGGTGGGCGGCGGGCCATAGACCAGGATCCGGGTCGACGGCAGGCCGGCGCCGATCTGCGACCAGGTCCGATAGGGATTGGGCAGGGGACGGCCCTGACGCAGCACCTGGCTGGAAAGGGCCAGGTAAAGATGCTCCAGCTTCATGTCGAAGTCCGGAGCCCGCTTGTCCATCGCCATGACGATGCCGTCATAGCCAACCTTGATCTCGAGGATGTCGGTGACGCCGTTTTTCTGACAGGCCTCGAATTCAGAGGCCTTGAGGGGGCGCGAAGCATTGGCGATGTCCGGAAAGTCATCCCCCGCCCCGCCGCAGAACAGCTTGATCCCGCCGCCCGTGCCCAGGCTCTCGACCTTGGGGGTCTTGCTGCCGCTCTTGCGGGCGAAATTCTCGGCCACCCGGGTGGTGTAGGGAAACACCGTCGATGAGCCTGCGGCCCAGACATAGTCCCGGGCGGCGTTTGCGGCGCCGGCTGCAGAGACGGCCAGGCCAAAGGCCGCGACAGCCAGAAGTCTCTTCATCATCATGTCCGGGTTGTTCCTCTGGGCCTTCGGTCCTTAGGGCCGGACCGTGAAGTTTCCACGACAGACGGCCGACATCGACCTACAGGAGCCGGCTACGGATCGCCTGGGAGATCAGGTCGATCATGGAGACCGCCACGATAATGACAATCACGATAGCCGCCGTCTGGCTGAACTCGAAACCGTTGATGGAATCGAACAGCACCTGGCCGATGCCGCCGGCCCCGATCAGGCTGAGGACCGTGGCGGCCCGGGCGTTGGATTCAAACCGGTAGAGGGCATAGGAGGTCCAGAGCGGCGCGACCTGCGGAATCACGCCCCACATGATCTCGTGCAAGGGGGCGGCGCCGGTGGCGCGAACCCCCTCGACCGGTCCCCGTTCAATGGACTCCACCGCCTCCGAGAACAGCTTGCCCAGCACGCCGCCGGTATTGACCGCCAGGGCCATGACCCCGGCGAACGGTCCCAGGCTGACCGCCACCACAAACAGGGCGCCGACCACCAGATCAGGGATCGAGCGCTGGATATCCAGCAGGCGACGGATCGGCTGCTGGACCCAGATCGGCGCGATGTTCTTGGCGCCGGCCAGGCCCAGGGGCACTGCGATGATGATGGCCAGGAACGTTCCCCAGAGCGCCATCTGGACCGTCAGCCACATGGCCGAGACATAGGTCTGCCAATGGGAGAAATCCGGCCGCAGGAACTGCCCGCCGAACTGCCCCATGCGGTTGGAGCCCGAGAACAGATCCGTGAAACGATAGATTTCCGCCGCGCGGAAACTGACCACCAGCAGGGCCGCCACCCCGCCCCAGATCAGGATGTCAAACACCCAGTTGGTCAGGCTGCGCCGGGGGGGCGCGGGAATGGCGTCGGGAGGGGTCTTCATCCGCTGGGTCCTAGCTGCCGGCCGCGCCGCTCTTGGCCTGCAGGGCGGCCTGCTCGGCGATCACCTCATCCAGTTGCTTGCGGGCCGTCGCAATCTTGGCCGCATCACCATCCTTGGTCGCCTCGCTGAGCAGCTCGGTGGCCTCCATGCGACGGACCGGCAACAGGTGGGTGTTGTCGGCCGCCTTGAAGCCGCCCATGGACAGCTGCTTGAGGTTGGCCCTCTGACGCGCCGCGTCCGGGCCCTCGCCCTGGCCATAGGTCAGGAAGAACTGCCGCAGCTTTTCCTTGACCACCGGGTCCAGGTCCTTGCGCCAGACCAGCGGGTCCTCCGGAATGGTCGGCGAGATCCAGATGACCCGGATCTGGCCCGACTGGGCCTGTCCCCGGGCGGCGTTCAGGGCCAGGGAGGTCGAATTGTTGGTGGCCGCGTCCAGGGTGCCATTGGCGACGGCGAACAGGTTGGCCTGGTGGTTGGCCGACTTGACCGTCTTGAAGCAGGTTTCAGGGTCGATGCCGCGGGGCGAGAAGAGATAGGTCTTGGGCGCCAGGGTGCCGGAGGTGGACTTAGCGTCGCCAATGCCGAAATTCAGCGTGCGATCGCACTTCAGAAGCTGCTCGACACTGGTGATCGGGCTGTTCTTCGGCACGATGATCACGGACTGGTAGCCATCCGTGCCGGAGGGGTCGAAGGTCCGGACGAAGACCTCGCCATTGGCCCGGCGCACCGCCTCCAGGCCCGACTGGTTGGAGAACCAGCCCAGATCGGTCTTGCCGGCGCCCATGGCCTCGACCAGCAGGGAATAGTTGTTGAGGAAATAGGGCCGGACCTTCAGGCCAGTGCTCTTCTCCATATCGGCCAGGATCGGGGTCCAGTAGCCCTGCATGTTCTGCGCGGATTCCGTTGAGAGGATCGAGAAGATCACCTCCTTGCGGGTGTCGGCGGGTTTGGAGTCGCCACAGCCGGTCAGGAGCAGGCTGGCTCCCAGGCCCAGTCCCGCAGCCAGGCCCGAAAACAGTCGTCGGCTGATCATTGGGGAGCTCCTTCCCAGAACACGTCCTCGAATTCAGGACCATAGATGTCGATGAGTCTGGCCTTGTCGAGACCGGAAGACGGGCCGTCATAGACCAGTCTTCCGGCCTTCAGGGCCACAACCCGGTCGCAATAGCGCAGGGCGTAGTCCACCTGGTGCAGGGTGACCAGGACGGTCAGGCCGTCGGTGCGGTTGAGATCCCGAAGGATCTCCATGACCTTTCGGGCCGAGACGGGATCAAGACTGGCGACCGGCTCATCGGCCAGAATCACCCGGGCCTGCTGAACAAGGGCCCTGGCGATAGCGCCGCGCTGTTGCTGGCCGCCCGACAGGGTGTTGGCCCTCTGGCTGGCATAGTCCGACACCCCGACCCTGTGCAGGGCCTGCATGGCCGACCGCCGGGTCTCGGCCGGCCACAGTCCCAGCATTCCCCTCAGAAAGCCGATGCGGCCCAGCGACCCCAGCACCACATTGCTGAACAGTGACAGACGGCCGACCAGATTGAAGCTCTGGGCGATGAATCCGATCCGGGCCCGGGCCTTGCGCATCCGGTCGGTCAACCGGCCGCCGGCCTGGACCGGATCGCCGAAGGCGCTGATCACGCCGGCGCCGGCATCTATGGTCTGCAGGCCGCTGATCGATCTCAGCAGGGTGGATTTGCCCGACCCGGAGGGCCCGATCAGGGCGACCATCTCACCTCCGGCGATCTCGACGGAAACCCCGTCCAGAGCCCGGCGTGAGCCGAAGGTCTTGGCGACCTCCCGGATCGAAAGAACTGCCTCAGACGTCATGGTCCTGATCGTCGTCCTGGTGCGTTGGCCTGAAGCGGGAGCGCTTGGAACTTATCCCCAAGGGTTACGCCAAACAGCCTTTATCCCGCAACCTTGACGCCGGAAACAGATGTCCGAAAGCAGGGTCTTGAACCGACCCGAACCGGGGGCGCCAAAACCGCTTTACACGCCGGGCCATTTGCCTCATATGCGCCGGTCTCCGGCGGACCCCGTTGTCCATTGCGCTGCTAACGCCGGTCTGGGTTTAACTGCTAACAGGGGGTTACGTGAATTGCACACGTACCATAGACCCCTGGACCTGGTCCGTGAGCGGTCTCCGGAACGTCCCGTCGCCCTTGTGCGACGTGACGCCGTAGCCACTGCGGCGCGCTGGTTCCAGGACAAGTTTGCCGGTGATGTCCTCTACGCTGTGAAGGCGAACCCTTCACCGTGGGTCATCGAAACCTTGGCTCAAAACGGTGTCAACGGGTTCGACGTCGCGTCGATACCCGAGGTTAAGCTCGTGACCGAGCATGCGCCCGGCGCCCGCATGGCCTTCATGCATCCGGTGAAGAGCCGTCGTTCCATATCGGAAGCCTATTTCGATTTCGGGGTCCGCACCTTCGCCTTGGATTGCCAGGACGAACTGGCCAAGATCCTGGACGCCACAGGCGGCGCCCGGGACCTGAACCTCATTGTCCGCATGGTGGTCGACGCCGAGGGCGCCAACTTCTCCCTGTCGGGCAAGTTCGGGGTCTCGCCCCATGAGGCGCCGGCCCTGCTGATGGCCGCCCGTCGGGCGACCCAGGCCCAGATGGGCGTCTCGTTCCATGTCGGCAGCCAGTGCATGCGGCCGACCGCCTACCAGGCCGCCATGGCCCAGGTTGGCCGCAGCCTGATCCGCGCCGGCGTCTTCGCCGATGTGGTCGATGTCGGCGGCGGCTTCCCCTCGGTCTATCCGGGCATGATCCCGCCCGACATGGACGACTATTTCAGCGCCATCGAGCGGGGCTTCAACGAAATGCCCGTCTCGGAAACCACCCGGCTGTGGTGCGAGCCAGGCCGGGCCCTGGTGGCGGAATCCACCTCGATCCTGACCCGGGTCGAGCTGCGCAAGTCGGACGCCCTCTATCTGAACGACGGCTCCTATGGTTCGCTGTTCGATGCGGCCCATGTGAAGTGGCCCTTCCCGGTCAAGCTCTATCGGGGTGAGGGCGAGGGCGCCCGTGAGGTGGAGGGCGAACTCAAGCCGTTCCGCTTCTATGGCCCGACCTGCGATTCCATCGACCACATGCCGGGCCCCTTCTGGCTGCCGGCGGATATCCAGGAAGGCGACTATATCGAGATCGGCATGATGGGGGCCTATGGCGTCGCCATGTCGACCCGTTTCAACGGCTTTGGCGACACCGAGACCGTCGAGGTCAGCGATCCGCCCATGGCCTCGATGTTCGGCCTGGCGCGCCGGTCGATTCCGGTGCCCAGGGCCGAACCCAGCAATGTCGTCCGGCTGTCACGCCCCAAGAGCAAGAAGCGCCGGCGGAAGTAGTCCGCGCCTCTACCCCTTTCCGCAGGCCCGTCGCTCCGTCCGGGCCTGCGGACCATCGCCGTTGGACGGGCGCTCAAAACCCAGGGGAAACCTGAAGCGATGAACGCTCCTGTTCCAAACACCAAGGCCCAGCTGCTGACCAACATTGTCGAGCATGTCGACATCACCAGCTTCGACGCCCGTCCGATCATCGATTCCATGCGCAAGATGAGTTTTTCCAGCCGGGACACGGCCCGGGCGGCCGATATCCTGAACATGGCCCTGGAAGACAAGGACTGCTCGCCCTGGCTGATCCTGGCCGGCTCGACCTCGGCCGGCGGCTGCATGCATGTCTATCGGGACATGGTGAAGTTCGGGATGATCGACGCCGTGGTCGCCACCGGCGCCTCCATCATCGACATGGACTTCTTCGAGGCGCTCGGCTTCAAGCACTACCAGGCCGCCGGTCCGGTGGACGACAATGTCCTGCGCGAGAACTACATCGATCGTATCTACGACACCTATATCGACGAGGAAGAGCTCCAGGCCTGCGACCACACGATCCTGGAGATCACCAACAGCCTCGAGCCCCGCCCCTATTCCAGCCGCGAATTCATCTGGGAGATCGGCAAGTGGCTGGCCGCCGGCAATGCGAAGAAGCCCGGCAGCCTGATCCAGACTGCCTATGAAGAAGGCGTGCCGATCTTCTGTCCGGCCTTCGTCGACAGCTCCGCGGGCTTTGGCCTGGTCAAGCACCAGAAGGAACGTATCGCCGCCAAGGCCCCCTATGTCAGCATCGACGCCGTGGCCGATTTCCGCGAACTGACCGACATCAAGATCGCCGCCGGGACGACCGGTCTGTTCATGGTCGGAGGCGGGGTTCCCAAGAACTTCGCCCAGGACACCGTGGTCTGCGCCGAGATCCTCGGGGTCGAGGCGGATATGCATAAGTACGCCGTCCAGATCACCGTGGCGGATGTTCGCGACGGCGCCTGTTCGTCCTCAACCCTGAAAGAGGCCGCCAGCTGGGGCAAGGTGGACACCACCTTCGAACAGATGGTCTTTGCCGAGGCCACCACGGTCGTGCCGCTGATCGGCTCCGACGCCTATCACCGCGGCGCCTGGAAGACGCGCCAGCCGCGTCGCTGGGCCAAGCTGTTCGCCTGAGCCGGGTCCCGGCGCGGCGGTTGCGTCCGCGCCGGGAAAGCGCAAGATTTGGCTTTCGGTCCGGGAGGGCCGATCGGAGCGCAAGTCATGACTTTCCTATCCCGCGTCGCGATCCTCTCGCTGGTGCTGGTCGCCGCCTGCGGCAAGGCTGACAATCCGGCCGAGGACAGGGCCGACGCCGGCGGCAAGCCCCCGGCCGTCACTGCCGAAAAAAGCCCGCCGTCCTCGACAGTAAAGACCGGCGACGCGGTGGTGGCTACCGGTCCGGCCGCCGCCGGGGTCAAGACGCCGGACCATGCCCCGCTCTATCCGGGCGCGGTGGTGATCACCAGCATTGTGGGCGAAAGCGGTGTTGGCGCCGGGGGCGCCATGACGTTCAAGGCCGGGGGCACCCCCACCCAGGTCATCGCCTTCTACGAGACCAAGGCCAGGGAGACGGGTCGCCCGGTCACCATGAAGGCCGCCATGGGCGGCGACGTCCAGATGCTGACGACCGGCGACAGCGGTGAGGGCAAGGGCGCCCTCCAGGTGATCGCCAGCCCGGCGGAGGGCGGTTCAGAAGTCCAGATGACCTGGTCGGCCCGGTAAGGGCCTGACCTGCGGATCAACAGGAAGTCCGGCGGAGCGCGGGACCGCTTCGTCTGGCGGAGGCTGGCTTCGGTTCAGCCGCCGCTTGCCCAATCGGGGCCCGGCCTCTACCTGTGGTGCATGAGCACGCCCTGCGGCCATGAGCACCATCACCACGGCCTGTCCGGCCAGGGCCTCGCCGCCGAACTGACGGCGGCGAACGGTCGCTGTATCGACGCCGGACAGAAGCTGACCCCGCCCCGACGCCGGGTTCTGGAGCTGTTGCTGGGGGCCGGACAGCCGGTCAAGGCCTATGATCTGATCGCCAGCTACGGCCAGGACGGGGCGCCGGCCAAGCCGCCGACCGTCTATCGGGCGCTGGATTTCCTGTCGCGGCAGGGCTTCGTCCACAGGATTGAAAGCCTCAACGCCTATGTCGCCTGCCGCCATTCGGGCTCCGAAACCGGTGACAACCACGGAGCCGCCTTCCTGATCTGCGACTGCTGCGGCGTAACCCGGGAGATGGAGCCCCTCCCGATGGAGGGCGTCGAACAGGCGGCCGCCAATGCGCGCTTCACCATCAAGTCCATTACCCTGGAGGCCCACGGCCTCTGCGGCGATTGCCGGTCCTGAGCCATGAATCCTGAAACAAACCAGCCCGGCGTCGAGATCTGGCGCGGCGGAGTCAACACCTGGGAATGCGACGAGATGGGGCACATGAATGTGCGCTTCTACGTCGTCAAGGCCGTCGAGGGACTGGTCAGCCTGGCGGCGCTCCTGGGCCTGCCCCAGGCCTTTACCGAACATGCGAACTCGACCCTGATCGTGCGGGAGCAGCATATCCGCTTCCTGAAGGAGGCCCATGCCGGGGCTGCCCTCCATATGGTGGGAGGGGTTGTGGCCATGGGCGAGGATGAGGCCCGGCTGGTCCAGCTGCTGATCCATTCCGACAGCGGCGAGATCGCCGCCACCTTCCAGACGGTCGTGGCCCATGTCACGCCCAGAGAAGGTCGCCCATTCGCCTGGCCGGCCCGGGCCCTGGAGCGGGCTGAGGCCCTGAGGATGGAGATCCCCCCCCAGGCCCAGGCCCGCAGCGTTTCGCTGGACTCGCGCAACAGCATAGCCAGCCTGGCCCAGGCGGACGCCCTGGGACTGATGCGGATCGGCCTGGGCGCCATCTCGACGGCCGAATGCGACGCCTTTGGCCGGATGCGGCCGGAACTGTTCATCGGCCGGGTGTCGGACGGAATCGGGCGGCTGGTGGCGGGCTATCGGGCGGTCGTCTCGCATCACGCCCCTGCGCCGCCGGCCCGTGCGGGCGGCGCCGTCCTGGAGTATCGACTGGCGCAGTTTGAATGGCCCCGGGCCGGTGACCGGTTCGAGCTGAGGTCAGGTCTGGTCGGAACCGACAGCCGGACCATGCGACTGGTCCACTGGATGCTCGATCCCGACACCGGCCGGGCGTGGGGGTCTTCCGAGGCTGTGGCCATCACCTTCGACCTCGACGCCCGCAAGATTGTCCCGATCACCGAGGCCGCCCAGGCGGCCCTCGTGGAACAGGGCTCACCCGGGCTGGCCTTCTAGAGCTGTCCGCAAGCTGTGGCAGGGTTGCCGGCGCAGGTTCCGGCAACCCGAATCAGAGCCTTGCGCCGCTGCGGGACAGGCTCAGCCGGGCTGCAGCGCTTCAAGCATCGCCGCCCGCGACAGGTCCAGCCGCTCCATGGGCAGGAAATGGCTGGTCCCCGGAATCAGCTCGATCCGAACCCGGCCCGTGGCCACCAGCTCATCCTGCCGAGCCTCGATCGTGGCGGTTGAAGCGATCTCGGCCTTCAGGATCCGGATCGGACAGGCGGACCGGAAAAATCCGTCCCAGGCATTGTGGTCATAGGCCGCGAAATTGGCCGATTCCCAGGCCGGCGCACAGCTGAGCACAAGGCCACCGTCCGGACCGGGGGTCAGGCCATCGGCGATATAGTCCGCCAGCATCTCGGGGGGCCAGGTCCGGAAGGCGCCGCGCCCTGTATAGGTTTCGACTGCGGCCTCGCGGCTGGCGAAAGCGTTCCGCCGCCTCAGGGCGCCCTGGGCCAGAGGACTGTTCTTCATCACCGTAACACCGGCTTCGCTGGCCATGCCTTCCGCCAGCACCACCGGATCCAGCAGTACCAGGGACCGGACCATCTCCGGTCGGGCTCCGGCCGCCATCAGCCCGGCGGTTCCTCCCATGGAATGGCCCGCCAGGACCCGGGGCGGCTGGTCGAGGGTCTCGAGAAATCCGATCAGGTCCTGCTGATAGCCCAGCCATGACCCGTGGCCATCCCGGGGATCAGCCTCAAGCCGGCTTCGTCCATGGCCGCGCTGATCAATGGCCACCACCCGAAAGCCTTCCGCAGCGACCGGCGCCAGCAGATGTCGATAGGTCAGGGCGTTGAAGCCATTGGCATGGGAAAACACCAGGTCGACAGGACGGTCGGCCGGGCCCATCTCGATCAGGGCCATGACCCCGTCTCCGGCCGGGCTTTTGATGGCGATATCACGGCGACGAAACTCGGGACCGGCGGGAGCAGGATCAGCATTCATGGCGCGAGGTCATGACCTATCACCGCCGCGTCAAGCAAGAGGCTTGGCTTTCTTTGCGTCAGTCGCTTTAAGCTCGTCCATATCAGGGAGAAAACCGCCATGAACGCCATGACGCCGATCAACGCCGCGACTGCCGCCTGGACCTGTTTCAATGTCTCCATCGAGGCCGGGGTCGCCCATATCCAGATGAATCGCCCCGATGCGATGAACGCCATGAACCGGGCCTTCTGGAATGAACTGCCGGTCATCGTGAAGGATATCAGCGACAACGCCCGGGCGCGCTGCATCGTCATTTCGTCGACCGGCAAACATTTCTGCGCCGGCATGGACCTGACGGTCTTCACCGGCGACGGCGGCACCGTGGCCGGGGGACGTCCGAGCGACCGGGAGAATGCCGGCGAGAGCTTCCGCTATCATGTGCACCATCTGCAGGACGTGTTTTCCTGCCTGGACGAGGCGCGGATGCCCGTCATCGTGGCCATCCATGGCGGTTGCATCGGCGGCGCCGTGGACATGACGAGCGCCTGCGACATCCGCTACGCCAGTGCAGACACCTTCTTCTGCATCCAGGAGATCAATATCGGCATGACCGCCGACGTCGGCACCTTCCCGCGGCTCTGCAAGCTGATCCCGGAAGGCTGGGTGCGGGAACTGGCCTATACTGGCCGCCGGCTTTCGGCCGAACAGGCCCGGCAGATCGGCCTGGTCAATACGGTCCTGGAAACCCACGAGGCCTGCGTGGCCCACGCCCTGGAAACCGCCCGCGAGATCGCTTCCAAGAGCCCCCTGGCCGTGGCCGGATCCAAGGTGATGATCAACTACGCCCGCGACCACACCATCAAGGACGGCCTTGACTATATCGCCGTCTGGCAGACCGGCATGTTCAGCTCGGCCCATATGGGCGAGGCCTTCAGGGCCAAGGCTGAAAAGCGGGATGGAAACTTCCCCGACCTCCTGCCCCTTCGCAAGGGCATGTAGGCCAGGGCCGGGTCCGACGCTGCGAGCCTGTCGTCGGACCCTGCTCAAACGCTTTGAAATCGGGCCTTTTTCCGCCCCGACCCCTCAACTGAGGGTGGAAGGGAGCCGGCGGCCGGGCCGGATTATTGGTCCAGTTCCGCCTCTGTCAGGTCGGCGCCCTCAAGCCGGGCGCCGGCCAGATCGGCCTCCAGAAACCGCGCGCGGCGGGCCTGGGCGCCCCGGAGATCGGCATGGCGCAGGTTGGCCCGGGTCAGGTTGGCCCTCAGCAGCCGTCCCTCGGCGATCTGCAAGGGTATCAGGCTGGCGCCCTGCAGATCGGCCCGGCTCATCCGGGCGCCGATCAGCCGCACCCCGCGCAGGTCTGCGTTCCTGAGGTTGGCGCCGCGCAGATCGGCCTCCGTCAGATCGGCGCCCTGCAGCTGCGCGCCCTCAAGGTCCATCCCGAACAGAATGGCCCCGGGGGCGGAGAGACCGGAAAGGACCCGGCCCCTGAGATTCTGCAGGCCGCGGAAATCAACCTGGCCCAGCCTGGCCGGACGACCCCGGGCGCCGGCACTGGCGCAATATTGCTCATGGTCGGCCAAATGCTCAGACAAAGGCCTGTCATCAATGAAGAGGTGCTTTGGCGGCGCCCTCAAGGCCTCGGCAAGGTTGGCCTCCTCCAGGTTGGCGGACCGCAGATCAACCCCCGTCAAGACAGCCTGCCGCATGGAGGCGCCTGCAAGGTCGGTGTTGAAGATGTCGGCCCCGGTCAGGTCCGCCCCGTCCAGCAGCGCCTGCGCCATCCGTGCCCCGGCCATCCTGGCCCCGGTCAGGATGGTGTCGGTCAGGTCGGCCCTTCGCGATGAGGACTCGGAAATCTGGGCGCCGGTCAGATGGGCTCCGGACAGGATGGCATAGTCCAGGTCGCCAGGCTTGCGGTCATGGGTCAGGATCCGCAGGCCCAGGGCGGCGTCCCGCACGGCGATCAGACCTTCCCGGAGGTCGGCCCCGGTCAGGTCCGCTCCGGCCAGGTTGGCCCCGCGCAGGCAGACACCCCGAAGATCGGCCCGGGTGAGGCTGGCGGCCCTCAGATCGGCGTCGCGCAGATCGGCGCCGAACAGCACCGCCCGCGACAGATCCGCCCTGGCTAGGGTCGCGCCGTTCAGACAGACGCCCGTCAATTCTGCCTCGGCCAGGTTGGCGGCTTCCAGATTGAGGTTGGACAGGTCGAGATGCGCCAGATTCGCCCGCCAACCGCCGGGCCGGCCCGTCAGGAACCGTCCATGCGCGTCCAGCATCGCCTTTAGGTCGGCAGGGTCAGGACAGGACAGGAACGGGGCGGGCTGAGACATCAAAGGAACGATGCCAGACCGGCCTTAAGGAATAACTAGACCCGTTTTGGGTGCAATCTTGGCGGGTGTCGGCGCGACGCTTCGCCTAGAGCCAGCCCTTGCGACGGAACCAGGCCAGGGGAAGCACCACCGAAACCATCATGAGTCCAACGGCCAGCAACTCGCCCCAGGGCAGGTTGAACTCGGCCATGAACTTGAAATTCATGCCGAAGTAAGAGGCGACCAGGGTCGGGGGCAGGAAAATCACGGCGGCGATCGAGAAGATCTTGATGATGCCGTTCTGCTCGATGTTGATCAGTCCCAGGGTGGCGTCGAGCAGGAAGGTGACATCCCCGGACAGGTGGCCGGCATGGTCGGTCAGGGATCGAACATCCCGTTGCAGGGAGCGAATCCGGACGGCCTTTTCCTCGCCCTCGGCGATATAGGGAGAGACAGCGGCGTAGACCAGCAAGCGCGACAGGCTGATCAGACTGTTACGGGCCTTGGCGTTGACCCCCTGCCAGCGACCGAGTCGACCCAGGATCACCTCGAACCGGGCCGTGCGCCGCGGCCGTTCGAATATGTTGGACGACAGGATCTCGACCTGGTTGGAGGCAGCTTCCAGGATATCGGCGATCCGGTCGACAATGGCGTCCAGCAGGCCCAGGAACACCGCCTCGCCCCCCTCGGCCAGACTGCTGCGCTCGCTCATCTGGCTTTCGAACAGGGCGATGGCGCGGGGTTCGGCATAGCGGATGGTGATAAGACGGTCGCGAACCAGAACAAAGGTCACGGGTTCGAGCCGGGGTGTCTCGACCCCGGCCCCGGTCAGGACCTCGACCGTCAGATAGGTGGCATGACCTTCCCGATAGAGCCGCGACGAGGTCTCGATCTCGGCCATGTCCTCGCGGGTCGGCAGTTCGAGATCGAGATCCTGCTCGATCTGCCGCTCTTCTTCGCGGGTCGGATTGAACAGATCGATCCAGACCGCAGACTCGGGAACTTGCCAATCGGCATTGAAGGCCGCCGCCTCGACCGTCCGACCGCCACGCTCGAGGATTCTGATCATGGCTACGGGACTCCCGGCCCAGGCGGCGGCATGGCAGCCACGGCCTCATACGGCCCTGAACAGGGCTTTGTCGTGGAGGATCAGGCCCGTCAGTCGTTCTTTTTCTCGCCCAGACCGGTGGCCTGCTGGATCAGGGCCGCGATGCTGTCGGTCGTTTCCGCAGCCTGATTCAGGATCTGCAGGGGCGAGGCGCCGGGCTGAACCGCGCTGACCACCTGACCCGCGGCGGAACTCGCCACCAGCTGGGCCGTGTCCTGGGCCACGGCGAACCGGCCGCCGGCCTGGGCCATGGTGCGGGCCTGGGCGTCGGGATAGATGAAACCATGGGTCGGATAGACGGTGGTGCCCAGATCGCGGATCGGATCGTACCAGACCTTGACCTTGCTCCAGTCGCCGGAAAGGGACACGTCCACGACGGTGACGTCCTTCTCGACCTTGCCGCGGGCGCCGCCAATGCGGGACCAGTTGGCGTGGGTGACCTGGATGACCCGGTCTGTCAGGACCCGGCTGACCACGGCTACGTGACCGAGACGCATGCGGGAGGTGGGTTCAAAACACAGGACAGCGCCCATCTGCGGCGAACCGCCGGTCTGATAGCGGGCGACAGCCTGCTGCCACCAGGTATGGGCGTCGCCAAAGATCTGGATTCCCGACAGCAGTCGGGCGAAGGGCACGCATTGCCAATAGGTGTCCGCCATCGAGACCGCCGGAATCAGGCTGATCATCAATGCTGCGGTCATGGAACCAAGGACGGTTCTCGCCCGTTGACGCATGCTGGAATTCTCCCCTGCGGAAACCGGTTACGGCTTAGTCATCTCACAACGGAATGAAAAGTCCCTTTTCACGCCGTGGCCGCGACAGATCGCCGTCCCGCCCATGAATCATGCATCAATTTCATGCGGGCTCGGGCTGGCCTTTCGATCAGGTGATAGCTGATCGCCGCCAATGGAACGACAGAAGCAATGAACAAGAGCCAGATATACCAGGGCAGTCTGTCATCACTGATTCCAAGAAGTTTCGTTGCTGCATTCACAAAAAGAAGCTTCCACGGAATGCAGATCATATAGACCGAATAGCTGATCTCTCCGAGATAAACGAAGCCTGGACCGCTGGCGAATCGGGACCCGTGCTCCGCCATGCCGGCCAGGCACAGGATCAGCCCGCCAAACCCGGCCACGACAAACAGGTCGGGCGCCCCGGACACGGCGGCGATCAGGGCCCCGGCGCCCAGGAATGCGGCGCCGCTGCCGGCGGCCCGAAGGGTTTTGACGGCCCCAGAGCGCCAGAGCCCATGCATGGCGCAGCCAAGGGCGAAACAGGGAACGATTCGCAGGGCGCCCCACTGGATGGTCGCCTGGGTCAGGGATTCCCCGGTCAAAGCCTCATAGAGAGGATAGACAATGCCGATCAGACCGAGGGCCAGAGCCGCGCCCAGCCAGGGCCTGTCGCGGAGCCGCCAGGAGGCCAGGGCGAACAGGGGAAAGCTGACATAGGCGAACCATTCTGCGGAAATCGACCAGCTGGGATGGTTGAAGGCGGCCTGCGGGGCGAGCCCCCAGGCCTGAACAAGCAGCAGATTGGCCGGGAGGGAACGCCAGTCGAGGATGTGGGCGTCAATGCCCATACCGGCCGCCGATGCAGCCAGCCCCAGGGCCATGACCCCCGCCAGGGTGGCGAGATGCAGGGGATAGACTCGCGCCAGTCGGTTCCACAGGAAGGCGCCGAACCGGAAACGCCCTTCGCCAAACCCCTCAAGATAGACATGGCAAAGGATGAAGCCGGACAGAACAAAGAACAGCTCCACCCCCAGATAGCCCTTCTCGACGAGGGCCGGCGTGAAGCCGATCTGCAGGTTGGACCAGTAGTGGTAGCAGACCACCCACATGGCGGCGAAGAACCTGAGCCCGGTAAGGGGGCGTATATGGGCGGCGTCGTTCATGGGCGTTCGTCCGGCGGGTCTACGGGTTCCGTCGCCAGACAGTTTTTTTTGCAGAACCTGAATCTTTCACGATCAGGCCGCTTCCGTTTGGCGTTCGGGTTCCTAACTATGCGGCACGAAGGTTTAGGGAGGCTTGAGAGACAGTGGACGGCATACTTCAGGTTTTTGCGGATCCAGCGGCCTGGGCGGCCCTGATCACCCTGGTGGTGATGGAGGTGGTCCTTGGGATCGACAACCTCATCTTCATCTCGATCCTGTCGAACAAGCTGCCCGAGGCCAATCGCCAGAAGGTGCGCCGGATCGGCATCAGCCTGGCCCTGATCATGCGGCTGGTCCTGCTCTCGACCATCGCCTGGATCGTCAGCCTGACCCAGGCGGCCATCACGGTATTCGGCAACGAATTTTCCTGGAAGGATCTGATCCTGATCGCCGGTGGCCTGTTCCTGGTCTGGAAGGCGACCAAGGAGATCCACCACACCATGGACCCTGCGCCGTCCAACGATATCCTGGACAAGGACGTGGTGATCAACGGCGTGGGCTCGGCGATCATCCAGATCATCATTCTGGACCTGGTCTTCTCGATCGACTCCATCCTGACCGCCGTGGGCATGACCGAACATCTGCCCATCATGGTGGTGGCGGTCCTGGTCGCCGTGGCGGTCATGCTGCTGGCGGCCGATCCCCTGGCCAACTTCATCAACAAGAACCCGACCGTGGTCATGCTGGCCCTGGGCTTCCTGCTGATGATCGGCATGGTGCTGATCGCTGATGGCTTCGGCGTCCATGTGCCCAAGGGCTACATCTATGCGGCCATGGCCTTCTCCGCCGGGGTCGAGGCCCTGAACATGCTGGCGAGAACCCGCACCAAGCCGGGTCCGGCCGAAGCGGACAAGGCGCTGCACTGACCACAGCGGCAGGCCGGGCTTCAAGGCCCGGCCTGCCGGCTTGCCGATCGGGATGCCCGGGTGCAGTCTGAGCCCGGGTCAGCGGCCAGTGAACTGCTCCCGGGGAAAGCGCCATGACCATCAGCAATCTGCAGCCGTCCATCGCCCTGGGACATATCGTGGTGACGGAGGGGCTGTTTCCCAGCCGGGAGTTCGACCTGGGACCGGTCATGCCCATGGGCGTGATCCGGGTCATGGCCTGGCAGCCCAGGGATCACATGCCGGCTTTCGGCCAGTCTCTGCCGATTGACGAGTATCAGGCCCTTTTCTCGATCTTTGGAACCACTTTCGGCGGCGATGGTCAGTTCACCTTCGCCCTTCCCAATCTGCAAGGCGTGATCAGTGTCGGCAATGGCTCGGGGACCGGCATCCCCTTCGCGACGATCGGGGAGCGCTTCTATGATTTCGGCTTCACCCTGGAAGCCGCCGACCTTCCTGCCACGTCCGGCGGCTCGGCCGCAGCGGTCAGCGACCTGCAGTCCAGCCTGGTGACGACCTATTACATCCGGACAGGCGGCACGCCGCTCCCCTCCGGAACGGACACCCTGCCGGATCTTCCCTTCACGGGGGCGATCATCAACTTTGCTGCGGATTTTGCGCCAGGCCCTGGCTACGCCGAGTGCAATGGCCAGCTTTTGACCATCGCTGGCAATGCCGATCTCTATTCGGTCCTTGGAACCCGCTACGGGGGCGATGGCATTACCACCTTTGCTCTGCCCGACCTGCGCGGCCGGGCCCTTGTGGGCGCTTCCGCCGGTCATCCCCTGGGTCAAGCCTTCGGTTCGACCAGCCTTCAGATCACCCAGGCCAACATGCCGGTCAATATGGGCGGCTTGGGCGTTCCCCTGGACAACTACCAGCCATCCCTGGCCGTGACCTATCTGATCGCCCTGAAGGGCATATTCCCCGGGGAAAATGGCTATGTCCCCGATGCCGAAGCCTTTGTCGGCGAGGTGGTGGCCTTTGCCGGGAACTATGCCCCGGCCGGCTATCATGTCTGTGACGGCGCCCTGCTGAACATCGGCGACTATCCAGCCCTGTTCAGCCTGATCGGAACCACCTATGGCGGCGACGGCGCGACCACATTCGCCCTGCCCGACCTGACCGGCCGCAGCGTGATCGGCATGGGATATGCGCTCGGCGGGCCTGACTATGGTCTTGGCCAACTGGCCGGTTTGGCCGGCATCATCCTGACCTCGGCTGACATGCCGTCCCTGATCATCGACGGAACGTCCGACAGCAACGCGCTCTTCGGCGGAGATGCGGCAGATGTCCTCAATGGCCTGGCCGGGGATGACCGGCTTGTCGGAAATGGCGGCTCCGACCAGTTGAATGGCGGCGACGGCATCGACAATGCCGACTACCGCTACGCCACATCCCGGGTGTCTGTGTCCCTTGCGATCATCGGGTCGCAGGACACGCTGGGCGCAGGCATCGATACTCTCAGCGGCATCGAGAACCTGACGGGGTCAGGCTTCAAGGACCAGCTCGGCGGCGACAGCAAAGCAAACAGCCTGAATGGCCTGGATGGCAAGGACCGGCTGAAGGGCGCGGCCGGCGACGACAGTCTTGATGGCGGCGCGGGCGCAGACCAGCTGACCGGGGGGCTGGGCGGCGACCTCCTGACTGGCGGCAAGGATGCGGACGTTTTCATCTATACCGGTCTGGCCGATTCACGGCTCGGTTCGGTCGATCTGATCACCGACCTGAACAAGGCCGACAGGATCGACCTGACGGCCATCGACGCCGACAGGACCCTGGCTGGCGACCAGGCCTTCCATCTGATCGCCGGGGCCTTCACCCATCAGGCCGGAGAGCTTCGCCTGAGCTATGACGCGGCCAGCCGCCAGACCACCCTGGAGGCGGACAGCAATGGAGACGGCGTCGCCGACCTGATCATCCTGATCAGCGGCGACCGCCATGACTTCTCCAACTTCCTGCTGTGACGGGGCGGCCCGGTGGGGCCCTATTTTCCGCCGCGGGCCACGAACCAGCCGTTCAGGAAGCGCTTGTCGGCCTTGGCATAGTCAAAGGCCTCGCCTTCCGGCGTAAGGACTGAACCCCCGGCGGCTTCAAGCACGGCCTGGGCGGCGCAGATGTCCCATTCGCTGGTCGGTCCATGGCGGGGATAGATGTCGGCGGTCCCTTCGGCGACCCGGCAGAGCTTGACCGAGGAATCCAGGGCCAGGGTGCTGCTGAAGCCATAGGTCTCGGCCAGCTTGCGGACGCTCTCTTCCTTTTCGGTATGGCTGATCATGCCGATGGCCGCGCCCTGCGGCCAGGGGCGGACCTGGCAGGGGGCGGCCGCGCCACCCTTGACCCGCTTCAGGGCGCCGGTGGGGCTGGTGTACCAGGTCTCTCCGCTGGCCGGGGCGCAGACGGCGCCGGCGATGGGCCGACGGTCCTGGACCAGACCGATATTGACCGTCCAGCTGGGATCGCCCCGGACAAAGGCCTTGGTGCCGTCCACCGGATCGACCAGGAAGAACCGGGCGCCGATCTCGTCCGGGGTGCCGTACTGGCTGGCATGCTCCTCGGCGATGATCGGCACATCCGGGAAAAGTTCGGCCAGGCGCCGGGTGATCAGCACCTCGCCCTGGCGATCGGCTTCGGTCACCGGGCTGTTGTCGGCCTTGGACTCGACGGCGATGGCGGCGCTCCAGAGGGGCATGATCAGCCGTCCCGCCTCTTCCACGATATCGGCCAGGATTTCACCGATGTCCCGGGTCTCAGTCGCCTGCGTCACGCCGTCTCTCCTTCAAGGTCCCTGTTTCGATTATCCGTCGCCGGACAACCTGCCCCCCGGGCGCGCCTCGCGCCCGAAAAAGCGTTCAATCGGCGGCACCTGTAGGGATTTGATCGCCATAGCGCCAATTCTTTCGCCGGTTGCGGGGCCGGTTTGCCGCAAACGGGCGCCGATGCAGCAGCCTCCCAGGCAAGCAGCCGTTGGCGACCTTCCCAAATCACCGCAAGATTCCCGCCATGACCGAAACCCCGACCGTTACCGCCGTCGAACCCGGGCCCAGCCCCGAATTCGATCCCGTGGATCTGGCCGCCCAGCTGGCCGCCCGCCTCTGCCACGACTTCATCAGCCCGGCCAGCGCCATCGTCTCGGGCCTCGACCTTCTGGACGACCCCTCGGCCCAGGACATGCGCGAGGACGCCATGGCCCTGATCGCCCAGAGCGCGCGCAAGCTGGCCAGCCTGCTGTCCTTCTGCCGCGCGGCGTTCGGTTCGGCCTCGACCACGGAGGTCTTTGACAGCCGCGAGCTAGAGGCCCTGGCCAGCGGCGTGTTCGCCCATATGAAGCCCAGCCTGGCCTGGCAGGTCACACCGGCCGCCCTCAGCAAACCGGCAGCCTGCGCCACCCTGAACCTGGCCCAGATCGTCGGTTCGGCCCTGCCGGCCGGCGGAGCGGTCACGGTCCGGGTGGTGGAGGCGGCGGAACGGTTCGCCATCAGCGTCGAGGGTCTCGGGACCCGCATCCGCCTCAAGCCCGAGGTGGCCGGCGGTCTCGTCGGCGCCCCGAAGGGAGACGCCATGGGCGGCGCCTGGATCCAGGCCTTCTATGTTCACAGCCTGGTCAAGCAGGCCGGCGGCCAGGTGGCGGTCGACATCAAGGACGACTCCCTGACCCTGGCGGCCTGGGTTCCGGTCTGAGGCCGGGATTTTTCGCGTTCAACCGCTTCAACGACACCCTCTCTTAACCGACACGGCGCAGAACCGGTCGCTAGGGTAAGGAGCCGCGCGTCTTGAAGACCTGCCTTGTCGTCGATGACAGCCGGGTGATCCGCAAGGTGGCCCGCCGCATACTGGAAGACCTTGGCTTCGAGATCGCCGAGGCGGCCGATGGCATGGAGGCCCTGGCCTGGTGCCGCGCCGCCATGCCGGACGCCATCCTGCTGGACTGGAACATGCCGATGATGAACGGCGTGGACTTCCTGCGACAGCTGCGGCTGGAGCCGGAAGGTCAGGGTCCCCGGGTGGTGTTCTGCTCGGTCGAGTCGGAACCGGACCGGATCCGCGAAGCCCTGGACGCCGGGGCCGCCGAATACATCATGAAGCCGTTCGACGGCGACATCATTGGCGCCAAGTTCGCCGAAGCAGGTCTGTTGTGAACCCCGCCGATATCGAACTGTTCGTCGCCCTGGCCCGGGCCCGGGCCGGGATGAAGATCGACCCGGCCAAGACCTACCTGATCGAGAGCCGCCTTTCGCCCCTGGCGCGCCGGGAAGGCTTTGCCGGGATCGCCGAACTGGCCGGGGCCCTCAGGACCAATCGCGACGACAAGCTGATCTGGGCCGTGGTCGAGGCCCTGGCTCAGGGCGAGACCGAATTTTTTCGGGACCGGGCGGTGTTCGAGACCTTCCGCCAGGAAATCCTCCCCACCCTCGCGCGTCTGCGCGGCAGCGCTCCGATCAAGGTCTGGAGCTGCGCCTGCGCCACCGGACAGGAGGCCTATAGCCTGGCCATGCTGGCCGAGGAGGCCGAAGGCCTGCCGCCCGGCGCCGAGGTCGAGGTCTACGGTTCCGACATTTCCGAACGGGCCCTGGAGAAGGCCCAGTCCGGCCTCTACACCCAGTTCGAAGTGCAGCGCGGCCTTCCGATCCGGCGGCTGCTGAACCATTTCGAGAAGGTCGAAGACAATTGGCGGCTGACCCCGCGCATTCGCCAGCGAGTCCGCTGGCGGAGGGTCAACCTGATCGCCGACATGACCAGTATGGGCCAGTTCGACGTGATCTTCTGCCGCCACCTGCTGTCGGCCATGGATCCGCCCTATCGACGCCGGGTCCTGGAGGCCCTTTCGGCCCTGTTGCCGCCGGATGGCCTGCTGGTCCTGGGCCCGCAGGAGACCGCCGAGTCCATCACCGACGCCGTCCGGCCTTTGCCCGGCCGGAGCGGGGTCTATGTCCGCAACCCCGCCTTCCGCGCGGCGGCTTGAGTCCGGATCTTCAGCCCTTCCTGATCCATGCGATCCGCATCCCCAAAAGCGGATCCACCAGCCTGACCCGCATGCTGGCCGAAGCCTTTGCAGGCCGCGGTCGCCATTACCTGCCGGACACCCTGCGCAGGGAGGCGAGCATCAGCCGCTGGCAGGCGTTCCGGCTCTGGCGCTCCCAGACCCAGAACCTCGGCGCGAAGCTGGGGGTCCTGTCCCTTGGGGCAGCCCTGAACCGGATCGAGACCACCGCCCTGGACGGCGATCTTATCACCGGCGGCCACAGCGACCAGGGATGCGTCCAGGCCGGGCTGAAACGTCCCGTGCGGTTCATCACCCTGTTGCGCGATCCCGCCCGCCGGGCCCTGTCGGACTACAACTATGCCCGGGCCGGTCATCTGAAGAAGAAGCCCTGGCAGCGGTTTGACGCCCATATGTTGTCCCGGGCGGCGGCGCGCTACGATCTTGCCGGCTTCCTGGACTATCAACTGGACCAGCCAGAGGTGTTTGGCGACATCGCCTGCGCCTATGTCGGCTGGCGCCCGGACGAGGACCTGGAGGCCCATCTGGCCGCCAGCCTCTGGGACTGGGCCACCCTGGAACAGCCGGACGGCCTGGCGTCCCGCCTGTCGGACAGGCTCGGCCGCCCTGTCGCTTTCGGCCGCCACAACGCCACCGACCGGTTTGCCGCCGAGGCCATATCCGCCGCGGACCAGGCCCGGGTCGAGCGGCTCTATGGGCGGGACTATGAGCTCCATTCCCGCTGCCAGGCCGATAACGGCTGAGACGGCCGGAGGCTGGACTTGGCCGCCAACCGGGCGCAGCCTTGCAGAAACCGGAGGAGAAACCGACATGGCGCGACCCCTGACAGGACTGCTGGCCGCCGCCCTTCTGCTGACCGCCGGGCCCGTCCTGGCCCAGGACGGCGACGTCGGCGAGATCGTCGTCACGGCCTCGCGCATCGAGGAATTCGACGCCGCCCGGACCCCAGCCATTGTCCTGCGCAAGCGGGCGGACAACCTGATCATCCTGATCAATGTCGTCTGCGACACCCGCGACCCGGGCCAGCGGCGGTCGGAGCTCAAGACCACCCTCCGCAGCCTGATCCAGGCGGCGGCCAAGGACCCGGCCATCGCCCTTGGCCTGGGCGAAGAGGTGGTGGGCGGCTTCGATGAAACCATGATCGACAGCATCATCGGCAGCGCCAACCGGCCCGACACCAGCGCCGCCGTCCTGCTGATCAAGACGGCGGTGACTCCGTCAGACACCCTGGATTCCGCCTCGAACCGGATCGAGACCTTCATCAGCAAGACAGCCAGGGCCGGCCGGACCGAAATCCTCACACAGGGGGACTGGAACCTGACCCTGGTCCGGCCGGAACAGTATCGCGGCGAGATCATCAGCCTGATCGCCAGGGACGCCCTCACCTCGGCCGGCGCCTTTGGCCAGACCTATGGGGTGACGGTAGAAGGGCTGAATCTGCCGGTCACCTGGTATCAGGCCGGCCCGCTCGATCTGGCCCTCTACATCCCCTACAAGCTGCAGATCGCGCCCAGGCCCTGAGGCCGGGCGCGTCAGCCCACGCTACCGACCAAACACCTTGCTGAAGAACATCGTCTCGGCCTCGCGCTGGGCGTCGATGTTCTGTTTCTTGCGGAAGCCGTGGCCCTCGTCGCCGGCCAGCATGTACCAGACCTCGCCGCCCTGGCCCCGCACTGCCGAGACGATCTGCTCGGCCTCGGTCCAGGGCACCCGCGGGTCATTGCGGCCCTGGATGACGAACAGCGGCTTCTTCATGCCGGAGGTCAGGTTGAGAGGCGAGATCTGGTCGAAGATCTTCTTCATCGCCGGGTCCCGCTCATCGCCATACTCGGCCCGCCGCAGGTCCCGGCGATAGCCTTCGGTATTGGTCAGGAAGGTGGTGAAATTGGAGATGCCGACGATGTCGACGGCGCCGGCCAGCCGGTCGCTATAGGCGGCCAGGGAGGCCAGGACCATGAACCCGCCATAGCTGCCGCCATAGACAACCACCCGGTCCTTGTCGAGGTCGGGCTGGGTGGCGATCCAGTCCAGCAGGGCGCCGATATCCTTGACGCTGTCCTGGCGCTTTGGCCCGTTGTCCAGCTTGATATAGGTCTTGCCATAGCCGTCCGAGCCCCGGACGTTGGGGGCGATGGTCACGGCGCCCAGCTCGGCGGCCCAGTATTGCCGGCGGGTGTTGAAGCCCGGCCGGTCCTGGCCCTCCGGTCCGCCATGGATATCGATGATCACCGGCGCCCGGCCGTTGATCTTCGCCGGCCGGTAGACCCAGGCCGGCACCGTCAGGCCGTCGAAGGACTTGAAGGTGGCCAGGGTCGGTTCCGACAGGGCCGTCAGGTCCAGACCCCCGGCCTCGCTATAGGTCCAGCGAACCAATTCGCCGCCTTCCGGCCTGAAGACCCAGACATCGGCCGGCGAGGTGGCGGCGTTAAGGCCAATGGCCAAGCTCTTGCCATCCGGCGAGAACTTCAGGGCGGCCAGGACCCCGACCGGCAGTTGCGGCTGGGGCAGGGCCCGGCGGGTCTTGAGGTCCTGGACCACGACCCGGGAGCGGCCGCCTTCGTTGACCGAATAGGCCAGGATCGCGCCGTCGGGCGTCAGATCGAAGGTCTCGATGTCCCAGGCAAGGTCGGTCGGGCTGACCGGTGTGATGACGCCGGTCTCGACATCCATTCGGACCAGGCGCTTGAAATCGGACCCCTGGTCGGTGGTCAGGAGGAGCGACAGGCCATCCGGTGTGAATCGGGCGTCGCCATAGGAGATGTCCATCTTGGACGGTTTGACCTGCCGCAGCTTTCCGGTCGGAAGGTCAAGCAGATAGAGCTGGCTGGCGGTGGCCGAGAGGTAGCGGGCCAGCAGCAGGGTCCGGCCGTCCGGCGACCAGGCGACCGGCGAGGTCGCCCCTGTGGCCTGGAAGACCGTCTTGCGGCTGGCGGCATCGCCCACCGTCATGGTCACGATATCGTAGTCAGGATCGCCCTTGCCCACCCGGGCCCAGGCCATGGTCTTGCCGTCCCTTGAGAAGACCAGCGACTGGTTGCGGGTTCCAGGCTCGGTGAAGACCGTCTCGCCGCCGGTCAGGCCCGAGAGATAGCCCTGGAAATACTCGTCCCCGCCGGTGTCCTTGGTGAAGACGAAGCGGTCGGACGAACCGGGCACGCCTTCGGCTCCGGCCACGGGTTCGTCGAAGAAGGTCAGCTGGGTGCGGTCGGCGCCCGGGCCTGCAACCCGGTGCAGCTGGGCGGTCTGGCCGAACCGCGTGGAGATCAGCATCGAGCCGTCCTCCAGCCAGGTCTGGAAACCGGCCGACCGGGCATTCTGGTAGCGCCTCAGGGCCTCGCGCACCGCCGCCGGCGTCTGGGGCACGTTCTCCAGGGTAAGGGACCCTGACTGACGACGCTCGACCGTGGCGGCCCTGGCGGTCGCTGGGGTGATCAGGGGGCCGACCAGGGCGGCGATCGCTCCGGAAACCAGAAAGCTGCGGCGGATCATGGCGGATGCATCCATGGACAGGGACCTTCAGACGGGATCGTATTCGCTGACGAAATGGCCGGCGGCTACTTCTTTCAACTGTGGACGGTAGATCGCGTCGCCTGGACGAACAGGACGGCGCGACGGCAGGAAGCGCAGGGCCGCCAGGGGATCCATGGGCGAGGGGGGCTCGCCCGACAGCCTGACCCTCTGGCGGCTGCGCTCGACAGCGGGGTCGGGGATCGGGGCGGCGGACAGGAGGGCCCGGGTATAGGGATGGGTCGGGTTGGCGTAGAGATCGTCGCGATCGGCCAGTTCCATCACCCGGCCCATATACATGACCATGACCCGGTGGCTGATTTCCCGCACCACGGCCAGGTCATGGCTGATGAACATCATGGCCATGCCCATCTCGGCCTGGAGCGAGATCAGCAGGTCGATGATCTGGGCCCGGATGGAGACATCCAGGGCGCTGACCGCCTCGTCGCAGATGACCAGTTTCGGGCCCAGAATCATGGCCCGGGCGATGCCCACCCTCTGGTTCTGACCGCCGGACAGTTCATGGGGGTAGCGGTTGATCAGGTCGGGCGCCAGGCCGGCCCGCTCCATCATCCCGGCCGTCTCCAGGTCCCGGGCCCTGCGGTCCAGGTCCGGCCGGAAGACCCTCAGGGGTTCGGCGATGGAATCGCCGATGGTCGAACGGGGATCCAGACTGGCCAGGGGATCCTGGAAGACGATCTGCAGGTCACGGCGCTGTTTGCGCATGGCCGTCTCGTCGGCCTGGCTGATGTCGCGGCCCAGAACGGTGATGGCGCCGCCGGTCTCGCCGCCGCCGGGCGGCAGCAGCCGCAGCACCGCCCGGCTCAGGGTCGACTTGCCACAACCGCTTTCACCCACCACGCCCAGAGTCTCGCCCTGGCGAATGCGAAAATCGACGCCGTCCACCGCCCGGAGCAGGGATTTTCGGCCCAGAAAGCCCTGATGCACAGGGAAGGCGACCCTGACATCCTCGCCGCTGACCACCACCGGGGCGTCCGCAGCCACAGCGACGGTCACGGGCCGACCGCCCCGGTCGCTGCGGTCCAGCCTGGGAATGGCCTCCAGAAGCGCGCGGGTATAGGCCTCGGCGGGCCGGTCGAAGATATCGGCGGCCGGGCCGGATTCCACATAGGCGCCGTCCTTCATCACGCAGACCCGGTCGGCCAGCCGGGCGATGACGCCCATGTCGTGGGTAATCAGGACCAGGGCCGTGCCGGTTTCCTTCTGCAGGTCGGCCATCAGGTCGAGAATTTCCGCCTGGACGGTAACGTCCAGGGCCGTGGTCGGCTCGTCGGCGATCAGCAGTCTGGGGCCACAGGCCATGGCCGCCGCGATCATCACCCGCTGGCGCATCCCGCCGGACAGTTCATGGGGATATTGATCCAGTCGCCGGCCGGCCTCCGAGATCCGGACCCGGTCCAGCCACTCCCGGGCCTGCCTGCGGGCCTCGCGGCCCCCCATCCCCAGGTGACGGCGCAGGGGCTCGGCGATCTGCTCGCCGATCCGCACATGGGGCGTCAGGGCGGTCAGGGGATCCTGGAAGATCATGGTCATCTTCGAGCCGCGAATGGCGTTCAGCGCCCCGGGCTTGAGACCCAGCAGTTCCTGGCCCTCGAAGGTGGCCGACCCCGACGCCCGGCCATTGCCGGCCAGCAAGCCCATGACGGACATGAAGGTCTGGCTCTTGCCCGAGCCGCTTTCGCCGACGACGCCCAGACATTCACCCGCCGCGACATCCAGGGACACGCCCTTCACCGCCTGGACAAGGCCGTCGGGGGTATCAAAGGCGACCTGCAGATTGCGGACAGACAGCACAGCTGGGGAAGCGGACACGACGGGGGCACTCCACAAGAAGAACCCTACGATAGCGGTCCCAAGCGCCGGCGCAATCGGAGGGCCAGGATAAGGTCCAGATTAGAGTGCGCCCGACCAGGTTCTGGCGCGCCGCCTTGCCGGGGCCGGCCTGCCGCTGATAAGCGTGGAGACCTCAACCAACCCGCGTCACAGGGCGGACATGGCCCAGATTCCGTTGACCTTCGAGGACCTGCCGTTCCGGTCGCCCTATCGCCATGGCTTCGTCCGGGTGGCCGGCGCCGTGCCGATGACCGCAGTGGCCGATCCGGTGGCCAACGCCGCCCAGACCCTTGCCCTGGTGCGGCGGGGGCAGGAGGAGGGCGTGGCCCTGATGGTGTTCCCGGAACTGGGACTGTCGTCCTACGCCATCGACGACCTGTTCCACCAGGACGCCCTGCTGGAGGCCGTCGAGGCGGCGATCGAGACGCTGGTCGAGGCCAGCCGCAGTCTGATCCCGGCTTTCGTGGTCGGGGCGCCGCTGCGGGGACAGGGCCGGCTCTACAATACTGCCGTGGTCATCCAGGGCGGACGGGTTCTCGGGGTGGTCCCCAAGTCCTATCTGCCCAACTACCGGGAATATTATGAGAAGCGCAGGTTCGCCCCGGGGCTGAAGGTCGTGGACCAGGCCCTGGAACTGGCCGGACAGACGGCGCCCTTCGGCGTCGACCTGCTGTTCGAGGCCCGGCTCGCCGGCCAGCCGGGAGTCACCTTCGCCGTGGAAATCTGCGAGGACCTCTGGACGCCGGATCCGCCCTCGACGGCGGCGGCCCTGGCCGGGGCGGAGGTTCTGCTGAACCTGTCGGCCAGCAACATCGTCATTGGCAAGGCCCGGGAACGGCGGCTGCTCTGCGCCTCCCAGTCCCTGCGCTGCCAGGCGGCCTATGTCTATGCCGCCGCCGGGCCCGGCGAATCGACGACGGACAACGCCTGGGATGGCCAGGCCTCGATCTTCGAGCTGGGCGCCAGCCTGGCCGAAAGCGAGCGGTTTCCCGTCGGCCCGACCCTGGCCCTTGCGGATATCGACATCCTGAGACTTCGCCAGGAGCGTCGCCGCACCGTCACCTTCGGCGATACGGCCTCGCAGGCCAGCCCGAGAGCCTGGCGCATCCAGTCCTTCGACCTGACCCCGCCGAAGACGGAACTGGCCCTGGCCCGGCCCCTGGAGCGGTTTCCCTTCGTGCCCAGCGACCCGGCCCGCCTGGCCGAGGAATGTCACGAGGCCTACAATATCCAGGTCCAGGGCCTGGCCCAGCGTCTGAAATCCACCGGTCTCGAGCATCTGGTGATCGGCGTCTCGGGCGGGCTGGACTCCACCCAGGCCCTGCTGGTGGCCGCCAAGGTGATGGACAGCCTGGGCCTGCCCCGCACCCGGGTCCTGGCCTGGACCCTGCCAGGCTTTGCGACCTCGGAGGGCACCCTGCGCAATGCCTGGCGCCTGATGCGCGGCCTGGGGGTCACCGGGGCTGAACTGGATATCCGCCCGGCCGCCCGCCAGATGCTGGCGGACCTGGACCATCCTTTCGCCCGGGGTGAGCCGGTCCATGACGTGACCTTCGAGAACGTCCAGGCCGGCCTGCGCACGGACTATCTGTTCCGGCTGGCCAATCATCACAGGGCCCTGGTGGTCGGCACCGGCGATCTTTCGGAACTGGCCCTGGGGTGGTGCACCTACGGGGTCGGCGACCATATGAGCCACTACAATCCCAACGCCAGCGTCTCCAAGACCCTGATCCAGCATCTGATCCGGTTCGTGGCGGACTCGGGCGAGGTCGATGCGGACACGGGCCGGCTGCTCAAGGACGTTCTGGCCACGGAGATTTCGCCCGAGCTCATTCCGGCCGGAGCCGACGGCAAGTCACAGTCCACGGAATCCTTTGTCGGGCCCTATGCCCTTCAGGACTTCAACCTGCATTACTTCGCCCGCTATGGATTCGCCCCGTCCCGGATCGCCTTTCTGGCCCTGGAGGCCTGGGGCGACGCCGGTCGCGGCGCCTGGCCGGCGGCGGTCCCGCCGGAGCAGCGCCGGGCCTATGACCTCGGCGAGATCAAGGCCTGGCTGAAGCTGTTCCTCACCCGCTTCTTCGCCAATCAGTTCAAGCGCTCGGCTGTACCCAACGGCCCCAAGATCTCATCGGGCGGCGCCCTGTCGCCCCGGGGGGACTGGCGCATGCCTTCCGACGCCCGTCCGGATGTCTGGCTGGCCGAGTTGGCGCGCAATACCCCCTCAGGGGAATAGGCCCCGCGCCCCGCCAGGGGGTCAGGCGGACCCAAGGGAATGCTGGAAAAACGCTGCAATATAGGCTATCAAGCGTCGACGCTGCGGCGCTTCCGTGTTGCAACCTGTGGCGCTGAAGTCGGGAACTGATCCTTCCTGTCGTCGTTACGCAGATGTCCTTGGCCTGAAAGGGGCCTCAATCGAGCTGGGCGACTCCGGTCGCGGCGGCTCTGTTGAACCCCTTTCCGGTCATGCGGGGATATGAACCATGCCAGGCGATGGCGCGTTGGCAAACACTTGGAGTGAGGGGCTCACCTTGAACAAGAAAGCAATGTTGCTCGGCGGCGTATTCGCCGCCCTGCTGCTGGCGCCGCAGGCTATGGCCCAGGACGCCGGCTGGTACGGGGCCTTCGACCTCGGCTATCACTGGCCCGAAGGCGTTGAAGCCAAGTCCGCCAATGCGGCGGCAGACGGCTCTCCCTATGACTATGAATTCAAGTCCGAAGACAGCTATCTGGGCTTCGCCCGTCTCGGCTACCAGTTCACCCCCAACTGGCGGGTGGAACTGGAAGGCGGCGTACGCGGCGGCCCGATGGAATCCATCAAGGGCAACACCGCCCGACTGACGGTTCCGGACCAGGTCTGCTCCACCAAGGTGCTGGGGACCTGCAACTCGCCGGGCGCCGACATGACGGCCTTCACGGTCATGGGAAATGTCATCTATGACTTCTTCCCGGACGCCAGCTTCCGTCCGTTCATCGGCGCCGGCATCGGGGCCAACTATGTCGACGTGAACGTCGCCGGCCGCTACGACAGCCCCAACACCGGGGCCCTGCGGATCGACGATGAAGACACCGCCTTCGCCTGGCAGTTCCTGGGCGGCCTGGCGTTCGACATCACCGATCGCCTGAGCGGCGACCTGACCTACCGCTACCTTGACGGGAACGACATCTCCGTCGTCACCCAGCCGCAGGGTGGCACGGCTCCCGATCCGGGCGTCTTCACGGGTCCCTATGTCGACCAGTCGGTGACCTTTGGTCTGCGCTACAGCTTCGCTGCTGCCCCGCCGCCCCCGCCGCCTCCCCCGCCCCCGCCGCCGCCTCCCCCGCCGCCGCCGCCTGCACCGGTCGCAGGCACTGTCCCGGCCGCCAACTCCCCGGCGCTTGAGTCGATTGTCGTCACCGGATCGCGCACGCCGAGGCCGCCCGGCTTCGTCGTCGGCCCGGCCCCAACGGTAGCCCCCGACACCGAACGCTATCCCGACGC
>JARWZW010000038.1 GCA_029866155.1 Caulobacter sp. | reverse complement strand
CCTTCTCCCCTCGCGGGAGAAGGTGTCGGCGAAGCCGACGGATGAGGGGCCGCGCCGGCGTCAAGGGGTTGATCTTGGACCCTTTCAAACACAGGCCGCGCGGAAAGACCCCCTCAACCGTCAGCCTTCGGCTGCCACCTTCTCCCGCGAGGGGAGAAGGAATTCGGAATCACGCTGACACTGCGCTCATGACCACGCCCGCACCGTAACCCCTCACCCTCCCATGCTGGCGCATGGGCCCCTCCCTCTCCCTATGGGAGAGGTAAAACAAGGGCGGGATATCAGACACTTACCTCTCCCATAGGGAGAGGGAGGGGCCCGCGGCGCGGCGGCGGCGCGGGAGGGTGAGGGGTTAAGGTCTGTCCGGAGGGGTCAATGGATCAAGGTGACAGGGCACTCATCAACTTTGCCCTTCGATCCATGGAGCAAGACGACCTGCCCGGCGGTGTTCGTGGCCAATTGATGCAGTGTCACAGCAATCCCCGCCATCCCCTAACGCGCCAGTCGGCCGTCGGTCAGGGCGGCGATCTCGAAGGGAAACAGGACCGCCGGGTCCGGCTTGGCGACGCCTTTCAGCAGCGCCGCCGGCGCCAGGACCTGCAGCAGGTGGCGCATGACGGCGATGCGGGCGGCCTTCTTGTCGTCGCCCCGCACACAGGTCCAGGGGCAGGCCGGCGTATGGGTATGGGCCAGCATCTGGTCGCGGGCCTGGCTGTAGGCGTCCCAGCGGGGCTGGGCCTCGGCGTCCAGCGGGCTGGTCTTGAGCAGCTTTAGCGGGTCGTTGTGCCGTTCCTTCAGCCGGTCCTTCTGTTCGTCCTTGCTGATGTCCAGCCAGATCTTGACCAGCTTCAGCCCGCCGTCGGTCAGCATGGCCTCGAACTTCGGGACCTCGGCCAGGAAGGCCTGGTGCTGCTCGGGGGTGCAGAACCCCATGACCGGCTCGACCCCGCCGCGATTGTACCAGGACCGGTTGAAGAAGACCGCTTCGCCGGCGGCCGGCAGGTGGGCGACATAGCGCTGGAAATACCACTGGCTGCGGTCGCGGTCCGAGGGCTTGGGCAGGGCCACGACGGGGGTGGTCCTGGGCGGCAGGTATTCGACGATCCGGCGGATGGTTCCGTCCTTGCCCGCCGCGTCCCGGCCCTCGAAGATCACCAGCACCCGCTGGCTCGATTCCAGGGTGGCGTGCCGCCAGGCGACGATCGCGGTCTGCAGGGTGATGAGTTCGGCTTCGAAGGCGTCGGTCTTGTTTCCCATATCCGAGGCTAAACACGGGCTACGGCTTTCCGCTAGAAGATCGTCATGATCCGACTCTTTGTCCCAGACGCCCTGGCGGCCGGCGCCCCGGTGGTCCCCGATTCCGATCAGTGCCGATACCTGATCGCGGTGATGCGGCTGGCGGTCGGGTCGGAGATCCTGCTGTTCAATGGCCGGGATGGCGAATGGCGGGCCACGGTGGTCGAGGCCGACAAGCGCCGCGCCCGGCTCCTGGTCGGGGCGCGTCAGCGCGCCCATGCCGCCAGCCCGGACCTGACCCTGGCCGTGGCCCTGGTCAAGCGGGCCCGGCTGGAGACCATCATCGAAAAGGCGACGGAGCTTGGCGTGGCCCGGATCCAGCTGCTGATCACCCGCCGCACAAATGCCGACCACACCAATGTCGCCCGGCTGCAGGCCATCGCCACCGAGGCGGCGGAACAGACCGGCCGGCTGGATGTCCCGGTCGTGCTGGAACCGGTCAAGCTGGCCCGTTGGCTGGACAGCTGGAATCAAGAGGCTGGACGGCTGATGGTCTGCGATGAAACCGGCGGTCCGCCGGCGCTGGGCGCCCTGGCTCCCCATGCCGGCAAGACCCTGCCCTGGTCGATCCTGATCGGGCCGGAGGGCGGTTTTGATCCGGAAGAACTGGACCGGCTCAGGGCGGAGCCCTTCGTGGCCGCCGTCTCGCTGGGGCCGCGAATCCTGCGGGCCGACACCGCCGCCATCGCCGCCCTGTCCCTCTGGCAGGCCGCTCTCGGAGACTGGGTCACGGCCTCGTGAGGGGTGACTTGCCAATATCCCGTTTGTCTCCCACTTGCTTAACAGCGTAAAGATCGCCGCCGGTTGGGGAAGGGCCTCCCTCGCCAACGGATAGACGTGGCTGGGGAGGCTGCAAGACCATGGCGAAGACAACGACGGACGACCGTCCGCTGACGCTCGACGACCTGACCGCCTATTTTTCCGAGGGCTGCAAGCCCAGGGAGGCCTGGCGGGTCGGGGCCGAGCACGAGAAGTTCGGTTTCCGCCTCTCTGACCATTCGACGGTTCCCTATTACGGTCCGGACGGCATCGAGGCCCTGCTGAAGGGCCTGATGCGTTTTGGCTGGACGCCGGTCCTGGAGGATCGCGCCGATGGCGGCCAGACCATCATCGGGCTGGAACGCGGCAAGGCCAATGTCAGCCTCGAGCCCGGCGGCCAGTTTGAACTGTCCGGCGCGCCGCTGGAGACCATGCACGACATCTGTTCGGAGACCGGACAGCATCTGGAAGAGGTGCGCACGGTCGCCGACGAACTGGGGATGGGGTTCCTGGGGCTGGGCTTCCACCCGACGATTCGCCGCGACCAGGCCGAGATCATGCCCAAGGGCCGCTATGTGATCATGCGGCGATACATGCCTCTGGTCGGGGGTCTGGGTCTCGACATGATGCTGAGGACCTGCACCGTCCAGGCCAATCTGGACTTCAGTTCCGAGGCCGACATGGTCCTGAAGTTCCGCACCAGCCTGGCCCTGCAGCCGATCGCCACGGCGCTGTTCGCCAATTCCCCCTTCATCGAAGGCAAGCCCAGCGGGTTTCTGACGGCCCGGGCCAATGTCTGGACCGACACCGATCCTGACCGCACCGGCATGCTGAACTTCGTCTTCGGAGACGGTTTCGGTTTCGAGACCTATGCCCGCTACGCGCTCAAGGTGCCGATGTATTTCGCCAAGCGGAACGGCCTCTATATCGATACGGCCGGCCGCTCCTTTGGCGACTTCATGGATGGCAAGCTGCCGGAGCTGCCGGGCGAGCGCCCGACCCTCAAGGACTGGGCCGACCACACCACCACCATCTTTCCCGAGGTGCGGCTAAAGTCCTATCTGGAGATGCGGGGCGCCGATGGCGGGCCCTGGAGCCGGCTCTGCGCCCTGCCGGCCCTCTGGACGGGCATCTTCTATGACGATGCAGCGCTGTCGGCGGCCTGGGACCTTTGCAAGCACTGGACGACGGAGGACCGTGAAGGCCTTCGCCGCGACATTCCGCGGCTTGGCCTGAAGGCGACCGTGGCCGGCCGGTCCGTGCGGGACGTGGCCGTGGATATGGTCGCCATAGCGCGAAGCGGCCTGAAGGCCCGCAATCGCCAGGATGGCGGCTTTGTCGACGAGACCACCTATCTGGGGGAACTGGAAGCCATCGCCGACAGCGGCATGACCCCGGCAGATCGCCTGCTGGAGCGCTATCACGGCCCCTGGGGCGGCGACATTTCGCGTATCTTCACGGAATGCGCCTACTGAGGGGCGAAGGCGGCGGCGGCGGCGCGACGGGCCATGCCGCGCGGCATGTTCTCCCTGCAACAGACCCCCTCGATGGTGGAATGATCGCCTTTGCCGCAAAGGTCGGTTAACCCTTGCTTGTGAAACCGGCCCGCGCGTGATTTTCTCGCGGCCAAATGGGGGAGGTCCGGTCGCACCAGTGCGTCGACGGGCCTGACGCTGCAAACAGGGTATCGTGTATGAATATCGTCATATTGTTGGGAATTCTTGTGACCTTGGCCACAGGTATTCCAGTGTTCCTTCAGATGCGGAACCATCCGCCAGGCCTTCGCATCCTGTTTTTTGCGGAGATGTGGGAGCGATTTTCATACTACGGGATGCGCGGCATCCTGATTTTCTACCTGACCCAGCATTTCCTGTTCAGTGATGAGTATTCCGGCGGGATCTACGGATCCTATACGTCGCTTGTCTATCTGTTGCCGCTGATCGGTGGCATCCTGGCCGACCGCTTCCTAGGCACCCGCAAGGCCATCGCCTTCGGCGCCCTGTTGCTGGTGGCCGGCCACGGCATGATGGCGATCGAGGGCAAGGCCGCCCGGGAAAGCCTCACCTACAACAATGCCGCCTACGAACTGGTCGTGGAAGGCCGGGGCGAGACCCGCGAGGTCAAGCTGAAGGTCGGAGACGGCGCCTATGCCTTCGGTCCTTCGGCCGATGGCGGCCTCGAGATCAAGAACCTGCCGGCCAATGCGCCGATCCCGGCCGAGCTGGACAAGGGCAGTTTCAAGGTCGAGGTGACTGAGCGCAACCAGACCTATGTGAACATCTTCTTCCTGGCCCTGTCGCTGATCATCATGGGGGTCGGCTTCCTGAAGCCCAACATCTCCTCGATCGTCGGCCAGCTCTATCCCCAGGGCGACCCCCGGCGCGATCCGGGCTTCACCCTCTACTATTACGGCATCAACCTCGGCGCCTTCTGGGCCTCGATCCTCTGCGGTTATCTGGGCCTCAACTACGGCTGGGGCTGGGGCTTCGGCCTGGCCGGCATCGGGATGTTCGTGGGCTATATCGCCTTCGTGCTGGGCAAGCCCCTGCTCGAGGGCAAGGGCGAATCGCCGGTTCCCGAAACCCTCAAGGCCAAGGTCCTCGGGCCGTTCAATCTTGAAGGCCTGATCTATCTCGGCGCCATCCTGGGCGTCGGCGTGGTCTGGTTCATGGTCCAGCGCAACGCGGTGGTGGGCTGGGTCCTTAGCCTGAGCACCATCCTGTCCCTGGCCTTCATCGCCTATTTCATGATCGCCAAATGCAACAAGGTGCAGCGCGAGCGGATGGGGCTGGCCATGGTGCTGATCTTCGGCGCCGTGGTGTTCTTCACCCTGTTCGAACAGGCCGGCACCTCCCTGAACCTGTTCGCCGACCGCAACGTCGACCTGGCCCTGATCAGCAAGCCGTTCAACCTGGACCTTCTGGGTCAGACCTTCTTCTTCGGCAGCCGTGAAATGCTGGCGGCCGCCGGCAACCCTGCAGGCGTGATCTGGATCGACATGGGCCTGACCGCCGCCCAGACCCAGTCCTTCAACGCCGGCTTCATCCTGATCTTCGCCCCGCTGTTCGCCGCCCTCTGGCTGTGGCTGGGCAAGCATGGCCGCGACCCCGACCCGGTCATGAAGTTCGGCCTCGGACTGCTGCAGGTCGGCCTTGGCTTCCTGGCCGTGGTCTGGGCCGGCGGTCTGGCGGATTCCGCCTTCCGCATGCCGCTGATCATGCTGGGCGTGCTCTATCTGCTGCACACCACCGGCGAGCTGTTCCTGTCGCCTGTCGGCCTGTCGGAGATCACCAAGCTGTCGGTGGCGTCCGTCGTGTCCTTCATGATGGCGGTCTGGTTCCTGTCCAGCTCCATCGCCCAGTTCATCGGCGGAAAGATCGCCGCCCTGGCCGGAACTGAAACCATCGGCGGCCAGGTCCTCGATCCTGGCGCAGCCCTGGCCACCTCCCTGGATGTGTTCGGCAAGCTGGGCTGGGGCGGTGTGGCGGTCGGCGTGGTGTTCGTGATCGTCAGCTTCTTCATCAAGGGCTGGGCCCACGGCGCCAACGACGCCTCGGGCCATAGCGAATGACCCCCTGGGGTCACCGCTAGCCATGACAAAGGACAGGCCCCGGATCGCTCCGGGGCCTGTTTTCTTGTGTTGCTTGTGGTGATCGTGACGCGCCAGAGCCTGTTGCGTTTTGATCGAACCGATCAATGCGGAAATACAGGCTCAAGCTCAGAGTGTTGGAGCATGGGCCGATAACTGTTTCACACCTGTCGGACCCTGCTCCAGGGAAGGTTCAGAAGGTCCTGCGCAGGCGCATGTAGAAGTAGGACGGATAGTCCAGAGGCCGGTTCTCGGTGAAATAGACGGCCCCGGTGTCCCGCGGCGCGTCATAGAGCTGGCGACTGCGGGTGATGTCCCGGCCCAGCAGGTTATGGGCCTCGATCCGCAGGGAGGTGTCGCTGCGGGGTTTCCACTCGGCAAAGAGGGTGACCCAGGTTTCCAGTTCTATCTCGTCGATCCGGTCGTAGCGGTAATATCGCTCGCTGAAGCCCAGGAAGGTGTCGACTCCCCATTGCAGGCGCTGGGCGGGCAGGTCCTGTGTGAAGCGGATCTCGCCTTCAAAGGGCGCCTGGCCGCTGATGCGGCGCTTTTCCCCGGTTGTCGGGTCGGTCACCTCTGAGTGACTCCATTCGCCATTCAGTTTCAGCAGTCCGCCGGGAATCCCGACCCTGTTCAGCGGCAGGGAGAGCGAAATCTCCAGCTCGTCATTGGTCCCCTCGCCGATATTGCCCGGCGCATCGAAATTGCAGGACAGGTCGCTGAGGTCCGGTGCGCCGCCGACCAGGGGACAGCTGGCGATCTCGGTGACGCGGATGCGGTCCGTGGCGTCGGTGATCTCTTCATGGGTCACCTTCAGGACGACGGCGCCGTCCTTCCAGAACTTGCGTTCATAGGCGGCCTCGAGGACCGTGGTCTTGTCCGGCTCCAGATCGGCCCCGCCGGCCGTCACTGTGCCGCCGGTGGACAGGGAAATGCTGCTGGCGAAATCGCGGAAGTTCAACTGGCCGATCTCCCGCTCGACCCGGATCCGCAGCTGGTCATTCTCGGTCGGCGACCAGGTGGCGATCAGTCTGGGCTTGGGATAGGTGAAGGACTTGGAGAGGTTGGTGTCGCCGCTCTGGCTGATCGTCGAGATCTCGACCTTCAGGCCTGCCTCTACCGCGAACTTCGGGTTGAGTCGCCAGTTGACCGTGGTGAAGGCCTCTCCCCGCTCTTCCTCGACCCGGACATTGGCGGATGGCAGGGGCACGGGGACGCCGTTCTCGCTGTAGTCGCTGGCCGTTTCGAGGAAATTGAAGGCCAGTTCCCCGCCGCCCTCGATGATCAGGCCAGGATTGACCGTGTAGCGAAGGGTCGCCCGGCCAATGCTCTCTCCGCGTTGCGAGTCCTCGGCGAACAGGCCCTGGTCCGCGCCGTCCTGGAACTGTGACGAATAGACCGTGTCGCTCAGGGTCTGGAGGGCGGTGAATTCAAGACGGGTCCTGCTGTCCAGGGTCCGCTCCCAGCTGCCGCCGAGCTCTGCGTCTTCCTGTTCGTTTCGATCCCGGACGGAAAACAGTCGATTGGTCCCCCGGCCATCAAAGGCGTTGAGCGACCATTCATAGGTGTCGGGATGAAAGCGGGCGTTCAGGGCCAGCCGCCCGTCCAGAAGGGGACTTTTCCAGCCCGCCTTGATATCGGCGCCGTGACCGCTTCCGGTCTCGTCCCAGGCTGTGCGGTCGATCAGACCATTGCGGACCGACCGCTGCACGCCTTCCCCGGCGCCGTCGTCGATGCCGACATAATAGAGGTGGGACCATTCGAAGGTTCCCGGTCCGACCGGGGTGCTGCCCTCGAACCGTGCGGCGGGCTGGGTCCGGCCATCCTGGTGCAGGGCATTGGCGACGGACAGCAACCACTGGCCCTCGCCGCCCTTTTTCAGGATGACATTGGCGATGACCGTCTTGCCCTGCATGTCGATGCCGGGCGCGCCGCCGCGAATGATGTCGATCCGCTCGACCTGCTTGGCCTGGATCCGGCGCAGGGCGTCTTCCAGGCCCTCGGTCTTGCTGGCGGGTCTCTGACCGTCGATCAGTACGTTGCCGGCCGCGCCGCCATAGCCCCGCACATTGTCGCCGTCATCAAAGGCGAAGCCGGGGATCCGGCTGATCATGTCCATGGCCGAATTGGGCTGGGCCTCCGCAAAGAAGGCGACGGGATAGGACGTCACGCCCTGGGCGCTCCCGGCTTCGGGCGTTGCCTGGACAGCCAGGGGCGGGGCCTGGGCCGCTGTCGAAACAGCAATGGCGTCCGGCGATGCGGCCGCCAGGAGGGCGAGGATCGGCCTCATGGTCGTGGTATTCCCCCATTGAGCCCCCCTGGCCCAATCTGGGCTCTAACTGCCCAAGTCCTGGGGTCAGGACACGTTACAAGGCGGAAATGTGGGTTAATTTCCAGACAGAATTGTCAGATCCGCCCCTTGGCGTCAGGCCAGTCGCTGGACCAGGAAGTCGAGGCCCAGCCCGATGCCGGCCTCGTCAATGCCATGGCCCAGGCCCGGCGAGACATGGGACGACACCGAAAAGCCGAGGGTCTCCAGGGTCTGCTTCGCCCGGACCAGGGATGAGACCGGCAGGACATCGTCCGCGTCTCCGTGAACGAGAAGCACAGGCGGCTTGCTGCGGACTTCTTCGGACAGGGCGTCCGGATCAGCCAGCATGCCGGAAAAGCCGATGATCCCGGCGATCGTCCCGGCCCGCCTGGGTCCGACATGCAGGGCCATCATCGTGCCCTGGCTGAAGCCGATCAGGACGAGCCGGTCCTCGGCCAGGCCGTAACGGGCCAGCAGGTCGTCAATGAAGCCATCGAGGAGCGGCGCCGACAGACGGACGCCTGCCGCCCGGGCTTCCGGCGACAGGCTGGTCAGGGCCCACCACTGATAGCCGTCCGGCGCGCCCGGACAGATCTGCGGCGCATTGGGGGCCACGAACAGGGTGTCGGGCAGGGCGTCCCGCCAGAAGGGCGTCAGGCCGATCAGGTCCTCGCCGTTCGACCCATAGCCATGCAGCAGCACGACCAGCGATTTCGGCGGTCCACCCGATTGGGGAAGGACAACGGGGCCGGTCAGGGATGGAGTCTGGGTCATGAGGGTCAGGTGGGCGAAGGTTGGGAGAAGGTCAATGGGGGGCCTTGCTGCCGTTCGACTCTCTATTCTTTGCCCTGGCTGCAGGGTTCATTGGCGGGCCGGCGCGCCTCGAAAAAGGTCCGTCATCCCGGGCGAAACGCAGCGAAGACCCTGGACCGAGGGGCGACGGACGGGCAGCTGGCGGTGGCGATCGAGCGGTTGCAGCCCTGGATCCCGGATCGACCCTTCGGGCTGTCCGGGATGACCAGCGAAAAGAGGACTAGACCGCCGTTCCGCCCACAGTCAGGCCGGTGATCTTCAAGGATGGCTGGCCCACCCCGACCGGGACGCTCTGGCCGGCCTTGCCGCAGACGCCGATGCCGGGGTCCAGGGAAAAGTCGTTGCCGATCATGGTGACCCGGGTCAGGGCGCTGGGGCCGTCGCCGATCAGGGTGGCGCCCTTGACCGACCTGGTGATCTTTCCGTCCTCGATGAGGTAGGCCTCGGTGCACTGGAACACGAACTTGCCGTTGGTGATGTCCACCTGGCCGCCGCCCAGGCTGGCGCAGTAGAGCCCGCGCCGGGTCGAGGCGATCATCTCTTCCAGGGTATGGCTGCCGCCTAGCATCATGGTGTTGGTCATGCGGGGCATGGGCATATGGGCATAGGACTGGCGCCGGGCGTTGCCGGTCGGGGCCAGGTCCATCAGCCGGGCGCTCTGGCGGTCATGGATATAGCCGGTCAGGATGCCGTCCTCGATCAGCACGGTGCGCTCGGTCGGGGTGCCTTCGTCATCGACGGTGAGAGAGCCCCGGCGACCCGGGATGGAGCCGTCATCGATCACCGTGACGCCCGGGGCCGCCACCCTCTGGCCGACCCGGCCGGAAAAGGCGCTGATTCCCTTTCGATTGAAGTCTCCTTCCAGGCCATGGCCGACAGCCTCGTGCAAAAGCACGCCGTTCCAGCCGGGGCCCAGGACAACATCCATCTCGCCGGCCGGGCAGTCCACAGCCTCCAGATTGACCAGGGCCTGGCGCAGGGCCTCGTCCACCTGGCCCTGCCAGGACTCCGGTGTGATCCAGGTCTCGAAACCGGCGCGGCCGCCAGCGCCCGAGGTTCCGGTCTCGCGTCTACCGTCCTTTTCCACGGTGATCTGCACATTGACCCGCGCAAGAGGTCGAACGTCCCGGACCAGCCGCCCGTCGGCCCGCAGGATCTCGACCACCCGCCGCTCGCCGGCCATGGAGGCGGTCACCTGGACGATCCTTGGATCCCGGGCGCGGGCAAAGGCGTCAATGCCCTGCAGTAGCGCGATCTTTTCCGAGAAGCCCGGCGCCGACACCGGATTCTCCTCGCCGTAGAGCCGGATGTTGGTGGACCGGGGGCCTTCGGCGGCGATGCCGCTATAGCCGCGCTTGGCCAGCCTTGCGGACTGCGCCGCCCGGCCCAGGGCGGCTTCGCTGATCTCGCTGGCATGGGCGTATCCGGCGGTCTCTCCGGCCACCACCCTGAGGCCGAACCCTTCGCCGGAGTCATAGGAGGCTGATTTCAGCCGGCCGTCGTCAAAGACGAACGCCTCACTCTCGCTGTGTTCAAGGAACAGCTCGCCGTCATCAGCCCCGGCGATGGCCTCAGACAGGATGGCGCGGGCGCGGTCTGAATCGACGCCGGCGGCGTCCAGCAGGGAAGGGGCGGGGATGTTCAGGGTCATACCGACACATTTAGGGGGGATTGCGCCGTTCGTCACCCGTCCCGCAACAATCCCCGCCGCCTTCCTCGCCCCGCTGCCTTGCCGTTACGGTGCCTGCCAGGGTTCAGTCCTCGAAGTTCAGTTCGCCCGAGCCGCTGATGTTGCTGGACAGTGATGGCGGCCGCCGGCGCAGGGTGACATCGCCGCTGCCGGCGATGGATACCTCCGCGGCGGCAGTCGGGGCGAGGCGCGCATCGCCGCTGCCCGCTACCGAGACCCTGGCCGACGCCAGGGTCAGGGCGTCCAGATCGGCCTCGCCGGAACCGGCGATCTCGAGATCGGCCTTCTGGGTCCGGCCCCGGACCGAAACCTCGCCGGATCCGGCGATGTCGAGTTCCAGATCAGGCTGGTCATAGTCGTCGACCTCGAGCCGTCCCGAGCCGTTGAGGGCGAATCGCCGGACCCCTGGCGCCGTGATGGTGATCCTCAGGTCGTCCTGGTCCATGCCATGGTGCGTCCATGAGCCGCTATCGGCCATTCGAAGGCGACCGTTTTCCAAGACCACCCGGTCGACCAGGGCCCTCGGCCCGGAGACGGTGACAGAGGCGGTAGCGGCCTGGGAGAAGGACACCTCGGCCGGCAGGTCGACCTGCAGGCTGTCGGTCCCGGTCCAGGCCAGGGTGCGGCGGGCAGGAGGGCCCTGGTCCGCATGGTGTCCTCGCCGGACTTGGCTGTGATCTTCCGGGCCGAATTCGAAGTCCCCGTTGCGGACGGCGTCAATCCCGCCAACGGCCAGGAAGCCGCCGATGCTGAGCATGCAGGCCGTCAGGCCGGCCGCGGCGATTATGAGCAGGGTGCGGATCATGTCTTTTCCCTCAGCCTTGGGCTTCGATGGCGGGTTTGATCAGGCGGTAGTGCAGGCGTCCGAACCAGACGAGGGCGTTCATCAGCCCGATGGTGAACAGGGTCAGGATGGCTCCCACCGCCGTTCCTCCCGTGACCATGGCCAGTCCGCCGAAAACCGGCAGCCAAGGAGTCTGGAAATCATGAATGAAGGGGCCGGCGACCAGCACGCCGCCACCCGCGACGATCACCACGATGACCGCCAGGAACAGGCTGACCAGGGCGCTCAGAACGCTCATCAGGATCGGCAGCAGGATCAGGATGTCGAGGGCGCCCAGGCCCAGCAGGGCCAGGACCGCCGACAGGGCCGAGGAGGGCGACTTGCTGGCGTCCCAGCGTTTGAGGCCGAGTTCGGCGCGTAGCTCCCGGGCCAGGCGGGCGGGATCGCCCAGGGCGCTGGCGGCGTCCTGTTCCGTCCGGCCTGCGGCCAGGGCTTCATCGAAATGCGCCTCATAGTCGGCGGCAGCCTCTGCGATGACCGCTGGCGACAGGCCCGAAAGCCCCCGCCGCAGCCTGGTCATGAATTCGTTCCGGGTCATTCCCCTGCTCCCACGATGTCGTTGACGGCGGTGGCGAAGGCCGCCCATTCGGTCTTTTGCTGTGCATAGGCTGCACGTCCGGCCTCGGTCAGCCGATAATATTTCCGGGGCGGGCCGGCGCTGGATTCCACCAGATAGGTGTCCACCAGTCCGTCGCCCTGCAGGCGGCGCATCAGGGGATAGATCGTGCCTTCCCCCATATCGATGGCGGCGGCGAGGCGACTGGCGATGTCATAGGCATAGCCGTCTCCCCTGGAGAGAAGGGACAGCACGCATAGCGCCAGAACCCCCTTCTTGAGCTGTGTTTCGATGGCTTCGGGCACGGCGGCTCCTGTCGTCAATGCAAGGCTCTTGTATTGCAAGGTAGTGGTCATTGCAAGGTACCTTGCGATGAATGATTGGCCGCTCGCTCAAACCCCTGACCGCCATCCTGTGAAGCCCGACGGACAAAGCCCCTCTGCAGCGCTTGGCAACCCGATCATCAACGCGTATGCACGCCACCTAATTTGGCGATGGCGCGGGGTGCGACATTCAGGCTGCGAGAACCAGTCTGGATTTCATTTTCCCCGGTCTATGTTAGCCACAGAGCGTGGCGGTCTAGACGGACAAGAGGCTAATGAAAGCGAAGGCGAAGGGTATGCGGAGGCTGGCGACGGCGTTGGCAGCCGGGTTGACCACCGCGGCGATGGCGGTTCCCGCCCTGGCCCAGAACGTGGGCAAACCCACCGACGGCGGCATTGCGCTTCAGCCATCGGCGGCTCCGCTCAAGGCTGACGCCATCTGGTTCCACGACATCGTTCTGCTGCCGATCATCACGATGATCACCCTGTTCGTGCTGGGCCTGCTGATCTGGGTGATGGTTCGCTACAACAAGCGCTCCAACCCGGTTCCGGCCAAGTTCAGCCACAACACGGCGATCGAGGTGATCTGGACCCTGGTCCCTGTACTGATCCTGATGGTCATCGCCATCTTCTCGTTCAAGCTGCTGTTCGCCTATCACGACATGCCCAAGCCGGCCCTGACGGTGAAGGCGATCGGTTACCAGTGGTACTGGGGCTATGAATACCCGGACCAGGAAATCGCCGAGATCACCTCGACCATGCTGAGCGAGGAAGAGGTTGCGGCCAAGGGCCTCGGCTCCGACCTCTACCGACTGGCGGCAAGCGAACCTCTGGTGGTTCCGGTCAACAAGGTTGTCCGGGTTCAGGTGACAGCGGTGGATGTGATCCACAACTTCGCCATGCCGGCCTTCGGCCTCAAGACGGACGCAGTCCCTGGCCGCCTCAACGAGACCTGGTTCAAGGCCGACCGGATCGGCACCTTCTATGGCCAGTGCTCCGAACTCTGCGGCGTGAAGCACGCCTTCATGCCCATCGAGATCAAGGTGGTCAGCCAGGGCGATTTCGACGCCTGGGTCGCCTCAAAGAAGGCCCCGCCAGCCCCGGCCGCGACGGCCGCCGCGCCTGACGCCTCCGCTCCCGCCGTAACCCCGACCGCTGCGCCGGCCGCCCCTGTGGGCGCCGCGCAGGCCGCCAAGCTTTGATCGACAGGTAGAGACCGATGGCATACGCCGCCGCCGCGCACGACGACACCGACCACAAGCCCGGGTTCTTCACCCGCTGGTTCCTTTCGACCAATCACAAGGATATCGGCACCCTCTACATCATCTTCGCGATCCTTGCGGGGATCGTGGGCGGCGCCCTGTCCGGCCTGATTCGCTGGGAACTGGCCGCGCCGGGCGTTCAGATCTTCGCCGAAGGCTCTTCGGTCAGCCTGATGGGCCTGGTTGAACAATCCAGCCATGGCTACAATGCCGTGGTTACGGCCCATGCCCTGATCATGATCTTCTTCATGGTCATGCCGGCCATGATTGGCGGGTTCGGCAACTGGTTCGTCCCGATCATGATCGGCGCGCCGGACATGGCCTTCCCGCGGATGAACAACATCTCCTTCTGGCTTCTGGTCGCTGCGGCCGTTCTGCTGGTGATGTCGATGTTCACCGATGGCGGCCCCGGCATCGGCTTTGGCGGCGGCTGGACAATCTATCCGCCGCTCTCCACCAGCGGTCACACCGGTCCGGCCATGGACCTGGCGATCTTCGCGCTTCACCTGGCCGGCGCCAGCTCGATCCTGGGCGCCATCAACTTCATAACCACCATCTTCAACATGCGCGCTCCGGGGATGACCATCCACCGTATGCCGCTTTTCGTCTGGTCGGTGCTGATTACCGCCTTCCTGCTGCTGCTGGCCCTGCCGGTCCTGGCCGGCGCCATCACCATGCTGCTGACCGACCGTAACTTCGGCACCCACTTCTTCGACCCTGCCGGCGGCGGCGACCCCGTCATGTTCCAGCACCTGTTCTGGTTCTTCGGTCACCCCGAGGTCTACATCCTGATCCTGCCCGGGTTCGGCATGATCAGCCAGATCGTCTCGACCTTCTCGCGCAAGCCGGTCTTCGGTTACCTGGCCATGGCCTATGCCATGGTGGCGATCGGCTTCGTAGGCTTCCTGGTCTGGGCCCACCACATGTACACCGTGGGCATGGGTATCAACCTGCGGGCCTATTTCGTCGCGGCCACCATGGTGATTGCGGTTCCGACCGGGGTGAAGATATTCAGCTGGATCGCCACCATGTGGGGCGGCTCCATCGACTTCAAGACGCCTATGCTCTGGTCTATCGGCTTCATCTTCCTGTTCACCGTCGGGGGCGTCACCGGCGTGGTCCTGGCCAATGCCGGCATCGATTACAGCCTTCATGACACCTATTATGTGGTGGCCCACTTCCACTACGTTCTGAGCCTCGGCGCGGTGTTCGCGATCTTCGCCGGCTTCTACTACTGGTTCGAGAAGATGTGGGGCGTGAAGTACAACGAGTTTCTCGGCGCAGCCCACTTCTGGATCATGTTTGTCGGGGTCAACATCGTGTTCTTCCCGCAGCATTTCCTCGGCCTGCAGGGCATGCCCCGCCGCTACGTCGACTATCCGGAAGGCTTCGCCTACTGGAACTACGTCTCCTCGGTGGGTTACGTCATCACCGTGGTCGGCGTTGTCGTCTTCCTGGCCGTGCTGGTCGAGGCGGCGATCCGTCGTCGCAAGGCGGAGGCCAATCCCTGGGGCGAAGGGGCCACCACCCTCGAGTGGACGCTGCCCTCGCCGCCGCCCTTCCACCAGTTCAACGAACCGCCGGTGATCGGTCCCGATCACCACTAGTATCCCCGGGACCCGCCCGGCCGCCAAAACGGCGAGGCGGGTCCCTGATCATTCCGCAATCTGGATTCCCGCCCGGGCGGGACGCTTGCTCATGTTGAATCCCGCCGTCTCTCCAGACGTCAACGATCCGAATGCGGCGTCCGCTCCAGCCACGGATGCGGCCAGATCTCCGGCCCTCTGGACCGACTATCTGATGCTGATGAAGCCCAGGGTCATGTCCCTGGTGGTGTTCACAGCCCTGACCGGTCTTGTCTGCGCCGGCACGCCCATGAATCCTGTGCTGGCGGCCGTCGCTGTGCTCTGTATCGCCGTTGGCGCTGGCGCCAGCGGCGCCTTCAACATGTGGTACGACGCCGATATCGATGGTCGCATGCGCCGCACCCGTTCCCGCCCCGTGCCGGCCGGTCGGGTGCAGGGGGCTGACGCCCTGGGCCTGGCCATTGTCCTCAGCCTTCTGTCGGTCATGTTGCTGGCCATGACCACCAACTGGCTGGCGGCCGGGCTGCTGGCCTTCACGATCTTCTTCTACGCCGTGGTCTACACCATGTGGCTAAAGCGCTGGACGGTGCAGAATATCGTCGTCGGCGGACTGGCCGGGGCCCTGCCGCCCGCCATCGGCTGGGCCGCCGCATCGGGGGAGGCGCCACTGAACGCCTGGTTGATGGTCCTGATCATCTTCGTCTGGACCCCGCCACACTTCTGGGCCCTGTCCCTCTACACCTCGGAAGACTACGCCAAGGCCGGCATCCCGATGTTGCCGGTGGTCAAGGGCGCCCGATCGACCCGACTGCAGATCCTGATCTACAGCCTGGTTCTGTTCCCGGTCTGCCAGGCGCCCTTCTTCACCGGCCTCGGCAGCTGGGCCTATCTGGCCGTCTCCGGTCTTGGCGGCGCGGTGTTTCTCGTTCTGGCCTGGCGGCTTTTCCGCTCCCAGGCCGGCGAGGGCGCCGACCCCCGCAACGGCCAGCTCTATGATGTGAAGGCCGGGGCCGTCGACGCCCGGAACCTGTTTGCCTATTCCATCCTTTATCTCTTTGCCCTGTTCGCCACCCTGTTGGCCGAACGGATGATCGGACTCGGCGCATGAGCAAACCACCGACCCCTTCCGAAGAGGCTGCAGTCGACGCTCCGGCGCCGGTGGCGGCTGCCGACCCCGCGGGGGCTGCGCCGGCGACCCCTGCCGCTCAGGTTCCGGTCGACCGCACGGCAGCCCGCCGGGCCCAGCGCAATCGCAACCTGATTCTGGCCTTCAGTCTTCTGGCCTTCATCGTCATTGTCTATCTGGTCACCGTCTTGAGGATGGGGGGCTATGTCGCACAACGCCCCCTCTGATCGGCCGCCCCTGTCGGCCCTGGCCCGTCGCAACGCCCGGGTAGGTCTCATCTGCGCCCTCGGCCTGACAGGCATGCTGGGCGCCGCCTATGCTGCGGTCCCCCTGTACAAGGCCTTTTGCCAGCTGACCGGCTTTGACGGCACCATCCGCAAGGCCGAGGCCGCGCCGAGTCAGGTTCTGCAGCGGAATCTCACTATCCGGTTTGACGCCAATGTCCGCGACATGCCCTGGACCTTCCGCCCGAGCCAGGTGTCGCAGGAGGTCCGGATCGGTGCGACCGGCCTGGCCTTCTACAAGGTCACCAACTACGGCAAGACCGCCATTACCGGTCGCGCCAGCTACAATGTCGTGCCCGAGCAGGCCGGGGCCTATTTCCAGAAACTCGAATGTTTCTGCTTCAATGACCAGACCATCCAGCCCGGCCAGACAGTCGAATTCCCGGTGGTCTATTTCGTAGATCCCGAGTACGCGACCGACTTCGAAACCAAGGGCAAGGGCGAAGTCACCCTGAGCTACACCTTTTTCCCCGTCGAATCCCGCCAGGCAAAAGCGATTGCGACGCCTTCGCCTATTGGCGGGGCGGCCAAGGCGGGGCTATAGCGAAACCGATCCACACCGTCCTCGCGCAGGGCGACACTTCAAGACCAAAAAGGGCAGGGCTCTCAGAACATGGCTCACGGCGCCGTCAAGCACGACTACCACCTGGTCAACCCCAGCCCCTGGCCCCTGGTCGGGTCCATCGGGGGCGCTGTCATGGCCATCGGCGCAGTCATCGCGATGAAGGGCCTGTTTGGCCTGGAAAAAGGCAATCTGCTGGTGTTGCTCGGCGGCTTCGGTCTGGTGCTCTACACCATGCTGGGCTGGTGGATGGATGTGACCAAGGAGGCCAATGCCGGCGATCATACGCCGGTGGTCTCCATCGGTCTGCGCTACGGCATGATCCTGTTCATCGCTTCGGAAGTGATGTTCTTCGTCGCCTGGTTCTGGATCTTCTTTGAAATGGTGCTCTTCGCCGAGCACCGCACCCTGACCCCCATGATCGGCAATTTCGAAGGCGTGGCCGAGGCCTGGAAGGCCTGGCCGCCCAAGGGGATCGAGCTGGTCCCCGCCTTCCACCTGCCCTTGGTCAATACCCTGACCCTGCTGCTGTCGGGCACCACCGTCACCTGGGCCCACCACGCCATTCAGCAGGGCGATCGCAAGAACGCCAAGCTAGCCCTGGTCCTCACCGTCCTGCTGGGCATGCTGTTCACCGCCATCCAGGTCTATGAGTACCAGCACATCCTGCATGAAAAGCTGTTCTATTCGGAAGAAGCGGCCCAGTCCGGACTCTATGGTTCCTCCTTCTTCATGGCGACCGGTTTCCACGGCTTCCATGTTCTGGTCGGCACCATCTTCCTGGCCGTCTGCCTGTTTCGTCTGATGGGCACGGGCTTCACCCCCAAGCAGCACTTCGGCTTCGAGGCCGCTGCCTGGTACTGGCATTTCGTGGACGTGGTCTGGCTGTTCCTGTTCGCCTTCATCTACGTCATCTTCGGGACGGCCTGATCGTGACCAACCCTTACGCAGCGGGAGCGCTCGGCCGCTGTCCCCGCTGCGGCAAGGGACGATTGTTCAAGGGATTTCTCGGACTGGCCCCGGCCTGCGAGGTCTGCGGGGCCAGTTTCGGCGGCGCCGACAGTGGTGATGGGCCAGCGGTTTTCATAATCCTTATCGCCGGATTCCTGATGGCCTTCGGGGCCCTGTTTCACATGATCGCCTTCAACCCGCCGGTCTGGGTCCTGCTGGCCGTCTGGTTGCCCCTGAGCGCCGCCGTCTGCCTTGGGCTGCTGCGTCCGATGAAGGGCCTGATGGTCGCCTCACAGTTTGCCAATGCTGCTGGCCAATAGCGCACCATCACCGCTCTCCCCCGGGGGAAGAAGGTGGCTCCCCATTGGTCAGCCTTCGATGGACACCTTCTCCACCCGGGGCGAGACGGAAATCCTTTCATGAAGCGCCTGCCCATCGGCCTGACCCTGGCGACCCTGGTGTCCCTCGTCATTCTCTGCGCCCTGGGCGGTTGGCAGCTTCAGCGCCTCGCCTGGAAGTCCCTCGTTCTGGCCCAGATCGAGGCTTCGCGGTCGGCGCCGCTCCGTCCCCTTGACCAGGTTCTGGCGGAGCCTGGGTCCGGTGAGTTCCGCCGGGTGGTCCTTGACTGTCCCGGCGCCCTCCTCGACCGGCAGCTCGAACTCTATGCCCTGCTGGATGGACAGGCCGGCCGACGCCTGATCGCCGCCTGTCCCACAGCCTCCGGCTCCATCCTGGTCGACCAGGGATTTGTTCCGGAAGGCGTCAGCGTCCGGCCCGCCATGGCGCCGGGCCCGGTCAGGATCGAGGGCATATTGCGCAGCCCTGACCAGCCCGGACGCTTCAATCCGGCGGCCCCGCGAAACGGTCTCTGGTACGGACGCGACATCGAGGCCATGGCCAGGGCCCTGGGCGCCGCCCG
>JARWZW010000037.1 GCA_029866155.1 Caulobacter sp. | reverse complement strand
GGATCGGCAGGATCAGCAGGACGACAATGCCGACAATGCCGATGGCCAGGCCGACATCCCCACGCGCCACCCAGCCCCAGACCTGACGCAGGGTGGGCGGATTGGCGGCCGAGGTGGGGGCGAGGTCTGACATGGTCTAGGTCCGCGCGCTCTGGCTCGCGTGAGGGATCGGGGTCGGGAAACGGGACTTCAGCCACTGCTGCCTAAAGGTGTGGCGCTGCAAGATTTCGTCGCAAGACTGTCCTGGAGGCCTTGACGGAAGGGGCCGTGCGTTGCGACGCAAACAGACCCCCCTCAAAAGCGAGGCGATCCTTGGCCCAGATCGAATCGAAAGGGACTTCGAATGCCCTCCAGTCGAACGGTTCTGCAAAAACTGATTGCCGCAGGATGGGAAGTGGACAGCCAGAAAGGCAGTCACGTGCATCTCAAGCATCCAGATCAGCCTGGAAAAATCACTGTCAACCACCCTGTTCGTGATATGACTATCGGCACGATAAAGAGCCTCGAGCGTCAAAGCGGCTTGAAGCTTCGTGAGTGACGATACGGAAGACGCATCATGAGATCCTTTACCTTCCCCGGTATCGTGGAATGCAGTCCGGCCGGCAGCTACGGACTCTTTTTTCCAGACCTTCCCGGTTGCGTCACCTCGGCCGATAGCCTGGATGGGCTGGCGTCCAACGCCCGCGAAGCCCTTCAATTGCATCTGGAGGGAATGGCCCAGGACGGTCTCACCATCCCGGAACCGACCCCCATCAACCGCCTGCCGCATGATGACGAGATCGAGGAAGTCGGAATTCTGGTTGTGCAGGCCACGCCGTCCAGCGCACCGACGTCGATCATCCTGAGCCTGCCTGCGGACCTGCTGACCCGCGTTGACGCCGAGGCCCGGTCCCGCGGCGCCACGCGCGAGCAGATTCTCACAGAGGGGGCCGAGGCCCTGCTCAAGGCCGGCTGATCTAGGCCGCATGGGCGCCGAGCCCCGCCTGGGGTGCGGGGACCGCCACGCCGGATTCGGAGTATTCCTTCAGCTTGTTGCGCAGGGTGCGGATCGAGATACCCAGGATGGTCGCCGCATGGGTGCGGTTGCCGCTGCAGTGGCTCAGGGTGTCGAGGATCAGCTGCTGCTCCACCTCGGCCACGGTATGGCCCACCAGGGTGCGGTTGACCGCCTCGGCCGCCATGGAGGCGGTGCGGGCCACAGCCACGTCGGGGGCCGGCGACAGGGGCTGGCCATCGGGCAGGCGGATGGCGAACTCCTCGATCTCCGGCCCGCTGGCCAGCAGCACGGCCCGGTGCATGGCGTTTTCCAGCTCCCGGACGTTGCCCGGCCAGCGGTGACCGGCCAGGCGGCGGCGGGCCTCGGCGGACAGGGGCCGTTCGGGGGTGGCGTTGGCCTTGGCGTATTTCTTGACGAAATGCTCGGCCAGGGCGGCGATGTCGCCGGGGCGTTCACGCAGGGGTGGCAGCCGCAGGTTCACGACGTTCAGGCGATAGAGCAGGTCTTCGCGGAACACCCCCTCCTTGACCGCCTGGGTCAGGTCGCGGTTCGAGGTGGCCAGGATGCGGATATTGACCTTGACGGGCTTTGAGCCGCCAACCCGGTCGATTTCGCGCTCCTGCAGGGCGCGCAGCAGCTTGGCCTGGAGACGGCCGTCCATCTCGCTGATTTCGTCCAGCAGCAGGGTGCCGCCGTCGGCCTCCTCGAACTTGCCGATCCGCCGGGCCACGGCGCCGGTGAAGGCGCCCTTCTCATGGCCGAACAGTTCGCTTTCCAGCAGGTTTTCCGGGATGGCTGCACAGTTGACGCTGATGAAAGGCTTCGAGGCCCGGCGCGACTTGCTGTGGACATAACGGGCCATGACCTCCTTGCCGACGCCGCTTTCGCCGGTGATCAGGATGGAGGCGTCCGACGGGGCGATCTGGTCAGCCAGGCGGATGACGTTTTCCATGGCCGGGTCCCGGGCCACCATCGGACGGTTGTCGTCGGACACGGCGGCCAGGACGGCGGCGATCAGGTCCGCTTCCGGCGGCAGGGGAATGAATTCAATGGCCCCGGCCCGGATGGCGTCGCCCGCCTTCCGGGCGTCGGCGGCGACCCCGCAGGCCACCACGGGCACCCGGATCCGCTCATCCTCGTTGGCCCGGATCAGGCCGGCGATATCGAGGTCGTAATCGACCATCAGCAGATCGGCGCCCTGGCCCGCCCGCAGGGCCTGGGTCGCGGCTTCGACCGTCTCCACATGGGCCACCTTGGCCCCGGTGTTCATCGCCATCTTCACGGCGACAGACAGCTGTCCGTTCAGTTTTCCAACGACCAGAAGCCGCATTCGAAGTCTCCCTAGCTATCCACCCCGGCCGATCAGGCCGCTGTGTCGCCGTCCTTGATGATTTCCGTCATGGTCACGCCCAGGCGTTCGTCGACGACGACGACCTCGCCCCGGGCCACCAGCCGGTTGTTGACATAGATGTCGATCGCCTCGCCGACCTTGCGGTCCAGCTCCAGGACGCTGCCCTGGGTCAGTTGCAGCAGCTGGGCGACCGACATGTTGGCCCGGCCCAGGACGGCGGAGATATTGACCGGCACATCGAAGACCGGGGCCAGATCGCCGGCGCTGCGGGCCTCGGCAGGCACCTTGAGTTCGTTGGCGAGGGCCTGGTCCGTGCCAAACTCCTCGAGTTGCAGATTGTCGTCAGACATGGGGGGCCCCTTCGGCGGGCAGATGATCAGGATCGATCAGGGGTTCGGCATGCAGGCCCTCGGCGGCGAGGGCCTGGTCCAGGGCGGTCTGGATCCGCGCCGCTGCGTCCTGCGGGTCGAAGGCCGCCCGGCCGTCACCCCAGTCCAGGACGAAGGCGGCGGGCGCCATGCCGGGCTCGGCGCGAGCCTCGATCCGGCCGGGAAAGCCGAGGGATTCCGCCAGGCTGTCCAGGGCGACCTGGACCCGGTCGCGGGACTCGGCCGAGACCCGGACCAGCAGGCGGGGGCTGGATTCTACCTCCCGGGTCAGGGCCTCCAGAGCCGCCGCCACCGGCGCCTCGGGGAAGCGATTCAAGGCGCTGTCGGCGATCTTGCGGGCCGCAGCGAGACTGAGCCTGGCGGCGTCGGCCCGATGGTTGTGCGCCACCCCGGCCAGGGCGTTCAGCCCGAGACGGACAGACTGACCGATCTGGGCCAGGGTCGCGGCCATGGCCTGCTCGGCCTGGACCAGGGCTGACCGTTCGCCCTCGGCAAAGGCTGCCGTCCGCAGTTGCTCGACCTCCTCGGCCGTGAACATCCGCTTGGGGCGGGGCGGGGCATAGGCGATGGCGCCCACGTCATCAAAGACGGTGTCGAAGGCGAAGGGACGATGGGGCGCGGCGGACATCAGTAGATCAGCTCCTCATCGCCGCCGGAGCCGGCCAGCATGATCTCGCCCTTGGCCGCCAGGTCCTTGGCGACCTGGACCATGGCCATCTGCGCCTGGTCGACATCCCTGAGCCGCACGGGCCCCATGCTCTCCATGTCTTCCCGCATGATCTTCGAGGCCCGCTCGGACATGTTGGAGAAGAACATCTCCCGCAGGGTGTCCGAGGAGCCCTTGAGGGCCAGGCCCAGCTGGTCCTTCTCGACCGCCCGCAACAGGGTCTGGACCCCGCCGGGATCCAGCTTGGACAGGTCCTCGAACACGAACATCAGGGCGCGAATCCGTTCAGCGCTCTCCCGGTTGCGTTCTTCCAGGGCGGCGATGAACCGGCCCTCGGTCTGGCGGTCGAAGTTGTTGAAGATGTCGGCCATCAGTTCATGGCTGTCCCGTTTGGAGGTGCGGGCCAGGTTGGACATGAACTCGACCCGCAGGGTCTGTTCGATCTTGTCGAGGATCTCCCGCTGCACCGGTTCCATGCGCAGCATCCGCTGGACGCATTCGAGAGCAAAATCCTCGGGCAGGCAGGTCAGGACCCGGGCGGCATGGTCCGACTTGATCTTGGACATGACCACGGCGACGGTCTGGGGGTATTCGTTCTTCAGATAGTTGGCGAGAACCGCCTCGTTCACATTGCCCAGCTTGTCCCACATGGTCCGGCCGGCAGGGCCCCGGATCTCCTCCATCAGGGCGTCGACCTTCTCCGGCGGGAGGAAGGCGGCCAGCAGGCGCTGGGTCTGTTCGAAACTTCCCAGCAGGGCCCCTGAGGCCGACAGGCCGGCGACGAACTCCAGCAACAGGTCCTCGACAACCGAAGAACTGACCGTCCCGAGACTGGCCATGGCCTGGGACACTTCCTTGATCTCTTCCTCGTCAAGGGAGGACCAGATCTTGGTATGCTCCTCGCCCAGGGCCAGCAGAACCACTGCGGCCTTTTCCGGCCCGCTCAGCCGGCTGACATCGGTGATACTGGCCTTGGATTTGCCGCGGGAACTCATGCGGTTTCATGCAGCCAGCTGCGAAGAATCGAGACCGACTCCTCGGGATGGCTCTCCACGAATTCAGAGACGCTCTTGACCGAGGACGCCTTCACCTGTCCCTCGATCCTGGCGATGCCGATCCGCTTTTCAAGACCGCTCTCGGGCAGGGCCAGGGGCGCGCCGGTAACGGGATCCACGGTCAGCTGAAGGGGGGTCACCTCGCCTGGACGCCCGGCTCCCGGCCCGCTGACCATCATGGGATAGCCCCCGGCGCCGGCGCCCGCCGGCTGGCCCAGGCTCTTGAGCAGCGGCCTGAGGCCAAACACCAGCAACAGGATGGCCACCAGGGCGCCCAGCCCCAGCTCGACCGCCCGCATGATGTCATTCTTGTCGAAATTGCTCAGCAGGCCGCCGCTGTCCTGCCCGGCCTCGGTGGCCGCATCCCGGGCGAACCGGACATTGACCACCTTGACCACATCGCCCCGCCCCGCATTGAAGCCGACGGCGGCCTTCACCAGCTCATCCAGCTTGGCCATCTCTTCCGGGGTTCGGGCGGTATAGGGGCCGGGCTTGCCGCCGGCGCCTTCGCCCGTCGCGCCGTCGACGGCCACGGACACCGAGATCTTCTGGATCATGCCCGGCTCGACCACTTCGGTCCGGGTGGTCTTGGAGATCTCGTAGTTGGTCGTCGACTGGGCGCCGCGGGTGGTGTTCTTGTTCAGGGGCATGAAGCCGGGATTGGCCCCGCCGCCGGGAATATTGGCGGAGGCGGAAACGGGATTGGCGCTGTCGGCTGCGGCTTCCTCGCTGTTTTCCTCGTTGGTCTGCTCGGACCGCACCACCTGTCCGTCCGGATCATAGGTTTCCTTCTGTTCGGTCACCCGGGCGAGATCGATATCCGCCGTGACCTCGACCCTGGCCTTGCCGGGCCCGACCACGCCCTCGACCAGCTCCTTGATCCGGGCGCCCAGCTTCTGTTCGACCTCGGTGCGACGATCATCGGCCAGTCGCCCGAGCGATCCGGCCGAGCCGGCGGCCGACAGGGTCTTGCCATCCTTCTGGTCGATGACGGTGACATTTTCCGGCTTCAGACCGTCCACGGCACCGGCGACCAGGTTCTGGACCGCCTGGACCTGTTCGGCTCCCGGTTTGCGCCCGCCGATGGCCACAGTCACGGCCGCGGAAGGCTGGGCGGCTTCTTCCTCGAACAGCTGGCGCTTGGGCAGGACCAGATGCACCCGGGCGTTGGTCACCCCGTGCAGGGAAAGAATCGTCCGGGCCAGTTCGCCTTCGAGGGCGCGTTGGCGATTGAGCTGCTGGACAAAGTCGGTCTGGCCGAGGGCCGAGGTGGTGTCGAAGATCTCGTACCCGACGGAGCCCGAGGTCACCAGGCCCTTGCCCGCCACCATCAGCCGGGTCGAGGCGACCTTGTCGCGATCGACCATGATGGTCGAGCCATCGCCCTTGACCTCATACTGGATGCCGGCCTGGTCCAGGGCCTGGGTGACCTCGGAGGCTTCCTTCAGATCGAGATTGGAATAGAGCAGGGCCTTGGGCTGGGCGGTCATGCTGACCGTCAGGGCGATGATCGCCGCCAGCACGCCCACGCCGACGCCAGCCATGACCAGCAGCCGAACCAGGCCCGCTCCACGAAAAGCGCCAAGCAACTTGTCCAACCCGGGCCTGCCCCCAAATCCAACGCCGCAACCACCGCGCCTTCTGCCGGTTCGCTAGGCAGGAATTACCGGGTGCGTGGTAAACGGGGACTTAAGATCGTCCGTTGTCCGCCAGGCCTTCCGGCGCCCGACCGCGGAAAAAATGGCGACGGCCGCGTTCCATCCGGAACGCGGCCGCGCAGGTCCGCCGAGCGAAGGGGGCGTTACGGCTCAGCGATACTGTTGCAGCCGGGTGGTCCTCAGACCGGCCAGGCCATGGCGATCAATCGATTGCTGCCAGTTGAGGAATTCCTCGTTGGTCAGACGGTATCGATCGCAGGCTTCGTCAAGGGACAGCAGCCCGCCACGTACGGCGGCCACGACTTCCGCCTTGCGACGAATGACCCACCGATCCGTATTGGGCGGCGGCAGGTCGGACAACGTCAAGGGCGCGCCGGTCGGACCGATCACGTACTTTTCGCCCTTCGCGTTGACGCGCTGTTGCTGAAGCATGGTTCTACGCCTCTCTTCATCACTGTTGAGGCAGACCATACCGAGCGGGCGATAATATGCCGTGAATCGGTCTAGTAAAATTGGCAGTAACCAAAGCTTTCCCCCGCCTTAACGGGCTGTATCAACTTGATACAGCCGAGTTAATCTATTTTAACGCCTTAATTATCTCTTGATACTCAGCAATTCTTCCAACATCTGATCAGCGGTGGTGATGATCTTGGAAGAGGCTGAATAGGCCCTCTGGGTCACGATCAGGCCGGTGAACTCGCTGGACAGATCGACGGTCGAGGCCTCCAGGGTCTGGGGCGATATGGCCCCCGCCCCGCCTGTGCCGGCGCCCTTCAGGCTGTAGGATCCGCTCTGCTGGGTGACGCGGAAGGCGTTGCCATTGGTGGCTCGCAGACCATCGGGATTGGCGAAGGTGGCGATGGCCACCTGGGCGATCTGGCGTGAGATGCCGTTGTCGAAGATGGCGGTGACAAAGCCGTCCTCATCAACCTCGATATTGGTCAGGTTGCCGAAGGCCGTACCGTTGGTGTTGACCGCCTGGACGATCGAGGGGCTGTCATACTGGGTCAGGCTGCCCGCCCCGCCCGCCAGATCGATACGGATCTCCTGGTTGTCGACACCGAGGCCCGTCGCCCAGTTGACGCCGCCGGCGGCAGGCGCCCCGTCGGCCGAGGCCCCGAAGGTCAGGACCGGGTTGTCCGGGTCCAGCAGGGTCGTGGCGGCGGTGTCCAGCCGGCCGTCGGCGGTGAAGGCGACAATGCCGGTCTTGAGCTGGCCGTTGCTCAGGCCGGTTCCAGTGACGATGTCGCCGGCCGGAACCGCGCGGATCTCGGCGTACCACTGGTTGGGCACATCGCTCTTCAGATAGTCGATCTGGACCGTGCGCTTGCCGCCCTTGGAGTCGGAGACCGGGATCTGGACCGAGAAGTCGGGCTTGATGCCGGTTCCAAGGTCAGGGTCGTACATGGCCATGGAGTTGGTGGCGGCGTTGTAGGCGGCCAGATCGGCGGAGATCGGCTGGCTGGACTTCAGGTTGGCGCTGATCGCCACCCGGGTGGTCGGCTCGGCCGCGCCGCCGACATTGGCGACATTGATGGCGCTCAGCCGGCCCAGGTCGGAAGGGTCGGTGGCGATGGCGCCGGCGTCATCCACCAGCCAGCCCTGCAGATACAGGCCCGCCTCATTGCGCAGGAAACCCAGGTTATCAAGCTGGAAGCTGCCGGCCCGGGTGAAGGAGCGGGCATCGCTCGACAGCAGGTTCTCGGCCCGGTCGGCGACAACGAAGAAGCCCTGGCCGGAGATCGCCAGGTCGGTGGCGCTGGTGGTGGACTGGGGCAGGCCCTGCTGGCTGATGTATTGCCGGGTCTGGGCCGTCACGCCGCCGGCCGTGTAGCCGGCATTGATGTTGCCGCCGGACACCAGGGTCTGGAAGTTTGCCTGGCTGCGCTTGTAGCCAACGGTGTTGACGTTGGCGATATTGTCGGAGATCGCGGCAAGGGCCGACGAATTCGCAACAAGTCCCGAGACGCCGGCGAGCATGGCGCTGTTGATGCTCATGATGGATTTCCTTGCCTATCGCTGATGGGGATCGCCCTGGCGCCTGCTGCGGTCGCGGCCTTGGCCGCCCCGGAACCGTCACGGTCCCGGAAGGAGGAAGCGACGTCGTTCGAACGTCGCAGAATGGGGTGGGTTCGGGTCACAGGGTGTTCTTCACCCCGGTGATGGCGCTGATCGGCACCTTGTTTCCGCCAATGGTGACGACGATGGAGCCGCCGACCGACTGAACGGCGCTGGCGACGCCGGTCAGGGTCTGGGTCGGGGCCATGGCCGTTCCGGAGGCGTCGGTGGCGGTGATCCGCAGATAGTAGGAACCATCCGCCTGGCCGATGCCGGCGTTGTTCTTGCCGTCCCAGGCAAAGGACTTCTCGCCCGCTTCCTGTCCGGTCAGGGACTCGGTGCGGACCGTGATTCCGGCGTTGTTTATGACCTCGAACTTCACATTGGCGGCTTCGCGGGGCAGGCTGTAGCCCCACTCGGCGTCGCCATCGGCAAGGTTTGCGAGGTTGGTCTCGGCGGTGATGGTCTTGCCGATCAGATCGACCGATCCCGCCAGGCCGCCATCGCTCATGCCCACCAGGGCCGCCAGCAGGTCGTTGGTCAGGAGTTGCTGCTCCACCCCGGTCATCTGGACGATCTGCTGGGTGAACTCGCTGGAATCCATCGGCGACAGCGGATCCTGGTTCTTGAGCTGGGTGGTGAGCAGCGACAGGAAGGTCTCGGTGCTGTCGGCGAGACGGGTGCGGGAATCGCTGATCCTGTCGAGGACAGAGCCGGAGCTGGAAACGGAATCGACCATGTCGGGCCCTTCAGATCAGGACATCCAGACCGCGGACGGTCCGGAAGCGGGTGGAAACGGCGGGCGGAGCATCCTGGGCGACCAGGGCGCGGGCGAAAGCCGCCCCGCCCCGGCGGCTGTCGGCCAGGTCCGGACCGGGCCGGCCCTGCTGGCCATGCCCCTGGCCAGTGAAGTCGAAGGACAGCCCGTCTTCGGGGACCGTGAAACCGGCCTGTTCGAGGGACTGTCGGAGTTCATCGGCGCGGCTTCGCAGATCGGCGGCGGCCCGGGCCGACTCAAAGCCGAGGGAGGCGGTCAGCTGGCCATCGGCCCCGATCTGCACCCGCACATCCACCGACCCCATGCCATTGGGGTCAAGCTGCAGGTCGAAGCGGCCGGACCGGGCCTCCAGCTTCTCGATCATGCCCGCCGCCAGCCTGGCGACCGTCTCGGGGGCGCCGCGGACCGGCGGCGTCAGGACGGCGGCCGGGAGGAGGCTGTCCGCAGTGCGGCCAGGGGCGGCGGCCTGGGGCAGGATGATCATGTCCGCCTCCGACGAGGCGCCTTCTCCGGACAGACCAGCCTCGACTGGCCCGACCGGCAGCAGGTCAGGGGCCAGGGACAGGTCAAGAAGCGATCCATGAGGCGCGAAGGCAGGGGCCCTGGCCAGGGAGCCGGTTGTCTGGGTCCCCTCGAAGGTCGACGGGACGCCGCCCTCCTGCGGAGACGCAAGGCCGCTGCGGCGGGGCGACGGCTGACCGGTCCGGACTGCGGTCTGGTCTGACGCCGCAGACGAGGCGCGCGGCAGTCCAGCACTCCAGGCCACGACCTGGGCCTGCAGGGTTGCGGCGACAGGGCCCCGGCTGATCGCCAGCGCCGGGCTTTCGGGAAGGACCCGGGCGCCTGCGGAAGCCGGCGTCGGGATTGGCGATCCGGTCGGGGCGAAAGGGCCGGTCGGGGCGAAAGGGCCGGTCGGGGCAGGAATCGCGGTCCCGACACCAGACGGGGTTTCGATCCCGGGACGTGGCGGCGGAGCCGGGTCGGAGACGCGCCCCGAAGCGGCGGCCAACCGGGATTCCTGCAGGACAGGATCGGGCAGGACGGGGTCAGGGCGGGCGACCGGCGCGAGACCTGCCACAGGCGGACCAGCCTGCCCGGGGCCGCCGGACGCTGGACGGGAATCTGACCCGGAACCAGCGGCCTGGCCCATGGTGAGAGCAGGGTCCGGGGCGAAAGCAGGGTCCGGGGCGCGGCTGGACAGGACCGGGGAGGCCGGGGTCGCCGCAGCCGGACGGTCAGGGGTCAGAGCGTCCCGCTGGGCCGCCGGTTCTGCCAGGGCCCCTGTCGCGACGGCCTGTGCCTGTCCAGCGGGCCGTCCCGGCACATGAGTCTCCGGGCCAGCCATGGGATCACGGCCGGGCGTCCTGACAAAGGCGCCGGGCCCGGCCTCCGTGGCGGGATCCCGGATCTGCCGGATCGGCGTTCCGTCCCGGACAGGCCCGGGGCTTTGCGCCATCGCGGCAGTGAGGACGGCTGCGTCGGCCCTACCGGCAGGATGGTCGATCCGGCCTGATGCAGCGGGCTGGACGGCTTCCCGTGAAGCGGCGAAACCCAGCTCCGGCGGATCTCCGGATCCTGGCGAGGTCCCGGTGGGCAAGGCGATCACCTGCGCCGCCGGATCAGGCTGGACTGTCGCCCAGCCGCCCTGCAGGAGGCTTGCCTCCCGGGCGTCCGGCGCATCGGACAGGACCGGATCGACTCGCCCGGAATGGCGATGGCGCTCGCCGGGCATCAGGCTGGCGGGGCCAGACAGGGTTGCCGAAACGGCTTTCACCTGGCGGGTGGCGGCTCCCGCCGCCATGGCCATCAAGACCTCGAACCCGCCCGCCTGACCGGCAGGCGCAGCCTTGCCAGGCCGTCCAGGGGACGGCAGGGGGGCTGAGGCCGGAGGGGTGGCGAAGGCCGTCATGGGAGCAGGCAACAACTTTGGAAGAAGGTCAGGGGGTCGGCGCCTGCTGCGCCCGGATCAATTCGCCCTGTCCCAAGCAACCCATGGGCCAACTGCCAAATGTGGCGGTAAGCTGTTGTTTTTTAGGCAATTGCCGGTCGCTCGAGCAGACCCGCCCCGGGATGGCGAGGGTCGGAACTTGCCGGGCTGGCCCGGTCGAAATGGACCGGCGATGGCGGGGCCGGGGGCCCAGGCCGCCATCTGGCGCCAGTCTTGCGATGACTTTCTCGACACAGCCGGAGCTTCAGAAGGAAGTCCATGGAAATCAAAGGCTTGGTTAAGTCAAAGACGTAGGGGCTGCGGCCCGCCCGGCAGAAAGCGCCGGGATCACGTCAGGCTTTGCCGGGCGGGAGCGTGCGAAGGCCCATGGCCCTCAACCAGATCATGTCCTCGGCGACATCCGGACTCATGGCGGCCCAAACCGGTCTGCGGACCGTCTCGGACAACATCGCCAACGTCAATACGGCCGGCTATGTCCGCAAGCTGACCCAGCAGACGCCGCTGATCTCCAATGGCCTCGGCGTCGGGGTGGATGTCAGCCGGGTGATCCTGGCGGCGGACCAGTTCCTGCAGCGCGCCGCCACCACCGCCCAGGCCAGTTCCGCAAGGGCCGGGGTCATTGCCGACGGACTGGACCGGGCCCAGGGGCTGTTTGGCGATCCCAGCGCCGACAACGCCTATTTTTCGAGGCTGGACAGCATCCTGGCCGCCTTTTCCGCCGCCGCCGATGATCCCTCCTCGGCGGTCCGCCGCAGCGCCACGGTCAGCTCGGTCAGCGACTTCCTCAGCGAGTCGAGCCGGATCAGCGCCTCCCTGCGCGATCTCTCCTCGGAAGCGGACAGGAAGATCGGAGCGGATGTCGAACGGGCCAACCAGCTCCTGGTCCAGATCAATGACCTGAACGCCGAGATCAGCCGCGCCCGGGTGAACGGCGATTCCACCGGATCGGAGAACATCCAGGCGACCCTGATCGATGAACTGGGCACGCTGATGGACATCAATGTCAGCCAGCGCAGCTTTGGCGGGGTGGTGGTCCGGGCCAGCGATGGCGTGACCCTGGCGGGCGAGGGCGGCGCGGCCACGCTCAGCTATATCCGCAATGACGGCGCCCCCGGCGAGATCGGCATCCGCCTGGCCGGCGGCGGCGACCAGGCCCTTCTCAGGGCCCGCATCACCGGGGGCGAGATTCGCGGCCTGCTGGACCTGAGGGACCGGGAACTGCCGGCCATCGGCAGCCAGCTGGGCGAGTTTGTCAGCCGCGCCGTCGAGGCGCTGAACCGCGCCCATAACGCCGCCGCCGCCGTGCCGCCGCCCACCAGCCTGACCGGTCGCAATACAGGGCTGGACCTGCCGACCGCCGTCTCCGGCTTCAGCGGCAGGACCAACCTGGCCGTGGTGGCCCCGGACGGAACCCTGCAGCGTCAGATCGCCATCGATTTTTCGGCCGGGACCCTCAGCGTCGACGGCGGCGCGGCCACGGCCTTCACCCCGGGGACCTTCCTGTCCAGCCTGAATACGGCCCTTGGATCGTTCGGGTCGGCCAGTTTCAGCAATGGCGCCCTGAGCCTGTCGGCCAATGGCGGGGCGGGCCTGGCCCTGGCCGATGACGCCGCAGATCCCTCGCTGAAGGCCGGCAAGGGGTTCTCCCACTTCTTCGGCCTGAACGATCTGGTCGGCTCCGAAGGCTTCTCGACCTTCGATACTGGCCTGACCGCCAGCAGCCCCCATGGCTTTGCGGATGGCGGCGTCCTGACCCTTCGGATGTCCACAGCCGATGGCGCACGAATTCGCGATGTCAGCGTCACGGTTCCCAGCGGCGGCAGCATGCAGGATCTGGTGAACGCCCTCAACGCGCCGTCCGGAGGGGTCGGGGCCTATGGCCGGTTCGCCCTGGACGCCAGCGGGGCCATGGCCTTCACGCCCAACAGCGCCGGGGGAACCAGCCTCTCGGTCGTCACCGACACCACGTCCCGGGGGACCGGCGGCCCCTCGGTCAGCCAGCTGTTCGGGATCGGCGCGTCCCAGAGGGCCGAGCGGGCGGAGGGGTTCACCGTTCGCAGCGACATTGTTTCCAATCCCGGGCGGCTGGCCCTGGCCACCCTGGACCTGTCCCAGAACGCCCTGGGGCGTCCGGTGCTTTCGGCCGGCGATGGTCGGGGCGGATTACTGCTGGCCGACGCCGGTTCGACCACGGTCAAGTTCGACCCGGCCGGGGGCCTGGGATCGGTTTCCTCCACCGTGTCGCGCTATGCCTCCGAGCTGGCCGGTTCCATCGGCCGTTCGGCGGACGCGGCCGCTTCCCGCCGGGACACGGCCGACGCCATCGCCACCGAGGCCGTCAATCGGCGCACCTCTGTCGAGGGGGTGAATCTCGACGAGGAGCTGATCAGCATGACGACCTTTCAACAGGCCTTCAACGCTTCGGCCCGTGTTATCCAGGCCAGCAAGGACCTCTATGATGTCTTGCTCGGCATGCTCGGAACCTGATCATGACCCGTGTTTCCACCGCCAACAGCTATTCCACCGTCCTCAATGACTTGATGCGGGCCCAGAGCCGGCAGCAGCTGGCCCAGACCCAGGTCTCCAGCGGCCGCACCGCCTCCGACCTGCGCGGCTTCGCCAGGAATGCCGAGACCTTGCTGGCCGCAAGGTCCGTCCAGACCCGGATCGACGGGTTTCTCGAACAGGGCGCTGCCCTGTCCAACCGCCTGGTCGCACAGGACCTGGCCCTGACCCAGACGGCTGACGCCGCCCAGGGGGCTCGCCAGGCCATTGTCGACGCCCTGGCCGCCGGCCGCGGCGATTCCCTGGGGGGACAGATGGCCAGCTGGTTCGGCTCGGCGGCTGAGTCGCTCAACGCCCAGCATGCCGGACAGTATCTGTTTTCCGGGGGTCAGATCGATATCAAGCCGGTGGCGGCGACCCAGCTGTCGGACCTGACCGGCGCCCCCGATGTCGCAGACGCCTTCGCCAATGACAGCCTGGCCACGATCAGCCGTCTTGACGAGAACTCGACCATCAAGTCCGGCTTCCTGGCCGATGAGGTCGGCAAGCCGCTGTTTGGCGTCTTTCGCCAGGTCCAGGCCTATATCGAGTCCAACGGGCCCTTCGGCGGGGTCCTGACCCCGGCCCAGACCACCTTCCTGGAGGGGATTGTCGGTCAGTTCGAAAGCGCCCGCGAGGGGCTGACCCAGGTAGCCCAGGCCAACGGCCTGAACCAGAACCGCCTGGACGCCGCCATGGATCAGCACAAGGACCGCCAGATGATCCTGAAGGGGACCGTGTCGGACGTGGTGGACGTCAATATGGCCGAAGCGATCACCCGGCTCGAACAGGCCCAGACCGCCATGCAGGCGACCGCCCAGGTCTTCACCACCCTGAAGGACAGCTCGCTGCTCAACTATCTGCGCTGACCTTCAAGCCCAGGCCCGTCGGTTCGCATTTCCCCGGAACCTCAAAAGCCCTATGTCTGGGGCATGGCAGTTTTCGGAACGCTCAATCTGGCCGTGATGATCGCGGTGGTCGCCTGCTGTATCGGCGGGGCCTTCGGGGGCCTGAGGATGGCCAGGCCAAGGGCTGCCAAGGCCCAGGGCCGCGCCGAGGAGCGGGCCTTCGCCGGCGCCCTGATCCTGTCCCATGCCGGGGCCGCCATGGCCCTGGGCTACGCCCCCTCGATCGGGGGGCTGATGGCCGTCGCCCTGGCCCTGGGCTGGCTGGGGGCCGGGCTTGGCCGCGCTGCCTCCCTGCTGCTCGACCGGGCCAGGGATCCTATGCTGAGGCAGGGGCTGGTGCTCGAACTGCTGATGGCGGTCTGCCTGGCCCTGCCCTGGCTCAATATCGGCGGCCTGTCCCTGGCGCCGTCCGTCCATATCTGATCCGGAAGTCCTGAGCAAAAACTGGCCGGAGCCGCTTGACGTCAGATTACTTTGTATTGCAAAGTACATTGTCAGCGCGCAACAGCGCTCCCCCTCGAGGACCCCGTCATGAAACTCGCCCCCTTCGCCCTGGCAGCCCTGGTCAGTTCCATCGCCGGCTCCGCCCTGGCCGCCGATGTCAATATCGCCGTCACCGGCGTGGAAGCCCGCGGCGGCCAGATGCTGGTCTCCCTGCAGAGCCGCGAACAGTTCATGAAGCCGATGGGCGCCGCCGGAACCTTCGCGCCTGCCGCGGCCGGGACCATGGCCCTGATCATCAAGGATGTACCACCCGGCGACTATGCCGTGATGATCATGCATGACGAGGATTCCAGCTGGTCCATGGCCATGAAGCCGGACGGTCGTCCGGCCGAGGGCTCGGTCATGTCCGGCAAGCCGCCCGCCAGCCGGGTCCCGACCTTTGACGAGGTCAAGATCGGCGTGCCGGCCTCTGGCGCTTCCGTGTCGCTGCCCATCGCCTATCCCAGGCCCTGAGCCGGTCATCCGGAGCCCCGCCCGTGCGCCCCGCCTTCCCAGCCGCGCGCGTCATCCTGCTGGCCAGCCTTCTGTTGACCCTCGTCCCCCTGGCTTCGGCCCTGGCCGCTCCGGCGCCCTGAAGAGAGCGCTGGAATCCGGAATCGAAACCCGGAAACGGCGCCCTTGGGTGGTCCGGGTCAGAAGCCCCGGGCCACCCCTTCGCGGCGGGGATCGGCGCCGCCTTCCAGCCGCCCGCCCTCGCGGACGATAACCCCGTGCAGCCCCGAATTCTCCCCGCCATTGGCGCGGAACACGATCCCGCGGGTCGCCAGGGCCTCCACCACCCCGGGCGGGAAGCGGGCCGGCTCGCTGGAGAAACTGTCGCCCCTGGCCACGAGATTGGGCAGGTCGATGGCCTGCTGCAGGGTCAGGCCCCAGTCCAGAACCCCGATCAGGGTCTTGAGATTGTAGGACAGGATGGCGCTGCCGCCCGGACTGCCCAGGGCCGCGACGAACCGCCCCTGCCGGTCCAGCACGATGACCGGCGACATGGAGGACCTGGGCCGCTTGCCCGGCGCCACGGCATTGGCCGCCGCCGTCCCGTCCGGATCGGTCGGGCTGAAGCTGAAATCGGTCAGCTGGTTGTTGAGGAAGAAGCCCGCGGCCATCCGGCCCGAGCCAAAGAAGCTTTCCACCGTGGTGGTCATGGAGACGACATCGCCCTCGGCGTCGACGACCACAAAGTGGCTGGTGCCGCCCGGCTCGGCAGTGGCGTCGCCTGCCCTCGGCGGGGCGCCGGCCGGCTTGCCGGGGGCAGGGGCCGGCCCGGCCCGGTCGCCGATCAGGGCCGCCCGGCGGGCCACATAGGCTGGATCCAGCATCCCCTTGACCGGCACAGAGACAAAGGCCGGGTCGCCGACATAGCGATCCCGGTCGGCGTACATCAGCCGCTCGGCCTCGGCCAGTTGCACCCAGGCCACCGGATCGGTCGGGCCGCGGCCGGCGATATCGGTCCGCTCCAGCATGGCCAGGGCCTGAAGCAGGGAGACCCCGCTGGAGGCCGGATTGGCGGTGCAGACCCGGTAGACACGGTAGGGCTGGCAGAGGGCCGCCGCCTTGCCGGGCCGGTAGGCGGCCATGTCGGCCAGGCTCAGGGTTCCGGCCAGGGGCTCTCCCCCCGCCCGGGTCACAATGGCGGCGGCTGTTTCACCGGACAGCAGGCCGGCCGGCCCCCGGGTCGCTATGGCCCGAAGGGTCCTGGCATAGGCGGGGTTAACCAGCCGGTCGCCGGCCTTCAGCCGCGCGCCGTCCGGGCCGGCGAAATAGGAGACGGAATCCGGCGTCCCGGCCTGGGGCAGGGGTGCGGCGATCATGGAGGCCAGCCGGGGGCTGACGATGAACCCCTGGTCAGCCAGCCCCTCGGCCTCGGCGAACAGGCTGGACCAGGCCAGGCGCCCCTGGTCCTTCTGGGCCCGGGCCAGCATGGCCACCGCCCCGGGAACCCCGGTGGCGCGACCGCTCAGCACTGCGTCACGAAAAGACAGAGGCCTGCCCTCCGCTCCCATGAACATGTCCGGCGTCGCCCCGGCCGGAGCCGTCTCCCGGCCGTCATAGGCGGTCACCGCCCGGGTCCGGGCGTCGTAGTGGACAAGGAAGGCGCCGCCGCCCAGGCCGCTGGACTGGGGCTCGACGAGCCCCAGCACCGCCTGGACCGCGACCGCCGCATCCACGGCCGAGCCGCCCCGGCGGAGGACAGCCAGGCCGGCCTCGACCGCCAGGGGATTGGCGGCGGCCACCATGACCGGCCCCTTCCGGGGGTCTTGCGCCACCCCCGTCGGGGCCACGGGCGGGGCCACGGTCGGGGCCACCGCGGGGGCCGCACCGGCGCCATGACCTGACAGCAGGGCCAGCGGATTGAAGCTGGCGGATCCGGCGCATCCGGCCAGCAGGGTGACCAGAAGCAGCGAGGCCAGGCGTCGGGCCGGAACGAGGGACATGGAATCTCCGCACAAGACAGGCAGCCACCATAGCGCCGACGGGGGGCAGGACAACGCCTCCCGGCCGCCTGGGCGTCCGTCCTGCGGGAGCATCGCCCTGCCGAGACACGGTCCCGGGCAGGGCGACGCCATGGGTCGCCGGCAATTTGCCCTTGCCCTGGCCGCAGCCGACGCGGATTGATGCGGCCATCCCTGCCGCCCCCGGCGGCCCGTCCGATGAGGGCCCGAGCATGAAAGCCAGCGCATGAACCGCCCGGGCCCCCGCAACAGCCTGACCGACGTTCCGGGCCTGGCGGTCGGACAGGCCGTGGATCCCGAGGTTCGCACCGGGGTGACCGTGATCCTGCCGGACTGCAGGGCGGTCTGCGCCGTGGATGTGCGGGGCGGCGGTCCCGGCACCCGCGAGACGGACGCCCTGGACCCGGAGAACCTGATCGGCGCCACGGTGGACGCCGTGGTCCTGTCGGGCGGCTCAATGTACGGCCTGGGCGCGGCGGACGGCGTGGCCGCCTGGCTGGGGGCCCAGGGACGCGGCTTTCCCGCCTCCAGCCGGCCAGGGGTTCCGCTGGCGCCAATCGTGCCGGCCGCCATCCTGTTTGACCTGGCCAATGGCGGCGACAAGGCCTGGGGCCTGGACCCGCCCTACCGGCGGCTGGGGATCGAGGCTGCGCGGTCGGCCGGCGCCGGGATCGAACTGGGCACCGCCGGGGCCGGCTATGGCGCCATGGCCGGGGGCTGGAAGGGCGGACTGGGCAGCGCCTCCTTCGTCACCCATGACGGTTTCACCATCGGCGCCCTGGCCGCCGTCAACAGCTTTGGCTCGGTCACCGCCGGAGACGACCGCAGCTTCTGGGCCGCCCCCTTCGAGATCGGCGACGAGTTTGGCGGCCTCGGATCGGCAGGGCTGAAGGCGGCGGCCGATGACTGGAACCTCGCCAAGGCCAATCCGGGCCTGCGCCAGAACACCACCATCGCCTGCGTCGCGGTCGACGCGGTCCTGACCCCCGGCCAGGCCCGCCGCATCGCCATCATGGCCCAGGACGGTCTGGCCCGCGCCATCCGCCCGGTTCACGCGCCCTTCGACGGGGACGTGGTCTTCGCCCTGTCCACCGCCCGCCGCCCCCTGGACGAGCCGGCCGCCATGGCCATCGCCCGGCTGGGGGCCCTGGCCGCCGATGTCCTGAGCCGCGCCGTCGCCCGCGCCGTCTATGAAGCGACGCCCTGGCCAGGTTCGGAGGTCCGCTGCTGGCGGGACGGATAATCCCTGCGAAAAAAGCCGCCGCAACGCCTTGCCATCCGCCCCGGCCCCGACTAGGTTCTGCGCCCTCGCTACCGGCCTTCACAGGCCGCTCGCGACCTGCGCGCCCGTAGCTCAGCTGGATAGAGCATCAGACTACGAATCTGAGGGTCGGACGTTCGAATCGTTCCGGGCGCGCCATTTTTCTTCAGGGAATCAATGATTATTCGGGTTACGCCAGAATGGCTTTCGCCACTTGGCCGCGGAATCGGCCTCTAGAAAGCACCCCGTAAGCAGAGTGGCGGGATGCGTGGTTCCGGGGCTGTCGCGGGCGCCCGTTTGGCCTCCACGGAGAACTGCACCAGCGGTGAGGGTCCCCCGGAATCTGCTCCCGTCTGACGGTGAGCCTCCAGGCTGCGCAACGCGGTCGCCGGTTTTTCCGGAGAGGGATCTGGCGTATTCCCGGGACGTCATCCAGCCGGGCTTCGAGTGTGGGCGGCGTTCGTTATAGTCGCGCCGTCAGGTTTCGAGCGCGGCACAGGCGCCCGGCCCGGCTGGCTGTCCCGTCTTCCCTTCAATCGGAGCAACGCATGACTGCAGTGACCCATCGATGGACTGCCTGGCTGAGGACGCCCGCCGCCGGCCTCGGGCTCGGGCCTCTGATCCTGTTGTTCAACGGCCTGCTGTCCGCCGCCTTCGCCCACGGCGTCGCCGACGGCGACAAGGGCTATATCCAGGAAGCCTCCGGCCTCCTGTTCTGGCCGTTCCTGTATCTGGGGGCCAAGCATATGGTCACAGGCTACGACCACCTGCTGTTCCTGCTGGGGGTGATCTTCTTCCTCTACCGGATGAAGGACATCGGCATCTATGTGACCCTATTCGCCATCGGCCATTCCTCGACCCTGCTGCTGGGCGTTCTCACCGACGTCAGCGTCTCCAGCTATCTGGTCGACGCCATCATCGGTCTGTCGGTCGTCTACAAGGCGCTCGACAACATGGGAGCCTATCAGCGCTGGTTCGGGTTCCAGCCGAACACCAAGGTCGCCACCCTGGTCTTCGGCCTGTTCCATGGCTTCGGCCTGGCGACCAAGCTCCAGGATTTCAACATGTCTCCCGATGGCCTCATCGGAAATCTCCTGGCGTTCAACGTCGGGGTGGAGATCGGCCAGCTTCTGGCGCTCGGCGCCATCCTGATCGTCATGAGCTTCTGGAGGAAGACCTCCAGCTTCTGGCGTCACGCCTATACCGTCAATGTGGTCGTCCTGACCCTCGGCTTCATCCTGGCGGGCTATCAGCTCGTCGGTTTCTTCGTCGCCTGACCGGAGACCTGCCCAATGTATAATCACAACAAGCCCGACGCCTCCGAACTGCCCTCCACCGACAGGCTGTTGAAGTCGACCGGCATCGCCGTGGTGATCGCCTCCGCCCTGCTGGTCACCGTCGTCCTGCCCGCCGAATACGGCATCGATCCGACCCGGGTCGGGGCTCTGCTCGGACTGACCGAAATGGGCCGCATCAAGATGCAACTCGCCGCCGAAGCCGAGACTGAAAAGGCGGGGCCCCAGCCGGCCACCGCCGCGCCTCCCGCTATCGCTGCGGCCCCGACGGGCGTGGCCAGGCCGACGAGGACTGCGCCCGGTGTCCGAACCGACGAGACCGTTCTCACCCTTGCACCTGACCAGGGAGCAGAGATCAAGCTCGTTATGGAGAAGGGCGCGCGCGTGGCCTTCAGCTGGACCAGCAGCGGCGGAGCCATCAACTATGATACCCACGCCGACCGTCCCGGCACGCCCTACCACGGCTATGGCAAAGGTTCGGAACAGCGGGTCGAGGGCGAACTCGTCGCCGCGTTCGATGGGAGCCACGGGTGGTTCTGGCGCAATCGAACAGGCGAGGCCGTGACCATCACGCTCCGGACCTCGGGCGCCTACACCCGGGTCAAGCGGGTCGTCTAGGCCGCGCGAAGGGAACGCATCGCCAAGGCGACCGCTTGTTAGAGATCATCCGAGGAAATGACCCATGAAACGCATCAGCCTTGTCATCGCCGTCTGTGCTGGGGTCGCGGCCTGTTCGCCGGAATCTGCCACCCAGACGCCCACCCCGGCCAAGGGCGGGGGAATGTCGGCGGATCATTCGATGGGCGCGGGCACAATGGGTCCCGACGCGATGGGTATGTCGGCGCCCGCCGCGGGCGATTCCGAGGCCACGCGAGGCTACAAGGCCGCGATGGTGGGCATGATGCAGGGCGTTCCGGCCTATGTCGGCAACCCGGACATCGACTTCATGACGCAGATGCGCGGCCATCACGTGGCCGCCATCGCCATGGCGCGCGTAGAGCTGGCACAGGGCCAGAACGCCAAAGCCAGGTCGCTTGCCCAAGAGATCATCACCGCCCAGGAACGTGAGATCGCGGTTATCGACGCCTGGCTGGCCGCAAACCCCGACTAGGGCCTGTTCCCGAAAGCGCCCGCCATGGCTTGCATCCAGGAGATGCGGGCGTCGAGATCGGCGAGGTGCTCCTGCGCGATCGCCTTGACTTTCCGGCTCGGGCGGTCGCGATCACGCCGGAGCGACAGCCGATGGCAGACTTCCTTGACCGAAAAGCCCAGATCACGAGCGCGGCGGATGTCGCGCATCGTGGCTCGCGACAGTGAGCAGGTCTTTGCGGACCCATCGAGCAGCCGAACCCTGGCGGGGCCGGCCCTGGATCGGCCGCGATCGTCGTCCATGAGGGAAGCGCCCCTGAGGCGCGTAGAGAATCAGAGGGCCGGACTCGGCCAGATATCTGGAGACTTGAGCATGGGTAGCTTCAACCCCGCGTCCATCATCGCCGTTACGGCCGCCGTGGCCTTCGTCGCTGGACCGGCGGCGGCCCACGCCCGGCTGCTCAGCGCAACCCCTGCGCCCAACGCGACCGTGGCCACGACCCGAACGGTCAGCCTGACGTTCAGCGAGCGCACGGTTCCCGCCTTCTCCGGCTTCGACGTCATCAATGCAGCGGGCGAGAAAGTCGCGGTCCGGATCTCGGTCGCCGAGGACGGCAAGACCCTGACGGGGACGCTCGCCGGCCCGCTGGCCGTCGGAGCCTACCGCGTCGACTGGCGCATCGCTTCGAGCGACGGCCACCGCATGACGGGGTCCTACACATTCTCAGTGCGCTGATCCGGTGCTCGAAGTCGCGGTCATAGCGCTCCGCTGGCTTCAGTACAGCGGCGCCGTGGTTCTCCTCGGCGTGCCGCTGTTCCTGCTCTACAGCTTCAGAGGCGCTGGCGGCCCAAACCTCGCCTGGGCCCGTCCGACGCTGATCGTAGCGGCGCTCGTCGTTGCGCTTGGCTCGCTGGCGGCCCTGGTGGCGCAGACCGCCGTCATGGCGGGTTCGCTGAGCGAAGCCGTCAAACCCGCCTCGCTGTCCTTTATGGTCTCCGGCACAGCGCTGGGCATGGCCATGGTCGGTCGGGCGGCTGTCGCCCTGCTTGGCCTTGTCGCGGCCATCGCTCTGAAGCCGGAGCGCCTGCTCTGGGGCCTGCTGTTGGCGGCGGGTGTGGTCGTCGCCGCCAGCTTCGTGTGGACGGGTCATGGCGCGGCCACCGAAGGACCCGGCGGTCCGTTCCATCTCGTTGCCGACATCGTCCATGCCGTCGCCGCCGCCATGTGGCTAGGGGCCTTGGCGGCCTTGACGATCCTGCTGAGGCGCCGGGCCGCACAGGACGATCTCGCCATCCATCGCGCCCTTCACGGGTTCTCCGGCCTGGGGACCATCGCCGTCGGCCTCCTGGTGCTGACCGGACTCGTGAATAGCTGGTTCCTGGTTGGCCCCCAGCGCGTGGCGGACCTTGGGGCCAACCTCTATGGTCAGCTATTGATCGCCAAACTGTTGTTGTTCGCCGTGATGGTCGCCCTGGCGGCAGGCAACCGCTTCCGCCTGACCCCAGGGCTGGGTAAGGTTCTGGCGAGAGGAGAAGATCCCTTGCAGGCGTTTCAACGCCTCCGACGCAGTGTTGTCGCAGAGACCTTGGTCGGCGCCGTGCTGCTCGCTGTCGTCGCGGTCATGGGCACGCTCGCCCCACCTTCGGCCCTGTGATGTCGTGAATTCCTCAGCGGGGCGCACGCGATGACCAGTGGATGTGGTGGATGCGCCAGCCTTCGGCGTGGCGCTTCAGCACCATGGTCTCGGTTGTGAGGCGATCCACAGCGCGGCCGTTGACCTGGCCCGTGGTGCGGCCTTCGCTGGTGATCCAAGCGATCTGGCCGTCGGCCCAGCCCGATCTCCGGGTAACCGCAGTCTGTGACGCGGCGGCGAAAGCGGCATCCGAACCCAGGTGATGAGACGCATATTCGTCGCGCGACCGTTCCGCGCCGCCCTCTTCGAAGATCATGACATCCGGCGCCAGAAACGTCAGCGCGGCGGCAGTGTCACCGGACTTGAGCGCCCTGTGGAAGGCATCCACGGCAGTGGCAGCGCCGGCTGCTTCCGCCGCAATTGAACCTGATGCGTGGTCATGACCTTGAGCGCGGTGTTGGGCGAACGCAGGCGCTGCCGACATCAAGGCGATTGAAAGGGCGAGAGCAAGGGATGTGCGGGACATTTTTAAACTCGGGGTTATCGGAGTGACATGACGGAGCGCAAACTGCGTCAGGCGGGTTGGTTGTGGCGAGCGAAAAGGCGGGTCGTGCCCGACCGGAGCACCAGAAGGGTGTTGAAGGCCTCCTTGTACCCCCGCGGTGTCTCCATGCCTGGCGAACCGAGCGGCATCCCAGGCACAGCAAGGCCGACCGCCGCCGGCCGCTCCGTCAGCAGTCGGATGACGTCCTGAGCAGGCACATGCCCCTCGACAAGATACCCACCGACGACCCCGGTGTGGCAGGAGGCCAGAGCTTCTGGCAGTCCCCGACTGCTCCGGATCGGCTGAAGATCATCAACCACGGTGACAACCGTCGTAAAACCAGCCTGCCGCATGTGATCGATCCATCCGTTGCAACAGGGGCATGTCGGGGTCTTGAACACGGTGAGGTCACGCGCCGGCGCTGTCTGGGCGCTGGCGGCCCGACTGAACCCAATGAAGATGCCTGCGCCGAGCACCAGGCGGCGGTTCAAGATCGATCCTCTGAAAGCCATCTCTTTACCCATCTGTGTTCGACCGCCTGGGCCCGATTATCATCCCAAAACTATACGTCGGATCGCCGTCCAGCCCTCATGAGGGCTATCGCTGCGACACGCGTATGGCAAATGGGGTGCAAGACAGGTGCAGAATGACGGATGAAATCGACAGGCTGATCGGGGCATACCGAAACGACGAAGCGCAGTTGGCCGGTCTTGAGGACAGAGTCTGGACGCGGGTGAGCGACCGCCTCAACGAAAACCGGACCGGCCAGGTCCGCGTTGCGGTCGTGGCTCTGTCTTTGGCTGTTGGCCTGGCGAATGGAGGCTTCCTGCTACTGGCGCCCCGTCCCGTCCCGTCCGAGCTGCAGGTCTTCACCGTCTCGGCCGGTCTGTCGCCTCTCGCCGGCCTGGGTATCCCAGGGTGACCCCGATCTGGAAGTCGATCGTCATCACCGCGATTCTGGCCGCGCTTGCCAGCGGTGCGGCGACCTGGGCGAGCGCGACATGGATCATGCGTGAGCGGCAGCAGCCGAGCCTGCACAGCGTCGTTCATGACCAACTCGACCTGAGCGCCGAGCAGGATAAGCGGATCGACGTCATCGAGGCCCGCTTCGCCACCCGCCGACCAGCATTGGAAGCCGAGGTCCGCGCGGCCAATCGTGAACTCGCCGCTGCAATAGCCGCCAGCGACGGCGACACACCCCAGGTCCAGGCAGCAGTCGATCACTTCCATACCGCCATGGGCAATCTCCAGAAGGCGACGATTACCCATGTCTTCGAGATGCGGTCCGTCCTGACCCCGGCACAGGCCGAGGTGTTCGACGCCGCTGTCGTCGACTCGCTTCGCGACGACGCCGGCTAAGCGCGACGCGTGGAGGCCGACCCAAGCACCGAGGTCCGAGCGATTGACGGAGACCGTTCCGCCTTCACCGCACTGATGAGAGGAACGAAGGCCGACCTCTATCGGTTCATCCGCCGCTATGTCGGCGATGAGGCCGAGGCGCATGACGTGCTTCAGGAAGCCTATGCGTCGGCGTGGCTCGCCATTCGGCGGTATGATCCGGCCCGGCCATTTGATGTCTGGCTGCGCTCGATCGCCTTGAACAAGTGCCGCGACTGGAGCCGGCGTCGCGTGGTTCGCCGAGTCGTGCGCGGCGTCATGGGGCTGGATGCACCGGAAGCTGCGGCAGTTGGCGACGACGTGCCCTCGCCGGAAACTCGCCT
>JARWZW010000035.1 GCA_029866155.1 Caulobacter sp. | reverse complement strand
GCAGCGCCCCTGACCCCGGAACCGCCGGCCGAGAGCTCGCCCCGGGAACCCTCGCCAAGAGCATCCTCGCCAAGAGCATCCTCGCCAAGACTGCGCGGCCAGGACGGCGCCGTCTCCGAACTGCCCGGTTTCCTGACCCGCGGCGCCGAGCCCCGGGAAGAACCGGCGGCTGAGGCCCCTGCCCCCAAGCCCCGCCGTCGCCGCACCCCCAAGACCTTCGAAGGCGCGCCCGGCGAAACCGAAGAGGCCTGACCGGATTGAGTCCCTTCTCCCCCGGGGGAGAAGGGTAGCGCTCTCAGGCCTCGGTCAGGGCCGACTGTTCCACGACCTTGACCACATCCATCATGATGTCGGTCATCTTGAAGTCCTTGGGCGTATAGACCCGGCGGACGCCCATCTGTTTCAGGATCAGGGCGTCTTCCGGCGGGATGATGCCGCCGACCACGACCGGGATGTGGTCAAGGCCTGCGACCCGCATCAGCCGCACCACTTCCTGGACCAGGTCCAGATGCGAGCCGGACAGGATGGAGAGGCCCACGACGTGCGCCTTTGACCCGGCGGCGCGGGCGACGATCTCTTCCGGGGTCGACCGGATGCCGTCATAGATGACCTCCATGCCGCTGGCCCGGGCCCGGGTGGCGATCTGTTCGGCGCCGTTGCTGTGGCCGTCCAGGCCCGGCTTGCCGATCAGGTAGGTCAGGGTCCGGCCCAGGGCCAGGGATACCCGCTCCACCTCGGCCCGGACGGCGAGAAGGTCCTCGGCCTCGCCCGAAGCGACAACGACCGCCACCCCGGTGGGGCCGCGATACTCGCCGAACACCTCGCGCAGGGCGAAGCTCCATTCGCCGGTCGTGACCCCCGCCCGGGCGGCGGCGATGGAGGGCTCCATGATGTTGCGCCCGTCGGCGGCGGCGGCCTTGAGGTCGGCCAGGGCGGCGTCAGCGGCCCCCTGGTCGCGGGCGGCGCGCCAGGCCTTGAGCTTGCCAACCACCTCGGCCTCCAGCCGGGGATCCACCGTCTCGATCGAGCCCTCGCCGGCCGACAGCGGCGAGTCGGCGGTGTCGGTCCAGCGGTTGACCCCGACGACGGTCATCTCGCCCGTCTCGATCTTGCGGAAGCGGTTGGCGTTGGAGCCGACCAGTTGTTCCTTCATGTAACCAATGGCGGCGGCGGCCCCGCCCATCCCGTCGATCAGGGCCAGTTCGGCCAGGGCGCCAGATTTCAGCTCGTTGACCTTGGCCTCGACCACATGGCTGCCGGCGAACAGGTCTTCGTACTCCAGCAGGTCGGTCTCATAGGCCAGGACCTGCTGCATCCGCAGGGACCATTGCTGGTCCCAGGGCCGGGGCAGGCCCAGGGCCTCGTTCCAGGCCGGCAGCTGAAGGGCCCGGCAGCGGGCGTCCTTGCTGAGGGTGACGGCCAGGGCCTCCAGAAGGATCCGGTAGGGGTTGTTCTCGGGCTGCTGCTCGGTCAGGCCCAGGCTGTTGACCTGGACGCCATAGCGGAAGCGCCGGGCCTTGGGGTCCTGGACGCCATAGCGGTCCTGCAGGATCTCGTCCCACAGGGCGGTGAAGCTGCGCATCTTGCAGAGCTCGGTGACGAACCGCACCCCGGCATTGACGAAGAAGCTGATCCTTGAACAGACGATCTCGAAGTCGGCCTCCGGCACCTGGCCTCCCGCCCGGACCGTGTCCAGCACCGAGATGGCCGTGGCCAGCGCATAGGCGAGCTCCTGTTCCGGCGTCGCCCCGGCCTCCTGCAGGTGATAGCTGCAGACATTGATCGGGTTCCATTTCGGCGTTTCGCGATAGCACCAGGCCACCATGTCGCCGATCAGCCGCAGGGAGGGCTGGGGCGGGAAGATATAGGTGCCCCGGCTGAGATACTCCTTGATCAGATCGTTCTGGGTCGTGCCCTGCAGGCCGGCGCGCGGCGCGCCCTGTTCATCCGCCAGGGCCACATACATGGCCAGCAGCCAGGCGGCCGGGGCGTTGATGGTCATGGAGGTGTTCATGCGGTCCAGGGGGATCGCCTCGAACAGGGTCCTCATGTCGCCCAGATGGCCGACCGGCACACCGACCTTGCCCACCTCGCCCTTGGACAGGATGTGATCGGCGTCATAGCCGGTCTGGGTCGGCAGATCGAAGGCCACGGACAGGCCGGTCTGGCCCGCCGCCAGATTGCGCCGGTACAGGGCGTTGGACTTGGCGGCGGTGGAATGGCCCGCATAGGTGCGGAAGATCCACGGCGCATCGGGGGCGTGCTGGAAGGGCTTGCTCATGGGGCGGGGATCATGGCGATGGACCTTGTGCAGCGCAACAATTTTGCGTGGGCTCAGGTCGCTGGTGGAGTCACCGGTCGAAGCTGAAGCACGCAGGCCCGGCGAAATCGCCCAGGCCTTCAGCGCCGGTGAAAGACCGGCGTCTTCTTGGCGGCGAAGTCCTTCAGGGCCTGCTGGTGGTCCTGGCTGTGGAACAGGGCGGCAAGCACTGCGGTCTCGTCGCCCTGTCCGGCCACAGCCCTCTTGGTCGCCTCGACAGACAGGGGAGCCCGGCTGGCGATCCGCCCGGCGATGGCCAGGGCCGCGGTGAGGACCGACTCCTCGATGGCGGTGACCAGGCCGGTGCGCAGGGCGGTCTGGGCGTCGCAGGGCGAACCGGTCAGAAGCATGGCCTTGGCGGCCCCCTCGCCGACAAGCCGGGGCAGGCGCCTGACCGAGGCCATCAGCCCGACATTGACCCCCGAGGCCGTGAAGAGGGCGCCCGGCGCGGCGATCCGGATGTCGCAGGCCAGGGCCAGTTCCAGACCGCCGCCCAGGGCCCAGCCATTGACGGCCGCCACCACGGGAACCCGCAGCCCGGCGACCTGGTCCATCAAGCCGCCGAACCCAAGGACCGCCTCGACCCCCGAAGGTCCGCGGGCCGCGGCCTCCAGCAGGTCGTCGCCGGCGCAGAAGGCCCGCCCCCGCCCCGTCAGGACCGCGGCCCGGACGGTGGTGTCGCGCTCGATCTGCTCAAGCGCGCACGAAAGATCATCCCGGAGCGCCATGCAGAGCGCATTGGCCGGCGCGTGGTCCAGTTCGAGCAGGACAACCCCCTCAAGGGGCCGGGTCAGATGCAGGGTCATGACGGCCTCTTAAACCATGGCCCGGGGCGGCGACAGTTTGAGCGCCAACCTGGGGACAGTTTGTCCAGGCTCAGCCGGTTTCCGTTCGGCAGCATCGGGGATGCGGGCGCCCTGTCCCCACGCAACGGGGGAATCTGTGTCCTTGCGGCAACTGGACGGGCCACGACAGCGAAGCCGGATCGCTGCGCCGCACCACAATGTTGCGGCGCACAAAGATTCCGCTTGCCAGGATCACGGACCTGTCACACGATCCTGCCCTGCTAGAGGCTTCATTGCGCCCTGAATTGGCAATTTGTTGCTGAAAAGCCACCAAACTGACGGATCGAACGGCCTCACCCAAGGGATGGAGCCGTAACGGTCCGCGGTATCGATCGCATTGCAACAGGGACGCCACGAGAGCCGCGCATGACCACCGCCACCCTCGAAAAAACCGAGCTCAAGGACCTGTACGAGATCGGCGAGATTCCGCCCCTCGGCCACGTTCCCGCCAGGATGTACGCCTGGACCGTCCGCAAGGAGCGCCATGGCCGCCCCGCCACGGCCATGCAGGTCGAGGTGGTCGACACCTGGGACATCGGCGAGGACGAGGTCCTCGTCCTCGTGATGGCCGCCGGGGTCAATTACAATGGCGTCTGGGCCGCTCTTGGCGAGCCCATGAGCGTGCTCGACGTTCACAAGCTGCCCTACCATATCGCCGGATCCGACGCCTCGGGCATCGTCTGGAAGGTGGGCTCCAAGGTCCGTCGCTGGAAGGTCGGCGACGAGGTTGTCATCCACTGCAATCAGGATGACGGCGACGACGAGGAGTGCAACGGCGGCGACCCGATGTTCTCCACCAGCCAGCGGATCTGGGGCTACGAGACCCCCGATGGCAGCTTTGCGCAGTTCTGCCGGGTGCAGTCGCGCCAGCTGATGCCGCGTCCCAAGCACCTGACCTGGGAAGAAAGCGCCTGCTACACCCTGACTCTCGCCACGGCCTACCGCATGCTGTTCGGCCATCAGCCCCATGAGCTGAAGCCCGGCCAGAACGTGCTGGTCTGGGGCGCCTCCGGCGGACTGGGCGTCTTCGCCGTGCAGCTGGCCGCGGTCACCGGCGCCAACGCCATCGGCGTGGTCAGTTCGGAAGACAAGGTCGACTATGTGCTCAGCCAGGGCGCCAAGGCGGTCCTGAACCGCAACGACTTCAAATGCTGGGGTCAGCTGCCCAAGGTCAACGGCCCCGAGTTCGCCGACTACATGAAAGAGACCCGCAAATTCGGCAAGGCGGTCTGGCAGATCACCGGCAACCGCGATGTCGACATGGTGTTCGAACATCCGGGCGAGGCCACTTTCCCGGTCAGCGTCTTCCTGGTAAAGAGGGGCGGCATGGTGACCATCTGCGCCGGCACCAGCGGCTTCAACCTGACCATGGACGCCCGCTTCCTGTGGATGCGCCAGAAGCGCGTCCAGGGCAGCCACTTCGCCAACCTGATGCAGGCCTCGGCCGCCAACCAGCTGGTCATCGACCGCCGGATCGACCCCTGCCTGTCGGAAGTCTTCCGCTGGGACGACATCCCCACGGCCCACGAGAAGATGCTCGACAACAAGCACCTGCCCGGGAACATGGGCGTGCTGGTCTGCGCCCAGAAGCCGGGCCTGCGCACCTTTGAAGAAGTCCAGGAGCTGAGCGGCGCGCTTTAGGGCCGACAAACGGGGGACCGGTCTGTCTTAGGATCGGTCCGAACTGTCGCGCGTTTACTCCTGGCAGCAACAGGAGCGTGCGATGATCGACCTCAAACATATTCACAAGGACGCCGAAGTCATCGGCGCCGACGGCGTCCATATCGGAATTGTCGACCATGTGGACGGCGACCGGCTGAAACTGACCCGCAAGGATTCGGTGGACAACCGCCACCACTACATCCCCGCCATCCTGATCGCCCATGTCGAGGACGCTGTGGTGCGGCTGTCGGCCAATGCCGATGTGGCGGTCACCTTCGAGGACGCCTGAAGCCTTGCGGTCAGGCCAGAATGACTCGGTCTGGCCGCACCGCCGCCATCAGCGGCCCGGTGTCCTGAGAGACGTCCAGCCAGCCAGCCCAGTCGGCGGGCTCGAGGATGACCGGGGCGCGGGTGTGAAACTCCGTCAGCCAGCCCTCTGACGGCGCGGTCAGGATGGTGAAGCTGGTGATCAACCCCGCATCCGGCGTCTCGCAATGGTCCCAGATGCCGGCGAACCACAGGGCCTGGCCGTCCGCCCGGGAAAAGCGATGGCGGGTCTTGCCGCCGGCCGGGCCTGTCCATTCGTACCAGGCGCTGGCCGGGATCAGGCAGCGGCGGCGGGCGAAGGCGCCCCGGAACGTGGCGGCGCTGGCCACGGTTTCGGTCCTGGCGTTGAAGGTGGTCAGCTTGAAACCATCGCCCCTGCCCTTTTCCGTATCCTTCAGCGGCTTGCCGCCGCGCCAGAACGGCACCAGGCCCCAGCGCATCTTTTCCAGAACCCAGCGGCCCTCTTCCTGGCGGGCGACCAGCTGGGTCGTGGTCGGGCGAACATCATCGTCCGGCTGCAGATTGACGGGCGCCGTCACCACCTCCCCGAACTGCGACAGCTGTTCGTAGATCTCGGCCCAGGTCAGGTGGGAAGTGTCAAAGCGTCCGCACATGGCTCACCGTCAGCTATAGCCCTCTTCCAGGCTGGCCAGCCTGGCGGCCTGGTCCTCGGTGATCAGGGGATTGATCACATCATCCAGATTGTCGCCGGTGATGACCCGGTCGAGATTGTAGAGGGTCAGGTTGATCCGGTGGTCGGTCACCCGGCCCTGCGGGAAATTGTAAGTGCGGATCCGTTCCGACCGGTCGCCCGAGCCGACCTGGCTCTTGCGGGCCTCTGACCGTGCGTCGTCCAAGGCCTGGCGCTGCATGTCATAGAGCCGGGCTTTCAGGTTCTTCATCGCCTTGCGGCGGTTCTCGTGCTGGGACTTTTCCGAGCTGGTCACCACCACCCCGGTGGGCAGGTGGGTGATGCGGACGGCGGAGTCTGTTTTGTTGACATGCTGGCCGCCGGCGCCGCTGGAGCGGTAGGTGTCGATCCGCAGGTCGGAATCGTTGATCTCGATCTCGACATCCTCGGCCTCGGGCAGGACGGCGACCGTGGCGGCGCTGGTATGGATGCGGCCCTGGCTCTCGGTCTCCGGCACCCGCTGCACCCGATGGACGCCGCTTTCGAACTTCAGCCGGCCAAACACCCCGTCGCCGGTGACCGAGGCGATGATTTCCTTGTAGCCGCCCATCTCGCCCTCGGAGACGCTGTCGACCTCGACCCGCCAGCCCTGAAGCCCGGCATAGCGGGCATACATCCGAAACAGGTCGCCAGCGAAAAGGGCCGCCTCGTCGCCGCCGGTGCCGGCGCGGATTTCGAGGATGGCGCTGGCGTTCTCGTCCTTGTCGCGCGGCGCCAGCATCAGGGCCAGATCCCGCTCCAGGGCCGGGAGTTTTTCCTGAAGGCGTTCCAGCTCGTCGCGCGCGAGTTCGGAGATGTCGGGGTCCGGATCGGCGGCCATGGCCTCCAGGTCCGGCATCTCGCCCCGCACCTTTTCCAGATTGGCCACGGCGTCGGCGACCGGCTTGATCTCGGCATGTTCCTTGGACAGCCGGACGATCTCGGCCCCCTCGGTGGCGGCGCCCATGCGGGCCTCCACCTCGCGAAAACGGTCGAGCACCTGGTCGAGGCGGGCTTGGGGCAGACGCAAGAGAGCAACACTCCGCAGGTCGGGGGGCCGCATCCTCTACTCTTGTCGCCCGCAAGACGCCAATCCTCTTGCCAAATTGGCCAGTCCGGGGTTTCGTTAACCAAGGTCGTGGGGAATGTCGGATGGTCCGGGTCGGATTCTGCGTTGAAGGGGGAGGCGGGTCATGAGTGAGACCCCCAGGTCCTCCATCGACAATCGCTATGAGCGGGAAGTGGAGCCGGCTAGGCCGGTGTCCGAAGTTGCGCCCGCAACGCCGCCCTACCCCGCCTATCCGCAATCGGTGTCCGTCGGGCTGACCCAGCCCTCGCCCCAGGTTGTCTATCCACCCGCGGGCGCCGCCCCGACTGTCAGCGTGCCGCCGGGTTACAATGTCATTTCCGGTCCCGCCGGTCTGGCCGGGCTGGTCCCGGCCCAGCAGCCGGCCCTGATTGTCCAGCAACCCGTCCTCGGCCTTCCCATGGGCCATGTCACGGTGATCAACAATCCGCCGCCGGCCGGCGCGCCCTGCCCGGTCTGTGGCAAGCCGGTGGGCGAGGCCAAGGCCGACAAGGCCCACGACCATGGCCATGCGGGACCGCCGTCGGCGCCGCGTTTCAGCAAGTCGACGCCGGAAGTGTTCCGTGACGGCTTCAAGCCGCTCTGGGACGCCGCCCAGTCCGAGAAGGCCGCCTTCGTGGTGGTCTCAGGCTGCAACAAGCTGCTGGATGTCCTGCTGAAGGAGCTCGAGACCAAGGCGAAGCCGCTTGAAAAGCCGGCGCCGCCCCCCTCCCGCTGGGCGGGCTGGAACCGGCCAGCGCCCAAGAAACCGACCTTCGCCGGCCGGATCGAGGGCCTTCAGAAGGTCGGGCTCCTGCTGCGCAGCACCGTGGACGCCTCGCGCGACTCCGGCCTGGCGGATGTCCTGACTGAAAAGATCGATGCAGCGGCCGTCACTTCCGACATGGCGAAGCGCTACGTCCAGCTGCTCTGGCAGGTGGCCGACCAGGGCTTCGAACAGCCGGGCTGGAGCCAGTCGGGCGAGTTTCCCAAGGCCGTGCCGGCTCCGGCCGGTGAAAAGCCGGGCCATGGCCCGGCGGTGGCGGCTGGCGATCACAAGCCGACGGCCACTCCGACCGGCGGGGCCCATTAGGGTCCTGGCGGCGCATCACCCCTAGCGGGCGGCGCCGGACTGCCGCTAACCTGCGACAAAACAGGTCAGGGATCGTCACGCCATGAAAGCCGCCGTCTACTACGAGAATGGCCCGCCATCGGTCCTGAAGTACGAGGAGGTTCCCGACCCGGTCTGCCATCACAAGGGCGCGGTGATCCGGGTCGAGGCGATCAGCATCGAGGGCGGCGACACCCTAAACCGCTTTGGCGGGCCCCTGGTCAAACATCCCCATGTGGTCGGCTACCAGGCGGCGGGCGAGGTCATCGCCATCGGCGCCGAAGTTCAGCACCTGACCCTGGGCCAGAAGGTCGCCACGGTCGACGGTTTTGGTAGCCATGCCGAGCTGCGGGCTGTTCCGGCGCGCAACTGCTGGCCCATTCCGGACGGGTTCGACATCCGGCAGGCCGCCGCCATCCCGGTGACCTTCGGCACCGCCCATGACTGCCTGTTCGAGTTCGGCCGATTGAAGGCCGGCGAGATCGTCCTGGTCCAGGCCGGGGCCAGCGGCGTGGGCCTGGCCGCCATCCAGCTGGCCAAGCGGGCCGGTGCCACGGTCCTGGCCACGGCCTCCAGCGACGAACGGCTGGAGCGGCTCAAGGCCTATGGCCTGGATCACGGCATCAACTACAGCAGGGACTCCGTGCCCGAGGCGGTGATGCGCCTGACCAACAACAAGGGCGTCAATCTGGTGGTCGACAGCGTCGGCGGGGCGACCCTCAAAGGCTCCCTGGCCTCCCTGGCCTATCGCGGGCGGCTCTCCATGGTCGGCAATGCCGGCCGTGAGCCCATGGTGGTCGATGTCAGCAGCCTGATGGGCGGCAACCGGTCCCTGAGCGGGGTCTTCCTGGGCGCCGAGATCATGACCGACCGCGCCCATGACATGATCCAGACCCTGATCAATGACTGCGCCCGGGGCGAGCTTTCCGTGGTGATCGACAAGGTGTTCCCCCTGTCCGACGCCGCCGGCGCCCATGCCTATATCGAAAGCCGTCAGGCGGTCGGCCGGGTGGTGATGGTTCCCTGAACCGGACCCGACCGGCGTCCGCTCAGCCTTGACCTCCGCTACGTCACATCCCGCCGGCTGGCTGCCAGCCTTCCGGCGCCTGCCCTTCGAGAAGAATCCGTCATGACTGCTCCCAAGCCGTTTGAAGTCTCCTGGGCCGAGGCCGATGTAGCCGATGTGCTGCGGCGGGTCGCCGAATACCCTTTCCCCGTGGCCCCTATCGAGGGCGGCTGGGGCTGCGGATGTGATCCGGAGTTCCTGCGGGAGTTCTGCGCCCGCTGGACCGGCGGCTATGACTGGCGGGCCGCGGTGGCGGAGCTGAACCGGTTCCCGCAGTTCACCGCCCGGGTCGAGGATTTCGACCTGCATTTTGTCCATATCGTCGGGGAGGCGGGCGGAAAGCGCCCCCTGCTGCTGACCCATGGCTGGCCGGGCAGCCATTACGAGTTCTGGGGCGCGGCCGAGCGGCTGGCCTTTCCGTCCCGGTTCGGCGGCGATCCGGCCGACGCCTTCGACCTGGTGATTCCCTCTCTTCCGGGCTTTGGGTTCTCCTCCAAGCCGGCCCGGCCCTTCGGCCAGCGCGGAACGGCCAGGCTGTTCAACACCCTGATGACCCAGGTCCTGGGCTATGATCGCTACCTCGCCCAGGGCGGTGACTGGGGCGGTCTTGTGACGTCCTGGCTTGGCCACGACCATGGCGACCATGTCCGGGCCATCCATCTGAACATGATCGGCCTGCGGCCCGCCGGACCGCCCCAGGGCGAAGACGAGATGGCCTGGCTCGCCCGCACCGCAGCGGCCGGGGACATGATGGGGGCCTATCTGCGGCTACAGGTCTCCAAGCCGCAGTCCATCGCCTGGATGGGGGCCGGCAATCCGGTCGGCCAGGCCGCCTGGATCCTGGAGCGGTTCCACGACTGGGCCGACCTGCGTACCAAGGGCCTGACCGAAGTCTTCAGCCTCGACCAGTTGCTGACCAATGTGATGATCTACGTCATGACCGGCAGCTTCACGACCGGGGCCTGGTACTACCGCGGCCTGATCGAGGAGGGCGGTGTTGTCCTGCCCGAAGGAACCCGCTGCGAGACCCCGACCGCCTTCGCCAACTTCCCCGGGGAGGCCCTGTACCAGGCGCCACCGCGCAGCTGGGCGGACCGGGCCTACAATATCAGCCGCTGGACCGACCTGCCCAGCGGCGGCCATTTCGCGGCCATGGAAGAGCCGGTGATGTTCGCTGATGATGTCCGCGCCTGGGGCCGGGAGACTGACAGGGTATAAAGCGGCCCATCAAGGCTTGCCCTGCCCCACCACCCTCTCTAAACGGGCGGCTTAACCTGCATATCGATCACAGGCCGGGCGCGCAGTGGCGCGACCGCCTTTCCGCGCGAGTAGCCGATGCCCAGACGTACCGACCTGAAGTCCATCCTGATCATCGGCGCCGGCCCCATCGTCATCGGCCAGGCCTGCGAGTTCGACTATAGCGGCGTCCAAGCCTGCAAGGCCCTTCGGGCCGAGGGCTACCGGATCATCCTGGTCAATTCCAACCCCGCCACCATCATGACCGACCCGGACGTGGCGGACGCGACCTATATCGAGCCCATCACACCCCAGATGGTCGCCAAGATCATCGAGAAGGAGCGGCCGGACGCCCTGCTCCCGACCATGGGCGGCCAGACCGCGCTGAATACAGCCCTTGCCCTTGAGGCAATGGGCGTTCTAAAGCAGTTTGGCGTCGAGATGATCGGGGCCCGGGCCGAGGTCATCGACAAGGCCGAGGACCGCCAGAAATTCCGTAACGCCATGGACTCCATCGGGCTGGAATCGCCCAAGTCCCATGCCGCCCACACCATGGACGAGGCCCTGGCGGGCCTGGACTTCGTCGGCCTGCCGGCCATCATCCGGCCCAGCTTCACCCTGGCCGGAACCGGCGGCGGCATTGCCTATAATGTCGAGGAATTCCGCGAGATCGTCGAGCGGGGCCTGGACCTGTCGCCGACCACAGAGGTGCTGATCGAGGAGTCGGTGCTGGGCTGGAAGGAGTATGAGATGGAGGTGGTCCGCGACAGGGCGGACAACTGCATCATCGTCTGCTCCATCGAGAACATCGACCCCATGGGAGTCCATACCGGCGATTCCATCACGGTGGCCCCGGCCCTGACCCTGACGGACAAGGAATACCAGTGGATGCGGGCGGCGAGCATCGCTGTTCTGCGGGAGATCGGGGTCGAGACCGGCGGCTCGAACGTGCAGTTCGCGGTCAACCCGAAGGACGGCCGGATGGTCGTCATCGAGATGAACCCCCGGGTCTCGCGATCCTCGGCCCTGGCCTCCAAGGCCACCGGCTTTCCGATCGCCAAGATCGCCGCCAAGCTGGCCGTCGGCTACACCCTGGACGAACTGGACAACGACATCACCGGCGGCGCCATGCCGGCCAGTTTCGAGCCCAGTATCGACTATGTCGTCACCAAGATCCCGCGCTTCGCCTTCGAGAAATACCCGGGCGCAGAACCCTATCTGACCACCAGCATGAAGTCGGTGGGCGAGGTCATGGCCATCGGCCGGACCTTCGCCGAGAGCCTGCAGAAGGCCCTGCGCGGCCTGGAGACCGGCCTGACCGGCCTGGACGAGATCGAGATCGGCGGGGCCGATGATCCAGACACCGCCCATGGCGCGGTCAAGCGGGCCCTGGGCAACCCGACGCCCGACCGGCTGAGGGTCATCGCCCAGGCCTTCCGCCACGGGCTGACCGTCGAGGAGGTCAACCTGGCCTGCCATTACGAGCCCTGGTTCCTGCGCCAGATCGCCGACCTGGTGCGGGAAGAGGGCCTTGTCCGGGCCGCTGGCCTGCCCGCCGCCGACGGCCTGCGCCGGTTGAAGGCCAAGGGCTTCTCGGACGCCCGCCTCGGCAAGCTGGCCGGCCTGAGCGAGACCGAGGTCCGGGCCAGGCGCCATGCCCTGAATGTTCGGCCGGTCTTCAAGCGGATCGACACCTGCGCCGGCGAGTTCGCCGCGACAACGCCCTACATGTATTCGACCTATGAGACCGGGGCCCTTGGCCAGCCGGCCGACTGTGAATCCCAGCCCAGCGACCGGCGCAAGGCGATCATCCTGGGCGGCGGTCCGAACCGGATCGGCCAGGGGATCGAGTTCGACTATTGCTGCTGTCATGCGGCCTTCGCCCTGGACCAGATCGGCATCGAATCGATCATGGTCAACTGCAATCCGGAGACCGTCTCCACCGACTACGACACTTCGGACCGGCTCTATTTCGAGCCCCTGACGGCAGAGGACGTCCTGGAACTGATCGCTGTCGAGCAGTCCAAGGGAACCCTTCTGGGGGTCATCGTGCAGTTTGGCGGCCAGACGCCGCTGAAGCTGGCCCACGCCCTGGAACAGTCCGGCGCCCCGATCCTGGGCACCAGCCCGGACGCCATCGACCTGGCCGAGGACCGCGAGCGTTTCCAGCAGCTGCTGCACCGGCTGGACATCGCCCAGCCCCGCAACGCCCTGGCCCGCACCGCTGAACAGGCCGTGGCCGGGGCCAACGAGGTCGGCTATCCGGTGGTCATCCGGCCCTCCTATGTGCTGGGCGGCCGGGGCATGGAAATCGTCCATGACGAGGCCCAGCTGGATCGTTACATCCGGACTGCGGTCCTGGTCAGCGGCGACTCGCCCGTCCTTATCGACCAGTATCTATCCCGGGCCACCGAGGTGGATGTCGACGCCCTTTGCGACGGGACCGATGTCTTCGTGGCCGGCGTCATGGAACATATCGAGGAAGCCGGGGTGCATAGCGGCGATAGCGCCTGCTCCCTGCCGCCCTTCTCCCTTTCGGCGGCGACCATCGCCGAGATGAAGCGCCAGACCGAGAAGATGGCCCTGGCCCTGAATGTGCGCGGCCTGATGAACGTGCAGTTCGCCATCGAAGAGCCGCATTCCGACAGCCCGCGCATCTTCGTGCTGGAGGTCAATCCCCGGGCCAGCCGGACGGTCCCCTTCGTGGCCAAGGCCATCGGCCGGCCCATCGCCGCCATCGCCGCCAAGCTGATGGCCGGCGAGAGCCTGAAGAGCTTTGGCCTGGTCGACCAGCCACTGGACCATATTGCCGTAAAGGAGGCGGTCTTCCCCTTCGCCCGGTTCCCGGGAGTCGACACGGTCCTGGGTCCGGAAATGCGCTCCACCGGCGAGGTCATGGGCCTGGACTGGCGGCGCGAGGACGAGGTCGGCCTGACAGCCGCCTTCGCCCGCGCCTTCGCCAAGAGCCAGCTGGGCGGCGGTGTGGAACTGCCCAGGGCCGGATGCGCCTTTGTGTCCGTCCGCGACGCTGACAAGCCCTGGATCCTCGAGCCTGTGCGGCAACTCCAGGCCAAGGGATTCCGGATCCTGGCGACCGGCGGCACCTGCGGCTGGCTGAAAGACCAGGGCGTGGAGGTCGAGATGGTCCGCAAGGTGCTGGAAGGTCGGCCCCATATCGTCGACGCGATGAAGAATGGGGAAGTGCAGCTGGTGTTCAACACCACCGAGGGCAAGCAAAGCCTTTCGGACAGCTTCGACATCCGCCGCACCGCCCTGATGATGAAGATCCCCTACTATACGACCACGGCCGGAGCCCTGGCGGCGGCCCAGGCCATCGCCAGCGCGCCCCCGGAAGCCCTCGAGGTCCGGCCCCTGCAAAGCTATCTGTAGACGGCAGGTCAAAAGGCCGCAGCCTGCCTCATCCTTCCGGGATTTACGCAGCCTTAAGCATGGATGGGCCATTTGAAGGCTGTCGCCCGAAATGGGCGGGAGCTTGCAATTTGTCCTCTTCGCCGCCAGACCGGAACTCTCCCCACGCGCAGGGCGCCGTGGCCGCCCTTTGTCTGGCGATGTCGATGATTGTTCTGAGCACGGCCGGTGTCGCCATGGCGGCGTCCCAGCCCAGACGCAACGACCGGATGGTCGCCGTCTATCCCCCCTGGTGGACCCCGGCCATGGCCGCCTCCGCGGCTGCGGCCAACGGCGCCCTCACAGCCTCCGGCGGCTGGCCCAACAGCTGGATCGTCAGCTCGTCCCAACCCGATCTTGACCAGCGACTGCGCCGCTCCGGCGCCCTGGTCATCCTGGATTCCGCCCTGGCCCGCGACTGCGCGGCCCCTGAAGAAAGAGCCCGTCCGTGACCTATATGGACATCGGCGACCAGCGTCGTCTCACCGCAAAGATCGTTGTCGGCCTGCTCTGGTTCCTGACACCGCTGATCGCCGGCAGCCTGCTGATGCGTGGCCAGCCCTGGATCCTGCTAGGCATCAGCAGCCTTGGCATCGCCATGGCCGGGACCGTGGTGTGGCGGAGCCTGGCGGACGGCTTCGGCAGTCGCGCGACCCTGGCGGTCAGCCTAATGGCCCAGGTGTCGCTGCTGGTGGCGTCGCTGCAGGGACATGCCTGGCAGGCCGATATCCATATGGCCTATTTCGCCGCCCTGGCGATCCTGGCCGGATTCTGCGACTGGCGGGTGATCGGCGTGGGCGCCGGCACGGTGGCGGCCCACCATCTGGTCCTCAATTTCGTGCTGCCCTCGGCCGTCTTTCCTGGATCGGCCGGGCTGGAGCGGGTGATCGTCCATGCGGTGATCCTTCTCTGCGAAGCCGGAGTCCTACTGGCCGTAACCCGCAACCTGGACAGGCTTTTCCTGGCCCTGGGCGAAAATGTCGCCCAGGCCCAGGCAGCGACCGAGAAGATCCGCCAGGCCTCCCAAGAGGCCGAGGCCGCGCGGGATTCTCGATCCCGGGTGGAACAGGACCGCGCGACCGAACGGGCCCGGGTCGACCAGGAACAGAGCCTGGTGGTGGCGGCCCTGGGCGAAGGCCTGGAGCAGCTGTCATCCGGCAACCTGACCTGGCGTATCCAGCAGGTCTTCCCCAGCCAGTACGAAGGCCTGCGCGCCAATTTCAATGCCGCCATGGATTCGCTGGGCGACACCCTGCGGACCGTGCTGGCCACATCCCACGCCCTGAACGCCGGGGCCGAGGAGATCACCCATGCCTCGGACGACCTGTCCCGTCGCACCGAGCAGCAGGCGGCCAGCCTGGAGGAAACCGCCGCCGCCCTGGATGAGCTGACCGCCACAGTCCGGCGGGCCGCCGATGGCGCTCGCCAGGCCTCCGATCTCGGCCTAACGGCCCGCAACGAGGCCGAGCTGTCCGGAGAAGTGGTCCAGCAGGCCGTCACCGCCATGGGCGCCATCGAATCCTCGTCCGGCCAGATCGGCCGGATCATCGGGGTGATCGATGAGATCGCTTTCCAGACCAACCTGCTGGCCCTGAACGCCGGGGTCGAGGCGGCCCGAGCCGGGGACGCCGGCCGGGGCTTCGCCGTGGTCGCCCAGGAGGTCCGGGCCCTGGCCCAGCGATCCGCCGCCGCCGCCCTGGAGATCAAGGGACTGATCCGGACCTCCGGCGACCATGTCAGCCATGGGGTCAAGCTGGTGGGAGACACCGGTCACGCCCTGGAGCGGATCGTCGCCCGGGTTGCGGAAATCTCGGCTTTGGTCAGCGAGATCGCCGCCTCGTCTCAGGAACAGGCGGCCGGCCTCGCCCAGGTCAATACCGCCGTAAACCACATGGACCAGGCCACCCAGCAGAACGCCGCCATGGTGGAACAGACCACGGCCGCCACCCACTCCCTGAAGGCCGAAACCCATCAGATGGCGTCCCTGGTGCAGAGGTTCAGCCTCGGCGGCATGCCCGTCGCCCAGGCCGCATCCTCGGGCGGCGGATCGAGATCCACCGTCCGCAGTAGCCCGCCGCCGGCATCCGCCGCCCGGCCTCGCACGCCGGCGACCCAGCCTCGCGCCGCCGCCCCTTCGCCGGCTCCCGCAGCCCGGGGACCGACCCTGGCCAGGGGCGTGGAAACGGCGCCACGTCCGGCGGTCCTGACGGCCCGCGACCGCCTCAGCAGCTTCATGACCCAGTCCAACTCCGTCGCCGCCAGCAAGGATGACGACTGGACCGAGTTCTAGACCCTCCGGGCGAAACAAGGCGGCGGGTCTTGCAGAGCGGGACCCGCCCCTCCTGTCCCGGCTGGACTTGCCCGTCGGCCGCCCTAGGTTTTCGGCGGAGACGGAGCTGCCGGTCATGATTCTTGTCCATCACCTGAACGATTCGCGGTCCCAGCGGGTGCTCTGGCTGCTTGAAGAGCTGGCCCTGCCCTACGAGATCGTTCACCACCAGCGCGATCCCCAGACCATGATGGCGCCGGCCTCGCTCAAGGCAGTGCATCCCCTCGGCAAGTCTCCGGTCATCGAGGACGAGGGCTATGTGATCGCCGAGACCGGCGCCATCGTCGAATATCTGGTGGACAGGGCCGGCGGACGGCTTCGCCCCCAGCCGGGGACGGCCGAGTTCCTCGCCTATCGCTACTGGCTCCACTACGCAGAGGGGTCGGCCATGCCGCCCCTTCTCATGAAGCTGGTGTTCGGCGCCATTCCCGAACGCACGCCCGGATTGATCCGGCCCCTGGTCCGGATGATCACAGGACAGGTCGAGACCAGCTTTGTCGATCCCCAGCTCCAGACCCATTTCGACTATTGGGAAGGCGTGCTGGCCAGCATCAAGTGGTTTGCCGGAGAGGACTTTTCGGCGGCGGACGTGATGATGAGCTTTCCCATCGAAGCCGCCGCCCAGCGCGGCGACGCCCTGGCCGGGCGCCCCCACCTGAAGGCCTTCCTGGACGCGATCCACAGCCGGCCGGCCTGGCGCACGGCCCTGGAAAAAGGCGGCCCCTACAGTTTCGCCTGACCGGTCGGGAGAGCCGGTTCACCCCGAAAATACTTCCCGCCGGGAAACGGGGACCGCCGCAAAGCGAGGTTGGGTGAAGTTCCCGCCGGTGGGTACGCTTCGAAGCCACAAGTACCCACGGACGCCCCCTTTCAGTCAGCCGCTTTGCGCCAGACAGCTCACCGTAGCCGGGACTGCGGCCCTGGGGGGAGCATCCCGTGGGCAACCGCCTTGCGGACTGATAGGTTTGGCCCCTCCCCGTTCCGGACGTCCTCCATGACATCAGCCCCCCTGCCCGTCATCCAATCGCCGCGCCTGGCCGTCCTGCCGGGGATTCGGCACGCCTTCTTCACCCGCCAGGGCGGGGTCTCGACCGGCATCTATGAGGGCCTGAATGTCGGCCGGGGCTCGAAAGACGCCCCCGAGGATGTGATCGAGAATCGCCGCCGGGCCGCCGCCTGGTTCGGCGCCCCGGCGGAGGCTCTCAACACCTGCTACCAGATCCATTCGGCGCGGGCCGTGGTTGCGCAGGGCCCCTGGGACGCCGAACGGCCCGAGGGGGACGCCGTGGCGACGCAGGTTGCAGGGCTGGTCTGCGGCGCCCTGGCCGCCGACTGTGCGCCGGTGCTGTTTGCCGACGCCACGGCGCGGGTCGTGGCGGCCGCCCATGCCGGCTGGCAGGGGGCGCTGAATGGCGTTGTCGCCGATACGGTTGAGCGGATGGTCGCCCTGGGGGCGCAGCGGGACCGGATCGTCGCCGCGGTCGGCCCCTGTATCGGTCCGCAGTCCTACGAGGTGGGGCCGGAGTATGTGGCGCGCTTCCTGGCGGCGGACCCCAGGCATCAGTCCTGGTTCAGGCCGGTGTCCGACAGCGATCGCGCGCTGTTTGACCTGCCGGGCTTTGTGCTGTCCAGGCTGGCCGAGGCAGGCGTTGTCCAGTCGGAATGGATCGGCCGCGACACCTGCACCGAGCCGGACTGGTTCTATTCCAACCGTCGGGCCTTCAAGCAGGGCGAGCCGGACTATGGCCGCCTGCTCAGCGCCATCATGCTGGATCCCTGAACGGGCCGGGGATCAGGGGGCCGCGGCTCGCCGGAACGGCGAGGGGCCTTGGACATTGGGTGCGGTTGCGGCTTAGATGCCGGCATGAGCCGCCTGTCCGCCCCCGCCCCCCGCCTCGCCATCCGGTCGCCGTCCCGGCTGGCCGCCCTGGCCCTGGCCCTGGGCTTTCTCGCCGCCGGAGCGGCCGCCGCCCAGGAACGCAGTCCGACCGAGCGACAGTCGCTGGTCGACCTGGCCTATGCCATGGGCGAGAGCCACGCCTTGCGGCAGGTCTGCAACGGCGAGACCGATCAGTTCTGGCGGGACCGGATGATGCAGCTGAGCGAGGCGGAGATCCCGGACGCGGCGCTGGATTCCCGTCTCAAACAGGCCTTCAACGCCGGCTTCGCCGCCCGCCACACCCAGTTTACCGAATGCGGAGTGGACAGCCGCAAGGTCGAACTTTCCGTCGCCCGGAAGGGGGAGGCCTTGTCCCGCAAGCTCGCTGCCTCGGTCAGGCCGGTTCAGCGTATGGGTCCAGATGATCCGTCCCTGCAACCGAAGGATCAGGAATCCGTGGAACCCAAGGCCCCCACGCGTTAGGGTCGCCAGGTCAACCCCGGAGGACATAGCGTGGGACTGGTATTTGGCGTCGCCATTCTGGTGCTGGCGGTAATCCTGCTGTTCAGCGTCATCAAGATCGTGCCCCAGGGCCGGGAGTTTACGGTCGAGCGCTTCGGGCGCTACACCCGCACCCTCAAGCCCGGCATCTCCATCCTGACCCCCTTCGTCGAGGCCGTCGGCCGTCGGGTGAACATGATGGAACAGGTGCTGGACGTGCCCCAGCAGGAGGTCATCACCAAGGATAACGCCGTGGTGAAGGTCGACGGGATCGTCTTCATCCAGGTGATGGACGCCGCCAACGCCGCCTATCGGGTGGATAACCTGAACTACGCCATCGCCCAGCTCTGCATGACCAACCTGCGGACCGTGGTGGGCTCCATGGAGCTGGACGAGGTGCTGAGCCAGCGCGACCAGATCAACAGCCGCCTGCTCTCGACCATCGACCACGCCACCAATCCCTGGGGCGTCAAGGCGACCAGGATCGAGATCAAGGACCTGACGCCCCCGCCGGACATCACCAACGCCATGGCCCGCCAGATGAAAGCCGAGCGCGAGCGCCGGGCGGTCATCACCGAGGCTGACGGCGAGCGGCAATCCCAGATCGCCCGGGCCGAGGGCAGCAAGCAGGCTGCCATCCTGCAGGCCGAGGGCCGCAAGGAGGCCGCCTTCCGCGACGCCGAGGCCCGGGAGCGGGAAGCCGAGGCCGAGGCCAAGGCCACGGCCTTCGTCTCCGAGGCCATCGCCCGGGGCGACGTCAACGCCATCAACTACTTCATCGCCCAGAAGTACGTGGAAGCCTTCGGCAAGCTGGCCGAAAGTCCCAACCAGAAGACGGTCATCGTGCCGGCCGATTTCGCCAGTCTGACTGGCTCGATCGCCGGGGTGGGCGAGCTTCTCAAGACCCTCAGCAGCGATGCTGGCGCGGCCGCGACCCGGGGAACCGGCGTCCCGCCGAGCCGGACCTGAACCATGGACGCCCTGACCAACCTCTATGCCAGTCACCCCTTCTGGATCTGGCTGGCCCTGGCCGCCGTGATCCTGGCGGCGGAACTGTCGACCGGCAGCGGCTGGTTGCTGTGGCCGGCGGCTGCCGCAGGCGCAATGGCCGGCCTGACCCTGGTCGTGCCCAATCACCTGGCCCTGCATCTGGCCCTGTTCGCAGGCCTGACGATCCTGACCACGGTCACGGCGCGCCGCTACCTGCCCCGGGACATCTCCGGCGACGGTCCGGACATCAACGACACCATGACCCGGCTGGTTGGCGCCGAGGGCCAGGCTGCGGGCCCCTTCAGCCAGGGACACGGCCGGGTGAATGTCGATGGCAAGGAATGGGACGCCGTCAGCGACGACGAGCTTGCCCCCGGCCAGTCGGTGGTGGTCATGGCCGTTGTGGGCGGGGCGCGGCTTCAGGTCAGGGCCAGGGGCTGATACCCGGCCCTTCCGGCCCTAGAGCCTGTTCCGTTATGACCGAACCGACCATAGGGGAAAAACAGTCTCTGATTCAAAGGGTTAGAGCATGTTTGGATCCGATAACCGCTTCACACTTATCGGAACATGCTCTACCGGTTCTCGTCCAGCCATATCCTCAAGGCCTTCAGGAACGGCAGGGCGGCGGCGAATTCAGCGTCGGTGAAGGCGCCGCGCAGGGCCTCCATATGGGGCCTCATGGCCATGACTGCGGTGTCATAGGCCCGCGCGCCCTCCGGCGTCAGAGAAACCCGTTTCTTGCGGCCGTCAGCCGCGTCGCCCAGGATCTTGACGAACCCCTGGGCCTCCAGGCGCTGCAGGGTGTTGGTCATGGCGCCCTTGGTCACCTGGAAGGCGCCCGCCAGCTGTGCCGGACTTTCCTCGCCGCCCCGCCGGACGAAGTGGCTGAGCACGCCGAACTGCGCGGCGCTCATCCCGGCCGGAATGGTCCGCTCCATGAGCGTGACCGACAGCTGGTTGATGATGCCGATCTCGGTTAGCAGCTGGACATCCAGCCGATCCTTCGCAGCGGTCATCGGAGCGGGTCGCGCCAGTCTTGCATCGGACAAGGCTAGCACGGCCGGGGATTCTGCCCAGTCCCCTGCCGCAGTCTCTGCGGCAGCCGGAGTGGCGCTGGCGGGGTTGAACGCCATGATGCGGTTCAGACCTGTTGCCTGGAAAGCAAGGCCGCAAGTCCGCGTCGGGGCGAGGGAGGCGGCGCCTTGCCATAGCCGACCCGGAGCAGCATCTGCAGCCGCTCGCCGGCCGCCAGCCCGACGGTGGAGTCGACCCGGGCCTTCAAGGCGGCCATTTCCGGATATTCCTGCAGGCCCTGGCTCATGGGATGCATGGCGATATCGCTGCCCGTGGCCGTCAGGTTCATCCGGGCATAGGCCCGGCCGGAGGCGATCTGGATCACCCGGTCATTGCCCTGACTGACAATCCAGACATAGCCGGAGGCCGTTGCGGCGAGGGGCGCGTAGAGGCCCAACGCCTGATCGTAGGCCATGGTTCCGGGCTTCGCCAGGCTCTGACGGGTCAGCAGCCCGGTGGCCTTCATCACCTCGATGGGGGCGCCGGTCAGGTCGATGCCGTCCCGGTACTGGCTGACCTCCCGGGCGCCGATGCGCATCAAGTCGATGGATTCCTGCAGCGCCGCCGGCGTCTCGACCTCGCGCAGATAGGCGGCCGCGGTCAGTGACTTCAATCCGGCCAGGGCCTCGCCCGCGCCGACGGAACCGGCCCGCAAACCCGGCATCGCCACGGCCGCTTCCAGGGCTTGCAGGTCGGCCTCCGGGATGACCCGGTCCTTCTCGAAGGGGTCCTTGTTGGACCGCCGCCGGACAATCTGGGTGAACAGCGGATCGACCTTGCCGCCAGGCTCGAACCGGACGCGGGCGAAGGGGCGGTCGTCCAGTCGGTCGGCGATCTCGCCGTCTGGAAAGGGCTGAACCAGGGTGGTGAACCCTTTGGCGCCGGCCGCCAGGGACAGGAGTTCCAGAAAACAGCCGCAGCCGATGACGATCTGGCGGTTGAAAGGGTCCGTCGCCGGAAGAAGTCTGGACCGGTCAATGAAGAGGCTCAGGTCCCGCTCACCTTCCAGACGCGCGATCCAGGGCTGACGGTTATGGGGATTGGGGGCGAGAATGGCATGGGCCAGGGCGTAGCGCCGGACATCTCGCTCCGATGATCCCGGGGACACCCAGGCGACCGTCGGGTCTGGAAGTTCGGCGCAGCCGGCCAGTCCGCTGGTGGCGGCGAAGACACTGGCGCCGCCAATGACTCTGATGAAACTACGACGATCCATGGTCGACCCTTTCGTTCAACGTTGAACCATATAAATCGTTCAACGTTGAACCAGTCAAGGCCTCCCGATGACTCCGGCTTTCAGTTTGGCCAGACGACATAGTCGTCCCCGGCCTTGAACCGCTCGGCCGCTGTCTTGTCCACGGCGATCGCCCCCTCGATACTCCAGGGATAGAGCGGCTTGCGAGCGCCCTTCTGATGGTCGACCAGCAGGGCCTTCATCCGGGCCGCCCGGGCGGGCTCGCGCTCTGCAAGATTGGCCTTTTCCGTAGGATCGACAGCCAGGTTGTAGAGCCGGGTCGTCTTCGGATTGTCACTGACCTGCAGCTTCCAGTCGCCCATACGGACCGCCTGGTAATAGCCGCTCTGCCAGAAGACCGGTCGTTCGGGACCCGAACCCTTGCCGGTTGCCGCTGGCATCAGGTCGATACCGTCGATCGCCACCCCGGCCGGAAGCTGCGCGCCAGCGGCGTCCGCCAGGGTCGGCATCAGGTCGATATGGGCGGCCGGGGCGGCGATCTGCTGGCCAGGCGCGATCCGCCCCGGCAGGCTGACAAACATGGGCACCCGGATTCCGCCTTCGAACAAGGTCATTTTCCAGCCACGATAGGGCTGGTTGATCTGCGGCAGACCGACATAGCCGGCGCCGCCATTATCGCTGGAAAAGACGATCATGGTGTTGCTGGCCAGGCCCTCGGCCTCAAGCTTGTCGAGGATCCTCCCGACGCTGCGGTCCAGCGACCGGACCATGGCGGCGTAGACCCGCAGGCGATGCGGCTGGATGTCGCCCACGGCGTCATAGTCCGCCTTGGTCGCCTGCAGCGGCGAATGGACGCCCCAATGGGCCAGATAGAGGAAGAAGGGCCTGTTGCGATTGGCCTCGATCACCTTCAGCGACTCGTCGGTCCAGTAGTCCGCCAGGTAGCCGCCGGGTTCGAAGTCCGGCCCGCCATTGTAGGAATTGGCAAACTGCATCCGCGCCCACAGGAACCGGTCGATCGGGTCGAAATCCAGCCGGGCCTCGACGCCCCGGGGGTCGCCCGCCGGCAGATGCAGGCCGTTGGACATCAGCAGGCTCTCATCGAACCCCTGGGCGTTGGCGCCAAATTCCTTGCCGCCGCCCAGATGCCACTTGCCGATATGGACGGTGTGATAGCCGACAGTCTTGAGGACCTCGGCGATGGTTACTTCGGAGCCCGGCAGGCCTTGCAGGTCAAAATCCGGGGACTCGGCGGCGCGGTCCTTGTGCCAGACCGACCGGGGCAGGTCAGATCTTTGACCACCGATCATGGTGACCATCTGGCCCATGCCCTGGGGGGTCGGGGTGAACTCGAAGCCGGTCCGGGTCGGATACCGCCCCGTCATGATCATGGCCCGGGACGGGGCGCAGGTCGCCGTTCCGGAATAGGCCTGGTTAAACACCGCGCCCCGCGCGGCCAACCGGTCGATATTGGGGGTCTTGACCCGGCCGCCGGCCACCCCGCCGCCAAAGGTCGAGATGTCGTTGAATCCCAGGTCATCGGCCAGGATGAAGATGATGTTGGGCGGGCGCTGGGCCAGGGGCCTTGTCGCCGTGGCGGGTCCCTGCTGCCAGTCGACCGGCCTGTTGGCGGCAACCTCCATCCGGTTGGCCCGGGTCGCCACGAACAGGATCAGGTCGGCTCGCTTGAACCAGGCCAGCCCGGCCCCGAGGATAACCAGTACAAGGACGGCCAGCCCAAGCTTCTTCCACATTGCGTCCACCCCGGTCCTGACGTGATTATTTTGGCATAATGAATGCCATAACAATCACCCGTCAAGCCGTGGCCGCGCCTGTCAGGCCTCGCCCAGGGTTTCCAGCATGCCCCGGCGCGCCAACTCGTCGGCGACTTCGTTGAATTCGTGGCCGGCGTGGCCCTTGACCCAACGCCAGTCGACCTCATGCCGGGCCCGGGCGGAATCCAGCCGTTTCCAGAGGTCCTCGTTCTTGACCGCCCCCTTGGTCATGGTGCGCCAGCCCCGGGCCTTCCACAGATGCAGCCATTCGGTGACGCCGCGCTTGACGTACTGGCTGTCGGTATGGAGCTCGACCGTGCACGGCTTGTTCAGCGCTTCCAGGGCCTGGATGGCGGCCATCAGCTCCATCCGGTTGTTGGTGGTGGCCAGTTCGCCGCCGCACAGGGTCTTCTTGTGTGCGCCCATCATCAGGATCGCGCCCCAGCCCCCGGGACCGGGATTTCCACGGCAGGCTCCGTCCGTGTAGATCAACACCTTCGGGGTCATGCCGGGTCGCTCAGGATGCTGAGACCCGCCCGGTGAACCGCCAGCTTGCGTTCGTATTCCAGAGGGTCCTTGGGTCGCACCAGGGCGCCGTCCGGGACCGGACCCCAGTCTGCCAGCCTTGTCAGGAAGAAGCGCATGGCCGCGCCATGGGCCAGGACGGGCAGAGCCGCCCGTTCGGCCCGCGACAGGGGCCGGCGTTTCTCGTAACCGGCCAGCAGGGCCTTTCCGGCCGTGACATTGAAGTCGCCGCTCGGCTCGAAACACCAGGCATTGAGGGTCACAGCCAGGTCGTAGGCGAGAAAATCGTCGCAGGCGAAATAGAAGTCGATCGCGGCGCTGAAACGCCCTTCGCGGAAGAAGACATTGTCCGGGAAGAAATCGGCATGAATGACGCCGGACGGCAGGTCCTGCGGCCAATGGCTGGCCAGATGATCGAGATCTGCCGCCACCACGGAGGCCAGGCCCGGCTTGAGCCCCTCGGCCGCCGGCCCCAGGGGTGCAAAGAATTCTCCCCAGGCCGACTGGCCCAGATCATTGGCCCGACGCCCGCCATAACCCTGGCCGGCCTGATGCAGCCAGGCCAGGCCCTCGCCCGCCTCGCGGCACTGGGCGACGCTGGGCCGCCGCACCGACAGGCCAGGCAGAAACTGGGCGAGGGCCGCCGGCTTGCCGCGAAGGGACTGCAGAACCTGGCCAGACCGGTCCAGCACCGGCCGAGCCGAGGGGAAACCCTGGTCGGCGAGCCAGCCCATCAGACCCAGAAAATAGGGCAGTTCCTCGGCCCTGACCCGCTTCTCGTAGACGGTCAGGATGAACCGGCCCGCCTCGGTTTCCAGCAGGAAGTTGGAATTCTCCACCCCCTCGGCGATCCCCTTGAAGCTCAGGGCCTCGCCCAGGTCGAAACCGGCCAGGAATGCGCGCAGTTCCTCGTCCGAAATATCTGTATAGACCGCCATCAGCGGGGGATGGCCGGGCCCGGGTCCTGGGTCAAGAGGGCGCGGGCCGGGATCAGGTCCGCAGAACCCTCGGCAGCTTGAAGGTCACGGTTTCCCGGGTGGGGGCCACCTCCTCGATGGTCAGTTCATAATTCTCGGCAAGCCGATCGATCAGCCCCTGGACCAGCAGTTCCGGCGCCGAGGCCCCGGCCGTGATGCCGATGGAGCCGACGCCCTGCAGCCAGGCTTCCTGCAGGTCTGTCGCCTTGTCGATCAGATAGGCCGCCCCCGCCCCCGCCTTGACCCCCACCTCGACCAGGCGGACCGAGTTGGAGCTGTTGGCCGAGCCGATGACCAGCAGGACGTCGCAAGCGACCGAAATGGCCTTCACAGCGTCCTGGCGGTTGGTAGTAGCGTAGCAGATGTCTTCCTTGTGGGGCGTGGCGATCCCCGGAAAGCGCCGCTGCAGGATGGCCACGATGTCGGCGGTGTCGTCGACCGAGAGGGTGGTCTGGGTGACGAAGGCGACATTGGCCGAATCCAGAGGATTGAACCGCTCCGCATCGGCGCTGGTCTCGATCAACTGAACTGCGCCAGGCGGAAGCTGACCCATGGTGCCCACCACCTCGGGATGGCCTTCATGGCCGATCAGCACGATCTCGCGCCCCGCGTCAAAATGGCGCTGGGCCTCGACATGCACCTTGGAGACCAGCGGACAGGTGGCGTCGAGATAGAGCATCTGCCGCTGACGGGCCTCGGCCGGCACGCTCTTGGGCACGCCATGGGCCGAAAACACGATGGGTCGATCGACCGGCGCCTCGCTCACCTCCTCGATGAAGATGGCCCCCATGGCCTTGAGCCTGTCCACGACATAGCGGTTATGGACGATCTCGTGGCGCACATAGACCGGGGCGCCATATTTCTCGATCGCCCGTTCGACGATCTGGATGGCGCGGTCGACACCGGCGCAGAAACCCCGGGGGCTGGCCAGCAGGACCCTGAGCGGAGGCTTGGAAGCATGAGCGGTCATGGGTGTGTAGTTAGGCCTTCAATACACGCACCGCCAGCACCGCGTTGCGGGGCCACGCATATGCCTTTATCAGCAGCAGAATGAAGTCGCGCCCGGTGGGGGCGTGGTTTCAAGTTCTTGTCTGGACCCAGCATGCGTCGTCTCCTGACCTTCGCCCTAGCAGGCGTGATTCTCGCCACTGTCGCCCCTGCCGTGGCCCAGCAACGGCGACCCGACTCCGACCGTAAGCAGGAGGAAGAATCCGCCAAGAAGAAATCCCGCGACAAGGAGTGGAACCAGGCCGAGGCCCCTCTGCCCGCGCTGCGCAATGCGGGCCCCTGCCCCTATGTGAAGATCCTCTACGACGCCGGCCGCTACACGGAATTCAAGGACGGCCGGGAATCAGCTGGCGCCGTGGCCTACACCGGCGAAATCCAGGGCCTGGCCTCCGGATGCGAGTATCGCGACGCCGAGCCGATCCGGGTGCAGGTCGACCTGCTGTTCGGCCTGGGCAAGGGCCCGCAGGCCGCCGACAGCCGCAAGACCTACCGCTACTGGGTGGCGGTCACCGAACGTAACAAGGGCGTTATCGCCAAGGAATATTTCGACCTGCCCGTCACCTTCTCCGGCGACCGCGCCAGCGTGAAGGAAAGCCTGGCCGGAATCGTGATTCCCCGGGCCAGCCTGGAAACCAACGGCGCCAATTTTGAAGTCCTGGTCGGATTTGACGTGACGCCGGAAATGGCGGCCTTCAACCGCGAAGGAAAACGGTTCCGGGTCAATGCCGGCGCCCCCAAGACCGGAACGCCCTGATACCCATGACTGATTTGAAGCGTTCCCTGGGCGAGGCGGTCGCGGCCGCCTTCGCTGACCAGGGGATATCGGCCGACCTCGGCCGCGTCACCCCGTCTGACCGGCCTGACCTGGCCGATTTCCAGTGCAATGGCGCCCTGGCGGCGGCCAAGATTGCGCGCAAACCGCCCCGGGACATCGCCCAGGGTGTGATCGACCGGCTGACCGGTCATCCGGACCTGGCTTCTGTCGAGATCGCCGGCCTGGGCTTCATCAATATGCGGGTCAGCCCGGCCGCCCTGTCGGCCCGGGCCAACCAGATCGCCCAGGACGACCGCAAGGGCGCCGTCCTGGTCGCCGAGGCGCGGCGGGTGCTGGTCGACTATGCCGGTCCCAATGTCGCCAAGCCCATGCATGTGGGCCATCTGCGCGCCTCGATCATCGGCGAGGCGGTCAAGCGGATCTACCGGTTCCGCGGCGACCTGGTCCTCGGCGATGCCCATTTCGGCGACTGGGGCTTCCAGATGGGCCTGCTAATCGTGGCCGTGATGGAAGAGGTTCCCTTCATCCGCGCCCTGATGGACAGGCTGACCGATGAGCCGGCCGGATTTTCCGACGCCGATCGCACCCGGGTGCTGGAGGAACTGTCCAGCCGGGTGACCCTGGCCGACCTGGACCGGCTCTATCCCCTGGCCGCAGGCCGGGCCAAGACCGATATCGACTATCGCGACCGGGCCCGTCGGGCGACCGCCGAACTGCAGCATGGCCGGTTCGGCTATCGGCTGCTGTGGCGGCATTTCGTCAATGTCAGCCGGGTGGCCCTGGAGCGGGAGTTCCACGCGCTCGGCATCGATTTCGACCTCTGGAAGGGCGAAAGCGACGCCGATCCCCTGATCGCCGGCATGATTACCGAACTTCAGGCCAAAGGACTGCTGGTCGAGGACCAGGGCGCCCGGGTGATCCATGTCGCCGGTCCCGGCGAGACCAAGAAGAAGAAGCTGCCGGACGGTTCGGTCATCGAGGCGCCCAGCCCCGATCCTCTGCTGATCGTCTCGCGGGACGGCTCGGCCATGTATGGCACCACCGATCTGGCGACCATCCTGGACCGGCGGCGGACCTTTGACCCTTCCCTGATCCTCTATTGTGTCGACCAGCGTCAGGCCGAGCATTTCGAGCAGGTCTTCCGGGGCGCCTATCTGGCCGGCTATGCCGGCAAGGGCAGCCTGGAACACATCGGCTTCGGCACCATGAACGGCGCTGACGGCAAGCCCTTCAAGACCCGCGAGGGCGGGGTGCTGAAACTGCATGACCTGATCGAGATGGCCAGGGACAAGGCCCGGGAGCGGCTGCGCGAAGCCGGCCTGGGAACGGAGCTCAGCCCGGAGGAGTTCGAGGGCATCGCCCACAAGGTGGCCGTGGCCGCCCTGAAGTTCGCCGATCTCTCCAACTATCGCGGTACCAGCTATGTCTTCGACCTGGACCGGTTCACAGCCTTCGAAGGCAAGACCGGCCCCTATCTGCTTTACCAGGCCGTGCGGATAAAATCGGTTCTGCGGAGGGCCGAGGCGGAAGGATCGCGAGCCGGCCCGGTGACGGTTTCGCAACCGGCGGAGCGCGAACTGGTCCTGATGCTGGACGCGTTCGATGCGGCCGTGACCGAGGCCTATGACAAGAAGGCCCCCAACTTCATCGCCGACCACGCCTTCAAGCTGGCCCAGGCCTTTTCGAAATTCTATGCCGCCTGCCCGATCATGGCCGCCGAGACCGAGGCCCTGCGCGGCTCACGGCTGAGGCTGGCCCGGACCACCCTGGACCAGCTGGAAATGGCGCTGGACCTGCTGGGCATCGAGACGCCGGAACGGATGTAGGCGGCAGGCCGGGCCTCAGTGCCCGCAGCCGCAACCCCCGCCGCCCGGCCTGGCCGGATGGCCGTGGCCGCCGCCCCCGCCGCCATGGCCACCCCTCCCACCGCCGATCCGGATGCTGACGCTGCTGTTGGCGCTGGCCCGGGCCAGGGCATAGCTTGCGCCGCCGCCGACCACGATCACCACCCCGCCGCCTTCAGCCCCGACATAGTCCGAGCCCACCCCGCCGCCGCCATAGAAGAAACTGTCCGGCAGGGTCAGGCCTTCCGGCTGGACAGGCGCCTGGCTGTAGCGGGGGCATTGCGGCTCAAGGGCGCAGGGATCGACGGGGTTCTCCATCGGGACCCGGACCTCGCCGCTGCAGCAATAGGGGGCTGTCGCGCCGTCCTGCCGGGCGTCGTAATAGCCCGGGGTCCCGGCGCCGCTGTAGCGATCCTGGGCCTGGGCGGGCGCAACAAGGACCAGGGAAGCCAGGGAAAACAGAAGCCCCAGCCCGGAAAGGACTGCGCCGCGCTGGAAGCTGGACATGACCGGAAGGCCCTCTTGACTGGTTAACAAGAGGTTAAGCCGCCTTCGCCGATCCTGCGACCCTGTGCGCCTGCGACGCGAGCGGATGCCCCCCCAGGGCCGCAGGCCAGTTCGAGGGAGCGGTCGCCTGCAAACCAGGCGGCTGAGGGGGTCGGTCCGCCCTTATGCAGCCGCCTTGGCGGCGGACAGGCCGGTGGGGACCCGATCCACGGTCGCTGCGCGATGGTCCCCTTGCCCCAAAGGGGCAGGGTCTTGAGCGCGCTCCCTAGAAGTCCACCGCCACGCCCTTGCGTTCCCAGTCGCCAAAGCGGGTCGGTTCAAGGCCCGCCGGGCCGCCGTCTTCCAAAGGCGCATCTTCGGCGGCCTGCCGGTCCAGCCGCCGCGCCTGGGCCTCCTCCAGCGCCCGCCGGGCCTGAGGCGTCAACACCTTGCCGGGCGCAGCGCCGGGCGCTTCGGGAACCTGATCAGGGGAGTCGGTCATGGCAGGGTCCGGCGAAACGGGGGGCATGCTGCTTGATATAGGTCGAAATCCCGGTGACGGCGATCCTTGGCCGGGACGCGCCGCGCCATGGCGACAAATCCGCCGCAAAGGAGCGACCAGACAAACTGGCCGAGATTTACGGCAGCAACGTGAGGGTCCTCAACGGAACGGACGGCAAGCAGATCGCCAAGGCAAAATGCTTCATCGGCCCGAAGACGACGCCCGACTCGCCCACCTATGACCAACTGCTCGAAAACAACGGCCAGGTCCTGAAAAAGATGATCGCCGCCGGCAATGCCGAATGCGTCCAGCAGATGAAGAAGGGCCTGGGTCTGTAAGGAACTCCGCGCTGGCAGACCGTTCCTGACTTCTCCCCCGGGGACCGGAAGGGAATCCCGCCCCAACCCTTGCCAGTCTCGCCGCCATGGCGCAGGGGACGGGCGTGACTGATGCTCCCCTTGACGATCTCGCCGCCCGCCGGGCCGCCATCACCCTGCTTGAGGCTGCGCTCGAGCGGCGGGCCGGGCTGGATGAGGCGGCGACCACCAACGCCATGCGCGGGCTGGACAGCCGCGACCGGGCCTTCGCCCGGGCCCTGACCCTGGCCTGCCTCCGCCGCCTGGGCGCCGTCGACCGGCTGCTGGCGCCGCGCCTGAACCGCGAGCCGCCGGCCCGGGTGCGAAACCTGTTGCGGCTTGGTGTCACCCAGCTGTTCTGGTTCGACACGCCTGACCATGCGGCCGTTTCCACCAGCGTCGCCCTGGCCGACCGGGACAAGGCGACCCGGTCCTTCAAGGGCCTGATCAACGCCATACTGCGGGGCCTGTTGCGGGATGGCGCGCCTGTCGATGACCCCGAGGCCCTGGCGCCGCCCTGGCTGCTGGCCCGCTGGCAGGCTGCCTTTGGTCCCGAGACCGCCCGACTGATCGCCGCGCAGATCGCCGCCGAACCGGCCACGGACCTCAGCCTGAAGAAGCCCGGCGACCTGGAGACCCTGACAGCCGCCCTGGAGGGCGAGGCCCTGGCCGGCGGAACCCTGCGGGTCGCCCAGCGGGGTGATCCCTCCCTCTGGCCGGGCTTTTCGGAAGGTCAGTGGTGGGTGCAGGACGCCGCCGCGGCCATTCCCGCCCGGATGCTGGACCCCAGCTCCGGCCAGACGATCCTGGACCTCTGCGCCGCCCCCGGCGGCAAGACCCTGCAGCTGGCGGCGACGGGCGCGGCCGTCACCGCCCTCGACCGCTCGGCCGAACGGCTGAAGCGAGTCGCCGAAAACCTGCTGCGGATGGGCCTGGAGGCGGAGATCATCGCCGCCGACGCCATCACCTGGTCCGATAGCCGGACCTTCGACGCCATCCTGCTGGACGCCCCCTGCTCGGCGACGGGCACCTTCCGTCGGCACCCAGACGTCCTCTGGGCGGCCCGGCCCGGCGATATCGCCAGCCTGTCGGCCGTCCAGGCCAGACTGCTGGACAGCGCCGCCCGGCGGCTCGCGCCCGGCGGGCGGCTGGTCTATTGCGTCTGTAGCCTGGAACCGGAAGAGGGCGAGCAGCAGATCGCGGGCTTCCTGGCCCGGCATGGCGATTTCGAGACCCGACCCGCAGACCCGCAACTCTGCGGCGCCCCCGCCGCCAGTCTGACACCGGAAGGCTGGCTGCGGCTTTTGCCCCATCAGCGCCCGGGCGGCCAGGACGGGTTTTTCGCCGCCTGCCTGCAACGCAAGCCGGCGTCCTGAGCCGGAACGGGTCCATCCCGGCAAGGCCTGTCCTTGTTCGACTCTTCGCCAGACGCTAAGCCTTGCCGATGACCAAGACGCGCCCGATCATCGCGCCCTCCATCCTGGCGTCCGACTTCTCACGGCTGGGCGAGGAATGCCGCGCCATCGAAGCGGCCGGCGCCGACTGGGTGCATGTGGACGTCATGGACGGCCATTTCGTGCCCAACATCACCATCGGCCCCGACGTGGTGAAGGCCCTGAGGCCCCATGTGGCCATCCCCTTTGACGTCCATCTGATGATCGCCCCGGCCGATCCCTATCTGGAAGCCTTCCGGGCCGCCGGCGCAGACCTGATCAGCGTCCATCCCGAGGCCGGCCCGCACCTGAACCGCACCCTGCGCCAGATCCGCAAGCTCGGCGCAAAAGCCGGGGTGGTGTTCAACCCCTCCACCTCCACCGACACCATCGAAGACATGATGGAGGATGTGGACCTGGTGTTGGTCATGACGGTCAATCCGGGCTTCGGCGGCCAGAGCTTCATCGCCTCCCAGCTGCGCAAGATCGAGCGGCTGCGAAAGATGATCGACGCCTCCGGCTGCGACATCATCCTGGAAGTGGATGGCGGGGTGACGGCCGAGACCGCCCCCCTCTGCCTGTCGGCCGGAGCCACGGCCCTGGTGGCCGGCTCGGCGGTCTTCAAGGGCGGACCGGACGCCTATGCCGGCAATATTGCCGCCCTGCGCGGAGCCTGACCGCAAGCCATGAGCGCTGGACGTCGCGACATTGCCGGTCCGGCCATCATGGTGCTGCAGGGCCTGGCCGGCGCCGCCCG
>JARWZW010000054.1 GCA_029866155.1 Caulobacter sp. | reverse complement strand
GGTCTGGATCGCCCGGTTCGCGCCGTGGTGCCCTATGCCCGGCGCCTCAGCCTGTTCGCGGCCTATCTGCAGCAGCTGGAGATGGAGTCCAACGGCAAGCGGGTCAGCGCCGGTGGCGCGGTCCTTGAGCGCGGTTCGGCCACGTCGGTATTCGGAGACGCCGGGACCAACGGTCAGCATGCCTTCTTCCAGCTGCTTCACCAGGGCACGGATGTCATTCCGGTCGAGTTTGTCGTCATGGCGGAGGACCATGAAGGGCCGCCATCGCATCGCGACATGCTGCTGGCCAACGCGATCGCCCAGGCCGAGGCCCTGATGGTCGGCCGGGTCAATCTGGACGAACCCCACCGGCATTTTCCCGGTAATCGGCCGTCCAGTTTCATTCTGTTGCCGCGGCTGTCTCCGGAAACCCTGGGGGCATTGCTGGCCCTGTATGAACACAAGACCTTCGTCGAGGGCGTGATCTGGGACCTGGACAGTTTCGATCAATGGGGCGTGGAACTGGGCAAGGTGCTGGCTCGCGAGGTTCTGGCTGAACTCAAGGGCGCCGACAGCAAGAGCCATGATCCTTCCACCAGCCGGCTGATCGCAAGACTTCGTAACTAAAACGACCGAACAGTGACGTTGCTCATGCGCCCTATTCTAAAATCACTTAAAAAGCGTCGAGCCGTAACGACACCACCTTGGGTATTTTCAAAACCATTGAATTCAACCCTAGGGTATTTAAACTATATTTGCTGAAAATCTGTCCCGACTTGGCGGATAGCTCGTTAGAGACAATCGGAGCCGCGTTTGCTCGTCGCAGAAAATGAATGGGCCCAGCTCTTCTTCCGACCGGGCCGCTCGGACTATACGCTTGTGACGTTCAATGAGCGCGGGATGGTGGCTGATGGCCGGACCTTCTGGGCGCAGGCGCTTGCCGACAGGCTGGATGTCAATTGTTACGGCATCGTATCCAAGGGTCCGAATTGGTTTCCATTCGAGCCGACGCGACAGCTGCTCAGCCTGGTGAAGTCGGACGGCCCTGTTGTCACCTACGGCCACTCGATGGGCGGCTATGGCGCCATCAAGTTCAGCCGGGCCCTGAACGCCGATGTCGCCCTGGCGTTCTCCCCACAATACTCGATCTCCCCCGATGATAATGACGGGCAGGATCACCGGTATGCGGCCTACTATCGGGAGAAACTCCACCAGAACATGCGAGTTTTGCCGACGGATATGGGCGGGCGTATTTTACTGTTTCTTGATTCCAGATCTCGCCTTGATCTTCTGAATGCCCGCAACATCTCCAGGCTCCACCCCGTAAGCATTGTTGATGTGCCCTATACAAACCATTCAACGGTGCGCGCCTGCGCCTCTGCAACAGTGTTTTCCCAATTGATGGATCTGGTCCGTCAGGACAGTCCGTCGGGCCTGAAAAGGCTATTGAAGGCCTCCTCGCGAACAACGGATACCTATTACCTGAACCTGGCAAAGGCTCTTTTCGAGCGCAAGCACGGCAGGGCGGCAGACTACTGTTTTGAAAGACACAAAAACCTTGCGACCACGCGGAACCGGTCGTCCGTTATGCTCGAATTTCGACTGCAGATGGCCGCTGGAAACATTGATGCCGCTGGTGCAACCGCCAAGCAAATGCTGACAAGATGGTCCGGGCGGCCGGAAACCTATTGCCAGTACGCGCATTGGCAGATCGCTGCCGAACGATGGCAGGATGCTCAGATAACGCTGGGATATGTCGAGGCCCGTTGGCCGGACTTCGAGCCCGCCCGTACAATCATGGCCAGGCTCAGGCGAAAGATTCCCGATCGCGGCGCCCTCCTGGGCGGGGATCGGGCGTCTCCGTCTTCCGAGGATGACGACTGATCCAGGGCGCCCAAGACGGGATCAGAAAATCGCAGGTTTGTCAGAACCCGTAGCCTGTAAGGTCCAGCTCCCGCTTGAACGCCTGCTCGACGAGGGTCCGGGCGGCCGGATCATATTGCTCCCGATAATGCCCCTGGCGACCGGCCGTCTTATTGATCAGGGGAATTTCGAGTTCGGCGTCGGCGCCAAAGGCCCGCAGGGCGCGGCTGAAGTCCTGCTGCAGGGTTTCGAACCGCAGGGTCATGTTGACCCCGGTTATGTATTTCAGGTTCACCGAGCTTTGGCGCTTTTCCTTGCCATAGCGATGGCGGATCCATTCAGAAAAACTCGCGGTCTGGATGAAGTCCATGTCTTCGCGATATCCGGGAAGCCGGTTTACAAAGCTGTTTGGGTCGTCTGAAAGCTTGACGTAGTCGACTTTTTTCTTTGCCCAAAGCGAGTAAAGCGAGTCGAATGGATTGCGGATCGTGACAAACTTGAAGGCCTGCGAGATCTGGTCGCTCGTTAAAATGTTGTGCTCTTGAAGCTCCCTCAGAGAGGTGTGCTTCTTCTGAACCAGGATCCGACCTTTCTCGTCCAGCCGATCCTCACCCGGAACATAATGGGCCCCAAGCTTTGAGGTCAGCACCTCTGCGGTCGCTGTACAGCCCGTTCGGGGATTCATGACGAAGATGAAGCCGAAGCGCTCGGAATAGAGGGACAAGCGGTCTAACTCCTAGTCTGCAGCGCCAGGGTCAAGTCCGGCGATTTCAGGAATGACCGCCGGCTCCCCTAGTGGCTTTCCACCTTGATACAGTAGCTCATCATACAGCCTGCCCAGACGCGTCGATATCCTTTTCGGGGAAAGCCAGTCCGCCCGCGCCAGACTGTCTGCCGTCATACCCTCCCGCTCTTCCGGCGACAGGCTGTTTGCCTCCAGCACCGCCCGACGCAGGTCTTCTGCGTCACCGGGTCGATACAGCAGGCGGTGACAGGAAGCAGGAAACACCTCTTCAAGCGCTGCGACCCGTGGCGCCACAACAAGGGCGCCAGCAGTCAGGCACAGGAGGGAAACGCCTGACGTCAAAAACCGCTCGTAAGGCAGCACCACGCAAGTCGCAGAGCGCAACAGGGTGATCACCTCCTCATCCGGCACGACCCTAAAGTCCAGGTCAACCCGAGCACGGCCGTTGGCGCGCACGAGGAGTTCATCGCTGAAGCCATCGCCGGCAAGGGGCTGCCCGGTAATCTGCAGGGTTAGATCATTTTCGGCCAGAAACCTATCCGGCAGCATGTCCAGCAGGCCATCGAAACCCTTGTATCGGCGGACCTTGACAAAGGCGAGCAGTCGGCCGGCCGGCAAGTCTCCCCGTGCTTCGGGACCTGATCGTGCCGAAGGGTAAATCCCTTGATAGGACGGGTGGGCCAGATGGACCACCTTGCAGATATCCAGGCTTACCTGTTCCTGCAGCAACCCCACTGCTTCCACGTTATGGACCAGGATCAGGTCAGCGATGTCGGCCAGGCCGCGGCGCAGATCCAGGAAGACATCCGCATGCTCCAGCTCGTGCGGCATCACATTATGGACCGTCCAGACCACCCGCCCGCCCAGGCCCTTGAATCGGGCAATTTGGGTCAGCAGGAAGTCCTTGACAGCCCGCGCCTCGACAGTGGTGGAACAGGGCCTCAGGGCATGTTCTTCCCAATGAACGTGAAAGATCTGGCGACCGTCACGGGTCAGCTGTTCTGTCGCCAGATCAATGTCGCCCCGGACGGCCGTATACCGTCCATCAAGGGCCGAATAGAGCAACTGATGATAGGGGTTGTCTCTATAGATGACGTAGTTGACGACTTCCACCTTCAGGCCCCCAGCCCACGGCCGGGCAGCAAGGCGGGGTGGGCTGCGAACTTCCGGGTCCGTAGAGGAAACGGCATATAGGCAGAATCGCCCTGCCGGATCTGTTCGTGAAAGCCTTCGGCTGCATCGTGATAGCTCTGGCGGGGCCCCGTAAATCGGGTGCGCAGCAAACCGTATTCTTCGCTCGCGGTCAGCGAGTCGGCTCGGGCGCGGCCGAACAACAGGGGCCAACGCACCCTCGGGACAGCGGAAGCGCCATAAACCAGTCCCAGACGCTGAATGAACTCTAGATCTGCAGCCACCCGGACGCTGTCAAAGAAACCCACCTGCGCCAGGGCGGCGCGACGAAACATCAACGAGATACAGCAGACGTGAGAAATCTGACCGCCAGCCTTGATGACAATTTCCCCGTCGGAGGTCATTCGGAGCCAGTCGGTTGTCAGTCCGACAATATCAGGTCGGCGTAAAAGCACCGAAACCCCCTTGCCGAGCCTGTCGGGATGAGACCAATCGTCGGCGTCCTGAAGCGCGACAAATTCTCCCCTTGCCTGCAGGAGCCCCCTATTCTTGCTGACATAGGTTCCATCATTGGTCGACTTGAACACGCCCTGAACACGGCCATCCATGGCCTCGAGCTCCCGGATCAGGTTCGGCGTCAAGTCTGTACTGCAGTCGTCGACAATGATGAGTTCGAGATTTCGATAGTTCTGGTTCAGAATTGATAGGGCCGAAGTTAACAGGTACGATTCCACATTGTATGCGGTCATAATGACAGAGACCAACGGGCCTTCTGCTGCCGGCGGAAAGGGTCCGTCCGCCTGGAACAGCATTTCGGATCCCTTGAGGCGATCAAAAGCGGGGGCCGCGCCTTCAGCGATCCGGACCGGCCCGACACCCAGGCCGATATAGAGGCTGTCCAGTTGGGTCAGCGCAGATGCCGGACCAGAAACGCGTCGATCAACCTCATATCGGAACAAGGGCATGTCGAGTGGCAAGAGCTTCTCTCCACCCTCTTCGTCGGCCTGATGGACGTGCGACTGAGCAGCGGAAACCTGACAGCATTCGAGTTCCGCAGCCGCCGCCAGCAGCCGCAATTCGATGTCCTGAGCATAAACGGCCAACCACCGTTCCGCTTCCTGGGCAGCCGTCTCGAAATCGCCAACAAAGAAGAAATGGCGCACAAACTCGCGCCTTATCTGAAGGCTGTCCCGGTGTAGGTGGGTCTCGAGCAAGGTCCGGGATTCATCGAGCTGTCCAATCGCCCGGTGCGCCTTTGCAAGAGCAAGGACAACTCTTTCCTCAAAGGGGAACTCGGCCAAAGCGGCTTCAAAGCTCAGAACGGCTTCATTTTCGCCGGACAATTGCGCCACCCGCACCAGCTCCCATAGGGCGCCAAAGTGGCTCGGGCGCTCGGTCCGAAGTCGCTGTAAAACCACCGAGGCTTCCGGATACAGGTCCTGTCGAATGAGCGCCTTGGCGAAGTCCAGACGCGCCGCGAAATCGGTAGGAGCGCGAAAGAGGGACCGTTGCCTCTTGTCCATATCCTCGCTCAGAAGTTCAAGGATCCAGCTTCGGTCTCTCAGCGGATCTTGCTTGACAGATTTCAGTTCCATCTCAACAAGCCGGTCGAAATGGCGCCGGTTTTCAGGCTCCAGTAGGACCAACCTGCCAAATATATCACTCGCTTGATCGGTGTCTCCTAATCGCCGAAGGGCATTGGCGAGAATACTTAGGGCTTTTACATCATCGCTGTTTCTAAGTCCGTCGACAAAGCGAACGGCGTCTTCGTCACGCCCCATCGATTCAAGATACTGCGCGATTTCAAGATATAAAGCGGGGTCAATCCACGCCGGAGGCAGAAAAGACATCGCCTCGACTATGCGATGACGATGCCTGGCCTCTGCGCCCGCAACTATCTCAAGGGTTGATGACCGCTGCTCAGACACAAGGAAAGCCAGGAGCGATCGAAGCATCTCAATGGGCGCGAACAGCTCGAGGGCTGCCCGAACCAAACTCAGGCCTTGCCCGACGACCGGATGGGCCTCTGGCTGATCACCACCTGCCGGTCCGAACTGCGGCGCCTGGTTTCCTGAGATAATCGCAGAACGAAGCTGTCCCAGAAGGTCGGCGTCGGGACCCTGCTGCAAGGAACTGCCGCCGATTACGACGCGTGAGGCGTATCTAAGGGGTTGAGCTTCCTGCAGTAGGGCCAAGTGTTCCGAGGCCTGATCGTCCTGTCCCAATCTGAATTTCAGCCGGCAAAGGAGCGTCGTTTGTGGTTCCAGTCCGGGACCGATCTCGCAGGCACGTTTAGCCAGGGCGTAGGCCTCTTCCAGCTGTCCCGTCTGGGCTAGCAGCTCTGCTTGAAGCGCCAACGCTTCAGACAGCCCCTCATCATCTTCCAGCAGAACTGTCAGTATCGAAGAGGCCTGATTGATGCTCCCTTCCTCGGCGGCGGCTTCAGCCCTCGAAAGGGCCGCCTTCCGACTGTTCGCCCAGGCCGAAATGGCGGCTTCTGTCCAATCCACCCGCAGCGGCATGGACCAACTTCTGTCCCCGCCCCGCACGACGACCCTGCCTTCAAGAAGGCATGGGCTGGCTGATGAGAGAGGGAGCTGGACAGAAAACGGATGGCCCAAGGTGAAATTATCAGACTTGAAACTGGATATGACCGGAGTTGGTCGGCTGATTTCCACCGAGATTTCGAGGCAATCGTCATTGGGCGTTATGTGCAAAACTCGTCCGTTTCGATTTATCGCAACTGATCGTCCCGGCCCGCTCGACTGCTCACCCACGCCCCCCAACGACTGAAGGGCTTCAAGCACATAGCGCGCCTTCGGCCCGACCATGGCCTCCTTGAACCCTGCCAAAACACCCGGTGAAAGGAAAATCACCCTGGCAAGCTGTCCCCAATCTATCGATCCCAGTCGTTCATACTGAGGGCGCCCAAGGAAAAGCTTGCCCACGTAATCCAGGTCGGTCCGGCTCACCAGACCCAGCCGGGAATGACGCGGACTCTTGCCAGCCATCAGGGGATCAATGAATGCACTTTCAAACTCGGTGGAAAGCAGAAAGCGGCGAACAAGCTCCTCATAACCTTGCTGCGCGCGAGCCTCGACGTTGTCTCCAAGACCCGGCCCTCGACCTAGAAAGAGGGAGAACATTAGCTCCACGCCCGATGGACTCGCGACTTGCTTGAAGGCAGGGATCCCAACTATGTCCGGGAGGGGCGACGTAGGGAAACCGGCTCCAGGAAATGCTGCATTCAGCTCGCTCAGGGTTTCCTTCAACAGGCCCGACCATGTCGAATCGGCGGAACCGGACCGGCTCAATCCCAGCGACTCATCGAGCCAAGTCTTTACTGCGCCCAATTCCGCCGAGGAGTGACGATCATGCGGAATCGCCGCCTTAATGAGTATATTTTGGTAGATTTTTTCACTATACTCTTTAGATTTAAATAACAAATTGAATACGTCAAATACCGTCTTGCCAGCTAAGCGCTCAATGTCTGCCTCTCGGCAGCCCCTGCCAAGCACAAACAAATAGGAATATTCGACATCTAGCCGCTCAGCGGCGCGTGTTTCCAATAACAAACCCAACGGGAAGCCTCTATGTGTCGGACTGGTGCCCCGGACAGTTTTTGATCAAGACGCCAGCAGCCCGAACACACTTAAAAATTACCTTCAAATCAAAAGCCATTCAAGAAGGCATCCCTGGCTTTGCCCTCAAAGCAGTTCGATACGGCACCTGAATAAAGGTCCCGATAGTCTGAGCAATTTATAAGTCACAATCTCGTATCGCTTCAAGAAGCCATCACTGCGGTGAGGTTTCACGAACTTCTGATAAGCTTTCGATGTTGGGCCAGATTGCGCTCAAAACCTGATCAAGTGATATTTCCCCGATGCACCGGCATTCCCCCGAAAGGAATCGAGTCTTTCGGTACTCTGTATGAATCTCACAGGGCGCACAGTCGCTTACCACCGCCAACGACTGGGATGTAGGCGCAAGAGGCCCCCTGGTGAGAGCATTGGTTGGCGCAAAAAGGGCAAGCGTCGGGATGCCGAGCGCGTTGGCGATATTCATCACACCACTGTCATTCGCCACAAAATAGCTGCAGTCGAGCATCGCCCGGGCCATTTCGTCGACGCTGCCGCCAGTCATGTCGCGGGTTCCGGTGACATACTCATCCTTCGTGCCGAATGAGGCGACATCCACTCCCGCGCGGGTCAGGACCTCGGCCAAGGATTCAAAATGCGGCCACCGCTTGCTCGCCCAGATTCCGCCTTTGGAACCGGCATGAAAACCGACTAGGGGCCGGTCTGGAGGGACATAGCTGTACCCCCCTACAAAGGCTCCGCGCACATCTTCGATGTCATAGGGGATGCCCAGCATGGCTTCGGCGGCGGCCAGGTTGAATTCGGCTTCATGCAAGGTGTCGTCGGGCCCGAATATGCGCCACTCGCGGGAACTGAAGACCCGGCTACAGGCGAACCTCGGAATGACCTCGCCGAAACAATGGGTGAGAAACACGGTGGCATATCGCCGGGCCAAAACGGCGTCATTCAACTCAAACACGTGATTGACATAGTCCGGGTGTCCGACGAGGGGCATCAGTCCTCCATGGTCACCAGCCACCACCACATCGACCCGGCGCCCCAGTCGCCTGGCGATATTGCGGATCAACGGGGTGCAGTGAAGTATGTTGCCGATCCCCGACCCCACGCCGATAAGGATCGGGGACTGCCGCGAAGACACCAGGCCTCGGATGCGGGATCGCTGCTGGGCGAAAGAGAACCTCGCCGAATTTTCGAGACCGGCTATGGATCGGGCGGTCCAATAATCGTCATCGGCAAAGAGATGCTCGATCTCATTGGCCCATGACTCCGCGTCTTCGGGAAGAGAGACCCCGCTATCCTGCAACAGCAGGGGCACATTGCCCCGGTCGGACCCAACAACTGGAATGCCGTGTCGATGGGCCTCGATGACCATTCGGCTGAAGGTCTCTACAAACCGGTAACTGGGTACGGCAACGACCCGCGCCCGACGATAGACTTCCGTCATATCATCAACCCGACCCAGCAGTTCGACGTTCGAAACGCCGGCCGATGCGATCTGGAGGGCGGCCTTTTCGGCCGATCCCTGGTTGGCGATGGCGATGAACTTGCGATTGGGCAGACGCCCGGCAACCTGCAGTATCAGCCCGAAGCCCTTGTCATCGCGTGAATTAGCCAGCAGCACACAATCCCCGGCGGCTGTCGCAGTCGGTTGTCGGACCTCGGCATCAAGATCCGGCGGCAGGGAATAGACAACCGGAAGGCGCACTCCGAAGCGCTGCTCAACAACCCCGCGGGTAAAATCCGAGTTGGCGTAGACTGCATAGGCGTCAGATAAAAGCAGATTGAATTCCGGTCGGCTCTGCATGCTGCCGTCGACGTCGGGATAGTATCCCTCAGATGGCGTCGGTTGAACAATCAGTTCCCGCCAGAAATGGACTCCGAATACGACGGCGACATCCATGAAGCGAAATGCTGCGGCTGCCTCGAGCCCCAGACCGGATACAACGTGAACGACGCTGGCCCTGTGCTGCACCGCCAGCGACATGAGCGACTCTGGCGAGCCGTCCACGAACACATAGTTCAAGCCATTCGAAACGCCGCTTTCCCCCACAAATTCTGATCTTGTGCCCACGACCAGAACGTCCAGTCCCAGTGAAGCGTAGATCCGAGCAGCCTGATCCAGAAACTGCTCGGCGCCGCCGAATTTGCGGATTCCGTACTGTGACAGGAGCAGTGCCGTGCCGCGCTCGGACCCTTTGAACGGTCGCAGTCCTGCTTCGTCGGGATAGGAAATCGCAGCGAACAGCATCGCAAAGGTCTCACAATCGGACCAGTTGCTGCTTTCGTTCAGTACCCCACACTCGAAAGCCGACCGAAGCAGGGCAGACCGATAGATCAGATCCCGCCCGGGATAGGTAACCAAGGCGCCGGCCCAGGGAAAGCCGCCTCTGGCGATCGACAGTCGCATCCGGGGAGCGTCCGCTTCCCCTCCGATCCCGATCCAGTCTTCAGATTGACTGCGGAGGATCTCATACGGTCGGCTGTCACGGCCTGCGACGAACAGCGAGTCTGGCCAGATTCCGGAGGCATGCTCGTAGAGACGCTGGGCGATCCTCTTTGAGAATTTTGCCGTGTCTGACCCAGGCGCAATTTCTACTGCAGTGACGGTGGCGGCTTCGGCTTCCTTGTAGTGGCCCAGGCGTGTGAGAATCTTGGCCAGATTGAGATGGGATCGTTCATCCTTGGATAGGCGAACGACGTCTTCACGAGCGGCTGCCAGCGCTTCGTCCAGACGCCCGAGGCTCACCAGCAATCGTGAATACTCACGCCAGGCAATGGGTGACTTCTCGTCCGTTTCAGCGGCTTTTCTGAAAAGCTCGGCCGCATCCTCCCCCTCGAGGCGGTTTTCCGGCATTTCCCCGTAGCCGCCATACGCAGCCAGAACCTTTGACCTGGCCCCTTCCAGGAAGAATTTGGACTCCTTCGCGCCCAGCTTCAGGCAAGCTTCAATGGCGTTGAAGGATTCCGCATAGAGTCCCTGCTGGCGCAGGCTGATTGCCAGATAGTACAATCCATTCAAATCACGCGACGTTTCAAGGTCAAGCGACCTTAATATATTTACGGCAGTAGAGAATTTACCTTCATAGATGTTCGCACGGGCAATCTGAATTGACAAAGCCCTATCGATCTGAATTTTTCCCTCTAGGGAATGACCAAGACCGATAAGGACTCGCCAGTTTTTTTCTTTGAACAGTATGCTCACAATTTTTTTCAGCTGCGCCGCAGTGGGTTCAACAGCGCTGAGAATTTGAGACACAGATTCGTTTTGCTGCTCATCTTCAAGTGAAAGCAGAACCTGGGCCTTCGGGACCATTATCGACTTTACGGTTGGCGTCTGAGCCGGAGCCGTCGTCCAACGACCTTCCAGAATTGCTTCGATTTCTTCAAGGATGGTCTGCGCAGGCAGTGTGACCCGATTGGCCAGCCGGGCAGCCAGGATTTCCCGGAACTCCGGATGCTGCAGCCTGGTGTCTTCTGCGGACCCTTCCGCAAGCGATGTGATCTCGGGCACCGCAGACCCTGGCTCCACGAGCCCGGTGGAGCGCTGCCCCACTTCAGACTTGGTCTTCACTTCTTGCAGCTCGCCCGGCTTCGGAGCCAGCTTGAATTCTTTGTTGGAAGGCAAAGCCCTGAGCACCAGCGACTTCAGGGTCGGGTCCTTGGCCAGCCAATGTTCTTTCAGAGCGACCCTGAAACCATGACTGCCATCACCAACTCCCTTGGCAATCAAGGGCTTGCGAAATTTGTCGGCAACCCCGCCGAAGACTTTTGACCCCTGGATCAGAAGTTCGAAGGCCACCCGCGAATCGGGTTCTTCGTCGCTCTGAAGCCAACCGACTGCGCATCCATTTTCGACGCGTAGGACACCTTTTACCCTCGAGGCAGGCACAACATCTCCGCCATGAAACACAACTGACGCGCAATTATTTTGAACGACCTCTCCAAAGAGAAGCCACAGCGGCTACTTCGCTTGGACTGTTTCCCAACGTCAATATCAAGGCCGCAAAAAGGCCGACCACGCTGTGAATTTTTTGCGAAATACTCTCAGAAAAGGCCTGAATATCCGCAGTATGGGCACTATCCAGCAAGATGGCGGACGCACCTTGTTCTGAGCGCCAAACTGCCCCCCTCAGTACTCCCACCGCAACCGGACCGTCGCCACCAGGGCGTTGTCGATGTCTCGGTCGCCTGACGGCCGGATCACATATTGCAGGTCCGGCTGGATGGTCAGGTGCGGGGTCACCCTGTCGGCATAGGTGATTTCCAGGGCCGTTTCGGTCGAGCCGATATCCCGTCCCGCATCGGCGCCGTTGGCCCGCTCGCGACTGTTGATCCAGGCCTGGTTGACCCCAAAGGATAGCTGGCTGTCCGGACGTCCGTCCAAAACCCGCTCGATCAGCAGCCCGGCCTGCCAGCCTCCATGAAATGGCGAGGTATCGCCATCGGAGACACCGATCCGGGCGAAGCCGGTCACCTGGCGCGGGCCGTCAGCGTCGCCCATCAGGGGCTGTTCCAGAAGCAGATAGGCGCCCTGCGAGACCTGTTGCACCGGAGTCCCGGCGGCGGTGGTGTCCCGCCAGTCATCCTGGCGATCGGTGTATCGCCAGACCCCGCCGGCCAGCCTGCCCTTGCCGCCCATGCCGCCCATGCCGGCTTCGGCGATCAGAAGGGCGCCGCCGTCGAAATCCAGATTGACTCCTGAGGGATCCCCCAGCACGCCGGCATTGGCATTGACCACCGCCGCCTGGAGATAGCCCGTCTCTCCCATCGTGACCCTGCCCCGCAGGGTCAGGGCGGTCGAGGGGAAGATCGAGGGGCCATTGGCGCCCGTGGCGGCCAGTTCGGAGCCAATGCCGAAGGCCGGCGCGATCAGCAGGCCGGCGCTGTCATTGGCGTAGAATTCGCTGTTGAGATCGTAGAGCCCGATGAGCAGGCTGGCCCTGCCGTCCGCCAGGGTCTGTTCGACCCAGGCCTCATAGAGGCGCGTCCTCTGTCGGGACACCTCGATATTGTCGACCCCCTGGAGCGTGCCGGCGGCGTCATTGGGCATGGCGCCGGAGTTGTTCAGCAAGAGGCCGTGAAAGGTCGCGCCCTCCCATCCCATGGCCTTTTCCAGATCGATATCGGCGGCGAGCTGAAGGTCGTCCAGGAAACGACCCCGGCGGCTCAGTCCGCCATCGACCACGCCGCTGACATCGGCGGTGTAGGACAGGCTGAACTGAACGGCCGGCTCGGGATCGGGGCCGTCCTCGGCCGCAGCGACAGCTGCCGGGGCGGCGCCAAGGATGGCGGCCAGGACCAGGGCCCGGACCGGGCCGGCGTTCAGGCGGCCCGGCGATGTTCTCTTGCAGAGGCTGGACATGAGCTATCTCCCTGCTCCTTTCTGGAGCGGATGATCATCATGACCGGCCAAGTAGAATATCACGTTAACGCCGAAATATTCAGACTAATTTAACCTATGGGTTGCGACGCTTCCAAAGCGCTGGGCCTGCGATCGTCGAGCAATGGCGATAACAGAACCGGGCTCCGCGAAGGTGAACCGTACCCTTTGACTGGACCGCGATGAAGCCGGTCATGATGGCCCGACATTCTGAACCAGAGCCTGGGTTCCGCTTTGACCGGTTCGATCAAGGCGGAACAGGTTCCAGGCCGTCGCAGGACAGCATTCGCCATGCGGGCGTCTACGGAAAACAGTTCCAAGGCCCCGGCTGACAGCTAGAGCCTGTTCCGATAAGTGTGATGCGGTTATCGGAACATGCTCTAACACTTTGAATCAGAGCCTGTTTTTCCGTTGCGATCGGTTCGATCATAACGGAACAGGCTCTAGTAGAGCACCCGCATTGCGGACTGCTCAAAGCTCCTGAGCTCGTCATTGCGACCATCACGCACCTTGGTCACCCATTCGGGGTCCTGCAGCAGGGCCCGGCCGACAGCGACCATGTCGAATTCATTGCGCTCCATCCGTTCGATCAGTTGATCGAGGCTGGCCGGCTGGCTGGCTTCTCCGCCATAGGCGGCGATGAACTCGCCGGACAGGCCGACGGACCCGACCGTGATGGTCGGCTTGCCGGTCAACTTGCCAGCCCAGCCGGCAAAGTTGAGATCGCTGCCTTCGAACTCCGGCTCCCAGAACCGCCGCTGGCTGCAATGGAAAACGTCCGCACCGGCGTCGGCCAGGGGCGTCAGCCAAGCTTCAAGTTCCGCCGGGGTCGGGGCCATCTTGACGGTGAAATCCTGCTGCTTCCACTGCGACAGCCGGATGATGACCGGATAGTCGTCGCCGACCTCGCGGCGGACCGCCTTCAGGATCTCGGCGGCGAAGCGGCTGCGCTCCGGCAGGGTCGCACCGCCCCAGCGGTCGGTGCGCAGATTGACGCCGCCCCAGAAGAACTGGTCGATGAGATAGCCGTGGGCGCCGTGCAGTTCGACGGAGTCAAATCCAAGCGCCTTGGCGGCCCCGGCGGCCTTGGCGAAGGCGTCGATGGCGTCTGACACGTCCGCATCAGTCATCGGCTCACCGAACTGATGTCCCGGGCTGGAGAAGCCGGAGGGGCTGTCATAGGGGCCCGACGGCGCCCAGTCCTTGCTCCGGGTCCGTACAGCGCCGACATGCCAGAGCTGCGGCGCCATGGCGCCGCCGGCGGCGTGGACCTCGTCGATGACGGTCTTCCAGGCCGCCAGCTCGGCCTCACCATGAAAGCGAGGAACATTCGGATCATTCAGCGAGGCAGGTCGGGCCACGCCCACGCCTTCGGAAATGATCAGGCCGACATGGTTCTCGGCGCGACGGCGGTAATAGGCCGCGACCTCTGAGGTCGCCACACCGCCCGGGGAGAAGCTGCGGGTCATCGGGGCCATGGCGATGCGGTTCTTCAACCGCATCGACTTGATCTGCAGAGGGCGGAACAGGGTGTCGAGGCTCACAGGGGCGCTCCGGAAAGGCGGGATTTGATCGATCTAAACGGCCGTTTGACCGACGAAGCCAGCCAGAAAATCTGCAACACGCCTTATCTCCGCCTCCGAATGCAGATTATCCAGCAGCGAATGTGATAAGGGCAAAACCCGTGGACACATCCTTTGAGGCCGTCCCGATTCATTTGGACGGAAAATGCCGTGCCGGCCCTGGCCGTTAAACAATCGCTCGCTGAACTGCTGAGGGGCCATCTGGCGGCAGGCAGTCCCATCGACGCCCTGTTCGACCAGTGGCGGTCGCTCGAGGTGAAGATTGCCCATGACCCGGCCTCCTTCGCCCAGGCCCTGGATGACGCAGCACGACTGGACGCCTCCGCCGCCTATGCGGCCATCGCCCCGGCCGGATCCCTGGCCAGCGCCGTCGTCGCCCCGTCCGGCGATCTGGCCCAGGCTGACAGCCTCTTCATCGAGTGGTTTGGCCATCCACAGGACTCGCTGGCCCTGCGCCGCCTGATCCGGCTCGCCCAGAAGCAGGGCCAGGTTTCCGGGCTGGTGGAAACGGCGGACGGACGGGTCATCGCCGCCTGCGCCGCGACCGAGGCCCACGCCTTGCGCTGGCCGCTCTCGGCGGACAGTCGCGCCCAGATGCAACTTCCCGGGCGGAGGGTCGCACTGCTGGGATTCTCCCCTTCCCGGGTAAGCGACCTGGCCGCCCGGGCTGGCGAGGCCTTTGGCCTGACCCCGCTGGAAGCCAGGCTGGCCGAGGCCCTGCTCGACGCCAGCAACCTGGCTGAGGCCGCACAGCGGATCGGGGTGGGCCGCGAAACGGCGCGGGAAGCCCTGAAGAAGGCCATGCGCAAGACCGGCGCCCATCGTTCGCCCGACCTGGTCCGGCGGATGATGGACCTGATGAGCGGCATGCATGCCCCGATCGGCGATGTCGAGTCGGTGCTGCGGGATCTGTTCGGCGCCACACCCGCAGAGTCGCGGGTCGCCGCCCAGTTCGCCGAGGGCCTGACAGCGCGGGAGGTTGCGGCGACCCTCGGCGTCAAGGAAGCCACTGTGCGGGGCCAGCTCAAGTCGGTATTCGCCAAGACCGGCGTCAACAAGGCCAAGGACCTGGTTCGACTGGCCGTGGAGGCCAGTTCGCTCACCGCCCTGACCCAGGCTTCTGAAACCGTCATCGAGTCCATCGATCCGGAAGGCCGGCTGCGGGTGTTCAACGCCACCTGCGGCGAGCGCCGAATCGCGGCGGTCGACTATGGTCCCAGGGGCGGTCGTCCCCTGGCGGTGTTCCACGGATTTTCCGTTGGCAGGATCCTGCCGCAACCCTTCGTCAAGAGCCTGCAGCAGGCGGGCTTCCGGCCCATTGTCGTCCAGCGCCCGGGTTATGGCCTGACCGATCCGGCCCGTGGCGATGTCCTCAAGGTGGGATCGGATGATCTGGCGACCGTCCTGGACTCCCTGAAACTGCGCAAGGTCGACCTGCTGATCCGAGATGGCGCCACGGCGGCCGGCCTGACCTTTGCAGCCCGCCATCCGGACCGGATCGGCCAGGGCGTCCTCCTGAACCCCAGGCCGCCCGCAGATATTGAACGGAGCTACGCCTCGCCCATCGGGGCCGTGGCCCGGGTCATGCTCAAGCACCCCGAAATGATTGCCGCCCTGGCCGAAATGATGAGGCGTCAAACCCGCAGCGACCTCCTGGCCCGGACCCTGCGCCGCAGCCTGTCCGATGCTCCGGCCGACCGGGCGGCCGTCAATGATCCAGTCGTGCTGGCCAGGCTGGTTCGCGACGCCCAGGGCATTTCCTCACGGTCCAGCCGGGGCTTCGCCGATGAAATGGCGGCTTATGTCCGGGGTTGGCGGCTGCCCGACCGGATCGGGGGCGAGGGCTGGAAGATCGTCTATGGCAATGGCCTGGAATGGCCCGCCGCCGATCCATCGATCTGGGCCGGGCTTTTTCCCGATGTCCAGACCGTCTTCCTCCCCGATGCCGGCTTCCTGGCCTATTTCACTCACCCGGAGGCCGTGGCGGCCATGCTGGAACGAAACTGACCAGCCTGGCCTGATCGTCAGGACAGGGAACCAGGCCGGGCGACGGGATGCGAGCTGGACAGGCCGCCATCCACCACCATGGCCTGGCCATTGACGTAAGACGCGTCATCCGAGGCCAGGAACAGGGCCATCTGGGCGATCTCGACCGGCTGACCGGCGCGGCGCAGGGGATTGAGCTGGCCGATCTTGCCCTCGGACCCCTTGGACCGGGCGCCATCGAAGATCGGCTTGGTCATGCCCGTCTCGATCAGGCCCGGGCAGATGGCGTTCACCCGAATCCCGGTGCCGCCCAGTTGCTGCGCCGTGGTCTGGACCATGCTGATGACCCCGGCCTTGGAGGCGCTGTAGGGGGTGCCGCCGGCGCCCGACCGAAGGGCCGCGACCGAGGCAGTGCAGATGATAGAGCCCTTGCCCCGGGGCGCCATGACCCGGGCGGCATGCTTGATCATCATGGCCGGCCCGACGACATTGATCCTGAGCAGTTCCATGAAGCTGTCCTCGGTCAGTTCCGGCAGGCTGATCCAGCCGCCGGAAACCCCGGCATTGGCGAAGGCGATGTCAAGGCCGTCATAGGTTTCCACGGCCCTGTCGACCAGGGCGCTGACCTCGGTTTCGGAGCCTGCGTCGCCCTGGACGGCGATGGCGGCTCCGCCCGCAGCGACAATATCGGCCACGGTCTGCTCGACTTCCGGGGCCCGGTCAAAGGCGACGACACGAGCGCCTTCGGCGGCGAATAGAATGGCGCTGGCCCGGCCAATACCGCTGGCGGCTCCGGTGACGATGGCGACCTTGCCCGACAGACGACCCATGATGTTCTCCCTGATCTGGCGAGCAGACTATGCGCCGACATGACGCCACGCCAGCCTCTTTTCAAACAGTTGTTCGCGGCGGCTGATGCGGGGTTACGCGTTTCGACACGCGGCCTTCAGCCGCTACTCAGCATGACGGTATCATTGAAAAACTTATAGTCTTCGTCATGCTGAGTAGCCCGCGCAGAGGGCGTGTCGAAGCACGCAACCTGACCACCACAGCTTCTAGAGCGACGGCAGGTCCAGCCCGAACTGCCGGGCGCAGTCGGCGGCCTCGTCATAGCCGGCGTCGGCATGGCGCATGACGCCGGTGGCCGGATCGTTCCACAGCACCCGCTCGATGCGCCGGGACGCGTCCGCCGTGCCGTCACAGACAATGACCATGCCGCTATGCTGCGAGAACCCCATCCCGACCCCGCCGCCATGGTGCAGGGACACCCAGGTGGCGCCGCTGGCAGTATTCAGGAGTGCGTTCAGGAGCGGCCAGTCCGACACCGCGTCGGACCCGTCCTTCATGGCTTCGGTCTCGCGGTTGGGGCTGGCCACGGACCCGGAATCCAGGTGATCGCGCCCGATCACCACCGGCCCGATCTCGCCGCGGGCGACCATCTCGTTGAAGGCCAGGCCCAGCCGGTGGCGATCCCCCAGCCCCACCCAGCAGATCCGGGCCGGCAGACCCTGGAACCGGATCTTCTCGGCCGCCATGTCTAGCCAGCGATGCAGGTGGCGATCCTGCGGCATCAGTTCCTTAACCTTGGCGTCGGTGCGGGCGATGTCTTCCGGATCGCCGCTGAGCGCCGCCCAGCGAAACGGCCCCACGCCCCGGCAGAACAGCGGCCGGATATAGGCCGGCACGAAGCCGGGAAAGGCGAAGGCGTTGACCACGCCCTCTTCCCTGGCCATCTGCCGGATGTTGTTGCCATAGTCGACGGTGGGCACGCCGGCCGCCTGGAAGGCCAGCATGGCCTCGACCTGGACGGCCATGGACCGCCGCGCCGCCGCCTCTACGCCCTTGGGGTCGCGCTCGCGCCGCTCGTCCCAGTCCTCGACCGTCCACCCGGCTGGCAGATAGCCATTGATCGGGTCATGGGCGGAGGTCTGGTCGGTCACCAGGTCCGGCCTCACGCCCCGCCGCACCAGTTCGGGAAACACCTCGGCGGCATTGCCCAGAACCCCAACGCTGACCGGTTTCCGGTCGCGGTTCGCTTGCTCCATCATGGCAAGCGCCTCGTCCAGGGAGGCGGCCCGGTGGTCCAGATAGCCATTTCCCAGCCGCATCTCGATACGGCTTTCGCGGCATTCGACCGCCAGGCAGCTGGCGCCCGCCATGACCGCCGCAAGCGGTTGGGCCCCGCCCATCCCACCCAGGCCCCCGGTCAGGATCCAGCGGCCCGACAGGTCCCCGCCATAGTGCTGGCGGCCGGCCTCGACGAAGGTTTCATAGGTGCCCTGAACGATGCCCTGGCTGCCGATATAGATCCAGGACCCGGCAGTCATCTGGCCGTACATCATCAGGCCCTTGCGATCGAGCTCGTGGAAATGGTCCCAGGTCGACCAGCGCGGCACCAGGTTGGAATTGGCCAGCAGCACCCGGGGCGCATCCGCATGGGTGCGGAAGACCCCGACCGGTTTTCCCGACTGGATCAGCAGGGTTTCATCCCCTTCCAGCCGCTTCAGGGTGGCGACGATCCTGTCAAAGCTTTCCCAGTCCCGGGCCGCCCGGCCGATACCGCCATAGACCACCAGTTCCTCCGGTCGCTCGGCGACCTCGGGATCAAGATTGTTCATCAGCATGCGCATGGGCGCTTCAGTCATCCAGGACTTGGCGGAAAGCTCCAGGCCCCGGGGACTGCGGATGAGGCGGCTGTTGTCGAGTCGGGTCATGTGGCGGCCTTGTCCAGGGTCCAGTCGATCATCGATTGCAGGAGGGGCCTCAGCAGGCCCCGGGCTGCGGCGGCGCGCTCCGGCGCCCAGACCGGCAAGGCCAGGCCGAGGGGCTCATCCATGTAGACGCGCTGGGCCATTTCCATCTGCAGGGCATGGATACCGTCTGCCGGACGGCCATAGTGGCGGGTGATCCAGCCCCCCTTAAACCGGCCGTTGGTCACATGGCTGAAGCCTGACGTCTCGCACTGGGCCTCGACCACCGCGACCAGCCGGGGGTCGGCGCTGGCCCCACTGTGGGTTCCCAGGTTCAGGGCGGGCAGCTGGCCCTCGAACAGCGGCGCGACCCGGGAGCGGATCGAATGGGCGTCAAACAGCACCACCCGACCATGGTCCCGCTTCAACCGGGCGATCTGGTTGTCCAGGGCCTGGTGGTAGGGCGTGAAATAGGCGGTTCGCCGGCGGTCGACCTCGCCGGCGTCCGGGGCGCGACCCTCCAGATAGAGCGGCTCGCCGTCAAAGGTCATGTCCGGGCAGAGGCCGGTGGTGACTTGCCCCGGATAGAGGCTGACGCCGCTGGGGTCGCGGTTCACATCGATGGCGGTCCGGGAGAGGTCGGTTCGGATAACGGTGGCCCCGAGGTCGAGCGCAAAGTCATAGAGCTGGGGGATGAACCAGTCAGCGTCCCGCACCGCCAGGGACAGGGAGCGCAGGGTCGAGATGATCTCCTGCGGTATGACTGTCCCTGCATGGGGAATGGAGATGATCAGGGGGGCGACGCCCTGATGGACATGCAGCCAGGTGGTCATGGCTGAGGCCTCCCTTCTCGCCCTTGGGGGAGAAGGTGGCGGCCGAAGGCCGACGGATGAGGGGCGGGCGCGGAAATCGGACGAAAGCAAGGGTCAGGCACGCCAATCCCTGACGGCCGGCGCGGCCCCTCATCCGACCGCTTCGCGGCCACCTTCTCCCTCGAGGGGAGAAGGAAATCGCTACTCACCCTCACGCCATCACCCCGGGCAGATCCAATCCCCGCAAAAGGGACCCAGTCCGCACCAGGTCCGCCGCCGCCGCCATGTCCGGCGCGAAGTACCGGTCGTCCTCCAGATGGGGGACGAGGCTCCGCAGCCGGGTCCGGACAGCTTCCAGAGCCTCGCCGGACCTGAGCGGCCGATGAAAGTCACAGCCCTGGGCCGCCGCCAGCAGTTCGATCCCGACCACCTGGGCGGCGTTCTCGGCCATGGCCAGCAACCGACGCGCGCCATGGGCCGCCATGGAGACGTGATCTTCCTGGTTGGCGCTGGTCGGGATGGAATCGACACTGGCCGGAAAGGCCCGTTGCTTGTTCTCAGAGACCAGGGCCGCCGCGGTGACCTGGGGAATCATGAAGCCGCTGTTGAGCCCGGGGCGCGGGGTCAGGAAGGCTGGCAGGCCGCTCTGGGCTGGATCTACCAGCATGGCGGTGCGTCGCTCGGAGATCGACCCGACCTCGCAGATGGCCATGGCCAGCATATCGGCGGCGAAGGCGACCGGCTCGGCGTGGAAATTGCCGCCGGACAGGGCCTCGCCGCTATCCACAAAGATCAACGGATTGTCCGTGACGCCCACCGCCTCGATGGCGAGCGTCCCGGCGGCCTGGCGCATCAGATCCAGGACCGCCCCCATGACCTGGGGCTGGCATCTCAGGCAATAGGGGTCCTGGACCTTTCCGCAGTCAGCGTGACTGGCCCCGATCGCGCTGCCCGCCAGCAGCCGGCGATAGACGCCGGCAACCTCGGACTGGCCCCTGTGGCCCCTGAGGGCGTGAATCCGGGGATCGAAGGGGATGGTCGAGCCCTTGGCCGCCTCCACAGACAGTGCGCCCGTCACCAGGGCGGCCTGAAAGACCCGCTCGATCCGGAACAACCCGGTCAGGGCGCAGGCCGTCGAGAACTGGGTGCCATTGAGAAGGGCCAGCCCCTCCTTGGGCCCGAGCTGCAGCGGGCCAAGGCCTGCGGCCTTCAGGGCCTCGGCGGCAGGCATCCGGCGGCCCTTCAGCATCGCCTCTCCGACCCCGATCATGGTCGCCGCCATATGGGCCAGGGGGGCCAGGTCGCCCGAGGCGCCGACACTGCCCTGTTCCGGGATCAGGGGCAGCAGGTCGGCAGCCAGCATGGCCTCGATCATCCGCACCGTCTGCGGGCGCACCCCGGAGGCGCCGCGTCCGAGGCTGACCGCCTTGAGGGCCAGCATCAAGCGCACCACGCCGGCCTCAAGCGGAGCGCCGACCCCGGCGGCATGGGACAGAACGATATTGATCTGAAGCTGGCCCAGATCGGCGGTCTCGATCCGGATGGTGGCCAGTTTTCCAAAGCCGGTATTGACCCCGTAGACGGCCTCACCCGCCAGGACGATGCGATCGACGATATCAGCGCTGGCGGCGATGTCGGCCCAGGCCGTCTCCGCAAGGCGGGGAACCGCCCCCTCCAGGACCTGCCGCCATTGGAAGAGGGACACATCCCCCGGATTGAGGATCAGATCGGTCATGCGTCCATCCCTCGAAAGACCCGGCGATAGAGGGGGTTTCGGCCCATCCAGTAGATCAGTTCCACGGGGCGGGCCGCGTCCCAGAGCGCCAGGTCACAGGCCTTGCCGACCTCAAGGGAGCCCAGGCTCTCAAACCGGCCAAGGGCTCGCGCCGCCTCTCGCGTCGCACCGGCCAGGGCCTCTTCCACCGACAGGCCAAACAGCACCACCGACAGGTTCAGCGCCATGAGCAGCGAGGTCAGGGGCGAACTGCCGGGATTGCAGTCGGTCGCCACAGCCATGCGCACCCCGGCCTCGCGGAACAGCCCCACCGGCGGCGGAGTCTGGTCCCGCAGGGCGTAATAGGCCCCGGGCAGCAGCACGGCGACGGTTCCGGCCTCGGCCATGGCCCGGGCCCCCGTTGCATCCGTGCGTTCAAGATGGTCAGCGCTCAGGGCCCCGAACCTCGCCGCCAGGGCCGCACCGCCGCCAGCGCTGCGCTGGTCGGCATGCAGCCGCACCGGCAGGCCCCGGGCAGTTGCGGCCTCAAACAGGCGTTCTGTCTCGGACAGGGTGAAAGCGCCGGTCTCGCAGAAGACATCCATGGCGTCGGCCAGGCCCTGATCCAGGGCGGCCGGCAGAATCCGGTCGATGATCAGGTCCAGATAGGCGACGCGGTTGTCCCGGTACTCCGGCGGCAGGGTATGGGCGGCCAGCAGGCTGGTGACCACCTCGACCGGGCGCAGACCGGCCAGGGACCGGGCGGCGCGCAGCATCTTCAGTTCGTCGTCCAGGGTCAGGCCATAGCCGGACTTGATCTCCAGGGTCGTCACGCCTTCGCCCAACAGCCGGTCAAGGCGATCCAGCGCCAGGTCGGTCAGGGTCTGCTGGTCGGCGGCGCGGGTGGCGTGAACCGTGGACAGGATGCCGCCGCCGGCCTCGGCTATGGTCTCATAGGTCTCGCCGCCCAGCCGCATCTCGAACTCGTCGGCCCGGTCCCCGGCAAAGACCAGATGGGTGTGGCAGTCGATCAGGCCCGGCGTGACCAGTCGGCCCTGCAGGTCCATCAATTCCTTCGCCTCGTACCCCGCCGGCAGGTCGGCGACCGGGCCGACCCAGGCGATCCGTCCGTCCAGACTGGCCACGGCGCCGTCCTCGACCAGGCCCAGCCCGGCCCGGTCGGGCGCCATCGTCGCCAGCCGTCCACCGCGCCAGAGCCTGTCAAACTGCATGCGTTCCTCACGCGTGGTTTCGTCCGTGCGTCCTTCGACACGCCCGCTGCGTGGGCTACTCAGGATGACGAAGCGCGAAAATCGTCATGCTGAGTCGCGGTCGCAGACCGCGTGTCGAAGCACGCAAACCCGTTGCGGCCTCTTCCAGTCGGCGACAATATGTCTAGACATATTGATCTGGCAAGCTGATCCTCCCGCCATGCGCCGCACCCTGTTTCTCGATCAAGCGCTCCTGCCGCAGGGCTGGACCGGCAATGTCCGCATCACCACCGATGACGGCCTGATCACCGCCATCGACCCCGGCGCTATCGCCCTGAACGGCGAGAATCGAGAGGCCCTGGGATTTGCCGGCCTGCCCAACCTGCATAGCCATGCCTTCCAGCGGGCCATGGCCGGCCTGGCCGAGCGACGCGGACCGGCCAACGACAGTTTCTGGACCTGGCGCGAGGTCATGTACCGGTTCCTCGAACGGCTGAACCCCGACGATCTCGAGGCCATCGCCGCCTATGCCTTCGCCGACATGCTGGAGGCCGGGTTCACGGCGGTGGCCGAATTTCACTACCTTCACCACGACCCGTTCGGCGCGGCCTATGGCGACATCGCCGAACTGGCCCTTCGGCATCTGGCGGCAGCGGACG
>JARWZW010000002.1 GCA_029866155.1 Caulobacter sp. | reverse complement strand
AGGCGGCCAAGGGCGGCGACCGGGGCGGCGGAGCGGCCTATGGCCGGGCCATGGAAAGCGACGGCCTGTCGCGCCTGGCCCTGGAATCCGACCTGCGCGGCGCTGTCGGCCGGGGCGAGATCGGGCCCTTCTTCCAGCCGGTCGTGCGGCTCTCCACTGGCGAGCTGTCCGGATTCGAGGCCCTCTGCCGTTGGCGCCATCCCCGGCGCGGCCTGCTGCCGCCCGACGAATTCCTGCCATTGGCCGAGGAAATGGGCCTGATGGAGGAGCTGGGCGAGCGCATGCTGCGCGCCTCGGCAAGGCAGCTTGCCGACTGGCAGGCGGCCCATCCTCCGGCCTGGCGCCTGACCGTCAGCGTCAACCTCTCCACCGGCGAGATCCACCGGCCAGACCTGGTCAGCGACGTCACCGGCCTGATCGCCAAGTATCGGCTGCGCGAGGGCGCCCTGAAGCTGGAGATCACCGAGAGCGACATCATGAGGGATCCCGACGGGGCGGCGGTTGTGCTGCGCGCCCTGAGGGCCGGCGGGGCGGGTCTGGCCCTTGACGATTTCGGCACCGGCTTCTCGTCGCTCAGCTATCTGACGCGTCTGCCCTTCGACACCCTGAAGATCGACCGCTATTTCGTCCGCACCATGGGGGCCAATGAAGGCTCGGCCAAGATTGTCGAATCAGTGGTCAAGCTGGGCCAGGACCTCAAGCTGGAGGTGGTGGCCGAGGGGGTCGAGAACAGCCTGATGGCCAGCCGGCTGCTGGAGATCGGCTGCGACTATGGCCAGGGCTTTGGCTATGCCCCGCCACTTTCGCCCCAGGAGGCGGAAGTCTATCTGAACGAAAGCTATGTCGACGGCATCGCCCCGGTGCGCCGGCAGGGCTGAGGGTCAGGCCCGGCCGGACTGGGCTGACAGGTGATCGGCGCTGACTCCCAGGCCCGCCAGGGCCCGGGACCATTTGTGCTCATGGTCATCGCCAAAGATCAGTCCGGTATCCGCCTCGCCGACCAGCCAGATATTGTCGCGCATCTCCTGTTCCAGCTGTCCTGCCGCCCATCCGGCGTAGCCCAAAGCCAGGATCGCCTTGCGTGGCGGCCCGTCCGCGGCCAGGGCGGCGAGCACCTCGCGCGAGGTCGTCAGGGCCACGCCGCTGGATACCGGCAGGGTGCCGGCCGGGCTGACATAGTCGTCGGTATGGAGCACAAAGCCCCGCTCCCGCTCGACCGGACCGCCCATCAGCACGATGTCCTCGCGGCTGTTGTCCCCTACCGTGACCCCCAGCCGGGTCAGCAGATCAGGCATGGTCAGCCCGTCCACCGGACGGTTTACCGTGATGCCCATGGCATGCTGGTCGTCATGGGCGCAGACATAGATGACGGCCCGCTCGAACCGTTCGTCGGCGATGCCCGGCATGGCGATAAGCAGCCTTCCGGCCAGGAAGTTGGGATCTTGCGGAGGCGTCATCCCGCCACCATCGTCCGGGATGAGGGCCGTTTCAAGTCGGCTCTCTTGGCGCACCGTCTCCGGACGCCTATCTGACCCCTGCGCTCCAATCGGGGTTGCAAGACGGGACAGGGAGAAACCAACCCATGACTATCAAGGCCGGCGACACGCTTCCGGACGCCATGTTCATGACCAGCGGCGCGGAAGGCCCGCGACCGATCACCGGCGATGAGCTGTTCAAGGGCAAGACCGTCGCCCTGTTCGCCGTGCCCGGCGCCTTTACCCCCACCTGCTCGGCCAAGCATGTGCCCGGCTTCAAGGAGCATGTGGCCGACTTCCGCGCCAAGGGCGTGGACGCCATCGCCTGCGTCTCGGTCAACGACGTCTTCGTGATGAAGGCCTGGGGCGCCGACCAGGGCGTCGGCAACGACATCATCATGCTGGCCGACGGCAATGGCGACTTCACCAAGGCCCTTGGCCTGGAGATGGACGGCAGCAAGTTCGGCATGGGCCTGCGTTCGCAGCGCTATTCCATGCTGGTCAAGGACGGCGTGGTCCAGACCCTGAATGTCGAACAGGGCGGTGAATTCAAGGTCAGCGCCGCCGACTACATGCTGGCGCAACTCTAGGACTGGCAGGTCCTCCTCTCTCCCTCGGGAGAGGGGGGGCACGGCTTACGATGGTCGAGAAAGGCCCTCAGCTCTGGGCAAACGCCCGTTGACGACCCTCTCGGTCCGCCGCTCCACTTCGGGCGGCTGCCCCGAACCCGTCCTGCGGCCCTCGGGGAGCATCCGTTTCCACGGAACAATTCCGTATCTGACAGCTTGCAAGGGCCGCGGAAACGCCTATATCCGCAACTGGATCAATTACAGTTCGGAGATGCCGATGAACCGCCTTCTTTCCGCTGTGGCCCTGATGGCCGCCCTCTATGCCGGATCGGCCGCCGCTGCGCCGTCGCAGGATCCTGCGAAGATGCCGGCCGGGACCTATGGTCTGGAAAAGAGCCATGCCTCGGTCGTGGCAAAAGTCCGGCACCTGGGCCTGGCAGCCTATACGATGCGGTTCAACAGTTTTGACGCCAGCTATGTCTGGGACCCCAAGGCCCCCGATGCGGCCAAGGTCACCGTCACCATCGACGTCAATTCCATCGATACCGGCGACGCCAAGGTCGACGTCAAGTTCGCCGACCAGTTCCTGGACGGCAAGAACCATCCCCAAGCCACCTTCGTCTCCACGGCGATCAAGCGGAACGAGGACGGTTTCACCGGCTCCATGGCCGGCGAACTGACCCTGCGGGGCGTCACCAAGCCGGTTACCCTGGATGTCATCTTCCGCGGCTATGAAGCCGGCATGCTGGGCGCCCGGTCGGGATTCTCGGCCGTTGGCGTCATCAAGCGGTCGGACTTCGGCTCGAGCAACCTGACCAATTTCGTCGGCGATGAAATTGATCTGGTCATAGAGGTCGAGTTCCTGAAAAAGTAGGCCCATGACACAGACCCCTTCCTCCCTCGCCCGCTATGCGACTGTCGCCATCCTGCTGCATTGGGTGATCGCCCTGCTGATCATCGGCAATATCGGCATCGCCTGGTACAGTGACGAGTTGAAGGGGGCGGCCAAGGTCGGCCTGATGCAGTGGCACAAGACCCTCGGGATCTGCGTGCTGCTGCTCAGCCTGGCCCGGCTGGCCTGGCGGCTGATGAACCCGCCGCCTGCCATTTCCAGCGACCTGAAGCCCTGGGAGCGGACCCTGGCCCATGGCGTCCACTGGGGCTTCTACGTCCTGATGATCGGTCTGCCCCTGACCGGCTGGATCTTTGTGTCGGCCAGTCCCTTCATCAAGATCTATCCGATCTCGATGTTCGGCCTGTTTGACTGGCCGGCCCTGAGCTTCCTCACCGACCTGCCGAAGCCCCAGATGAAACAGGTGCATGAGGTGTTTGCGGAGGTTCACCACCTGATGGCCAAGGTCATCGTCTATGGCCTGATACCGCTTCACGTGCTGGGCGCCCTCAAGCACCAGTTCATGGACAAGGACGACACCCTGGCCCGGATGATCCCCTTCCTGAGGCGCGCCGGCCAATGAGACCTTTCCTCGCCGCACCGGCCCTGGTGCTGACGGCGGTCCTAGCCGCTGCTACGCCCGCGTTGGCGGCCCCCGCGCCAGCCTGGACCGTCGACAAGGCTGCTTCGAAGGTGGCTTTTTCCTCGACTTTCGATGGCGAGAAGTTCGCCGGGTCCTTCCGCCGATGGGACGCCCAGATCCGGTTTGATCCGAAGAATCTCGCCGGTTCGACCGCAGTCGTCAGCATCGACACCGCCTCGGCCGTGACCGGCGACGCCGACCGCGACTCTGCCCTGCCGGACGTCAAATGGTTTTCGGCAAAAGCCTTTCCAAAGGCGACCTTCAGGACCACCGGCTTCAAGGCCCTGGGCGGAAATCGCTATCAGGCGGTCGGGTCCCTGACCCTGCGCGGGGTCAGCAAGCCGCTGACCCTGCCTTTCACCCTGGTCATCACGGGTTCCCAGGCGAAAATGAACGCCCAGGTCAGTGTGAGCCGTCTGGCCTTTGGCGTGGGACAGGACGAATGGAAGGCGACCAGCGTGATCCCCGATCCGGTGACGGTCATGATCGCCGTCTCGGCCCGGCGGGCCCCCTGAACCGCACCGCGGGGACAGGGACGGCCCCCGGCGCCACCCTCGATGCGGCCGTCCGGGCTCTCCGGGACGGCGCCCTGGTCACCCTGCCGACCGAAACTGTCTATGGTCTGGCGGCTGACGCCGGCAATCCCATGGCCGTGGCCGCCATCTTTGAGGCCAAGGGCCGGCCCAGGTTCAACCCCCTGATCGCCCATGTCGCCGACCTGGCCGGCGCCGAGGCTATCGCCCTGCTGGACGACCGCGCCAGGGCCCTGGCGGCGGCCTTCTGGCCTGGACCCCTGACCCTGGTGCTTCCCCTTCGGGAAGGACAGAAGGTCTGCGACCTGGCCCGGGCCGGACTGGACAGCGTGGCGATCCGGGTTCCTGGGCATCCCCTGGCCCTGGCCCTGCTGCAGCGGTTCGGCGGCCCGGTGGTCGCCCCCTCGGCCAACCGCTCGGGCCGGCCCAGCCCCACCACCTATGCCGATGCGGTGGCCGAGACCGGCGCCGCCACCGCAGCCGGGCTCGATGGCGGCCCCTGCCGGGTCGGGCTGGAATCCACCGTGGTCGCCCTGCTGGACGGGCCGCCCCGCCTTTTGCGTCCGGGCGCCGTGACCCGGGACGAGATCGAGGCCCTGATCGGACCCCTGGCCGAGGCGCAAGCCGACGCCCGGCGCTCTCCCGGCCGGATGGCCCTGCATTATGCGCCGGATGCTCCCGTGCGGATCAATGCCTCCGAACCGCTGGCCGGAGAGGCCTATCTTGCCTTTGGCCCGGCCCCTGCCGGAGCCGCCATCTTCAATCTCAGCCCGACAGGCGATCTGGCCGAGGCCGCCGCCAATCTGTTTTCCATGCTCCGGGCGGCGGACCGATCATCGCCCCTGGCCATCGCCGTGGCGCCGATCCCGCAGGCGGGGCTGGGCGAGGCGATCAACGACCGTTTGAAACGGGCGGCCGGGTTTGTCGGTTAAGGCGCCGGGGCCAAAGCGCCGGTCGGATGTCGGTTCGGGGGAAAGCCTCGCCCTTGAACAACAAGGGTGCATCCAGCCTTCTCGCAAGCCCATAGGCAAAACAGTCGGCGAGATTGAGCCTTGCCGGATGTCGCCCCTTTCCGAACTTCAGGAAGGCCGACAGCGCTTCCTGCCAGTGTGATTCCTGTGCCGACTCCACGCGGAAGTCGGCCAGCCATTGGTCAAAGAGTTCCGGGTCCGGAAGGTTGAAGCGGCTTGCGAGGGCCATGCCCGCCTCCAGCAAACTCACAGGTGAGGCGACCACGCGCTCGGCAAGCAGCATCGCCTCGACATAGGCCTCAAAGCCATCTTCCTTGAAGGTGATGGCGACGATCGCCGAGGTATCGACGACGATCATGCGTCATCGGTCTCCGGAATGCCGGTTGGCCAGAGATCATCCCAATCCTTCTTGGTCACGGGCGGCAGATCCGGCTTCAGACCGCCGCAGGCGGCGTGAAACCGCTCTGTCGCCGCGATCATGGATTCCAGGGTCCGCTCGGGCCGCTCGGCGCGGCGGCGGGCCAGCGCCTCTTCCAGCGCCCGGTCCACGGCCCCGGTCAGGGTCGCGCCGTCCAGGGCGGCCAGTTCCCGGGCCTTGCGTTCGGTTTCCGGGTTCTTGATGAACATGGCCATGCCAGGTCCTCCGCAGTATATACCAAGGTATATCCTGTTCAGGGGCGCGGGAAAAGGCTAGACTGCTCTCCATGACCATCCCCGTTCCAGCCGATGTCATTTCCCGCCTGAAGGCTGTTCTGGGGGAGGGGGGCTGGAGTCAGGATCCGGACCGCATCGCCCCCAAGCTTGTCGAATGGCGCGGCCGCTGGAGCGGGACCACGCCGCTGCTGGTCCTGCCTCGCACGACGGCCGAGGTGTCCATGGTGGTGGCCCTCTGCGCCGAGGCCGGGGTGGCGATCACGCCCCAGGGCGGCAATACCGGCCTGGTTTCCGGACAGATCCCGCAGGGCGAGATTCTGCTCTCCACCGAGCGCATGACCGCGATCCGCGATATCGACGCCTTTGATGACGTGGTGGTGGCCGAGGCGGGGGTCACCCTGTCGGCGGTGCATGACGCCGCCGCCGCCATCCGTCGGCGCTTTCCCCTGGGCCTGGCGTCGGAGGGGTCGGCGACGGTGGGCGGGGTGGTCTCGACCAATGCCGGCGGCACCCAGGTGCTGCGCTTCGGCACGACCCGCAATCTGGTCCTGGGCCTGGAAGCGGTGCTGCCCAATGGCGAGATCTGGAATGGCCTCAAGCGACTGCGCAAGGACAATACCGGCTATGACCTGAAACAGCTGCTGATCGGCGCCGAGGGCACGCTGGGCGTCGTCACCGCCGCCAGCCTCAAGCTGTTTCCGGTGGCCGTTTCCACCGCCACCGCCTTTTGCGGCCTGTCCAGCGCCCGGGACGCCATCACCCTGCTGGCCCGGGCCAAGGACGAGACGGGCGGCGCCGTTGAGGCCTTCGAACTGATGGGGCGCGCCGGGGTGGCGTTCGCGCTGCGCAACATTCCGGGCCTGCGCGAGCCCCTGGGCGGGGGCCATCCCTGGTATGTGCTGGTCGAGACCACCAGCGGCGAGCCCGGCGTCGCCGAGGCGGCGCTGGAGCGGCTCCTGTCCAGCGCCCTGGAGGACGGCCTGGTCCAGGACGCCGCCATCGCCCAGACCACCGCCCAAGCAAAAGCCTTCTGGGCTGTCCGCGAAAACCAGTCCGGCGGCCAGAAGGCCGAGGGCGCCGCCTGGAAACATGATGTCTCAGTCCCGGTCTCGAAGATGGCCCAGTTCATCGAACAGGCGACAACGGCCGTCGAGGCCTTCTGTCCCGGAGTGAGGGTGGTGGCCTTCGGTCATGTGGGCGACGGCAATGTCCATTACGACGTCCTCAGGGCCGAGGGCGGTTCCGACGAGGCCCATAACGCCCTGAGAGACGAGGGCTCGCGTATCGTTCATGACCTGGTGAACGCTCTGGACGGCTCCATCTCCGCCGAGCATGGCCTGGGCGCGGCCAAGACCGCCGACGCCCTGCGCTACAAGAGCGCGACCGAGGTCGACGCCCTGCGCGCTATCCGCGCCGCCCTGGACCCGATGCGGATCCTGAATCCGCGCGTGCTGTTCTAGCCATTGTCTTTCGTCCACCAACAACCGCCCAAGGGGACTCGCCTTCCGGGGGGCGCGGCCCTATGTCCGCGCCATGTTGATGGTCCTTTCTCCCGCCAAGGCGCTGGATTTCTCCCCGCCTGACGAAACCCTGCCCCTGACCCTGCCCAGGATGAAGTCGGACATTGTCGAGCTGGCCAGGACCACCCGAAAGTTGCCACTGGCCGAGGTGCGCAAGCTGATGCACCTGTCCGAGGCGCTTGCCAGCCTCAACCACAGCCGTTTTCAGGCCCTCGATCCTGAAGGTGAGGACGGGCTGCAGGCCGCCCTGGCCTTCAACGGCGACGTCTATGGCGGCTTGTCGGCCCGCAGCCTCGACAGGGCCGCCTTCGCCTGGACCCAGGACCATTTGCGGATCCTGTCCGGCCTCTATGGCCTGCTGCGACCTGCCGACGCGATCCAGCCCTACCGGCTGGAGATGGGGACCCGGCTCAAGACCAAACGTGGCCGCACCCTCTATGACTTCTGGGGCGACAAGGTCGCCTGCATGCTCAATCAGGACGCCGAGGGTCACCCGGACCCGACCCTGGTGAACCTGGCCAGCCAGGAATATTTCGGGGCGGTCGACGCCCGGGCCCTGAAACTGTCGATCGTCACCTGCCGGTTCCTTGAGGAAAAGGACGGGGAACTGCGTCAGCTCAGCTTCTTCGCCAAGAAGGCGCGGGGCCTGATGGCCCGTTTCGCCATTGATGGCCGGATCGAGCGGGCGGTCGATCTGAAGGCCTTCGACACTGCCGGCTACAGCTTCAGCCCGGCGCTTTCGAGCGACCAGGACTGGGTCTTTACCCGGCCCCAGCCGCCGCCGGTTCGATAGACCCGCGCTATTTCGACCTTTTCAGAGCGGATCGGGCTCGTCTCGGCGCGCCGGACGCTCTATGCTGCGTTGCACAATGGCCAATTCCGTCGGAGTGCATTGATGAATTTCGGTCTTACGGGCCAGGTGGCGGTTGTCACCGGGTCCACCAGCGGTATCGGCCTGGCCCTCGCCACGGCCCTGGCCGGGCAGGGCGTCCATGTCGTGCTCAATGGCCTGGGCGACGCCGCAGCCATCGAGCAGACCCGGGCTGAGCTGGCCGCCGCCACGGGGGTCCAGGTGCTTTATCACGGGGCGGACATGACCCATGGCGACCAGATCGCCGGGATGATCGCCTTTGCCGCCGAGCGGCTGGGCCGGCTGGACATCGTGGTCAACAATGCCGGGATCCAGTTTGTTTCGCCGGTCGATCAGTTCCCACCGGAAAAATGGGACCAGATCATCGCCATAAACCTGACCTCCAATTTCCACACCATCCGGGCGGCCCTGCCGATCATGAAGGCGGCGAAGAGCGGCCGGATCGTCAATATCGCCTCGGCCCATGGCCTGGTCGCCAGCCCATTCAAGTCGGCCTATGTCGCGGCCAAGCACGGGGTGCTGGGCCTGACCAAGGCCACGGCGCTGGAGATCGCCCAGGAGGGCATCACCTGCAACGCCATCTGCCCCGGCTATGTCCATACGCCCCTGGTCGATGGGCAGATCAAGGACACCGCCAGGGCCCGGGGCCTGACCGAGGAGCAGGTGGTCCGCGACGTGATCCTGGCCGCCCAGCCCAGCAAGCGGTTCGTCACCTTCGACCAGCTGTCGGGCATGCTGCTCTATCTGGTCAGTGACGCGGGCGCCTCGGTCAACGGCGCGGCCCTGTCCATCGACGGCGGCTGGACCGCCGGTTGATGGTTCCGTTTCGATGACCATCCAGGACCCGCAACGCCCGGTCTCCACCGTCGGGGTGGTCTGCCTGCGCGGGGCGGAGGTGCTGTTGATCAAGCGGGGCAACCCGCCCCGCCAGGGCCAATGGAGCCTGCCGGGCGGCCGGCTGGAATGGGGCGAGACCCTCCAGGACGGCGCCCTGCGCGAACTGACCGAAGAAACGGGCGTCACGGCGCAGATTCTGGGTCTCATCGATGTCGTGGACGGCCTGTTCACCAGCCGCGCCACGGGCGAGACGACCCGCCACTATGTGATGATCGACTATGCCGCCCGCTGGCTGTCGGGCGAGCCCCAGGCCGGGGATGACGCGGCCGAGGCTCGGTTCGCCAGCCTGGAAGAGGCCCTGGCCCTTGTGGAATGGGAAGAGACCCGCCGGGTGATCCGCGAGACCTTCCTGCGGTTTGGCGACCCGGCCACGGTCGCTTCCTGAGCCGCCACCCCGATTCCCGCCCTTGACGGACCCCGCGTCAGTCGCCTTCTGTCGGGAAAACAAATCAACAGGGGAGAGGCGTCCATGGCCTACCAGCCGTTCAACCTGACCGGAAAGGTCTCGCTCGTCACCGGCGGCAATCGCGGCATTGGCCTGGGCATGGCCGAGGCCCTGGCCCAGTCCGGCTCCGACATTGTCATCTGGGGCTCCAATGCCGAGCGCAATCTGCAGGCCGAAGGCAAGCTGACCAGCTATGGCGTCCGCGTCCTGGCCCAGACGGTCAATGTCGCCGACGAGGCCCAGGTGGTCGCCGCCATGGCCGAGGCGGTCATCGCCATGGGCCGGGTCGACACCGTCATCGCCAATGCCGGCATCGGCGGCGGCGCGCGTTCCTTTTCCGAAATGACCACCGAAACCTGGCGCCGGGTCATGGGCGTCAACATGGAAGGCGTCTTCTGGACCCTGCGCGAAGCCTGCAAACATATCGTCGAGCGGTCCAAGGCCGGTGATCCGGGCGGTTCGCTGATCGGAATCGCCTCCCTGGCCGCCATCGAGGGCGCGGCCCGCAACGAGGCCTATGCCGCCACCAAGGGCGGGGTCATCTCTATGATGAAATCCATCGCCGTCGAGCATGCCCGCTACGGCGTCCGCGCCAACGCGATCCTGCCCGGCTGGATCGCCACCGACATGACCGCCGGGGCCCAGGACAATTCCGCCTTTGCCGAAAAGGTCATTCCCCGGGTGCCGGCCCGCCGCTGGGGCCAGCCCGCCGACTTCGGAGGCGTGGCGGTCTATCTGGCTTCGGACGCCAGCAGCTACCATTCGGGCGATACCTTCGTGATCGACGGCGGCTACTCGATCTTCTGATCGCTGAGCCCTCGCCGCCGCCTCCTTTTCCATTCGCGACCAGACAAGGCCGGGCGACGTCCCGGCCGCTTCGGGAATCCTCACCATGGCCCTGCACACGCCCCTCTGTGACCTGCTCGAGGTCGAGCATCCCATCATGCTGGCCGGCATGGGCGGGGTCTCCTATGCCGAACTGGCGGCGGCGGTCAGCAATGCTGGCGGCTATGGCGTGCTGGGCATGGCCGGCCGAGGCCCTGACTTCATCGCCGAGGAAATGCGCAAGGTCCGCAGCCTGACCGATCGGCCCTTTGGGGTCGATCTTCTGGCCGCCTCGCCGGAAAGCCTGACCGAAAGCGTCGAGGTCATCATCGCTGGCGGCGCCTCCTCCTTCATTGCCGGCCTAGGCATCCCCATGCCGATCATGGAGCGGCTGAAATCAGCGGGCCTGAAGGTCATGGTGGTCTGCGGCGCGGTGAAACATGCGGTCAAGGCCGAACAGGCCGGCTGCGACGCGGTCATCTGCCAGGGCGGCGAGGGCGGCGGCCATACCGGCCTGGTCGGCACCATGCCCCTGGTGGCCCAGGCCGTCGAAGCGGTGAAGATCCCCGTGGTGGCGGCCGGCGGCCTCTATGACGGCCGGGGCCTGGCGGCGGCCCTGACCCTTGGCGCCACCGGCGTCTGGATGGGCACCCGCTTCATCGCCAGCCTGGAGGCCCATGCCGGCGAGCTCTACCGCCAGACCATCGTTGAATCGGCCGACGAGGACACGGTCCGCACCCGTTGCTACAGCGGCAAGCCCATGCGGGTGCGCAAGAACATCTATGTCGACGACTGGGAAAGCCGCCCGGGCGACATCCAGCCCTTTCCGATCCAGGCCGGCATCAGCGTCCGCAACGAGGCCATGGGCGGCATCGGCGGCCAGACCGAAAACCTCGACCCCGACAAGTCCTGCTTCGCCATGGGCCAGAGCGCCGGCGGCGTCCGCGACGTCCTGCCGGCCGGAGAGATCGTCCGGAGGATCATGGAAGAAGCCGAGAGCTCGATCCGGCGCGTGGCGGCGATCGGGGCGAAATAGGGGGCTGAAACCCCCGGGCGCCGTACCTTCACCCTCCCATACGGGCGCATGGACCCCTCCGCCGCCCTCTGGAAGGGGTGAAGCAACGGTGTGACATCATAGAGTTGCCTCTGCCAATGGGAGGGGGAAGGGCCCGCGCCGCGCATGCGGCGATGGGAGGTGGGGGGCTATGGCTCCTCCCGAAAGGCTCTGGCGACAGGGTTCTGTTCCTCGCCAGCCTGTCCCTTCACTGGGCCTGCCGGGCCTGGGTGTCGCTCCCCTGGGCGAGAAGGGACTTGCGGCGCCGTCCCGCAAGTCAGCCGGACGCCGTTCCAGATTGGCGCGTCTCAGGCCGGGGGGCGCACCACTTCGTCAGCGACTGACCGCCACGAGCGGAACCTCCTGACCGACACCGGGTTTATTCCTCGCCATCCGGGCCCTGACCCGCTTGCAACGGGGTTGCGGCGATCATCTTCGCCATGGCCAGGCGCAGGCGCCTCCAGCGTCGGTCTTTGGCGGGCGAGGGCAGGCGAACCCATGAATCGGCGACATCTTATCATCGGCGGCGCGACCGTTGCTGCGCTCGGCCTTGGCGCGGCGGGACTGACGGTCGCGCAGATGGGTTCGGGCGACGACTATGCCCGGGCGATGGTCGAACTACGGACGCCGCTCACAACCCGGCCCGATGTGCACAATCTGATCCGCTATGCCACCCTCGCGCCCAGTGGGCACAACGCCCAGCCCTGGCGATTTCGTCCGGCCGAGGGGCGGATCGAGATCCTGCCGGACCTGGCGCGTCGGACCCCCGTCGTTGACCCCGATGACCATCATCTGTTCGTGAGTCTTGGCTGTGCAGCGGAAAATCTGGCCCTTGCCTCGGCGGCCACGGGCCTGCCTGGCGTCGTCCGCTTCGATCCCTCGGGTGATGGCGGCGGCGGCGGCGTCGTCTTCGACTTCGAGCGCGGACCGCCAGACCGATCAGCCCTGTTCGACGCCATCCCGAGACGCCAGTCGACCCGCGCCGTCTTTGACGGTCGCCCGGTCAGTCCGGCCGATCTGGGCCTGCTCGCGAAGGCGGCAGCCGTGCCGGGCGTCGATCTGGTGTTGTTGACCGATCGGCCACGCAGAGTTGCCCTGCGTGACCTGGTGCTCGCGGGCAACAGCGCCCAGATGGCCGATGAAGCCTTCCTGCGCGAACTCAAGTCCTGGCTTCGGTTCAACCCGGCCCGGGCCCTGGGAACGGGCGATGGTCTCTACAGCGTGGCGAGTGGCAACCCGGTCCTGCCAGATTGGCTGGGACCGCTGGCCTTCGACTGGCTTTCCACGGCGTCCTCACAGAACGACGCCTATGCCAGCCAGATGCGCTCCTCCGCCGGCGTCGCGGTGTTCATCGGGGCCAAGGCGGACCCGGCCCATTGGGTGGCCGTCGGACAGGCCTGCCAGCGCTTTGCCCTTCAGGCGACGGCGCTGGGCCTGAAACAGGCCTTCATGAACCAGCCTGTTGAGGTCGCAGATCTGCGGCCGCAGCTGGCGTCGCTGCTCGCCCTTCCGGGGCGCCGCCCGGACATCGTGATACGCTTCGGGTACGGCGCAGCCCTGCCCTATTCGGCACGCAGGCCCGTGGCCGCCGTTCGGGTCTGAAATCCCCCGCCGCCGTGTTCAGCGCGCCGTTTTTGCCTCGCGGGATCGCTGCTTCTTCCCAGGGGAGCGGGCTTCCCAAGGGGGTGGGCGGGTCCCGCGATCTGGCGGCGGCGCTGCAGTTTTCCGGGCCCGGCGCAGCGTAACCGAAAGCCTGACGCTGCAGCCGGGCGCCCTGCGTCAACCCTGTGGGTTTCCAGCGTCAATCACCCCCCTCTGGCCGGACCTGCCGCCGCTTGCTGCCTCGTCCGGGCGGTGGCGATCAGGGTCTGGGCGGTGCGGTTGGGGAAGCGGCGCTCTATGGTCACGGCGAAGAAGGTCTCCGTCAGCCCCGGCAGTTCGTCGGCCTCCACCAGGGCGCCGGAGGCCAGTTCGTCCCTCACAACGATCGGCGGCAGGACGGCCAGGGCGAATCCCTCCCGGACCAGAAGTCGCATCATGGCCATGTCGTCCACCTCGGCGGCGATCTGGGGCCGGATGGACAGGCGGCTGGTCAGGGCGTCAAAGCCTGTGCGCACGCTGCTGGCGGCGGTGGGCAGGATGACCGGATGGCTGCCGAGCAGTTGCACCACGTCCCGGGCGCCGTCCAGCCGGCCTGGCACGCCGATCAGGCTCACCGGCTGTTCGGACAGCTTGTGGGTGATGAAGGGGGTCACGGAGTCGGTCGGCGGCGCCTGGTTGGTCAGGACCACGTCCAGGGCAAGCGATTGCAGCCCGCCCAGCAGGTCCGCGGCGCTGCCGGATCGGAGGATGACCTCGATGTCGCTGCGGCCCAGGACCGGCTGAAGGAAGCTGAGCTGGAAGTTCCGGGACAGGGTCGCCAGGGCGCCGATCCGCAGGGCCTGGCGGGCCGCGCCGGTCTCGCGCAGGGTGCCCAGCAGCTCGTCCCCTGTGGCGAAGATGGCCTCGGCATGGTCCAGGGCGATGCGGCCGGCCTCGGTGAGATGCAGTTGGCGGCCCCGGCGCTCGAACAGGGCATGGCCCAGCCTGTCCTCGAGTTTGCGGATCTGGATCGACAGGGCCGACTGCGAGACGTTAAGCCGCTCGGCCGTCCGGGTCAGGTTGCCGTCCCGGGCCACAGCCCAGAAATAGCGCAGGTGATTATAGTTCAGGCCATTCATGTCGTTCTTAAAAACAGAACGATAGGCGCTGAACAATGAATTTTTTAGCAGAGCGCTGATTGTCTACCGCTCCCCCGGGGCCGCCCTTGGGCCCGTTGCGGGGGATCGATCTTGCCATTCCAACTGCTGACCGTCGTCGCGCCATTGCTGCTTCTGGCCGCCGCCGGCCTGGCTGCGGCTCCTTCCGGACGGGGCGTCCTGACTGCGCGCCTTGTCGAGGGCCTGGCGTTTCTGGCCGGTCTGGTCGCCCTGGCCTGCGCCGCAATTCTGGTCATCGCGGGTCCGGCCACCGCCGAGATCCTGACCCTTCGATTCTTTACTCTGGAAGGTTTGGGTCTTTCAGTCCGGCTGGACGTGGTCAGCGCCGTGATGCTGACCCTGGTCAGCGCCATCGGCTGGGTCGTGGTGCGTTACGCAGCGGTCTATCTGCAGGGCGAGGCCCGTCGCGGCCCCTTCCTGGCCTGGCTCTGCTTCACTCTGGCCATGGTCATGCTGCTGGTGACCTCGGGCAATCTTGTCCAGCTGGTCCTGGCCTGGATGGCCACCAGCGCCGGCCTGCATCGCCTGCTGCTCTTCTATCCGGAGCGCATCGCGGCGCAGCGGGCCGCCCGCAAGAAGTTCGTCACGGCCCGGGCGTCGGACCTGGCCATGATCGCCGCCGCCGCCCTGTTGTTCCTGGCCTATGGCACGGGCGATATCGCAACCCTGCTGGACGCCGCCAGGGCCGGGCAGGGTGGCCTTCCCGCCATGCTGGCCGCCGGCCTTCTGGCGGTCGCGGCCCTGCTGAAGTCGGCGCAGTTTCCCCTGCATGGCTGGCTGACCGAGGTCATGGAGGCGCCGACCCCGGTGTCGGCCCTGCTTCATGCCGGGGTCATCAATGCCGGGGGTTTTGTCCTGATCCGTCTGGCCGATGTCATGCTGCTGTCGCCCGGGGTCATGGCGGTGCTGGTCATGGTCGGCGGGGTGACGGCTCTGTTCGGCGGGCTGGTGATGCTGACCCAGCCGGCCGTCAAGACCTCCCTGGCCTGGTCGACGGTCGCCCAGATGGGCTTCATGATCATGCAGTGCGGCCTGGCCCTGTTTCCCCTGGCCCTGCTCCATATCGTCGCCCATTCCCTCTACAAGGCCCATGCCTTCCTGGCCTCTGGCGGGGCGGTCGAGCAGATCGCCGCCGCCCGGCGACCCGGCCCTGTGGCGGTTCCTGACGCCCGGGCTGTGGGGCGGGCCTTCCTGGCCGCCCTGGCCGTCTATGCTGTCATCGGCGCCGGGTTCGGTCTGATCCACAAATCGCCCCAGACCATCGCCCTGGGCGCCATCCTTATCTTCGGCGTGGCCTATCTGCTGGCCCAGGGCCTGGCCGACGCCGCGCCAAGGGTCCTGACCCGCAGGCTGGCGGTCTATGCCCTGGCCGCCTCTGTGGGCTATTTCACCCTGCACGGCCTGGCCCTCTGGCTGACGGCCGGGGTGCTGCCGCCGGCCCCGGTCCCCGGTCCGCTGGAATGGGCGATGATCGCCCTGGCCGTGGCCAGTTTTGGCCTGGTCGCCGTGGCCCAGGCCATGTTCCCCCTCTGGGCCTATCACCCGGCCGCAGCAGGGCTGCGCGTCCATCTCTCCAATGGCCTCTACGCCAATGCGCTGTTTGACCGCCTGCTGGGCGGCTGGGCGCTGCGGAGGCCGTCATGATCCAGCAGGAGCCGACGACCATGCATCCTTCCCGGGTTCCTCCCTTCCCTGACTCCGCCGGCGCCATCCAGGCCGCCGTCCGGGCTGCCGCGGAAAGGGCAGCCAATGCGGTGCCGCCCGTCTGGCCCCTAGCCTCCAGCGTGGCTGTAAATCCCTATCTGGGTCAGGCCGATCTTGGACTTGCCAGGACGGGTGCGCTTCTGGCCCGGGTGGCGGGTGCGTCGGTGACCCTGCCGCGCGCCTGGTACCTTCAACGCATGGCCGCCGGCGCCATCACCGACCAGGACCTGCAGGACGCCCAGGCCGCAGCCGGTCCGCCCCTCAATCTCTGGAGTCTTGCCCAGTTCAAGGCGGCCCTATGGGAATCCAGTGATCCGCCGGAGGCCTTGCCGACCGTCGCCGATCTGGCCGCCAGGGTTTCCGGTATCGACTGGCCCGCGATCATCGCCGAACGCATCGGCGCCTGGGCCGGCAGCTATTTTGACGAGGGCCAGGCCCTCTGGGCGGCCCCTCGGGGGCGTTCGGCCTTTTCTGCATGGCGGGCCGTGGCCACCCATGATCTGACGCCCGAAATCGCCGGGCTGCGGAACTTCGCCGCCTTCGTCGCCGAGGCGCCGGAAACCGCGCAAGAGGCCCTGCTGAGATCCGTCCAGGGCCTGGACGTCGATCCGGGCGCCCTGGAGACCTATTTCCACAGCCTGCTCATCACCCTGGGCGGATGGGCGCAGCTGGCCCGTTACCGGAGCTGGCAGGCCGGGCTGGCCGGCGGATCCGACTCGACCCTGACCGATTTTCTGACGATCCGGCTGATGTGGGAGGCAGCCCTTCTGGCTCAGTACCAGGCTCAGATCCAGGGCGCCTGGAGCAACACCCTCGCCGCCCACCGCAGCCCGCTGGTTCCGGGGATCGGGCTCCAGATCGACGCGGTGCTGCAGGAAGCCTTCGATCGGTCGGCCCAGCGAGACCTGGCCGTTGTCCTGGGCGTCGCCGGCCCCGGCCGCCCGCGCGGAAACCTGCGGCTGCAGGCCGCCTTCTGTATCGATGTCCGGTCGGAGGTCTTCCGGCGCGCCCTGGAGTCCCTGTCGCCCGACATCCAGACCCTGGGATTTGCCGGCTTCTTTGGTCTGACCGCCGCTCATCGCCGGTTCGCCTCGGATGTCGCCGAACACCGGCTGCCGGTGCTGCTGAATCCGGGGCTCACTTCCCGTTCCGGATCGGACGCCGACGCCTCCGCGGACCAGATGGCCCGATTCAAGGCCCGGGCCAGCCGGGCCTGGGGCCGCTTCAAGCTGGCCGCAGTCTCTTCCTTCGCCTTTGTCGAGGCGGCCGGGCCGGTCTATGTGGCGAAACTGGCCCGCGACGCCCTCGGCCTGACCGGCGGCCAGGCGCCGGACGATCCCGCCCCGCATCCCGATCCGGACCTCGCCCTGGCCGACAGGATCGGCATGGCGGAGACCATCCTTCGGGCCATGTCCCTCACCCGGGATTTCGCGCCCCTCGTTCTGCTGGTCGGGCATGGCGCCAATGTGGTCAACAATCCCCACGCCAGTGGCCTCCATTGTGGCGCCTGCGGCGGCTATAGCGGCGAGGTCAACGCCCGGCTCCTGGCGGGACTGCTCAATGACGGGCTGGTGCGGGCCGGCCTGCTGGACCGCGACATCGTCATCCCCAAGGCCACGATTTTCGTCGCGGCCCTTCACGACACCACCACCGACTCCGTCCATCTCTACGACGCCGATCATCCTGCGCCGGACCATGGCGATGACCTTCGACAGGCCAGCGCCTGGCTGGCCGCCGCCGGAACCGTGGCCCGAGGGGAACGGGCCCTGCGGCTTCCCGAGTCGACAGGCCGGGGCGGCGTGATCCAGCGCAGCCGCGACTGGGCCCAGACTCGGCCCGAATGGGCCCTGGCCGGATGCCGGGCCTTTATCGCGGCGCCGCGCCAGCGTACGGCGGGGAAATCCCTGCGCGGTCAGGCCTTTCTGCATGACTATGACTGGCGCCAGGACGCAGGGTTCAAGGTTCTTGAGCTGATCATGACGGCGCCCGTCGTCGTGGCCAGCTGGATCAGCCTGCAATATTACGGGTCCGCCGTCGCGCCGCGGCTGTTCGGCGGCGGCAACAAGCTGCTCCACAATGTCATTGGCGGCGTCGGGGTGGTGGAGGGCAACGGCGGTCCGCTCAGGGCTGGATTGCCCTGGCAATCAGTGCATGACGGCCAGGATCTGATCCATCTGCCCCTGCGCCTCAGCGTCTGTATCGAGGCCCCGCGGGAGGCCATGACCGACATTCTCGAGCGTCATCCGGGCGTGCGGGCCCTGTTCGACAATCGCTGGCTTCACCTCTTTGCGCTGGATGACGCGGGCCATATGGCCTGGCGCTATTCAGGTGATCTTTGCTGGGAGCCCTGTCCTCGAACCCATGCAGGCGTCAATCGCCCTGAACTGGCGGCCTGACCCATGACTTTCAATCATCTTCCGGCCGCCACCACCCCCGGGCGGATCTCGCATCTGGAACGGATAGAGGCCGAGGCCATCCATATCCTGCGCGAAGCCGTGGCCGAGGCCCGCAATCCTGTCATGCTCTTTTCCGCCGGCAAGGACAGCACAGTGATGGGCCATGTGGCCATGCGGGCCTTCTATCCCGCCCGACCGCCCTTTCCCCTCCTGCACATAGACTCAACCTGGGAGTTTCAGTCACTTCTGGACTTCCGCGACGGCTTTGCTCGGGAGAACGGCTTTGACCTGGTCGTTCATGCCAATGAGGAGGGGCGGGCCGCAGGTCTCAACCCCTTCGACCACGGGGATCGCTACACCTGGGCGATGCGCACCGAACCCCTGAAGGCGGCCCTGGATCTGGGCAACCATGATGTGATCTTTGGCGGGGCCCGCCGGGATGAGGAAAAGTCCCGGGCCAAGGAGAGGGTCTTCTCGGTCCGCAGCCAGGGGCATGTCTGGGACCCAAAGCAACAGCGGCCCGAACTCTGGAACCTCTACAATGCCCGTCTGGGGCCCAGGCAATCGGTTCGGGTGTTTCCCCTGTCCAACTGGACCGAGACCGACATCTGGAGCTACGCCCTGTTCCGGCGAATCCCGCTCGCCCCCCTCTATTTCGCCGAGCCACGCCCGGTCGTCGAGCGTGGAGGCGCCCTGCTGGTGGTCGATGATCCGGCCCGGATGCGGTTTCTGACCGGCGAGACGACGGTCGAGCGCCGCGTCAGGTTCCGCACCCTGGGATGCTGGCCGGTCACGGCGGCGGTGGAGTCCGACGCCACCGACCTTCTGTCCGTGGTCCGAGAGACGCTGTTTTCGGCCAACTCCGAACGCCAGGGCCGCATTGGCGATAACGAGGACGGCGGTTCGCTGGAACAGAAGAAGCGCGAGGGCTATTTCTGAGCCGGGGGCCAGGGCTGTTTCGTTGCCGCTTGCGGCCCGCCGGCGATTCCCGGCAAAGTCCGACGGGCAGGCGACGGCGCTTGCCCGTCCACTCGGCCCCTGTCTGGCGCGAACCGGCGGCACGGCTGGCTCCATCTCTCAAAACATCAACCTTTTCAGCCGGTTAAATAGCGTCGAACCAGCCTTGACGCACTGCAGCGCGGTCTATAGGTTCCGCGCCGATCAAGCCGGGTCCGGAAGGTGACTTCCGGGCCCTTTGCAAAGCTAGTCGGTTCCTTGCCCATGGCAGACGAAACGCGCGAAGAGGCGCTCAAACGCCTCGACGAACGGGCCGCTGCTCTCGAGGCGCGGGCCGTCAAGGCGCCGAATCCGGCGGCGGGCGAAGCGGCGGTGGGCCAGGCCTACCGGATCATCGCTGAACTGCTGGGCGGCGTGCTCATCGGTCTGGCGGTCGGGGCCATCGTGGACCGGTTCGCCGGAACAGAGCCCTGGGGCATGATAGGCGGGGTCCTTCTGGGCTTTGTCCTGTCAATATTTTTGGCGCGGCGAACAGCCAACCGGCTGATGGCTCAGGCCCAGGCAGAACAGGCGGCGTCAGCCGCAGGTCGCCGGACCACAGTCGTCCCGGATGCAGTGGCCGGCGTCGAAGGCGAAGTTTAAGGAGCGAAAGGCCCGATGGCCGATCCGTTACATCAGTTCCAGATCCAGAAGCTCGTCGAGCTTCCGGACGTCACCGTGCCGGGCCTGGGCCTGGTCGACCTGGCCATCACCAATTCGCATGTGGCCATGACCCTGGCGTTCGCCGTGATCGTTGGCTTCCTTGCCCTGGTCACCGCCCGGCCGCAGGTCGTCCCGGGCCGGCTGCAGTCCGTGGGCGAGCAGCTGTTCGGACTGATCGACAACCTGACCGAATCCATTATCGGCCATGAGGGCCGTCATTATTTCCCCTTCGTCTTCACGGTCTTCACCCTGGTGCTGGCCATGAATTTCCTTGGCCTGTTCCTGGTCTTCACCGCCACGTCCCAGATCGCCGTGACGGCGACCTTCGGCGCCCTGACCATCGGGGTGGTGCTGGTGATCGGTTTCGCCAAGCATGGCCTCGGCTTCTTCAAGCTGTTCGTCCCGTCGGGCGTTCCCTGGGTGCTGCTGCCGGTCATCGTGCTGATCGAGTTTGTCTCGTTCCTGCTGCGGCCGGTGACCCTCACCCTGCGTCTGTTCGGCAACATGATGGGCGGCCATGTGGCGCTCAAGGTGTTCGCCGGCTTTGTCGCCGTGGCGGCGGTGGGCGGCCTTGGCTGGCTTGGCGTGCCGGTGGCCATCATGTCGTTCGGCATGGTGACGGCCCTGACCGCTCTGGAATTCCTGGTGGCTTTCCTCCAGGCCTTCGTCTTCGCTGTTCTGACCTGCATCTATCTGAATGATGTGGTCAATCTCGGTCACGGCCACTAGGGCCGGGACCCGCTTTCAACCGATCTCCCTTCAACAAAGCTAGGACTAGACTGTTATGGAACCAGAAGCCGCAAAGCTCATCGGCGCGGGTCTCGCGACCCTGGGCATGATCGGCGCCGGTATCGGCGTGGGCAACATCTTCGGCAACTTCCTCGCCGGCGCCCTGCGCAATCCTTCGGCCGCCGCCAGCCAGATCGGCAACCTGTTCGTCGGCGCGGCCCTGGCCGAAGCCCTCGGCATCCTGGCCTTCGTGCTCGGCATCCTGATCTACTCGGCCTAAGCCGCATCTGATCCGCGGCGGCGCCGGACTCCGGCGTCGCCCCGGTCAGATTGCATCAGTGATATTGCCTCTACGATTTTGGACGGGTTGGTATGGCCGGATCTTCCGAGCACGCCGTAGCGGCGGGCGAAACGCATGCGACCACCGAAGCCCATGGCTCCGGCGGTCTGCCTCAGTTCGAGTTCCAGCACTGGGGCGGCCAGATCGCCTGGCTGCTGGTGCTTTTCGTCATCCTGTACGTACTGGTGTCACGGGTCTTCGCCCCGCGCATCCGGGGCGTGATCGACGAGCGGGCCTCGACCATCGCCGGTGCGCTGGAAGCAGCTCGCCGGGTCCAGGCCGAAGCGGCTGACCAGACCCGCGCCGCTCAGGCCGATCTGGCCGAAGCGCGTGCGGCCTCTCACAGGGTCGCTGCCGAGGCCAAGGCCGCCGCCGCCGCCAAGACTGCCGCACGCCAGGCCGAGGAGGGCGCCAAGCTCGCCGAGCGCATGGCCGAGGCAGAAACCCGCATCCGGGCGTCCCGCGACGCCGCCATGAGCCAGGTCAGCGGCATCGCTGCTGAAACGGCTGCGGCGATCATCGAGAAACTGACGGGCGCTGCGGCGCCTGCCAAGGACGTTGACGCTGCGGTCGCCGCCGCCCAGGGAGCCGCGCACTGATGCCCGCATTTCTGAACCCGGCCGAGGCTGAAGCCTGGGTCGCCGCCGGCCTGATCGCCTTCCTGGCCATCGTCGTCTATGTCGGCGTGCCCAAGAAGCTCGCAGCCATTCTCGACGCCAAGAGTGCGCAGATCCAGACCGACCTGGACGAGGCCGCCCGCCTGCGAGCTGAGGCCGAGGCCATGCTGGCGGATATCCGCACACAGCGGGAAGACGCCGAGAAACAGGCCGCCGCGATGCTGGCCGCCGCCGAAGCCGACGCTGTCCGCATGGCGGCTGACGCCCAGGCCAAGCTCGAAGAGCAGATCACCCGCCGCACGGCCCTGGCCGAGCGGAAGATCGCTTCCGCCGAGGCCCAGGCCGCGGCTGACGTCAAGTCGGCAGCCGCCGATCTGGCGACCCAGGCCGCTGAACGGGTCCTCGCCGCCCGTCTGGCCTCAGCCAAGTCCGACCCGGCTATCGACGCCGCCATCGCGCAACTGGCCGGCCGGCTGCAGTAGTCCACGGTTGGTTCCGCGCCGATCCGGCCGGGGGCCTTGTCGACCAAGTCCCTTCTTGAAACAAGATTGCGGGTCGGTTCTTCGGGACCGGCCCGTTTCTGTATGTGCTCCTGGAGGCAGCCTCCATGCGCCTGACATTCGGCCTGCCGATCCTGATGGGAGCCCTGCTGGTCGGGGGTTCCGCCTGGGCTGTGGATGCGGACTGCCTTTGGGACCATGTGCCGGAAACCCAGAGCCAGACCTGGCTGCAGACCTATCGGTCTGCGCCGGCCAGTCCCTATCAGATGGCCCTTGCCGAGCCGCTTGAAGCCAGCCTCGCCCGGGTTTGCGAGATACCCCCCATCCAGGTTCCGGTCATCCGGCCGTTGCTGGTCGCCCGGGTGCTGGAGCTTGGGGCCGGGGCCTATTGGAGCCAGCGCCTGGGCCGGGCCTATGCCGTGGAAACGGCTTGGTACGGTCTGACCGACGAGGATCGCGACCGGCTGAGAATCTGGTCCGTCTCGGCGATCGGCGATGGAAAGGGCGAGGAACTCTATTCCGACGCCATCCCCAGGCTGGCGGCCGCCCTTGGCCTGGCACGGCCCGATGAACAGGCAACCGCCCAGGTCACCGCTTTCGTCATCGGCCGCGCCTACCGGGAAATCATTTCGGAATAGACCAGCCGGGCAGGTCTCGACCGACTGGCCGGATCACGCAGGCTGGTAGGCTGACCGGCGGCGCCAGGCGGGCTTCAGCTTCTTGCGCAGCCGGGCCACGACGCGGTTGCCCTTGCTGGTCACCACCCGCTCGATACGCAGGACCTGCTGCCAGAGGACCTGGGCGAAGGGCGGATTGCGGCCCAGAAGACGCCGGATGGGCGTCAGGGTCCTGGGCCAGCGGCGCTGGGCCAGGACAAACCAGCGGCGGGTGGCGTAGCTGCTGCGCAGGATGAGGATCAGACCCACCACCATGACCGGCACGCCCATGGGGCCCGGCAGGGGCGCGATCAGAACGCCGAGCAGCACCACAAACACCCCCAGGCCGATCATCAGGACGCGGGTCAACTGACGCCCCAGACCACCCTGTGTCGAGGACGACCCGGCTAGCGGCGAATGCGTCGCCGGAGGACTGGCCAGGGGCGGGCGGGCGGGGGGCGCATGCATGATAATGGCCTAACGCGATCCCGGCCGACCCGGTTCCGCAGTCTTCGCGATATGGCGCTGCCTGCGGGCAAAGGGAAGATAGCCTCCAACCCTATGACGAAGGTTTAATCCAAAGGGTTACAGAGTTGTATATTGGTCACTCCGCTGCGAGGGTCTGGACTGCCTCCGGGCGCCAGCGGAGACGCGGTTTGCGGGCCGCCAGGGTCTCGTCGAGCCGGCGGAGGGGGGCAAGATGGGGCGCGCCCCGGAACCGCTCGACGTCGCCCGCCCGGACCGCCCCGGCCAGGGCGCGCAGGGCCTCCACGAACCGGTCCAGTTCCTGGCGGGATTCGGTCTCCGTTGGCTCGATCAGCATGGCGCCGTGAACGACCAGGGGGAAATACATGGTCATGGGGTGGAAGCCCTCGTCGATCATGGCCTTGGCGAAGTCGAGGGTGGTGACCCCGGTCCCTTCAAGCCAACTATCGTCGAACAGCGCCTCATGCATGCAGGGCCCGTCGGGGAAGGCCGGGCTCATAACGTCTGAAAGCCGGGCCTTCAGATAGTTGGCGTTGAGGACGGCGTCCTCGGCCACTTGCCGCAGGCCGTCGGCCCCGTGGCTGCGCATATAGGCATAGGCCCGGACAAACATGCCCATCTGGCCATGGAAGGCGCTCATCCGGCCAAAGGCGCGGCCCGCTTCCGCCGTCTCATGTTCGGTCAGGGCCAGTCCGTCCGGGCCATGGACCAGCCAGGGGGCCGGCGCGAACGGGGCCAGGGCTTCACTGAGCACTACGGGACCTGCGCCCGGACCGCCGCCGCCATGGGGCGTGGAGAAGGTCTTGTGCAGGTTGATATGCATGGCGTCGACGCCCAGGTCGCCCGGCCGCACCCGGCCGACGATGGCGTTGAAATTGGCCCCATCGCAGTAGAAGAACGCCCCCGCCGCATGGGTCAGCCGGGCGATCTCGACGATGTCCCGCTCGAACAGCCCGCAGGTATTGGGATTGGTGACCATGATGGCCGCCACATCCGGGCCCAGCCTTGCCTCCAGATCGGCCAGATCGACCCGGCCGTCTGAGGTCTGGGCGATTTCGCGGACCGTATAGCCGACAAAGGCGGCGGTCGCCGGATTGGTGCCATGGGCGCTGGTCGGAACCAGCACCACCTTGCGGGCGGCGTCGCCCCGGGCTTCATGGGCCGCCCGGATGGCCAGGATGCCGCAGAGTTCGCCATGGGCGCCGGCCTTGGGGGTCAGGGCCACGGCCGGCATGCCGGTGAGGGTCTTCAACCAATGGGCCAGGCGATCCATCAGTTCCAGCGCCCCTGGAACCGTCGACTGCGGCTGCAGGGGGTGGATGTCGGCAAAGCCCGGCAACCGCGCCAGCTTCTCGTTGAGCCGGGGGTTATGTTTCATGGTGCAACTGCCCAGCGGATAGAGCGCAAGGTCGATGGCGTGGTTCTTCTGGCTGAGCCGCACATAGTGGCGCATGGCCTCGGGCTCGGAGAGGCCAGGCAGGCCTATGGCCTCCTGCCGCACCAGATCGCCAAGATCGTCTGCCGGCAGGTCAGGCTCGGGCAGATCAACCCCGGTCTTGAACCAGCCGTCCCGCTCGAAGATCAGCGCCTCATCCTGCAACAGGCCGCGGCCGCCCGTCAGGGAGGCGAAGGCCCCGGTTCCGGCGTCGCTGTTGGGGGCGGTGGGGCGTCCCACGCTGTTCATGCTCATGACAGAACCTCGGTCAGGGCCAGCCGGAAGGCGTTGATGTCGTCGTCGGTCACGGTCTCGGTCGCGCAGACCAGCAGGACATCTTCGAGCCCTGCCTCCGGGGCCAGCCGGCTGTAGGGCACGCCGGCCAGGACGCCGCGCCGGGCCAGGGCCTCGACGGCCTCGGCGGCGGGAACCGGCAGCCGCACGGCGAACTCGTTGAAGAACCGGCGGGTCAGGATCTCGACCCCGGGCACGCTGGCCAGGGCGTCGCGGGTGCGCAGGGCCTGCTGGTGGTTGAGCAGGGCCAGACGGCGCAGGCCCTGTTCTCCCAGCAGCGACATGTGGATGCTGAAGGCCAGGGCGCAGAGTCCGGAATTGGTGCAGATGTTGGAGGTGGCCTTGTCCCGCCGGATATGCTGCTCCCGGGTCGACAGGGTCAGCACAAAGCCCCGGCGGCCATCGGCGTCGACGGTCTCGCCGCAAAGACGGCCCGGCGCCTGGCGCACCAGCTTTTCCCGGCAGGCGAACAGCCCGACATAGGGCCCCCCGAAGTTCAGGGCGTTGCCGATGGACTGGCCTTCTGCAACGGCGATGTCGGCGCCCATGTCGCCGGGCGACTTCAGCAGGCCATAGGACACGGCCTCGGTGGTCACCACGATCAGCAGAGCCCCGGCGGCGTGGGCGGCCTGGGCAATCTTCGAAACATCGGTGGCGGTTCCAAAGATGTTGGGGGTCTGGACCACGACACAGGCGGTCTGGGGGGTGATCCGGGCGATCACCGCATCCTCGGCGTCCACGGCGGGGGCCAGGCGCTCGGTCGTCACCCCGGCGACATGGGCCAGCGTCTCAATGGTGCGGACATAGTGGGGGTGAACGCCTCCGGACAGGATCGCGTGGCCGCGCCGGGTGACCCGGCTGGCCATCATCACCGCCTCGGCGGCGGCGGTCGAGCCGTCATAGAGGGAGGCGTTGGCCACCTCCATCCCGGTCAGGGCGGCGACCTGGGTCTGGAACTCGAACAGCACCTGAAGGGTGCCCTGGGCGATCTCCGGCTGATAGGGGGTGTAGCTGGTCAGAAACTCCGACCTCTGGATGATATGGTCCACCGTGGCCGGCACATGGTGGCGATAGGCGCCCGCGCCACAAAAGAACGGCCCTGAGCCAGCGGCCCTGTTGCGCGCCGCCAGGGCGGACAACTCGCGCTCGACCTCTATCTCGCCGGCCACCCGTGGCAGGTCCACCGGGCCCGGCAACACGGCCGAAGCAGGCACATCGACAAACAGGGCGTCGATGCTTTCGGCGCCGATCACGGCCAGCATCTGGTGGCGATCATCAGCAGTCAGGGGCAGGTAGCGCATGGTTTCAGAGGGTCCCCAGATAGGCGTCATAGGCGGCCCGGTCCATCAGGGCCTCGACCTGGGCGGGGTCGCTCAACCGGACCCGGGCGAACCAGCCGCCCTGTTCGGGATCGGCGTTGACGGTTTCTGGCGAGTCTCCCAGGCCGGCATTGGTCTCGACCACCTCGCCGGAGACCGGGGCATAGACATCGCTGGCGGCCTTGACGCTTTCGACCACGGCGAAGCCCTCGCCCTGGGCGACGGTCTTGCCGACATCGGGGGTTTCGACAAACACCACATCGCCCAGCTGTTCGGCTGCATAGGCGGTGATACCGACCGTGGCCACGCCGTCCTCGACGACGACCCACTCATGATCCTTGGTGAAACGCATGGGGCTCTCCTGGCTCAGGGCTTGCGGACATAGCGATGGGGAACAAAGGGCATGGCCACGACCTCGGCGGCGCCGGCCCTGCCACGGACCAGGACGTTGAGGCGGGTTCCGACGGCGGCATGGGCGGGCGGGACGTATCCCATGGCGATGGCGCAGCCGAGGGACGGGGCAAAGCCGCCGCTGGTGACCCGGCCAATCACCGCCCCGTTTCCGTCAGCGATGTCGGCGCCCTCCCGCGCCGGGGCGCCTTCGAGGATGCGCAGTCCGACCCGCAGGCGAGACGGACCTTCCGCCAGCTCGCGGGTGATCCTGGCCGCCCCCGGGAAGTCCCCGGCGTCGCGGCGCTTGCGGGCCACGGCAAAGGTCAGGGCCGCCTCGACGGGGCTGGTGGTTCCGTCGATGTCATGGCCATAGAGCGGCAGCCCGGCTTCCAGGCGGAGGGAATCCCGGGCCCCCAGGCCCACCGGCTTCACCCGGGAATCGGCCAGAAGGCTGTCCCAGACGGACCGGGCCGCCTCTGCAGGAACCGAGATCTCGAACCCGTCCTCGCCGGTATAGCCGGAACGGGAAATGATGGCGTCCTGGCCGAAGGCCGTCATGCTCCGGCATTCCATGAAGACCATTCCGGCGATGTCCGGCGCATGGGCGGCCAGGGCGGTGGCGGCGTCCGGCCCCTGCAGGGCCAGCAGGGCGCGGTCCTCCAGCCGTTCGATCTTCACCTGTCCTGCCAGTTCGTCGTCGATGAAGGCGAAATCGCCGTCCTTGCAGGCGCCATTGACCACCACGAACAGGCCATCCCCGTCCGGACGGGCGCCCATCAGGTCATCGACAATTCCGCCCTAGTTGTTGAGCAGCAGGCTGTAGCGCTGCTTTCCAGGGGCAAGGCCGATGAAGTCACCCGGCGTGACATCCTCGAAGGCTGAAAGGGGCGATACGCCCCGCAGCCGGGCCTGGCCCATATGGCTGACATCGAACAGACCGGCATGGGCCCGGGTCCAGAGATGCTCCTTCAGCACCCCGTCGCTGTACTGCACCGGCATGGAATAGCCGGCGAAGGGCACCATGCGGGCGCCGGCCTCCAGATGGGCCTGGTGGAGCGGGGTCGTCTTGAGGGCTTTGTCGCTCACGCTGTCGGCTCCACGGGGTCATCGCGTCACGCCCGGCGACATGCCGGTCGTTTCGCCCCCGCTGTCCTTGGGCCTGAGAGATTTCGAACCGGGCCGGCCAATGGCCAGGGGTCCTTGCTCCTTCGGCGAACCGCATGCCGCGGCTCTTTCCAGCGTTTCTAGGCTCGCGCGGTCCTTTTGCCTGAGCGTTTCCGGGGCGGTTGCGCCTTCGGCCTCGGGATGAAGAATCCCGATGTCTCCCGCGAGAGCTACCCGTAGGTGCTTGAGCCGCGGCGGGGAGTCAAGGCGGCGAAGGGGCCAGGCCTCGCCACCGCCGCTATCGCCCGGAAAAAGGCAGCTCTGTCGCGCCTGTCCCCACCGCCTCTGTCCGACGTGGTTGCAGAGGCGAGGGTCGGCCCTCTACTGTCCCGGGACATCAAGGATCGGGGAGGATCTTGCCATGAAGCTGTTGGCCAGGCTGGGATTGGGGATCGGCGCCCTTGTGGTCCTGCTTGTGGGCGTCGTCCTGTTTCGCACCCTCACCTATCGCGCCCCGGCGGCCGTCGATCTGGCCGCAGTGAAGCTGGCGCCGGCCCCGGTCATCGATCAGGCCGCTGCAGCGGTGCACCTGTCCCAGGCCATCCAGATCCGCACCATCAGCCACCAGGACAAGGCCGAGAACCAGTGGGCCGAATGGGAGCGGTTGCATGACTGGCTGGCCGCCACCTATCCCGCCAGCCATGCGGTTCTGAAGCGGGACATCGTGGCCGGCCACACCCTGGTCTATAGCTGGACCGGCTCTGACCCGGCCCTGAAGCCTGTGGTCCTGATGGCCCACCAGGATGTGGTGCCGATCACCCCGGGCTCTGAAAAGGACTGGACCCACCCGGCCTTTGACGGGGTTATTGCCGATGGCGCGGTCTGGGGCCGTGGCTCGGTCGATGACAAGGGCAGCCTTGTCACCCTGTTCGAAGGGGTGGAGGCTCTTGCGAAGGCTGGCTTCAAGCCCCGCCGGACGGTCATCATCGTGTCCGGCCATGACGAGGAGGCTGGCGGTTCCGGCGCCCGGGCGGCGGCCGACCTTTTGAAATCGCGCGGAGTCCAGGCCTATTTCGTCCTGGATGAGGGCATGGCGACCGTGGCGGACTTCCCGCTGCTGGGTCGGCCGGTGGCCATCGTCGGTATTGCCGAAAAGGGCTATGCGACCCTGAGGGTCACGGCCCCGGCGACCGGCGGCCATTCCTCCGCCCCGCCGAAGGAAACCGGTGTCCAGGTCCTGGCCCGGGCGATCACGGCGATCACCGACAACGCCTTTCCCATGAAATTCCAGGGGCCGGGCGCCCAGATGGTCAGGGCCATCGCGCCCGAGGCCTCGTTTGTCGTGCGGATGGCGGCGGCCAATGAATGGTTGTTCGGCCCCCTGCTGGTGAGCCAGATCGGCGCCACCCCGGCCGGCGCCGCCACCCTGCACACGACCATCGCCCCGACCATGCTGAAGGGCAGCCCCAAGGAAAATGTCCTGCCGCAGGACGCCACGGCCTGGATCAACTACCGCATCGCCCCGGGACAGACTCCGGACGAGGTGATCGCCCGGGCCCGGCAGGTGACCCGGGGCCTGAATGTGGTGATGGACTGGGACCGGCCGCCCAACAGCCCTTCGCCGGTGTCCTCCACGGAATCGGACGGATGGAAGCTTGTCGCGGCCCTGGCCTCGGACGGAGGGACGGTGCCTGTGGCTCCTGGCCTGGTCACGGCCGGCACGGACAGCCGCTACATGACCCCGATCGCCAGCGACATCTACCGCTTCCAGCCCCTGGTCGCCTCGGTCAAGGACCTGGGCATGATCCATGGCACCAATGAGAAGATGACCCTGGAAAACCTCAGCCGAATGACGACCTTCTATGCGCGGCTGGTGGCGACGGCGGCAGGGTAGGGGCCTCGCCGGTTCCGGAATTCTCTCCCGGCGAGGGCGGCTCAGCCAAGGCTGTCGACATAGGCGGCCAGGTCGCGGAGATCAGCGCCTTCCAGGCCGGCAGGCCGCATTTCGTAATGGCCAAGTTCCGAGGTCATCAGCAGCCGGTGTTCCAGGGCCGGACCTGACAGGGTCGCCGCCAGATCCCGGAACGGCGGCGCCATGGGGGCAGGGCTTTCGCCGGTCGCGGCGATGGAATGGCAACGGGAGCATTCCCGGCTGGCCAGGCTCAGGCCCCTCTCGAGTGACGGCGGGATCGTCGAAGGCGGTGAAAAGACCGCCTCCCTGACCGGCGCGGCCGGGGCGCAGGCGGAGGCGAGGGCGACCAGACCCAGAAGGAGGGCGGCTCGGCAGGGCCAGGCGGCAGTCAGGATGGACATGGCGAGTCTCCGGCGCTCGCCGCTCCGCAGCGGAGGGACGGGCAGACAGGACCAGAGCACAGTCCGGCCTCCGGCGCCCTGATCTTTGTCAAGGCGCCAGTCGAGTTCCCCTCAAGCGGCCGTCCAGAGCAGCATGCCCGAGGCGTTGGCCTTGACCATGCCCGCCGCGCCGATGGCCGTTGCGTCAAGCCGGGTCAGGACAGCGAGCCCGGCCGCGTCGGTCTGCTCGACCCTGGCCAGCAGCCGCTCGCCCGCCGGGGTCCGGGCCACCACGACACCCTGGTCCACCTCGCCCTCCCGGTCATAGAGGATGGTGAAGGTCTCGATGGTCGCCGGGCCCTGATAGTCGTTGGTCAAGGGCGGAACCGGACCCCGGGTTTCGTCCGCATGGGCCTGGACGGAGATATCGGTCTCCAGCGGACTGGCAGGCGGACGGCCGCTGACCACCACCGCATGGTGCTTGTTGACGAAGCCGCCCTGGCCATAGAGCAGACCCATGTCGCCAGGATTTTCCCGCAGCTTGCGAACCATGCCGCAGATGGCGTGGCTCATATAGTTGTTCATCGGCCCGCCAAAGAAGGTGATGCCTCCGGCTGTGGTGGGGGTGGTGTCGGCCGGCAGGCCCAGGGCCGACAGGGCCATTTTCGGGACGACCGGGAAACAGCTGTAGAGCTCGATATGGTCGAAGGCCCTGGAGTCGCCCCCGGCCACCTCAACCGCCTTGTCCAGCACTGCCGTCTGGGCGGTCGAGCCATCGAACCGGTCGCGATAGAGATAGTCATCGACCTCTGCGGCCTTGGCCCCGCCCCAGACATAGACCAGGCGGTCGTCGGGGATTCCGGCGGTCCGGGCCCGTTCCAGGCTGGTGACGATGATGGCGGCTGACTGGTTGACCGTCGGGTTGGCCACCATCAGCTTGGGATAGGGCCAGGCGATCATCCGGTTGGCGGGGCCAACGGCTTCAATCTCCGCGGGAGTGGGGTTTGTGCGAATCCAGGCGAAGGGATTTTCGGCGGCGACCGCGGCGTAGAGTGACCAAAGCTCCGCAGCGGCCCTGCGACCCTCGGCCGGCGTCTGGCCTTCATGGGCCTGCCAGGCGTTTTCATAGAGCGGATAAAGCTGGGTCGGGCTGACCACCCCCATGGCCTTGGACTGCGGGCTGATCTTGAGCCAGGAGCCGTCCAGGCGCGGCACCTGGTCGCGGGGGACCGGCGGGGTCCAGTCCAGGGTCGCTCCGGCCTTTCGCGCCTTGCCAAGGGCATGCATGGACTCGCCGCCGACGATGGCCGAGACGCGGCCCTCGCCGCTGGCGATCCGCAGGGCCGCCTCATGCAGAAGCCGGATGGGCGTCTCGCCGCCCATGCTGGCATTGACCGGCTGGGCGGGCGCGATCTCGAGCAGCTCGCAGAGCCGGCCCACCGCGTTGGCGTAGGGCCAGGTGATCTGGCCCACCAGGCTGAGGGTGTCGATCTCGGCCAGCAGACCGCCGCCGCCATCCGCGTCTGCGCGGCGCAACGCTTCGGCCATCAGGGCCACGGGCTCCAGCGCCTGTTCCGGCTGTTGCGGACGGTCGGTGACTTCACCGATGGCGATGATGACGGGGATACGGTCGGGCGTGGTCATGAGACGATCTTTTAGGCTGGATGCGGGATTGGGGACCAGGCGGCGAAGGTCTAGCTGACCTTGGCCGTCTTGTTGGTGAAGGCGGCGATCCGGGCGGACATGTCCGGCCCGACCCCTTCGCCTCGATAGACCTCATGGGCCAGGCCGGTGGACAGGGGCAGTCCGTCGGTTTCCCGCACCAGTCGCTTGTTGGCCCGGTGACTGAACCAGCTGTTGGCGAGGATCTCGGCGGTGAGGGCCGCAAGGCCGGTTTCGAATTCGGCGTCCGGAACGCAGATATTGGCCAGGCCCATGGCCTCCGCCTGACGCCCGGAATAGGTCCGGCAGGTCACCATCATTTCACGCGCCTTGTAGGTCCCGACCCGGCGCGGCAGGCGCTGGCTGAGGCCCCAGACAGGGGTCAGGGCCCATTTGGCGTGGGTGTCGCCGAATTTTGCATTTTCGGAGGCGAAGATGATGTCGCCGGCCAGGGCCAGTTCCAGGGCGCCGGTATAGCAATGGCTGTGAACCGCTGTGATCACTGGCTGCGGCAGGTCGGCCAACCGCTCGATGACGCTGGCCTGGTAGTGGGGGGCCGGCAGCGTCTCGCCCGTGGCGATGTCGGACAGGTCATGGCCTGCCGAGAAACAGCGCCCGGCGCCTTTGAGGATGACAAGGCCCACAGTCTCCGTCTGGCCGGCGATGGCCCGGACATGGGCGTCCAGGGCCTGGAAGAGCTCGACATTGAGACTGTTCAGCTTGTCCGGCCGGTTCAAGGTCAGGATGGCGGCGCCCTCTCGGTCCTCGCGCAGCACTAGATCGGTCATGGCGTCCTCCCGTGATTTTCTCCGACCCTCGCAGGGCGACGCAGGGGCATTCAAGTGGGCGGCTTGAGTGGATCGCCCGGCGGCGGTGGCGTCTCGGCGCTGACGTAAGCCGCAATCCGGGGTAGACCGTCCTCATGACCGAGACGGACGACATCTATGACGGCGTGGCCTGGGACCTTTCCCGGTCCCTCAGCTATGGCCAGTATCTGCAGCTCGACAAGGTGCTGGACGCCCAGTCTCCGCGTTCAGGCGAACATGACGAATTGCTGTTCATCGTCATCCACCAGGCCAGTGAGCTGTGGATGAAGCTGTGCCTGCATGAACTGCGGGGGGCGGCAGACCAGATCCGTAATGATGATCTGGAGCCGGCCTTCAAGATGCTGACCCGGGTGGGCCGGATCCAGACCCAGATGATCCAGTCATGGGACATCCTCGCCACCATGACCCCCTCCGACTACAGCCGTTTTCGTGCGGCGTTGGGCACCAGTTCCGGGTTCCAGTCGCACCAGTACCGGCAGATCGAGTTCATGCTCGGCGCCAAGAACGCCCGCACCCTTGATGTGCATGAGAGCGATCCTCAGACCCATGCCCTGCTGGAAGCGGCGCTGGCGACGCCCAGCCTCTATGACGAGGCGATCGCTCTGCTGTCGCGAAGGGGCTTCGCCATCCCGGCCGGTCATCTGGCCCGGGACTTTCGCCAACCCTATGAGGCCAGCGTCGAGGTCGAGGCGGCCTGGACGGCGGTCTATCGCGACGTGGACCGCTGGTGGGACCTCTATGAGCTGGGGGAGAAACTGGTGGATATCGAATATCGCCTGCAGCAGTGGCGGTTCTCCCACATGAAGACGGTCGAGCGGATCATCGGATACAAGCGCGGCACGGGCGGGTCATCGGGCGTGGCCTATCTGGTCAAGGCCCTGGAGCGGCCCTTCTTTCCGGAGCTGATCAGCCTGCGGACCGTGATCTGAAGGGGTCCTGTCAGCCTGTCCTCTCCCATGGTCCCCTCGGGAAATCCGCCTGCGACGGGCGGTAAGACTCCGTTATCCATGCGCGCTAACCACCCTGAAAGCTCGACCTTCTAAGCTGTCTCCAAGATGAATGTTGCGGCCTCCTCTCCGGCGATTTTCGAAGGCCTCTCCGTGATGGTCGTCGATGATCATGCCAGCACGCGTCGTCTGGTGGCCGATGTGCTGCGGGCTGGCGGCGTACGCCGGGTGGCAACGGCGGCGAGCGCCGCCCAGGCCCTGAACATGCTTCGGGCCGTGCAGCCCAACGTCCTGATGACGGACTGGCGCATGCCGGAGATGGACGGGGAAGCCCTCATCCGGGTGATCCGCCAGGCCGCGGTCAACGCCGACCACCGGATCCCGGATCCGCGCCTGTCGATCATCATGCTGACCGGCGACCGCGAGAGAGGACATGTCGAACGGATTCGTGCGGCAGGGGCAGACGCCTATCTGATCAAGCCCTTTACCCCGGCCCGGCTCCTTGAACGGGTCGCTACAGTGCACAGCCGCAGTCCGGATTTTGTCATCAGCGACGCCTATGTCGGGCCGGACCGCCGCCTGGAGCGGCAGGCCCGCTATGACGGGCCGCTTCGTCGGCGAACCGACGATCCGGAAGAGCTTGATCTGGCGGCGCGCGCGGTGCTTTGCCGGAAAATCCTCGATGAAGTGGCGACCTTCGCCCGGCTCAGCGAACAGCGGGGTGGACTGGACCGGTTGCTCCGCCAGATGTGCTGCCGGACGGTTCATGAACTGCGCCAGCACAGCCGCGAAATCGGCGAGCGGATCATCGATCGCGCCTGCGCGTCCCTGGGACGCTATGTGTCGGCTGTGGGCGGACCGGCCAAGGCTGACCCAAAGGTGGTCCAGACCCATCTTGATACGCTCAAGGCCCTGGCCCTTTTGCCGCCGACCCAGACCAGCGCTCACGAGACCATCGTCAAACAGCTTGAAAAGGCGGTGGCCCGGCGGATCGCCAATCATGTTGCGATAAAGGCCGCCTGACAAAGGCCTGACCTCGAAATTCCGTCGGCGGCCGCTATAACCGGCCCATGGCCGAAGCTTTCAACGACATCACCCTTTCCGCCGACAAGGCCGCCCGCTACCGGGAACTGGCGCTCGAAGTCGCCTCGGTGCTCGAGGGCGAGCCCAACCTGACCGCCCGCATGGCGACGGTGGTGTCCATGCTGGCCAACAGTTTCGATCACTTTTTCTGGACCGGCTTCTACGTCGTGGATGCCGATCGGCCTGACGAACTGGTGGTGGGCCCCTATCAGGGAACATTGGGTTGCCTGCGAATAGCCTTCGGGCGGGGCGTGTGCGGCGCAGCGGCGGCGACCGGCCAGACCCAGCGGGTGGAAGACGTTCATGCCTTTCCGGGCCATATCGCCTGCGACAGCCGCAGCCAGAGCGAGATCGTGGCGCCGGTCCGTGACCGGACGGGACGACTGATCGCCGTGTTTGATGTGGATTCCGACCAGCCGGCGGCTTTCGACGCCGTCGACCAGGCCGGGATCGAGGCGATCCTTCACCAGACCTTCGCGGCCTGATTCCGGGTCAGCCTCCATAAATCCTCAACCCGGCGGTGCTAGTCTTGCCGTTGATATGAGCCCCGCCATTTCGATCATCGTCCCGACCCAGCGTCGCCCGGCCGGTCTTGAGACCGCCCTCCGCTCGCTGTTTGGCCAGGTCGGGGTCGATTTCGCGGATCTGGAACTTGTGGTCAGCGACAACGACCTGACAGCCTCGGCCGAGCCCCTGGTGATGCGTCTGTCGGCCCAGGCGCCGTTTCCAGTTCGCTATGTGCATGAGCCAAGGCCGGGCGTCGCCAATGTCCGCAATGCAGCCCTGGCCGTGGCGTGCGGCGAGATCATCGCTTTTCTCGATGATGACGAGGAGGCGCCGCCCGACTGGCTGTCCCTGATGCTGGCAGCCCGCGCGACCCTGCAGGTCGATGCCCTGTTCGGACCGGTACGGGGCCGGGCGCCGGCGTCCATTGTTCGCCACCGCGACTATCTGGAGGCCTTCTTTTCCCGGACAGGGCCCGAAACAACCCGGGTGGTCGAGGACTATCATGGATGCGGCAACAGCCTGATCCTGCGCTCCAGCCTGCCGGATCCGGTCTCGCCCTTTGCGGCGGAGCGCAACGCCAGCGGCGGCGAGGATGATCTGCTGTTTGGCCAGATGCAGGCGGCAGGGGCCCGTTTTGGCTGGTGCGCCGAAGCCTTCGTCTGGGAGGATCCGACGCCCGATCGCCTGACCCTGCGCTATACCCTCCGTCGGGCCTTCGCCTATGGTCAGGGCCCCAGCGAACATTGCGCCGCTTCATCACAGACCGGCAGGCTTGCCCTCTGGATGGGGGTGGGCCTGGTTCAGGCGGCCCTCTGGGCGCCGGTCGCCGCCTTTAAATGGCTGACCTTGGGGCCTGATCGGGCAATGCCGCTCGATCAGATGATCCGGGGCCTGGGCAAGACCTTCTGGTTTCCACCCTTCAGCCAGACCTTTTACGGCCGGTCTCCAGGATCTGGGATCTGAACTGGACCTTGCGGCCTGTCGCGCCACATCGCACAAGACGACCATGACCGCAGTTCGCACCCTGACCCTAGACAAAGGCCCCGGCGAGGATTCCCGCGCGCTTCGGGACGCCTTTGGATGTTTCACAACCGGAGTCACGGTGGTGACGACCCGGTCCGCAGAGGATCGACCTGTCGGGTTTACCGCCAACGCGTTTTCGTCCGTATCCCTTGATCCGCCCCTGGCGCTGATCTGCGTAGACCACAAGGCGTCCAGCCTGCCGATCCTGGAGGCTGCCGGACGGTTCGCGGTCAATGTCCTGCATAGCGAACAGGAAGCGCTGGCCCGTCAGTTCACCCTCAAGTCCGGCGACCGGTTCGCCGGGCTGGACTGTGAAACCTGGAGCACCGGCGTCCCGATCCTGCCTGGCTGCATGGCCAATTTCGAATGCGAGACCCATCACGCCTTTGATGCGGGCGACCACAGGGTCTTTGTCGGGCGGGTCCTGAAGGTCCGATTCGACCCCGGGCATGAGCCCCTGGTCTATCTGCAGGGCCGTTTCCGCCGGGTTCATACCGACTGAGCGGTCGCTGAACCCGTCTGACGCAAGGTCATACTTACGTCCGGGGCTCGCCTCCGGTACATTCCCGTGAACGTAAACGACAACCTGTCGGGAGAATAATCATGGGTGAAGCCTATATCGTGGCCGCACAGCGGACCGCCGGTGGTCGCAAGGGCGGTCGTCTGGCTGGTTGGCATCCGGCCGATCTGTCCGCCGCTGTTCTGGACTCGCTGGTCGCAAAGGTCGGGTCCGATCCGGCCCTGATCGAAGACGTCATCATGGGGTGCGTCAGCCAGATCGGCGAACAGGGCATCAACATCGCCCGCAACGCCATCATGGCCTCCTCCCTGCCTGAAAGCGTGCCGGGCACCAGCGTTGACCGCCAGTGCGGCTCCTCGCAGCAGGCCATCCACTTCGCCGCCCAGGCGGTGATGAGCGGCGCCATGGATATGGTCATCGCCGCCGGCGTCGAGAGCATGACCCGGGTTCCCATGGGCACCCCGGCCATCCTGCCGATGAAGGCGGGCCTGGGCAACTATATGAGCCCCAACATCCAGGCCCGGTATCCGGACATCCAGTTCAGCCAGTTCGCCGGCGCCGAGATGATCGCCAAGAAGTACGGCCTGTCCAAGGACCTGCTGGACGAATACGGCTACAACAGCCACCGCAAGGCCATCGCCGCCACCCAGGCCGGCAAGTTCAAGGACGAAATCGTCCCGGTGAAGATCAAGACGGCTGAAGGCGTCGAAGAAGAACACACCGTCGACGAAGGCATCCGTTTCGAGGCCAGCCTGGAAGCCATGAAGGGCGTCAAGCTCCTGGCCGAGGGCGGCGCCCTGACCGCCGCCACCTCAAGCCAGATCTGCGACGGCGCTTCGGGCGTGGTCATTGTCAACGAAGCCGGCCTCAAGCGCCTGGGCGTTGATCCGATCGCCCGCATCCACCACATGACCGTTATCGGCCATGATCCGGTGGTCATGCTGGAAGCCCCGATCCCCGCCACCCTGCGGGCCCTGGAAAAGACCGGCATGAAGATCGACGACATCGACCTGTTCGAAGTCAACGAAGCCTTCGCCTCCGTCCCGGCCGCCTGGCTGCAGGCCACGGGCGCTGATCCGGACCGTCTGAACGTCAATGGCGGCGCCATTTCGCTTGGCCACCCCCTGGGCGGCTCGGGCGCCAAGCTGATGGCCACCCTGGTCCACGGCCTGCGCGCGTCCGGCGGCCGCTATGGTCTGCAGACCATGTGCGAAGGCGGCGGTCTGGCCAATGTGACCATCATCGAGCGTCTGTAGGACCAATGCCGAGACGGGCCGCCTCCTGAACAGGGGCGGTTCGTCCTGGCCTGGTTCGAGGCGACAGGATCGCACCCTCCCCGTCGGGGAGGGTGTTTTCGTTTGGGGTGCTATTTCGGGCTGACCCGCCAGATGATGTCGCCGACATCGTCGGCCACCAGCAGGGCGCCGGCGCCGTCCTCGATGACGCCGACGGGGCGGCCCTGGGCCTCGGCCTTTTCATTCAGAAAGCCGGTCAGGACATCGACGGCCGGGCCGGCGGGCTTGCCGCCTGCGAACGGTACATAGACGACCTTGTAGCCGCTGGGCGGGTCGCGGTTCCAGGATCCGTGCTGGCTGACGAAGACGCCTCCGCGCCAGGCTTCGGGAAGCAGGGCGCCGCGATAGAAATGCAGGCCCAGGGAAGCCGTATGGGCGCCCAGCCCATAGTCGGGTCGGATGGCCTTCGCCACCATGGCTGGGTTGGCCGGCTTGACCCGGGCGTCGGCGTTCTGGCCCCAATAGCTCCAGGGCCAGCCATAGAAGCCGCCATCCTTGACCGAGGTCATGTAGTCCGGCGGGGTGTCATGGCCGATCATGTCCCGCTCATTGACGACGGTCCACATGGCGCCGGTGACCGGTTCGAAGTCGATGCCATTGGCGTTGCGCAGGCCCGAAGCGAAGGTTCGGCGGCCGGACCCATCAAGCGCGAACTCGAGGATCGCGGCGCGTTCCTTCTCGACCTCCAGACCATGCTCGGCGATGTTGCTGTTGGAGCCGACCGCCACATAGAGCCGGGTTCCATCGGGGCTCGCGACGATGTTGCGGGCCCAGTGGTTGTTGGGCGAGCCGGCCGGCAGGTCGGCGATCTTCTGGCCGGCGCCGTCTATCTTCAGGGCGCCGGGGCTGTAGGTAAACCGCATGACGCTGTCGGTATTGGCGACATAGAAGGCGTCGCCGACCAGCACCATGCCGGAGGGCGAGTTAAGGCCCGACAGGAACACCGACTTGGTCTCGGCCACGCCGTCGCCGTTCGCATCACGCAGCAGGGTGATGCGATTGGCGCTGGGGACCCCGGCGCCGGCCTTCTTCATCATGGTCTTGGCGACCCAGGCCTCGATCCCCTTGGCGTCGCGGGGCGGGCTGTTGGTTTCAGCGACCAGGACATCGCCATTTGGCAGCCGGTAGAGCCAGCGGGGATGGGTAAGGCCTTCGGCGAACCTGGAGACCTTCAGGCCCTCGGCTGCGACGGGGGCAGCGCCAGCCGGCCATTTGACGGCTGGCCGGGCATTGACCGTGGGCAGCAGGGAAGACTTTGCTGCCGGCAGTTTGGGATCGGCCCCATAGCCTTCGGACGGGTCCGCGCCGCTCGGGTTCTGGCATCCGGACAACAGGATCGCGGCCATGGACAGGCCACTCAGCAACAGGCGTTTCATCGGCGTTTCCCTCGGTTCTTGAGGACGCAAGATAGACTCAGATTGTGACGGCGCCAGCCCGCTGTTCGGGGTCAGGCCCGGGGCGGATGCCGGAGCCTCGCCGTGAAGCGCCGTTGATCCGCTGGAAACGTCAGTCGGGCGTGGGTGACGCAGAGCCCGGCCAGCCAGGTGCGCCGCTCCATGATCAGGCAGGGCGATCCCCTTGCGACGGTCAGATGTCTGGCTGTGAAGGGGTCGGCGGCCGCTGCGTAGATTTCGTGCTCGGCCTCGGTCCAGGGGACCTGATCGAGCAGCCATCCGCCGGGAGGCGCGGTCTCGAAGGATTGGGCTGCAGCGCCGGGGGCGACCGACAGATTGATAAGCCGGTCCTCGAGGGCGTGGGGAACCCCATCGGCCAGGTGGACGCCAAGGACCGCAAGTATCGGCGCGGCTTTCTCGACGGCCAACCGCTCGGCGCACTCTTCGTCAGCCGACCGTTCGCGCCGCTCCAGCCGCCTGAACCCATAGACCCGGCCCTGGGCCCGAATCTCAGCGGCGATGTCGTGGATTTCCAGGACGGTTTCCTGGATGCGGCGACGCGCCACCAGGGTGCCGGCCCGGCGGCGGCGCTCAACCATGCCGGCCTGAGCCAAGGCGTTGAGGGCGCGGCCGGCCGTCATCCGCGCGCAGTCCCACTGCTGTGCCAGTTCGGTTTCCGACGGAAGCCGGGAGCCTGGCGGCCGGTCTCCGGACAGGATCTGCTGTTCCAGGGCGCGGCGGATGGTTTCGTGCAGGGGCGGGTTGCGGGGCATGGACGGTCAGTCCGCCATGAGCCGGGCCAGAACCTTGCGATAGCGGCCGTCGATCGCCGGACGGTTCACATGACGGCCGCTCTCGACCACCCGCTGCCCGCCGGCATAGACCGAACCGATAGCGCTTCGCCCCAGGCTGAAGATCCAGCTGTCCAGTGCCCGGTCGCCGGCCCGTCCGGTCAGGTCAGGATGGTCCATGTCCAGGCAGACCAGGTCGGTCCGGCGCCCGATTTCAAGGGCGCCCAGGGACTGTCCCAGGGCCTGGGCGGCGCCGGCCTGGGCGCGGCACAGCAGCGAGCGGCCCGTACTGTCGCCCTCGCCATCGGCCAGCAGGTTTCGACCGCGGTGGACGAGCCGCTGGGCATACTCCAGTTGCCGCAGCTCGCCCGCCGCATCGATCGAGATGTTGCTGTCGGTCCCGACTCCGAAGCGCCCCTGCCCGTCCAGATAGTCCAGGGTGGGAAACACCCCGTCCCCCAGATTGGCCTCGGTGATCGGACAGAGGCCGGCGACGGCGCCGGACCTGGCGAGGCGGTTGGTCTCGGAGGGAGTCAGATGAGTGGCGTGGATCAGGCACCAGCGACGGTCGACCCCGGCATGGTCCAGGAGCCACTCGACGGGCCGCTGGCCTGACCAGGCGATACAGTCTTCGACCTCGCGGGTCTGTTCGGCGGCGTGGATATGGACAGGTCCGCCCGGAACCAGGTCCCTGATGGCGGCCAGCTCCTCCGGCGTGACGGCGCGGAGCGAGTGGGGGGCGACCCCGACGGCCCGGCCCGGGCGGTTCGTGACGGCCCTGCCGACCGTGTCGACAATCCGGGCGAAGCTGTCCGGGCTGTTGAGGAACCGGCGCTGCCCGGGATCGGGGGCCGCGCCCCCGAAATTGCCGTGGGCATAGAGGACCGGCAACAGGGTGATTCCGATGCCGGTCTCGTCCGCTGCCGCCAGATGCCGAAGGGCCAGTTCGGCGATGTCGCCATAGGCCGCGCCGAACGGGTCGTGGTGAAGGTAGTGAAATTCGGCCACCGCCGTGAACCCGGCCTCCAGCATGTCGGCGAAGGCATAGGCGGCGA
>JARWZW010000051.1 GCA_029866155.1 Caulobacter sp. | reverse complement strand
TTAAGTCTGGACACGAGGTTAGCCAGCCGCGCATTCAATTTCCGCCTTGGGTCGAGAGTGGACCCCGGCAAAGCCGCCGCAGGCAGACGTTTCCCAGTTCGCCGGAAAGCGGACCCTGCCGAGGTCAGCTAGGGGTCGATTCTCACAGTTGTCTCTCGGCCAGGAACCGGACGTTTGCTTGCCAGCCCTGCCGCCGGATAGCCGGGACTCTTATGTCAGATCCCGGCCACCAGAGCCGGCCGGCCCGTCAAAGCCCCCGCGCCCCCGCGCTCAGATGCCGGGCCAGCAGGGCGTCCAGGAAGGCTTCATCTTCAGGCGACAGGGCCAGAGCCTCCCGCACGGCGCTGTCTGGAATGATGGTCTCGGCATGGCCGGGGTCGAGGTTTGCCGCCACGGCATCCCTGCCAGACACGGCCACGGCCGCCGCCAGGTCGGCGTCGTTCAGGGTCACGCCCCAGTGGGCCCAGATCCGGGCGATCTGGCTGGCGAGGTCGGCCGCCAGGTCCTCATGCCGGATCACCAGGACGCGTCCCGGCAGGGCGGCCTGCAGGCCTGACCAGGCATTGAAGAAGCGGATGAACCACCAGACATCGTCGATCCGCCGGGTCCCCGGCGCCGGGCGGCGCAGATAGTCAGACAGGCTGCCCAGGCCATAGGCCTCCCGCCATTTGACGTAATAGGACAGCAGCGCCTGGCGCAGGTCCCGCACCAGCACCACGGTCGGCGGCAGGCTGACCAGGCCGCCCCGGGCCGCCAGCGCGATCAGGCGCGAGGGGATGTTGTGGGAACTGCCGATTCGCGGCGCGCCCGGATGCACCCGGGCATGTTTGGCCCGGGCATGTTTGGGGTGGCCGATATAGTCGTCGCTGCCGGGGCCGCTGGAATGGGCCGGCGGCGGCAGGCCCAGGTGATGGGCGATGGCGTGGCTGGCCATGAAGCGCAGCCAGTGGGTGCCGCTGTTCTTGGCGGTCACCAAAAACCCGTCGACCCGGCCGCCATAGTTGATCAGGTGGAACGACTGCATGTCGTTCTCGAGCTGGCGCAGGGCCAGGCTTGTTGCGTCGGTTGCCAAACCCTGCGGCCTCCACCACCCTTGTGTCCGGCGCCGGGAAACAGCCCCCAGCGCCCGCAGGGAGGATACCTAGATGGACTATGTGCGGCTTGGAAACACCGGACTGAAGGTTTCGCAGATCTGTCTGGGCTGCATGACCTATGGCAGCCCGCAATGGCGGCCCTGGGTGCTGGACGCCGAGGCGGCCAAGCCCTTCTTCCGAAAGGCGGTGGAAGGCGGAATCAACTTCTTCGACACGGCCGACATGTACAGCCTGGGCCAGAGCGAGGTGGTCACCGGCCGCTGGCTGAAGGAGTTCGCCCGGCGCGAGGAGACGGTGATCGCCACCAAGGTCTTCTTTCCGCACCGGGCCGGGCCCAACACCGGCGGGCTGTCGCGCAAGCACATCCTGGACGCCATCGACCGCTCCCTGAAGAACCTGGGGACCGACCATGTCGACCTCTACCAGATCCACCGGTTTGATCCGGAGACCCCCATTGAGGAGACGCTTGAAGCGCTGCATGACGTGGTGAAGGCCGGCAAGGCCCGCTATATCGGCGCCTCCTCCATGTACGCCTGGCAGTTCGCCAAGATGCTCAGCACGTCAGAGCGCCATGGCTGGACGCGGTTTGTCTCCATGCAGCCGCAATACAATCTGGTCTATCGCGAGGAGGAGCGGGAAATGCTGCCCCTCTGCCAGTCAGAGGGGATCGGGGTCATTCCCTGGTCGCCCCTGGCCCGGGGGTTCCTGGCCGGCGGACGCGCCAAGCCGGGCGAGGGCGAGACCGAACGGTCGCGGACCGACGAGTTTTCACCCCGCCTCTATTACCGCGACGCCGATCACGCCGTGGTCGAGGCCGTCTCGGCCGTCGCGGCGGACCGGGGGGTCAGCAACACCCAGGTCGCCCTGGCCTGGGTCCTGCGCAACAGCGCCATCACGGCCCCGATCGTCGGCGCCTCGAAGCTGCATCATCTGGACGAGGCCCTGGCCGCCCTCGACCTGACCCTGACCGACGCCGAGGCAAAAGCCCTGGAGGCGCCCTATCGGCCCAAGCCCGTGCTGGACCACGCGTGACGACAGGCAAACCCGCCAGCCTGACAGCCGCCCAGGCCCGCCGGATCGCCCTGGCGGCCCAGGGGTTTGGCCAGGCCCGGCCGGACGCCCCCTCCCGCAGCCATTTTCGAAAGGTCCCTGACCGGCTGGGGGTGATCCAGATCGACAGCGTCAATGTGGTCACCCGAACCCACTACCTGCCGGGCTTTTCCCGCATCGGCGCCTATGGCCGCGAGACCCTGGAGGACGAGGCCTGGGGCCAGAAACGCAGCCTGTTCGAATACTGGGGCCATGAAGCCAGCCTGATGCCGCTGGCCCTGCAGCCGCTGTTTCGCTGGCGGATGCAGCGGGCAGAGGCCGGCGACGGCATCTGGGGCGGCATCGCCAATTTCGCCCGCCAGCGGCGGGACTATATCGAGACCATCCTGGCCGAGATCGAGAAACGCGACGGCGTCACCGGCGGCGACTTCGCCACCGGGCCGCGCGGCCAGCCGGGCTGGTGGTCCTGGTCGGAGGGCAAGCGGGCCCTGGAATGGCTGTTCTGGACCGGCGTCATCACCACCAAAACCCGGCGCGGGTTCGAGCGGGTCTATGACCTGACAGAGCGCGCCCTGCCCGCCGCCATCACCGCCCTGCCCACCCCCGGCGAAGAAGACGCCCAGCGCCAGCTGGTAGCCCTGTCGGCCCGGGCCATGGGTATCGCCACGGCCAGCGACCTGCGGGACTATTTCCGCCTGCCCCTGGAGGCCAGCCGCGCCAGGATCGCCGAACTGGTCGAGGCCGGCGACCTGGTCCCGGTCCAGGTCCAGGGCTGGCCCAAGATCGCCTATCTGGACCCGGCGGCGAAGATCCCCCGCCCGATCACCGCCCGCGCCCTGCTGTCGCCCTTCGACAACCTGATCTGGTTTCGCGAACGGACCGAGCGCCTGTTCGGCGTCCGCATCCGGCTGGAAATCTACACCCCGGCCCACAAGCGCGAACACGGCTATTACGTCCTGCCCTTCCTGGAGGGCGAGGCCATCACCGCCCGGGTGGACCTGAAGGCCGAACGCAAGGCCGGAATCCTTCAGGTCCAGGCCGCCTGGCGCGAACCCCATGCCACCCCGGAAACCCCTGTCGCCCTGGCGGCAGAGCTGCGGCTGATGGCCGGCTGGCTGGGACTGCAGCGGGTGGAAGTGGCCGGCAGGGGCGACCTGGCGGTTGATCTGGCCGAGGCCCTGAAGGGGGACTGAACCCTCAGGATCCCTGCCCCGCCTGTTCGCCATAGCGCGTGACCAGTTCGAAGACGGCCAGGACGGCGCCGTGGCCCAGGACGACGACGGTCACCCAGATCAGGGGCCACTTCATGACGAAATCGCCCAGCCCGACGCTGATGGCGATGAAGACGGCGGCCGCCACGACATAACCGGCCGCATGAATCCAGAATGACAGGCGCAGCGCCCGGATCGCCCTTGCCCGCCGGCTGCGGATGATCTCCCCCGCCTCGATATGCGGATCGACGGACAGGGCGGCGACATCGACCTCGAAGGCGTTGGCCAGCGCCTTGAGCGTTTCGCTCGACGCCTGCTGCCCGGTCTCGATCCGCTGAAGGGTCCGCAGACCCACGCCGGCCAGTTGGGCAAGATGTTCCTGGGACCAGTGCCGCTCCTCGCGCCACCGCTTGATCCTGGCCGTATCGGTCTTGAAGGATATGCCGGTCTCCCTCGCCCTGGATAGCAGATATCCCAGAAACCCCGAAAGCCGCCCCGGGCGCCACGCCAGTCCTGCGTCACGACCCCGCCAATCGCCCGCCATCCCGTCCCGGATTACGGTGGCATCGGGTAATTGAGGTTACAGGAACCCCTTCTCCCCTCGAGGGAGAAGGTGTCGGCGAAGCCGACGGATGAGGGGCCGCGCCGGCGGTAAGAGATTGATAAAGAAGGACTTTCAAACACAGGCCGCGCGGACAGACCCCCTCAACCGTCAGCCTTCGGCTGCCACCTTCTCCCTCGAGGGGAGAAGGATTTGCGGTGGCAATGCACTCATCACCCCGCCCGCACCGTAACCCCTCACCCTCCCATGCTGGCGCATGGGCCCCTCCCTCTCCCTGTGGGAGACGTAAAACGAGAGCAGGATATCAGACACTTACCTCTCCCAAAGGGAGAGGGAGGGGCCCGCGGCGCGGCGGCGGCGCGGGAGGGTGAGGGGTTAAGGTCTGTCCGGAGGAATTACGGTGACATCGGGCAATTGACGTTGCAGGAATCCCTTCTCCTCTCGAGGGAGAAGGTGTCGGCGAAGCCGACGGATGAGGGGCCGCGCCGGCGGTAAGAATTTGATAAAGAAGGACTTTCAAGCACAGGCCGCGCGGAAAGACCCCCTCAACCGTCAGCCTTCGGCTGCCACCTTCTCCCTCGAGGGGAGAAGGAATCCACTAGAATCACCCCTTCCGGTCCCACCTGGATAGTTGGTGCGCTGTCACCATAGTTCAGGCTGGCAAGGGAAAGTCCGGCTTCTGGCCGGGCGTCACCTGTGAGAAGCGACACAGGCGGGACGCTATCCCGAAAGCCTCACCCCTCGGCCGCGCGGCAGATCAAAAGGGTCAGCTGTCCAGGTCGATCACAACCTGGAAGGTGCGAAAATCCCGGGATCGTGGTTGGACCACCGCGCCGAAGGCCTTGGCGAGGCTCAGCATTCGCTTGTTTTCGTACATGATTTCTGCCCAAACCCGCGTCAGGCTGCGCTCATGGGCCCAGCCCAGCATCTCCTCCATCAGGCGATGGCCGACGCCGTGGCCTGCCTGGTCCGAGCGGACCATGATGGCGAACTCGCCTTCCGGCTCATCCCGGGAAAGCACCAGGCGAACCACGCCCAGAAGCCCGCTTTCCCCCTCCGCCGACGCGGGATCATAGGCGGCGACGGCGATGTGGTTCTGCCGATTGAACCCGGTGAGCAGAGAGGTCAAGGCGCCGACCATCGGGCGGACGGGAGAAAAGAACCGGAAGCGAAGATCTTCCGGTGTGGAGCGCAGGCCCAGGTCGACCAGGCATTCGGCGTCGTCCGTGCGGATGGGGCGAAGACGCAGCTTGCGGCCACAGCCCACGACGATCTCCTTGTCAGGCGCCGAGGCGATTTCCGCCGGTTCCATGCTGCTTCGCTCTCCGCCCTGCGTCGGCGCCACCTGCCGCTGTGGCTGACGTCTGAAACCGTCAAGGCGCAGCTTGGTTGCGCGCCGGAGCCTTGCCTGCGGGACCTTCGGGGCCGTGCCGTTCCCCGGCAAGGACCCTGGGGCCGGCAACCTTTCCGGCCCGCGCCGGTTTTGTTGCGATGCAGACGCCTGACGCGTCTCAGCGCGGCTCGAACCCTTCCCTGCAGTTCACTCTGAGCGGCAAGGGGCGCGGCGCGGCGCAAAACCTGACCAGGAGCCCGCGATGAATGTTCTGATGGTGCTGACCTCCCACGACCGCCTCGGAGACACCGGCGAGAAGACCGGTTTCTGGCTCGAGGAGTTCGCGGCCCCCTACTTTGTGCTGCGTGACGCCGGAGCCGATATCACCCTGGCCTCGCCCAAGGGCGGCCAGCCCCCCCTCGACCCGCGAAGCGACGCCAAGGATGCACAGACCCCGGCGACCGAGCGGTTCAAGGCGGACTCCGCCGCGCAGCAGGCGCTGGCCTCCACGACGCCCCTGGCGGAGGTGCAGGCAGGCCACTACGACGCCGTGTTCTTCCCCGGCGGTCACGGGCCGATGTGGGATCTCGCAGAGAGCGCCGATGCGCGCCGCCTCATCGAGGCCTTCGCCGCCGACGACCGCCCCATCGCCGCCGTCTGCCATGCCCCCGCAATCTTCCGGCACACCCGCGCGGCCAGCGGCGAGCCCCTGGTATCCGGTCGCCGCGTGACAGGGTTTACCAACAGCGAGGAAGACGGCGTGGGCCTGCGCGAGGTGGTGCCGTTTCTCGTGGAGGACATGCTGAAGGCCAATGGCGGGCTCTACGAAAAGGGGGCGGACTGGAAGCCCCACGTCGTCGTGGCCGGCAAACTTGTTACCGGTCAAAACCCGGCCTCATCCGAACCCGCTGCACGAGCGTTGCTGCAGTTGCTCAAGGAGAAGCGCTCACCGTCGTAAGCCGGACTGATAACCGCGGTTCCGTCGCTCCGAGGCCGCGCAGGTCCCAAGCGTCGGAGCCTGTCCGCCAGATCGTCGCCCCGCCATCGGCAATGGCCGCCATCCTGGCAAGCAAATGTTCGGTTCCTGCCCGGTGGCCTAGCTCTGGTCCTCACGGTTGCAAGACAGGACGATGTCGGGCTCTGCGCTCATGGCTGGCCATGCGCCTCGGCCCAGAGGGCGCGGATATGGGCGATGTGCTCGTCCAGAACCGGATTGCCGATCATCACCCGCTGGAACCAGGTTTCCATCTGGGCGAGGGACCAGTCGACCGTTCGCGCCAAGGCGAACAGTCGACGGGCTTCGGCGTGTCGACCCAGGTGGCGGTAGCAGATCGCCTGCTGCAGCCGGATAATGCTGCCGTCGGGATTGAGGGCGAGGCTTTCATCCAGCTGATCCATCGCCTCGTCCCATCGACCGGCCCGGATGAGCGCGTTGGCCTTCGTGGCGAAAACGCCCCAGAGCAGCGGTGATCCCTGCATCAACCGAAGGCTGGTCTGGCAGTGTTCCAGCGCCTCGTCGGTGCGATCAAGAAAACTGCAGGCAGCTCCGTAGATATAGTGAGCCAGTCCGTTTCCGGGCAACCTGGCGACGGCCCGGGCGAGGCATCGATGGGCTTCTTCCCTGTAACCGCAGTAAAACAGCCCCGCGCCCGCATAGGTCAGAACAAGGGGATCTCCCGGTCCCAGCTCCAGGGCACGATCGACATGTCGACGGATCAGCCTGACCTCCGATGGATCGTCGAGACTCGAGAGCCAATACAGGAGGGCCGAACTCTGGGCCACCGCCGCGTGGGCCAGGGCATAGTCGGGGTCAATGGCGACTGCGTTTCGCGCGTCCTCAAGGCCGCGCAAGAGGCTGGGGGCGTCCAGATGCTGGGTCGCCGAAAGGCTGCGCATCACGGCTTCCCAGGCGGTGAGGTCGCCGGGCTTTCTGAGCGCCCTTTCCATTTCCAGGTTGGACACCTGTATGTCCAGACGGGCGGCGACCTCCAGCACAAGCTCTTCCTGCAGGTCGGCCAGCTCCGTCAGCGGACGGTCGAACCGCCCGGCCCACAGCACTTCGCCCGTCGCCGCTTCCAGCAGCTGTGTCGTGACTCTCAGGCCGGATCCGACCCGGCGGACATTGCCCTCCAGAAGGTAGCGAACATCCAGTTGCAGGCCGACCGCGGCCGGATCAGTGATCGTTTCCCGGCGGAGATTGGCGGTCGCCATACTGCCCAGCACCCGCATGTGGGCGCCCTGGGCCAGGGCGGCGATCACATCCTCGACCATCCCCTCGGCGAACACCTCATCGTCGGCGAGACCTGACCGGTTGGTGAAGGGTAGCACTGCCAGCGTCGGCGCGGACCCCCGCTTGCCGGCGCCACGGACGGGCGGGACAGGGTCCGGCTCGGGGCGGGCGACGGTCACAGGCGCGGTCGGCGCCGTCTCCACGAACCGCCTCACGTCGGTCAGAAACGCCTGCCAGGCCTTGTCCGCCGCATCCCCCTGCCAATGGCTGAGCTCCGCAGTCTGGGTCAGCTCGAACATGATCGGGCGGTCGCACGGCTCGATCATGCAGGGGACGAGGGTCTTGTTGCGGTCCGCAAGGGTTGCCTCGGCACGCACCCAGCGGGAGACCACCGACCGCGGCGACCACAGCACCACCACCGCCTTTGCGGTCCGAAGCGCCGCTTCGGTCACCTCGTCATAGGCCTCGCCGGCGCGCAGGGTGGTGTCCCACCAGACGGTGAAACCCTCGCCCTCGAACGCTTCGGCGAACCGCCGCGCGACCGCCTGGTCCTCGCGGTTGTAGGATAGGAAGATGTCGGCGGCGGGGGTCATACGCCCGGCTCCGTCGCCGCATAGAGCGCATTTAAGGTGGCGGTGTCGTCCGCGAGGCTCGGGCTATTTGGCCCGATGCGGCGCCAATACCGCTCCGCCTGTATCGGTCCCCAGCCCAGCCGCCGCGCTGTCTCGACATGCCTTTGCGCCTCGGCATTCCGTCCAAGATCCAGACAGACAAGCGCTTTCGTAAGGTACATGGGCGCGGCGTTAGGGAGGAGGCGGAGGCATTCATTGACGGCTGCCTCCGCTTCGGCCCAGCGCCCCAGCTGCCTGTACGGGCCCGACTGCCACGCCTTTATCAACCAGATAAGGTGCGAGCCTGGCATCAGGCGCTCTGCCGTCTCGAGGTGCGAGAGCGCCTCCTCAGGGCGGTTGAGCATATAAAGAGCGCCACCATGAAGATAATGCGCCAGACCACTTCCAGGCTCCTTGCGCACGGCGCGCTGGGTATGGCGAGCCGCTTCTTCGGTATCACCCAGGAGCCCGAGAGCCTGGCCGCAGGAGCCCAGAATCGAGGCGTCGTCCGGCGCCAGGGCAAGGGCGCGTTTGGCGATGGCGCGGATGCTTGCGACCTCTGCCGGATCGTCAGGGCTGGAAAGGTAAACATTGGCCAGGGTGGCGGCGAGCATGGCATGACCCGGCGCATAATCCGGCGAAATGGCGACAGCGCGCCTCGCTTCCCCGAGCGCGCGCTGCAAATCGTACTGGCGATAGGCGGACAGGCATCGCGCGACCGCCTCCCAGGCGGTGATGTCGCCCGGCTTCTTCAGCGCCCGCTCCATCTCAAGGCTGAAGACCTGCGTATGGAGACTGCCGGCGATTTCCGTGACCAACTCTTCCTGCAGTTCGGCAAGCTCGCTCAGAGGTCGGTCGAACTTTCCAGTCCAGACGATTTCGCCCGTCTCCGCTTCCAGCAGCTGTGTGGTGACCCGCAGGTTCGCGCCGACACGACGGACATTACCCTCCAGCAGATACCGCACGCCCAGCTGGCGTCCCACAGCAGAGAGGTCCGTGGTTACGCTCTTGCGCAGATGCGCTGTCGACATCGAGCCCAGCACCCGGACATTGACGCCCTGCGAAAGCGCCGAGATCACATCCTCGACCATGCCCTCGGCGAACACCTCATCCTCCGGCAGGCCGGAGCGGTTGGTGAACGGCAGCACCGCCAGCGACGGCGCCGAGCCGCTCTGACCCGGCTTGAGTGTTTCTTCGACGGTTGGCGCTTCAAGGACCGGAGCCGGGGCCACCGCTGCCGGGGCTGCCTCCTCCGAAACCAACCGCCGCACGTCAGCCAGGAAGGCGCGCCACACCTTGTCCGCAGGGGAACCATCCCAATGCGACAGCTCCGCCGTCTGGGTCAACTCGAACATGATCGGCCGGTCGCAGGGCTCGATGGTGCAGGGCACCAGGGTCCTGTTGCGGTCCGCCAGCGTCGCCTCGGCGCGCACCCAGCGGGAGACCACCGAGCGCGGCGACCACAGCACCACCACGGCCTTGGCCGTCCGCAGCGCCTGTTCGGTCACCTCGTCATAGGCTTCGCCGGCGCGCAGGGTCGTGTCCCACCAGACGCGGAACCCCTCGGCCTCGAACGCCTCGGCGAACCGGCGCGCGACCGCCTGGTCCTCGCGGTTGTAGGATAGGAAGATGTCAGGCAGCGGATGTCCCCAGGTCGGTGCGTCAAACGATTACAGGATCGCTGAGGCGAGGTCGATTCCGTGATCTCTCGCGGGCATGCCAATTGCTGCTTCCCCGCAAAGTGGGGACACACACTACTTTACCACCCCTCAAAGCCGTGCGGGCTGCTCCCCTTGATCCTGCCCTTCGGCCTTTCGGAATTCCAAGGACACCATACCGAACTCCACCCGGTCCCGGGTTTCGGCCCCCGGCTTTCGGGGCGCCAGGGGACGGCTGCCCAGACCGACCGGCCTCATGCGATAATCACCCCTGCCGCTTCGACTGCCTTCGGAGAGCCCTTGTCCCGCCCGCCCGCGTCCGTCCGGAACCTTTACGGGACGCGAGACCCTTGGTTGCCCGAACCCGTGACCACTTTGACATCGTCGTTACCGAACCCTGTGACGGCCCTGACTTCCTCGTTACCGAACCCTGTGACGACCCGTATAAAGCCCGTCCGGAAAGTGACGCTTGCGACCGGGCGGGTCGCCGTTCGGCGGGTCAAGGGATGTCGAAATCCCTTCTCCCCTCGAGGGAGAAGGTGTCGGCGAAGCCGACGGATGAGGGGCCGCGCCGGCGGTAACGGTCTGATAGAGAAGGACTTTCAAACACAGGCCGCGCGGAAGGACCCCCTCAACCGACCCGCTGCGCGGCCCACCTTCTCCCTCGAGGGGAGAAGGAATCCAGTATAATGGCCCCACCGCTTCGAGCCGGCCGCAGACGGCCTGGCCCGGCCCGCAGCACCCGCGGAGAAATCTGACAGGACGCCCGACAGAATCTTACAGAAACCGACCCAAAATCCGACGTTTCCGACAGGGCCGACGCCGGGTGAAAGGGTGAGCGAGGGCGATGGACTGACGTTGAGACTACCCAGAAAACTTCATTAATACAAAGACTTGAATCCGTTTCGCGGAGGGGCCATGCAGCCAGCCAGCCCGCCTCTCGACAACGGTTGCGCCCCCGGAATTTGCCAACGCGCCTTTTGCGCAGGTTTTGGCGCCGGAACAGGCGGCAAACAGCCTGCAGGAACGGGGACAGGCCGTCCCCAGGAAACCCGCGCCCCTGGGAGTCCGCGCCGCTGGCGGCTTCGGCCTTGCGCGCGCGGCGCTGGTCGCTAGGGTCAAGGTCAATAACAGAGGCGGAGACACCCGCCGGGGACGGGGGATACCATCTTGGCGACAGGCGCAGCATCGGCGGGCGAAGTCCCGGCCGGCGGACAGGATTTCGGGACGCCGGCGTACCGGCTCTATGTGCTGATCTTCCTGACGGTGATCTACACCCTCAACTTCATCGACAGGAACCTGCTGGGCGTCGTCTCGCAGCCGATCATCGACCAGTTCGGGCTGTCGGACACACAGTACGGCTTCCTGACCGGACCGCCCTTTGCCCTGTTCTACGCCTTCATGGGCGTGCCGATCGCCATGGCGGCGGACCGCTTCAATCGCGTGGCGATCATCTCCATCTGCATTGCGATCTGGTCCCTGATGACCGCCCTCTGCGGCTTTGCCTCCGGGTTTCTGTTCCTGTTGCTCTGCCGGGTCGGCGTGGCGATCGGCGAGGCGGGCAGCACGCCCCCCTCCAACTCCCTGATCGGCGACTATTTCAAGCCGAGCAGCCGGGCCGGCGCGCTTGGCATCTTCGGCATGGGCGTCACCATCGGCGGGGCGTTTGCCTATGGGTTTGGCGGCCCGATTGGCGGCCTGACCAACGAGACGGTGCTGGCCCTGCTCGCGCCCATCGGCCTGGCGGGCCTGCCTGACCAGATGGGCTGGACCGGCTCCTACGGCTGGCGTTTTGCCTTCATCGGGCTGGGCGTTCCCGGACTGATCATCGCCGCCATCATGTTCTTTACCGTGAAGGAGCCGCCGCGCGGATACTCCGACCCACCGGGCACGGTGCAGATGGAGAAGTCCAGCATCCTGGACACCTTCCGTCAGCTGGCGGGCAAACCGACCTTCTGGACCATGGCCATGGGGGCCTCGCTCGTTGCCTTCGTCGGTTACGGCCTGTTCAGCTTCCAGGCGCCGATGGCCCAGCGGGTCGCCGGCATCGGACCCGGGGAATTCGCCCTGACCTTCGGACTGCCCCTGGCCCTGATCTCGGCGCTTGGCACCTTCCTCGGCGGCTGGCTGACGGCGCGGCTGTCGGCCCGCTTCAGCACGGCCGTGGCGGTGATCCCCGGCGTCGGCCTGCTGCTGGCGATCCCGTTCTACCTGACCGCCTTCTACCAGATGGACCATGCCAGCGTGGTGGTGTCTGCGGACGGCGCAAAGTCGGTGCAGGGCCACTGGCCGGCGCTGATCACCTGGGGCCTGGGGGCGATGTTCCACTATGCCTATATCGGCGCCCAGTACACGATTGGTCAGGGGGTCGTCTCGGCCCGCTCCCGCGCCTCGGCCATCGCCATCCTGCTGGTCATGGTAGCCCTGATCGGCAACGGCGTCGGGCCCCAGGTGGTCGGCCTGCTCTCCGACCTGTTCATGGGCATGCAGCTGCAGGCCCAGGGGGCTGGCGGCGAACTGACCAATGCCATCTGCCGGGCTCGCGACCTGTCTGCCCTGGCGGAGACCCAGCAGCAGATCTGCCGCGCCGCCTATGGCGAAGGACTGCGACAGTCGCTGGTCGCCGTCACCCTGGTGTTCATCCCCGCTGCAGCCTTCTACTTCCTGGCGGCCCGCACCCTGGACAGGGACATGGTCGCCAGCCGGCACTGAGGGGCTGCGGGTGGTTTGGGGGGCGGGGGTCAGGGTCTGACCCCTAGATCGTCGCCCCGCCCTCGGCGATGGCGGCCAGCCGGGCATAGCGGCCGCCGTCGGCTTTGAGGGTCCTGTGGGTTCCCTCCTCCACCACCTTGCCGTCTTCGAAGACCAGGATGCGGTCGGCGCCCCGGATGGTCGACAGGCGGTGGGCGATGACGATGGTGGTGCGGCCGGCCATCAGCTCTTCCATGGCGCCCTGGACCAGCCGTTCGGTCTCGACGTCCAGGCTGCTGGTGGCCTCGTCGAACACCAGGACGGGCGCATCGGCCAGGAAGGCCCGGGCGATGGCCACCCGCTGGCGCTCGCCGCCGGACAGTTTCACGCCCCGCTCGCCGACCAGGGTGTCGTAACCTTTGGGAAGGCGCTGGATGAAGTCATGGGCCCGGGCCCGGCGGGCGGCCAGCTCGATCTCGTCCTGGCTGGCCCCGGCCCGGGCATAGGCGATGTTCTCGCCGATGCTGCGGTGGAACAGGGCCGGGTCCTGCGGCACCACGGCGATGGCGGCGCGCAGGGAGGTCTGGACCACCCCGGCCACATCCTGGCCGTCGATCAGGATGCGTCCCGACTGAAGGTCATGGAGCCGCTGGATCAGCTTGACGAAGGTCGACTTGCCGGCCCCGGTGGGCCCGACCAGGGCCACCTTCTCGCCCGGCGCAATGCGCAGGGAGAAGTCTTTATAGAGGGGCGCCTCGGCGTTGCGATAGCGGAAGGTCACGGCGTCAAAGACGATTTCGCCCTGGCCGCCCCGGAAGGCGGACGCGCCCGGCCGGTCGGCCACCTGCGGCGCCTCGCGAGCGAAGCTGGCCACATCCTCGGCGTCGTCCAGCCCCTTCTGAAGCATCCGGACGTTTTCCCCCAGATTGCGCAGATAGCCGCTCATCAGCATGAAGGCGGTGATGGCGAAGGCAATGTCGCCCGCCGTCGCCTCGCCCTTGAGCCACAGGTTCAGCAGGATGCCCGTGGTCCCGGCCTGCAGCACGATGGTCAGCAGGTTCTGCAGGATCCAGACATCCATGAACCGGTTCCAGGTGACCTTGACCGCCTGTCGCCAGTCCTCGGTCACCTGGCCAAACCGCGCCTCTTCCCGCGCCTCGGCGCCGAAGGCCTTGACCGTCGGGTTGGAGGTGACGGCGTCGGCCAGGGCCCCGCCGATGCGGCTGTCCAGGGCGTTGGACTTCAGGTTGGCCGGCCGGACATAAACGTTCACCAGCCAGAGATTGATCCAAAGAAACCCCACCACCACCAGGAAGGCCAGGCCCCCGACCAGCGGCCATTTCAGCGCCATCTGCAGGCAGAGCCCGAACAGCACCAGCAGGGCCGGCATCAGCCACAGGATCAGGGCGTCGGACACCTCATCATAGCCCCACATGGCCCGGCTGATCTTGCGCACGGTGGAGCCGGCAAAATTGCCGGCATGCCAGTCGGCGGAAAAACCCTGGACCCGCTGGAAGGCCTCGTCCGTCAGATCGCGCATGTTCCGGGCAGACAGGGGGTTCCAGAACCGGAAGGCGACGTTGCGGGTGGCCACGAACGCCACATAGACCCCGACAAAAAAGACCCAGGCGCCCCAGGCCCGGTCGGCATCCTTCGCCGGATCGGCCACGGCGTCGATCAGGGCCTGGGCCGCCGTCGGCAGCATCAGGTCAAACAGAACCGCCAACACCATCAGCCCGGCGGCTGTGGCCAGCAGCCAGGGTCGCCGCAGCCACAGCCGGGCGATAAAGGCCAGGACCTGGCCATTGGACAGCACCCGCCCCCGGGTGACCTCCTCATCCTCGTACTGTTCGCTCATGGCGGTGCTGATACCGCCAAATCCCCTGCGACGGGAGGCCGCCGGGGCGTTTGCACGCGAGAGCGGCATTTGAGCGACAGGGGCCTTTGAGCAGGAAGGGGACGATCCCGCTGGACAGCCGCCCCCCTATCCGCTCCTCTCTGCGCAAAATCAGGGGAGATGACGGATGGATCTGGGACTTAAGGGAAAGCGCGCCCTGGTTACGGGCGGGACTCGGGGCATTGGCCGGGCGATCGCCGATCTGCTGGCCGAGGAGGGCTGCGATGTTGCCCTCTGCGCCCGCAACGCCGAACAGGTGACGGACGCCGTCGCCGCCCTGTCGGCCAAAGGCGTCCGGGCCTGGGGCGAGACGGTTGATGTGTCGAAGGAAGGCGCCCTGGCCGGCCTGGTGGGCCGGGCGGCCGATGCGCTGGGCGGGCTGGACATCTTTGTCTCCAATGTCAGCGGCGCCATGGGGCTGGGCAATGACCCGGCCGGCTGGAAACAGGCGGTGGAGGTCGACATCCTGCGCACCGTCGAGGGCTGCGAGGCGGCGGCAGAACGACTGGCGACCGGCGGGTCCATCGTGGTGATCGGCACCATCTCAGCCGTCGAGGTGCCCGGTCCCCGGCGTCCCTACGCCTCGGTCAAGGCGGCCCTGCTGCCCTATGTGAAGAACCTGGCCCGGGACCTCGGGCCCAAGGCCCTGCGGGCCAATGTGGTGTCGCCGGGCCCCATCTATTTCAAGGGCGGGGTCTGGGACATGATCGAGCAGCATATGCCCGATCGCTTCCAGGCCACCCTGGAGCGCAGCCCGCTCGGCCGGCTGGGCGGACCCGAAGAGATCGCCAGCGCCGCCGTCTTCCTGGCCAGCCCCAGGGCCAGCTACATCACCGGCGCCAACCTGATCTGCGACGGAGCGGTGACCCAGCGGGTGGATTTCTAGGAGGCGCCCCCTTAGTCAGTCGCTGCGCGCCTGACGGCTCCCCCAAACCGGGCCCGCGGCCCTGGGGGAGCATCCGCAACCTTGAGGATCCTGACCCTTCGGGGCAGGGGGACCATCGCGCAGCGATGGTGGATGGGGTCCCCACCGACCCTCCCGCCGCGAGGGGCTAGACAGCCGCCCACCCCCGGCTAGAACCGGCCCATGACCGACGCCCGATATGACTTCGCCTCCGACAATGTCGCCGGCGCCATGCCCGAGGTAATGGAGGCGATGATCGCCGCCAATGCCGGGACCGCGTCCGGCTACGGGACCGACCATGTCTCGGCCCAGGCCGCCGACCTGATCCGCGCCGCCCTGGACGCCGATGCGGAGATCCGCTTTACCGCCTCCGGCACCGCCGCCAACGCCTTGGCCCTGGCCTGTCTGACCCATCCGCACGAGGCGGTGCTGGCCCATCACCATGCCCATATCTGCACCGACGAGACCGGCGCACCGGGCTTCTTCGGGTCGGGGGTCGGGCTGATCGGCCTCGCGGGCGACAGCGGCCGGATCGAGCGGGCCGCCCTTGCCGACGCTCTGGCCCAGCCGGACGTGTCCTACCGCCAGCCGGCCGCCGCCCTGTCCCTGACCCAGGCCACCGAATATGGCACGGTCTATGGGGCCGCCGACCTGGCCGGTCTGGCGACACTGGCCCGTGCAAAGGGCTACGGCGTGCATCTGGACGGGGCGCGCCTGGCCAATGCCGTGGCGGCGGGCTTCGACCTGAAGGCCATCGCCGCCATGGGGGTGGATATCCTGATCATGGGCGGCACCAAGGCCGGCTCGACCCCGACCGAGGCGGTGGTGGTCCTGAACAAGGCCCTGGCCCGGCGGCTGGACGCCCGGCTGAAACATGCCGGACAGCTGGTCTCCAAGGGCCGCTACCTGGCCGCCCCCTGGATCGGCCTGCTGTCCGACGGCGCCTGGAGCCGCCGCGCCGCCCATGCCAACGCCATGGCCCGGCGACTGGCCGCCGTCATGCCATTCCCCCTTCGCCATCCGGTCGAGGCCAACGGCCTGTTCGTCGAGATGGACGAGGCCGCCCTGGACCGCCTCAAGGCCAAAGGCTGGTTCGTCTATCGCTTCCTGGACGGCACGGTCCGGTTCATGTGCAGCTGGGCGACAACGCCCGAGATGGTGGATGAACTGGGCGAGGCCTTGCAGGCGATAGCTTGAGGGGCCTGTCCCAAAGCCTCTCTCTCATCCCGGCCACAGCGCAGCGCAGAACCGGGATCAAGGGTTGCCGGGCAGGATGTTGGCGGCAGCGGCCCTGGGCCACGGATCGTCCCTGCGGGCCGTCCGGGGTGACGATTTTGGAAGGCCGAAGACCATTTTTACGCGACGGCGCGATCATGACTTCACGCCGCCCGTCACCACGGAAACAGCTGTTGATCGACCGGCCCTTTCGCCCGGGCCCCGGAAGAGTCATATGCAGCCGATGTCCCATGACCCCAACAGTCCTCCCCGGCGCCCCCTCGGCCTGGCGATCAGGCGCGGCCTGAACTATCGCTGTCCCAGCTGCGGCGAAGGAAAGCTCTATCGCGGCTATCTGAAGGTCGTTCCGGCCTGTGAGGCCTGCGGTCATGACCTGTCGCAATACCGCGCCGACGACGGACCCGCCTATCTGACTATCCTGCTCGTCGGGCATCTGGTGATCGCGCCGATGTTCTTCTTTCCCGTGATGTGGGAGGCCTCCCCCTGGATCGTCGCGCCCGTGGCCCTGACCTTCCTGACAGCGCTGGTGCTGATCGTCCTGCCGCGTATCAAGGGCGGGTTCATGGGTCTGCTCTGGGCCAACCGGATTACCGCCGACCAGACGGTCTGACCTGGCCCCGACCAGGTGCGATCGGAGCCAGGCTGATCGACCCGAGGTGATCGGACGGAACCCTCGGGCGCCTTCGGGGATTGAACAGTCAATCAATCTGGCTGTTCAAGGAACTCCCCCATGCTGGGCACAATTCTGATCATCGTCTTGATCCTGGCCGTCATCGGCGCCCTGCCGACCTGGGGTCACTCCAAGTCCTGGGGCTATTATCCCAGTGGCGGGCTTGGCGTCATCCTGGTGATCCTGATCATCCTGCTGCTGATGGGCCGGATCTGAGACTTCCTGCAAATCCCGGCCCCGTGACAAGGCGATTTTCCGCTGGGCGTTCCCTTCCCGGACGAACCCCGCTATAGCTTTCTGTAACACCCGCCCGGCCGAAAGGCCGGGCGCCGCTGTTTCTGGAGCAAGTTAATGTCCGATCCGATCCTGATGCCCAAGGCCACCGCCGTGTGGCTGGTGGACAATACCTCCCTGACCTTCGAACAGATCGCCGATTTCTGCGGCCTGCATCCCCTGGAAGTCCGGGGCATCGCCGATGGCGAGGTAGCCCGCGACATCCGCGGCGCCGATCCCATCACCAATGGCCAGCTGAACCGCGAGGAACTGGACAGGGCCACCGCCGACTCCAAGTACCGGATGCGGGTGCAGAAGAGCCGCCACGCCGAGCTTCTGAAGCCCGTCAAGAAGACCCCCCGCTATACGCCCGTCTCCCGGCGCCAGGATCGCCCTGACGCCATCGCCTGGTTCGTCCGCAATCACCCCGAGGTGACCGACGCCCAGATTTCGAAGCTGCTGGGCACCACCAAGTCGACCATCGAGGCGGTGCGTGACCGGACCCACTGGAACTCGGCCAACCTGAAGCCGGTCGATCCGGTGACCCTGGGCCTGGTCGGGCAGCTGGAACTGGACGGCGTGGTGCGCAAGGCGGCCGACAAGAAGGCCAAGGACGACGCCCGCAAGGGTATCGTCAGCGACGGCCCGTCCCTGCGCCCAGCCGGCGAGGTCGAGGCGCCTCAGCCCGACGCCGGCTATGACGACGAGGACCGCGGCGCCAAGGTCGACCTGAAGAATGTCTTCGCCAACACCGGCCCGGTCTATAACGACGACGAAGACGACTGATCCTTCCGGACGGCTCCCGACCACAGCTCCTGATCACGGACAAGGCCGATCCGAGCCCTGGCCAGGCAGTCGCGTGCTCAGCTGTGGCGCCATCCTCCAGGCGGCCACGGCGAACCCGCTGTCTGCGTGGTCGTGGAAAACTTCCATTAATCCTCTGATTTAAAAGCGCTTTCTTGGATCGCAAGGATTATTGCGGTCACCGGGAATAAACCGGCGCTGTCCTGCGTTGTTCAAGGCAGGAAAAAGGGAGTGACCCATGAGCGTTCGAAACAGCACCTTCGCGGATGGCCTGGCGGCCGAAGAACTGCCCGCCCTCGAGGAAGAGGGATCGGCATTCGCCATGAGGGCTGAGGCCTCTGCGGAAAAGAAGAGCAAGGACGACAAGCCCGGCAAAGACGAAAAGAAAGATAAGCCGGACAAGCCCGACAAGCCTGACAAGCCTGACAAGCCCGACAAGCCCGACAAGCCCGACAAGCCAGGCAAGGATCAGAACGACGACGACAGCGATGACGACGACTCCGACGAAGACGAGGACGTCAGCGAAGACGAGGACGAGGACGAGGACGTCAGCGACGACGATGACGACGACTCCGACGAAGACGAGGACGTCAGCGACGACGAGGATGACGACTCCGACGAGGACGAGGACGTCAGCGAAGACGAGGACGACGACTCCGACGAGGACGAGGACGTCAGCGACGACGAAGACGACGACTCCGACGAAGACGAAAGCGGAGACGACGTTGGCGATGACGACTTGGGCGACGACCAGGGCGACGACCAGGGCGACGACCAGGGCGACGACGATCCGTCGGATGACGACGGTCCGGTCGGACCTCCCGGCAGCACTGGATTCTCACTGGGCGCAGACGACATGATCGACTTCGGTGAGAAAGCCTCCGGCGCCGGTTCCTTCGGCAGCCATGGCTTCACCAGTGCTGACCTCGCCCCTACTCAGTCGGGACAGGACTTCTCAGGGCTGGGCGCTGGCGACGGCCAGGCGGTTGGCGGCTTTGATCTTTCCCTGCCCAGCGTGGGCGAGTTCGGAGCTGACGAAGGCTGGATGATGTAAGAGACCGGTCGAAGAGCCCCGGGACGTAGCGTTTACCCGGGGCTCCAAGACCGAAAAGCCGGCTCCAGGCCCCCACGGAGCTGTCAGCGCGCGGGTCCCCCCACGGACCCGCGCGCGCTTTCTTTTTGGCCAGAGCCTGTTTCGATCCGATAACCGCTTCACGCCTATCGGAACATGCTCCAGGCTCCAATGACCCAGGGATCAGCGCCCGGGGAGGGCCCATTCCATCATCATGAACCAGGGCGCGCGGCGGTATTCCGACCGGCGGACCGGGTCGCCGCCCACGGGTTCGGGCTCGGCGAAATGGGTGAGGACCAGGCCCTGGTCCAGCAGGCAGGTCATGTAGGCGCTCAACGGGCGGTGCCAGTTCTGGATCCGGATTCCCCGCCATTCCACCCAGTCGACCCGCTCGTCCATATAGCGATCGATGGCCAGCCGGCCCGGCGCCGGTCCGGTCATGGGCCGGTCGTAGCCCACGGCCGCCGAGTTGAAATTGGTCAGGTTGCCGATCAGCAACCGGCCGCCCGGCGCCAGAACCCGGGTCATCTGCGCAATGGCGGCGCGATAGTCCGGCATGTCGATCAGGGTCAGATAGCTGACCACCATGTCGAACGCGCCGTCCCCGAAGGGCAGGTCCTCGCCCCGTCCGGGCCGGTAGTCGCCGGCGGGATCGCGCCGGCGGGCCTCGGCGATCAGGGCCTCTGTGGGATCGATGCCGATGACCGTCCGGCCCGGCACAGCGATCCGCCGGCAGAATCGCCCCTCGCCGCACCCCACATCGAGCACCGACATGGGCGCCGCCGCCTGGACCCGCGCCAGCATGGGTGCGTCCAGCACATGGCGCCGGCCCCAGTCGCCCTGGTCGCCGTCCATGTCGGCGATCCAGGCGCCCGCCGATTCGTCCCAGCCGTCGGTCATTCCAGCGTGCCCCAGCCTTCGCTATCCCGCCGCCGGCGGCCGGGCCAGGCGACTCTGGGGCATCAAGCGGCGCATGCGGCGGGCGAAGCTGCGCAGGGCCACCTCGTTGACGCTCAGCGGACCCATCCCATAGCTGGACGAGGCCATACCCGCCTGAACCCGCTCGATCAGGACCTTGTCCTCGATATTGACCTGACGGTTGATCCGCCAGTTCAGATAGCGGGCGGCCCGCATCTCCCGCCGGTCATCCGGCAGGACATAGGCGATTTCCCGAAGCACGGTGCGGGTCGGCGAGACCGGCAGGAACTGCATGAAGTCGATCTGGTCGGGATAGACGTCAAAGGCGACGTTGGGCCAGAGCTTGAAATAGGTCCAGAGCCGGCGGCGTTCCGGCGGCAGATGCTCGACCACCGGCAACAGGGCCTGATAGCGGCGCTCCGACCAGTTGTCGGAAGGAGTATCGCGCAGGCCGCCCCACATCTTGTCGGTCCATTTTTCGGCTTCCAGGCCATAGCCGGCGCCGAACAGCCGGGTCAGGCCTGGATGGGAGACGGTGATATGCAGGCTGTCTGAATAGTTGTCCGAGACGTTCTTCCAGTTGACCTCCCGCTCCCGCAGGGTGACCCGACCCAGCGGCAGGAGTTCCTCCATGCGGTAATGTTCCAGCTCGGCGTAGTAAGGTCCCAGCATCTCGCGAACCGAGGGCAGGCCTGCTTCCAGCCGCACGAACACGAAGCCCAGGCAGATCTCCAGATCGACGGGCGCCAGACCATGAACAGAGACATCCAGGTTCTCGAAGGCCTTGAGATGCGGGACCCCGGCCAGTCGCCCGCGCAGGTCATAGCTCCAGGCGTGATAGGGGCAGGTCATCCGGATGCCGCAGTTTCCCGCCGGACCGTCGACCACCCGGGACGCCCGGTGCCGGCAGACATTGTGGAAGCCCCGCACCACGCCATCATCGCCCCGAACCACAACCAGGCTCTCGCCCAGGAAATCCAGGGTGTGGAAGTCGCCGGGCTGGGGAATGTCGGACAGGTGGCAGACGATCTGCCATGAGGTGCGGAACACCGCAGCCTTCTCCGCCTCGAAGAAGGCCGGGTCGCTATAGATCCAGCCCGGCAGGCCAAAGGCGTCTTCATCGGCAGGCCGGTCGGCCCCGGCGGTCTTGAGAACGGCGGCGGACATCACACTCCGGGGCGCTGGATGAACAGGTTTGGCGACACCATAGCCAAACCGGCGGGCGCCGTCAGGGGGGAAGATTGACCGGCATCTCTGTTATCCCTGTCATTCCGCGTCCCGGATCGGCCCTCCCGGCCGCCCGTTGATGAACCCGATTTCACTGGGGTGGCCGCCGAGTAGTTGTTAGCCTTGGCGAACATTGCTCTGGGAAGGCCCATGAAAACCTTGATCGCAACCCCTGTCATGGCTGCGGCCATTCTGGGTCTGACGGCTGTCTCTGCGCCGGCGCAGGCCGCTGCCGCCATGGCCCATGCGGGCCTGGAGGTGCGTTTCTGCCCGGCGCAGGTCGCCCATCCCTACCCGCTGGACAGCCTGCGGAGCGTTCACGGATTGCTGTTGCAGAATGTCGCGGTGATCAACCATGGCCCGCCGGTCCGGCTCGAGGCCCTGGAGATCGACCTGCTGCGGGCCGGTGAAGCGGTGGACAGCCGCACGCTCTCCGGGCCCAGCCTCGAAGCATCAGTGAAGGGCGGTCTGGCGGCCAGGGACCAGGGCCTGTTCGATCTTTTCGGGTTCCAGGTCTGTGACGGCGCCCTGCTGAATGGCGCGCCTCTTGCGGATGACGCCGTTCTGGAGACCGGGGAGGCGTTGATCGTCATGCAACAGCCCTTCGCCTGGAAGGGCGGGCGGGACGCGGTCCGGGTCACGGCCCGGGGGACGCGCAGCGGCCAGGGCGTGACGGGCGAGGGCCGGATCCGGCTGGACGGCGCGACCTCAAAGACGGACTTCCGATTTCCGCTGGGCCGGGGAACCAAGCTGGCGGCAGCCGGGGCCAGTTTCCATTCCACCCACCGCTGGGGCGTGCCGGAAGAGTTCGCCCTGGATATCGTCCAGCTGGGCCCCAACCTTCGCACCCACACGGGCGCCGGCGAGGCCCATTCGGACTTCTTCGCCTATGGCGCCGAGGTCCTTGCGGCAGCCGACGGCAAGGTGGCCCAGATCATAACTGGCAGCAGCCAGAAGCCGCCTCTTTTGCTCGGGCCGGGCGAGGCGATGGAGGCCTATATGGGCAGGGTGATGGCTCAGCAGGGCGAGAATCTGGCCGCCGGATTGCCGGGCATCGTTGGCGAGGGGGTCATTCTGGACCACGGCAATGGCGAGTATTCGGTCTATGCCCATCTGGTTCCCGGCAGCGTCACAGTGCGTCAGGGACAGGCGATCAAGGCCGGAGACGGGCTGGGCCGGCTGGGATCCTCGGGAAATTCGACCGAGGCTCACCTGCATTTCCAGGTCTGCGACCGTCCCCAGGCCCTGTCCTGCGCCGGCATCGTCCCGACCTTCGCCGGCATCTCGATTGCCAACACTGACGGCCCGAGGCCGCTGCAGTCCGGCGATCTGGTGGTGGTGCCTTAGCCGGGGGTGAAACCTCAGGGGGACTGTCAAAGCCCTGCTCCCCGCCCTGCCCATCATCCCGGCGCTGCCCTCCGGCCGGGATGACGGCGGAGAGTTGGCGCCCCCTACCCCGCCGCCGCGACGTACCGCTCGATCACCGACTTCAGCACCGCCAGGGGAACCCCGCCGGTCGAGACCGTGGCGTCATTGAAGTCGCGCAAGTCGAATTTGGCGCCCAGGGCCGTCCTGGCCATCTGCCGCAGCCGCAGGATCTCGGTATGGCCGACCTTGTAGCCGCAGGCCTGGCCGGGGCTGGCGCAATAGCGGTCGACCTCGCTGGTGACGGCGCCGACCGAGCGGCCAGTGGCGGCGACCATGGTCTCCACGGCCTTTTCCCGGCTCCAGCGCTTGTGGTGCAGGCCGGTGTCGATGACCAGCCGCGAGGCGCGGAACCGCTGGGCCTGCAGATAACCCAGCCGGCCTAGCGGATCATCCCTGTACAGGCCAGCTTCGTCGGCCAGCTGCTCGGCATAGAGGGCCCAGCCCTCGACAAAGGCGTTGAAGCCCATCAGGGCGCTGATGGTCGGGATCTCGTTCCGACGCTCGGCCAGATAGGCGCCCTGCCAGGCATGGCCGGGAAGGGCTTCATGCATGGTCAGGCTGGTCAGGCTGTAGCGGGGCCAGTTGCCGGTGTCCTGCAGGTTCACATAATAGATGGCCGGGCGTGACCCATCCAGGGACGCGAAATTCATGTAGCCGAGGGCGGCGCCGGCCTCGATCTCTTTCGGAACCGCCTTGACCTCGACCTCCGCCTTCAGGCCCATCCGCGACAGGCTGGGCATCAGGGGGCGGATCGCGGCGATGGAGCCGTTGAGATAGGCGATCAGGGCGGCCCTGCCCTCAGGACTATTGGGATAGAGCTGGGACGGATCGCGGGTCAGGGCGCTCATCCGCTCCCCCACCGAGCCCTGGGTATAGCCTTGGCCTTTCAGCAGGCCGTCCATCTCCGCATCGATGGCGGCGCCCTGGTCCAGGCCCATCTGGTGGATCTCGTCGGCCGTCATGGCCGTGGTGGTCGAGAGCTTCAGCGCCCAGGCGTAATAGGCCTCGCCCTCCTTGAATTTCCAGACCCCGCCGTCATGACCTGTCTTGCCCTGCAGGCCCTCGATGACCGCCCTCTGGCGATCGATGGCCGGAAAGATGCTCTGCGCCACCAGCTTCTCGGCCCGGGCCTGGTAATCGCCGGCCACCCCGGCCGCCTTGGCCCGCTCGACCAGGGAGGTGACCAGCCGGGTGGCGGCCGCCGCCTGGTCCCGGGCGGCCTTCAGCTGGCCCACCACAGTTTTCAGGATGAAGTCCGGCGGGGCTACGCCAGCCGACGAATCCTGGCGGACGCGGTCCGTTTCCTGGTCCAGCACGCGGGCCATGGCCGCCATACGGTCCAGATAGGCCTCGGCGTCGTCCTTGCCGGCGATCAGGTGCTGGGAATTCAGGAATTCCGGCACCCCGCTGACCGCGCCGTTCTGCTGGCTGACCACGTAGGGGTTGGCATAGTCCAGGCCATAGCTGAAGGCGCCGCCCTCGGCGGTCAGGCCCTGTGCATAGTCCACCGTGTCATAGACCGTGACGTCCCGGCCCGTCAGGCTGGCCCGGTCGATGGCGGCCAGGCGACGACGTCGGCCCGCGGCGGCCGTGACCGTGACCCGGCGGCCGGCCGCCGAGGCGTCGGACAGTTGCCGCTTCAGTCCGGCCTGGGGCCCTGTGTCGAGACCCAGGGAGGTGGCAGTCTCCGGCGAGTCGACCAGCATCTCCTCGACAAACCGGTCCAGCAGGCTGGCCAGACGGGGGTTGGCGATTGGCCCGGCCGAAGCCGCCGCAAGGGCCAGTCCGGGCGCCGTGACGGCCAGACCCACAGAGGCGGCGCCCAGGAGAAGCTGTCGGCGGGAGGTCTGCATGGGGTCAACTCGGCGCAAGAACGGATGGGACCGGGACCATATCGGCTGACCCGAGAGGCGCAAGAGACCGCAAAAAGGGCGGGCCCTTGCGGACCCGCCCTTCCTGTAACTTGAGTAGCTAGGAGGCTGGACTTCCTTAGAAGTCCATGTCGCCCATGCCGCCCATGCCGCCGGGCATGCCGCCGCCGCCGCCGCCGGCCGAGCCCTTCTTCGGGGCCTCGACGATGGCGGCTTCGGTGGTGATCAGCAGGCCGGCCACGGAAGCGGCGTCCTGCAGGGCGGTACGGACCACCTTGGCGGGGTCGATGACGCCGGCCTGGACCAGGTCGACATATTCTTCGGTCTGGGCGTTGAAGCCGAAGGTGGCCGAAGGGTTGTCCAGGATCTTGCCGACCACGATCGAGCCTTCGACGCCGGCGTTTTCGGCGATCTGGCGGATCGGGGCCTGCAGGGCGCGACGGACGATGGCGATGCCGGCCGTCTGGTCGTCATTGTCGCCGACCATGCCGTCGAGGACCTTGGAGGCCTTCAGCAGGGCGACGCCGCCGCCGGGGACGATGCCTTCTTCCACGGCCGCGCGGGTCGCGTTGAGGGCGTCATCGACGCGGTCCTTCTTTTCCTTGACTTCGACTTCGGTCGAACCGCCGACGCGGACCACGGCAACGCCGCCGGCCAGCTTGGCCAGACGTTCCTGCAGCTTTTCCTTGTCGTAGTCGCTGGTCGTATCTTCGATCTGCTTCTTGATCTGCGAGATACGGGCTTCGATGCCGTCCTTGCCGCCGACGCCGTCAACGATGGTGGTATCGTCCTTGGTGATGGTGACCTTCTTGGCCTTGCCCAGCATCTCCAGGGTGACGTTTTCCAGCTTGATGCCGAGGTCTTCGCTGATGACCTGGCCACCGGTCAGGATGGCGATGTCTTCCAGCATGGCCTTGCGGCGATCGCCGAAGCCCGGAGCCTTGACCGCTGCAACCCGCAGGCCGCCGCGCAGCTTGTTGACCACCAGGGTGGCCAGGGCTTCGCCTTCGATGTCTTCGGCGATGATCAGCAGGGGACGACCCGACTGGACCACGGCTTCCAGCACCGGAAGCAGGGGCTGGAGGCCCGACAGCTTCTTTTCGAACAGGAGGATCATCGGCTCTTCGAGCTGAACTTCCATCTTGTCGGCGTTGGTGATGAAGTAGGGCGACAGGTAGCCGCGGTCGAACTGCATGCCTTCGACGACGTCCAGCTCGGTCTCGGCGGTCTTGGCTTCTTCAACCGTGATGACGCCTTCGTTGCCGACCTTTTCCATGGCCCGGGCGATCATCTCGCCGACTTCCACGTCACCGTTGGCGGAGATGGTGCCGACCTGGGCGATCTCGGCGTTGGTGGTGACCTTCTTGGAGGTGGTCTTGATCTGCTCGATGACCTTGATCACGGCCTTGTCGACGCCGCGCTTCAGATCCATCGGGTTCATGCCGGCCGCAACCGACTTCAGGCCTTCGACCACGATGGCCTGGGCCAGGACGGTGGCGGTGGTGGTGCCGTCGCCGGCCTTGTCGTTGGTCTTTGAAGCCACTTCGCGGATCAGCTGGGCGCCGAGGTTCTCGAAACGGTCAGCCAGTTCGATTTCCTTGGCCACCGAAACGCCGTCCTTGGTCGAGCGCGGGGCGCCGAAGGACTTTTCGATGACAACGTTCCGGCCCTTGGGACCGAGGGTGACCTTCACCGCGTTGGCGAGGATGTTGACGCCCCGGAGCATCCGGTCGCGGGCGTCAGAGGAGAAGTAGACGTCTTTAGCAGCCATTACGGTCGCCTTTTTTCTGGAAGATTTGTGGGGGAGAAAAGCTGTTCGAGTGGCGCTTCAGCGCTACTCGACGACGCCCAGGACGTCGCTTTCCTTCATGATCAGCAGGTCTTCGCCGTCGACCTTGACCTCGGTGCCGGACCACTTGCCGAACAGGATCTTGTCGCCGGCCTTCAGTTCCAGGGGCTGGACCTTGCCGCTGTCGTCGCGGGCGCCAGGGCCCACGGCGACGACTTCGCCTTCCTGGGGCTTTTCCTTGGCGGTGTCGGGAATGATGATCCCGCCCTTGGTCTTCGATTCTTCCTCGACGCGCTTCACAAGGACGCGGTCGCCAAGAGGCCGAAATTTCATCGGGTCGTCTCCGTCGTAACGGTTGAAAATTGAAATCGCTGGCCGATCGCCAGGCGCTGCTAGCAGTCGCTCATGGTGAGTGCCAACGGTGACGGGCAAGTAGGAGCGCGGTCCCGGGGAGTCAAGGCGCAGGCCCCGCAAAATTCATCCGAAATCCGGATAGCGGGCCTCCTGGAGGCCGCTGATCTCGCAATCTGCGGCTCCAGACGCTAGATAGCGGCCATGTCGCACGTCCCTATCCACCAGACCGATGACGCCGCCGCCATCGACCTTGCCGTCGAAGCGGTCCGGGACGCCGTGCGCCTGCCGGCCGGATCGCGTATCGTGGCCGCCATGTCGGGCGGGGTGGACTCCACCGTCACCGCCGCCTTGCTGACCAGGGCCGGCTTTGACGTGGTCGGCGTCACCCTGCAGCTCTATGACCATGGCGCGGCCATCAGCCGGAAAGGCGCCTGCTGCGCCGGCCAGGACATCCATGACGCCCGCACGGCCGCCGAGACCATCGGCATCCCCCATTATGTGCTGGACTATGAAAGCCGGTTCCGCGACCAGGTGATCGAGGAGTTCGCCGACGCCTATCTGCGGGGTGAGACCCCGATTCCCTGTGTCCGCTGCAACCAGACCGTAAAGTTCCGCGACCTGCTGGACGTGGCTCGCGACCTGGGCGCAGCGGCCATGGCCACGGGTCACTATGTCCGCCGGGTGGAAGGCAATGCCGGACCGGAGCTGCGACGGGCCGTCGATCCCGCCAAGGACCAGAGCTATTTCCTGTTCGCCACCACGGCGGACCAGCTGGACTATCTGCGGTTTCCCCTGGGCGGGCTGTCCAAGCCGCAGGTCAGGGCCGTGGCGGCCGGGCTTGGCCTGACCGCCGCCGACAAACCCGACAGCCAGGACATCTGTTTCGTGCCGGAGGGCAAGTACCACACGGTCATCGACCGGCTGCGGCCACAGGGCGCCCTGGCCGGAGATGTGGTCCATCTGGATGGGCGGGTGCTGGGCCGCCATGAGGGGGTCACCCGCTACACCATCGGCCAGCGCCGGGGTTTGAACATCGGCGGCGGCGATCCGATGTTCGTCGTCCGGATCGATGCCGCCGCCCGGCAGGTCATTGTTGGCCCTCGCGATGCCCTGCTGACCACCGCCCTGACCCTCAAGGAAGTGAGCTGGATCGGCGAAGGCGACCTGGCCGCGGCCTGCGCGGCCGGTCGGCCGGTCCTGGCCCGTGTCCGATCGACCCGGGAGCCGGTCGCCGGCCACCTGACCCTTGTCGACGGGGAAATCGGCGTGGCCCTGGACCTGTTCGAGGAGGGCGTCGCCCCCGGCCAGGCCTGCGCGCTCTATGACCGGGACAGTCCGGACCGGGTGCTGGGCGGCGGGTTCATCGCGTCGGCGGTCAGGGGCGGCGCCAGTCTCCCCTGACCGCCTTCCGCCGCCGTGCGATAATGATCGCTCCCGCTTCGACCGTCGCCGGAGGCCTTCATGGCCCGCCGCGCCGCGCAGCCTGAAAACCCTACAAAGTCCGAACCAGGCGTCACGAAATCCTGCGATAGACCGGACTCTGGTGCTACCGAAACCCGTGACCGACCAGACAAAAACCTTACCAGAACTGACAGCCTCAAGCCTGCAACCAGCCCGTCTCGGGGGCCGCGCCAACCCGCCGCCATCGTCCAAATTCCCAAAAACAATAATGGAAACAAACCCCTAACCTCCAGGGGTCACTGAAGCCGCCAACCCGCCCCGGGGGACGGGGCGTGCGCATTTCCGCAGTTTCCAGATTTTCGCGCCAGAATCCCGGATTGACGGTCCTCGGTCCCACACAGCGCCTGCGGAAAAACCCTGCCCATGACGCCCCACCTGTTTCTGACCCGGCGTCATCCTTGCCTCTGCGGCGGCCACCGCTAAACTGCCGCAAACTTCAAACAAGCGTACGAAACGGGGAAATCTAGCCATGGCCGACGCCGCGCCGACCGCCCAGGACCTCAACAGCGGCACCGAGCCGGTGGACGACCGCACCCGGATTGACGACAGCCGGCTGCTGCCCTGGCTGGAGGCCAATGTCGAAGGCTTCGAGGGGCCTCTGGAGATCCGCAAGTTCAAGGGCGGCCAGTCGAACCCGACCTACCAGCTGGTGACCCCCAAGCAGCGCTATGTCCTGCGCCGCAAGCCGCCGGGCAAACTGCTTCCTTCGGCCCATGCGGTGGACCGCGAGTACAAGGTGATCTCGGCCCTGGGAAAGACCGGCTTTCCGGTGGCCAAGGCCCATGCCCTCTGCCTGGACGAGGACATCATCGGCACCTGGTTCTACATCATGGACAGTGTCGAGGGCCGCATCCTCTGGGACGGAACCCTGCCAGACTATGCGCCAGCCGAACGCCGCAAGATCTATGAAGCCGAGATCGCAACCCTGGCGGCCCTGCACAACACCGACTACCAGGCCATTGGCCTTGGCGACTACGGCAAGCCGGGCAACTATTTCACCCGCCAGGTCGATCGCTGGACCAAGCAGTACAAGGCCTCCGAGACCAGCGTTATCCCCGAGATGGACAACCTGATCGCATGGTTCCCCAGCAGCACCCCCAGCGATGACCAGACCTCCATCGTCCATGGCGACTACCGGCTGGACAACATGATCCTGCACGCCACGGAGCCCCGGGTCGTGGCGGTCCTCGACTGGGAACTGTCCACCCTTGGCAACCCGCTGGCCGATTTCACCTATTTCCTGATGAGCTGGGTCATGCCCAGCCAGGAGCGCGGCGGCCTGTCCTCCCTGGGCGACCTGACCGCCTACGGGATCCCGACCCTCGAGGAGGCCGTCGCCCAGTATTGCAAGGCCACGGGCCGTGACGGCCTGCCGGACCTGGACTGGTACTTCGCCTATAACCTGTTCCGCTTGGCCGGCATCTGCCAGGGGATTGTCGGCCGGGTTCGTGACGGCACGGCCAACAGCGCCCATGCCGCCACCATGGAGGCCCGGGTGCCCGCCCTGGCCAAGACAGCCTGGGAATTCGCCCGGAAACTGGGGGCCTGACGGCGGAGGGCCTGAAGCCCAGGGCCCCAGCGGACCGGCAAGCTGAACGTCAGATAACTGCGGTCGCCGGTCGGCCTTCAGATTGGTTATGGCATCTAATTCCCATCGGCGCTGTGGGCCGAGGGGGACGAAAACATGTCAACGCAGTTCAGGGTGCATATGGAGTTGGACGCAGGGCAGCGCCCGTGCGTCGTGGTGGCGGTGCGGACCGAGCAGGTGCTCTATCTGGACCCAGAAGGCCTGACCGCCTTGCGCGGGGTTATGGCCGAGGCCCAGGCCGCCAGGCTTGACGGACTGTCAGCCCCGGGAGCGGCGCCCGGTTCGGACTGGGAGCTGCTGCCGGACGCCGTGGCCGACCGTCTGCTGCAGCGGTTCTCGGCCATAAAGCCCCGGCCCTATCGCCCCATGTGACACGGGGCCGGCGGCAAGGTCTTTTGTCGGAAGAGATTCCGGTCCAGACTTTCAAAAAAAGGGGCTGCCAGAATGACCATTCAGACACGATCCTCGAAGGGCCTCCTCGCCTCCGCCCTCACAGCCGCCCTAGCGACCCTGGCCCTGTCGGGACCGGCCGCCGCCCAGTCGGCCCTGACCTATGTCCAGGCCGGTCGCATCCTCGCCGATCCGGCCAGCGGCAAGGTCGAGACCGCCAGGACCCTGGTGGTCCGGGACGGCAGGGTCCTGCGCATCGAGGAGGGATATACTTCCGCGCCCGGCGCGGCGGTGGTCGACCTCAAGGACAGCTTTGTCCTGCCCGGCCTGATCGACGGCCATGTCCATCTGACCAGCCAGAACGGCCCCAACGCCCGGCTGGACGAGTTTCTGAAGACCCCTTCCGCCCAGGCCCTTGATGGACAGGGCTTTGGCCTGAAGACCCTGCGGGCCGGTTTCACCACGGTGGTGGATCTGGGCGGCGACAATGACGCGGTCTTCGCCCTGCGCGACGCCATCGCCGCCGGAACCGTCGTGGGGCCGCGAATCATCGCCGCAGGCGGCGCGGTCTCGGTGCATGGTGGCCATGGCGACGCCAACGGCATGCCTGACGACCTGGTCAAACTGTTCCGACCCGTCTCGGTCTGTTCGGGGGCGGACGACTGTCGCCGGGCGGTGCGGGAACAGGTGCGCAGCGGCGCCGACATCATCAAGATCACCGCCACCGGAGGGGTCCTGTCCCAGACCGCCGCCGGCCTGACCCAGCAGTTCACCGACGAGGAACTGAAGGCCATTGTCCAGGCGGCCCACGCCATGGGCCGCAAGGTCACCGCCCATGCCCACGGCGCCGACGGAATCAACAGCTTCCTGCGAGCCGGCGGCGACTCCATCGAGCACGGCACCTATCTGGACGGCGAATCCATCAAGCTCTTCAAGGCCTCTGGCGGCTGGCTGGTCCCGACCCTGCTGGCTGGCGATTTCGTGGCGAGGGAAGCGGCCCGTCCCGGCACCTGGATGACCCCGGCGGTCAAGGCCAAGGCCCTGGAGGCCGGCCCCAAGATGCTGGACATGGCGCGCCGCGCCCATGACGGCGGCGTGAAGGTTGCCTTTGGCACAGACACCGGCGTCTCGGCCCACGGCGACAACGCCCAGGAGTTCGCCCTGATGGTCAAGGCCGGATTCACACCCCTGGAAGCGGTCCGCGCCGCCACCGTCTCGGGCGCCGAGCATCTGGGCCTGTCCGCCCAGATCGGATCCCTGGTCCCCGGCAAGGCGGCCGACCTGATCGCCGTCAAGGGCGACCCCCTGGTCGATGTGACGGTGCTGGAAAAGGTATCCTTCGTGATGAAGGGCGGGGTGGTCTACCGCAAGGACTGATCCGCCAGCGGGTCCAGCAGCGCGCGAAGGGCGGCCTCGTCCTCGAACCGCGCCCGCACCGGCCAGAAGGCGATCTTCTCCCGCCAGGCCGGTGACAGCCGGGCCCAGTCCTTTTCGGTGGTCAGCAGGCCGGCGCCGAAATCGGCGGCCCGGCGTTCAAGGAACTGCAGGGTCGCCTCGTCATAGGCGCCGTGGTCCGGGAAGGGCGCAAAATCCTTCAGGTCGCAACCGGCGGCGATCAGGGATCGCTCCACCTTCCAGGGCTTGCCGACACCGGCAAAGGCGACCTGCGGCCCGGTCGGCGGGGCGGCCGCGGGCTCCAGCCGGGCGATCAGAACGGGCTTTGCCTTCAGCAGGGACAGCAGATCCGGGTCCGCCTGGGCCATGTCGGCCGGCAGAAGCAGGACCACGGCGTCCGCCCTGGCCAGCCCGACCGCAAGCGGCTCGCGCATAGGACCAGCGGGAAACACCGCGCCATCCCCGAACGGCCACTCGTTGTTGCGGGTCTCGCCATCGACCACGACCAGGGACAAGGCCTTCCTGAGACCGGGATTCTGGTGGCCGTCATCCAGGACCACGACCCGGGCCCCGTCAGCGGCAGCGGCCCTGGCGCCTGCGACCCGGTCCCGGGCGATCCAGAAGGGGCCATCCCCCGCCAGCATCAGCGGCTCGTCCCCGACCTCTGCGGCCAGATGGCGACCGGCATCGACCTTCAGGGGTCCAGCCTCGGTTCCGCCATAACCGCGGGACAGGCCATGGGCCGGGACGCCGGCCTCGCGCAACAGACTCAGCACCTCCCGCACAATCGGGGTCTTGCCAGTTCCGCCAGCGGTCAGGTTGCCGATACAGACGACGGGAACGCCAGGATCGATCGGAACCGTCCTGGCGATCCGCCGCGCCGTAACAGCGGCCCAGATCCAGGACAGGGGCGTCAGAAGCATCCTGGCGACTCGCCCCGGCGAGTCATGCCGGACATACCACCACCGGGGAGTCGAAAGCTTCATGGCAGCAGGGGCTCCAGCCGGGTCATGGCCTGGTCAAGCGAGGCGGCGGCTCCGCTGGCGAAGGCCAGACCGCCCTGGCCAAGGCGCCGGGAATAGGAAGCATCGGCGAGGCAGCGGCCCATGTGACCGGCCAGGGCCCGTTCCTCCGCTGCGAGCAGGGCGCCCTGTCCGTCCTCGAACATGGCCTGATAGATCTCAGCGAAATTGAAGGCGAAGGGACCGGCGATGACGGGCGTCCCCAGGCGGGCCGCCTCGAGGGGGTTATGGCCGCCGATATCCTCGACCAGGCTGCCGCCCAGCACCGCAACCTGCGCCATGCGGTAGAAGAGACCCAGTTCCCCCAGGCTGTCGGCGATATAGAGGTCGGTCTGGTCGGTGATGGGCTCGCCCCGCGAGCGGACGGCGCAGGGACCGTCCGCCGCTTCCAGCACCTGGGACAGTCGCTCGGGATGTCGCGGCGCCAGGATCAACAGGGCGTCCGGCGCCTGAAGCGCCCGGGCGGTCCGGAAGGCCCGGATAATCATCGACTCCTCGCCGGCATGGGTGCTGGCCGCCAGGACCACCGGTCGGTCCCCGATCTGGCGACGCAGCGCCTCGAGCTCCGCCACATCAAACGGCAGGGCCTCCCCGACCAGCTTGAGGTTCAAGGCCCCTGCAGCATGGACGGCAAACCGCGCCAGCCGCTCACCGGAGGCCGCATCCTGCGGCAGGACCAGGTCCAGGCTGGACAGCAGGGCGGCGACGGCGCCCGGCGCCCTGGCCCAGCCAGCGGCTGTCTTTTCGGTGATCCGGGCCGACAACAGGGCCAGGCGCGCGCCGCGGGTACGGGCGCCCAGCATCAGGTTTGGCCAGATCTCGCCCTCCACCAGGATCACCAGGTCCGGTCGCCAATGGTCCAGGAAGCGTCGGCTGATGGCGGGGGTGTCGACCGGGACATACTGGTGCATGACGCCCGGCGGCAGGCGCCTGGCCAGAAGGGCGGCGGCGGTGACGGTGGCGGAGGTGGACAGGATCGTCAGGTCTGGCCGCTGCCGCGCGAGACGCTCGATGAGCGGCAGCACCGACTGGCTCTCCCCCACGCTGACCGAATGGACCCAGACCAGTCCGCCCGGCGGCCTGGGCCGGGAGGCGCGGCCGAGCCGCTCGTCCAGCCGGGCCGGGTCTTCCTTTCCCCGTCTGGCCCGGGCCCGCAGCAGGGCCGGCACGAACAGGCCGATCAGGGCCGTGCCCCAGCGATAGAGGGTCAGGACCAGGCTGCGATCAGGATCAGGCTTGGCCAAGACGCGGATCAACCGTGGGCCGCGACCAGCCGGCAGGCCCGACCGGTCTCGCCGGTCTCCAGCTGCAATGTGGCGTGGCCGATGCCGAACTCGTGGGAAAGGTCATGACAGACGCTGTCGAGGAACTGATCCTGGCCTGCCGTATCGGGGCGCACCAGATGGGCGGTGAGGGCGGTCTGGGAGGTGCTCATTGCCCAGATATGCAGGTCATGAACCCCGGTCACCCCGGGACGGGCAGCCAGCCAGGCGCGGACGACATCCGGATCGATCCCCTTGGGCGCGGCGTCCAGGGCCAGGTCGAGGGAGTCGCGGAGCAGGCCCCAGGTTCCAGCCACGATGACACCGGCGATGACCAGGCTGATCACCGGGTCGATCCAGCGCCACTCGGGCTTCGCCATGAGCACCAGGGCCGCTGCGACCACGCCCAGGGAGACCGCAGCGTCAGCCGCCATATGGAGAAAGGCGCCCCGGACATTCAGGTCGCCATGGCCGCGCATGAACATCAGGGCCGTGGCGGTGTTGATGGCCACGCCGATGGCGGCGACGATGATCACCGGTCCTGGCGCAATGTCCTGCGGCGCGCCAAACCGGCGGATCGCTTCCCAGACAATCGCCCCGACCGCCAGAAGCAGAAGACCCGCATTGGCCAGGGACGCCAGGATGGTGCCCTTGCCCAGACCGTAGGTCCGCCGCCCCGTTGGGGCCCGACGCGCCATGATCACCGCCGCCCAGGCCATGAGGAGTCCCAGGACGTCCGACAGGTTGTGGCCGGCATCGGCCAGCAGCGCCAGAGAGCCGGTCATCAGGCCAGCGACCGCCTCGGCCGCCACAAAGGCGATGTTCAGGCCGGCGCCGATGGCGAAGGCCCTGCCGAAGTCCTTGGGTGCATGACTGTGACCGTGGTGGTCATGGCCGTGATGATCGTGATGGGCGTGGGCCATGGCTTACGGTCTTAGCACAGGGAAGCTGGGTCGCAGAGGCGGATATGCCGCTGGCCGCCGCCCGTAAAGCTGTTACTTAGTACGACGTAAGAAATTGATCTTGAACGATATAATATTGCAGATCGTCAACACTCGACCCGATTGACCGGCATGCCGGCGGCCAGGCCGCCCAGGGAGGTTTCCTTGTAGATCTCGTTCATGTCCTCGCCCGTGCGTTTCATGGTGGCGATCACCTTGTCCAGGCTGACCGAATGCTGGCCATCGCCCAGCATGGCCAGGCGAGCGGCGTCGATGGCCTTTATGGCCCCCATGGCGTTGCGCTCGATACAGGGGATCTGGACCAGGCCGCCGATAGGGTCGCAGGTCAGGCCAAGATTATGTTCCATGCCGATCTCGGCGGCGTTCTCGATCTGGGCGTTGGTCCCGCCCATCACCGCCGCCAGACCCGCCGCCGCCATGGAACAGGCGACCCCCACCTCGCCCTGGCAGCCGACCTCGGCCCCGCTGATCGAGGCATTCTGCTTGTAGAGGGCGCCGATGGCTCCGGCAGTCAGCAGGAAGGTGCGCCGCCCCTCCGCCGTGCCGCCCAGAAACCGGTCATAGAAGCGCAGCACGGCCGGCAGCAAGCCGGCGGCGCCATTGGTCGGGGCCGTGACCACCCTGCCGCCGGCAGCGTTTTCCTCGTTCACAGCCAGGGCCCAGAGATTGACGAAGTCCATGGCGGCCAGGGGGTCGCTGATCTGCCGCTCGATCCTGGCCATGATGGCGGTATGGACCTGTTTGGCCCGTCGCTTGACGTTCAGGCCTCCAGGCAGATGGCCGTCGATCCTCATGCCCCTATCGATACAGGCCTCCATGGCCTCGAACAGGCCGTCGAGACGGGCCAGGACCTGGTCCTCAGGGGCCCGAGCCGTCTCGTTGGCCATCATCAACTGGGCGATGGTCAGGCCCGCAGCAGCAGCCCGCTCCAGCAGGTCGGCGCCGGAGACAAACGGGTGGGGTGCGGACAGGTCTTCCGGAGGGGCCGCATTGGCCCCCAGTTCGGCCGCCTCCCGGACAAAGCCGCCGCCGACCGAAAACCAAGTCTGTTCCAGCAGGACCGCGCCTGCCGAATCAAAGGCCGACAGGGTCAGGGCGTTGGGATGCTGGGGCAGGCGCTGGCGACCCAGCCACAGGATATCGACCTGTTCGTCAAAGGAAAGAGCGCTGCCGGGGCCCAGGGACAGGCGTCCGCTGGCCCACAGGATCTCGAGGGCGGCGTCTCCGGCGTCCGGGTCGAGGCTGGCCGGTTCAAACCCCAGCAGACCGAGCATGACGGCCCGGTCGGTGGCGTGCCCCCGGCCGGTGAGAGCCAGGCTGGCATAGAGCCGGATCTTCAGCCGGGCGACCCGACCGGGCTCAACAGCGTCAAGCAACTGCCCTCGGAATCGAGCCGCCGCCGTCATCGGTCCCATGGTGTGGGAGCTGGAGGGGCCCACGCCAGGCTTGAACAGATCGAAGACACTGACCGTCATGGCGCCCTCATCGACCCCTCGGAACTCTTGCCCCAGGCTATTTCCGGTCGGCCTTGCTGGCGTCGCGGATGGCCTTGAATTCCGAGCCCTCGGCCCATTCCGGCCAGCTGCGGCTGTTGGCCAGGTCCTGCCCCAGGTCATGCAACAGGGTCAGGTCGGCCACCATGCCGTCCATGGTCCAGTCAGGACCCCATTCGTCCGCCGGCTGGTGATACTTGTCGCGGGTGTAGTTGTCGGCCCAGGCCTTGGCGGCGGCCTTGTCGCCGGTGATCACCTCGACACCGGACCCGAAGGAGATGGCCGGCACGCCGCGCTTGGCCATGGGAAAGTGGTCAGACCGGAAGAAGTAACCGGCTTCCGGGCTGGGATCGGGGGTGAAGACCCGGCCGCTGGCCTTGCCCTTGGCGATCAGCAGGTCCAGCAGGTCCTGTTTGGCGTCGCCCGAGACGTTGAAATCCGTGGTCGGGGCCAGGGGGCTGAGGGCGTCGGTATTGATCATGCCGACGGTGCGGGACAGGGGATAGACCGGGTTGGCGGCATAGTATTCCGAGCCCAGCAGTCCCTTTTCCTCGGCCGTGACGGTCAGGAACAGGACACTGCGGTCGGGACGCGGACCTTTTGCAAAGGCCCGGGCCATTTCGATGACGGCGGCAGTGCCCGTCGCATTGTCCACTGCGCCATTGTAGATGGTATCGCCTTCGGCATCCGGCCTGCCGACGCCCAGATGGTCCCAGTGGCCGCTATAGACCACATACTCGTCGGGATGGGTCTTGCCGGGCAGGACGCCCAGCACGTTCTTGGACACGATCACGGCGTGCTTGACGCGGTAATCGGCCGAGAAGCTGACGTTCTTCAGCAACACCGGCTTGAAGGCGCGGGTCTGGGCCTTCTTTTTTTCCGCCTCGAAGTTCAGGCCGGCGGCGGCGAACAGCTTCACCGTCGCATCCCGGCTGAGCCAGCCTTCCAGGTTGGTGTGGCTGGCCGAAGGGTCCTGCCGCACGATGTCGAACATCACATTGGTATTGGAATTCTTGACCGTGGCCCAGCCATAGGAGGCGCCGGCCGTCTCATGGACCACCAGAACCCCGGCGGCGCCCCGCCGGGCGGCCTCTTCATACTTGTAGGTCCAGCGACCGTAATAGGTCATGGCCTTGCCGCCGAAGTCGCCCTTGCCGGTCTCGAAGTCCGGGTCGTTGATCAGCAGGACGATGATCTTGCCCTTGACGTCGATGCCCTTGAAATCATCCCAGTTCCGTTCCGGGGCAGTGACGCCATAGCCCACCCAGACGATCGGGGAATTGGCAAGGGAGACGCTGTCGACATTGGTCATGGCGGCGCGGATGGCGATATCCTCGCCCTGGACCAGCGGGGTGGACTTGCCCCCGACGGTCAGGCTGGCGGCGACAGGACCGTCGATGCTGAACTGGCCGAGCGGCACGTCCTGGGTCCAGGCCCGCTTGCCGTCCTTCAGGTCGCCGCCTGGCTCCAGACCCACCGCGGCATACTGTCCGGCGATATAGGCGACAGTCTTGTCCTCGCCCAGGGTGGCCGGCCCCCGGCCCTCGAACCCGTCCGAAGCCAGGATCTGGACATGCTCGGTCAGCCGCGCGCCATCAAACAGCGGGTCGGCCGCAAAGGCGGCAACGGGCGCCAGCGGCAGGACGGCGATGGCCGTGGCAAGCAGAAAAGACTTCATCAAGGCGGTTGCTCCGGCAGAATCTTGCTGTCGAGACCCTATCCGGGGTCCAGCCGTCTCGCCAGCCTTCAGTTGTCCGCCGGGCCGGAGGGGGCCGGCGTCGCCACGCTCTGGCCGTCGATCCGTTCAATCGTAAAGGGGCGAGCGTAGAGTTCGGCGGCCGCAGCGGTCAGGGCCTCCAGTTCAGCCATCAGGTCCGGGTCAGGCTTTTTGAAGTTGAAACAGCTCTTGCCCTGCATCCGGCGACGCAGCGCCGGACTGATCCCTTCAAGCAAGGCCGGGTGGGAATAGACCGGCATGAGATGATAGCTGACATAGGCCTTGCCGGGGCGCACCCCGCCGAACCACAGGGGCTGTTTCGGATGCAGGGGATTGGCGAAGGGCGCGTTCAGCGACAGCCCGCCTTCGCCCTGCAAGGCCACCACCATGGCCGGCGCCGCCCGCAGCATCAGGGCTGTCAATTGCCGGGTCAGATCATCCCGTTCGGTCATCGATAGAGGTTGCCATTGCCGGGATGCGGACGGAAGGCCATGGACGCGCGGCCGGTTCACCGTCAAACATTGCGCCAAGCTGCCTTTGGGGATCCCATGAATCGCCTGTTCACCGCCTTTATCGTCGGCTCCATGATCCTCGGGGTCGCGGTTGGCCTGGCCTGTAACCAGTTCCTGTCCGGGGACCAGCTGACAGCCGCGGTCGATGGCTTCAACCTGGTCACCACCCTGTTCCTGCGGCTGATCAAGATGATCATCGCCCCCCTGGTCTTCACCACCCTGGTGGTGGGCATTGCCCATATGGAGGACGCCGCCGCTATCCGGGGCGTAGGCTTCAAGGCGATCGTCTGGTTCATTCTTGCCTCAATGGTCTCCCTGACCGTCGGCCTGTTGATGTTCCACCTGCTGTCCAATGTCTGGGACCTGGGCGCCAATCTGGGCATGACCAGCGAGGTGACGACCAAGGCCTCGGTCGACGCCTCCAACTTCACCCTGAAGGAATTCATCACCCACCTGATCCCGACCTCGATCTTTGACGCCATGGCGACCAACCAGATCCTGCAGATCGTGGTCTTCGCCGTGTTTGTCGGCACCGCCGTGGCGGCCCTTGACGACAAGGCGCCGGCGGTGATGCAGCTGGTCGAGCAGGGCATGAACATCATGCTCAAGGTCACCGGATACGTGATGACCCTGGCCCCTATCGCCATCTTCGCCGCCCTGGCCGCCGCCATCGCCAAACAGGGCCTGGGCATCATCGGCACCTATGCGGAGTTTGTGCTGGGCTTCTACCTTTCCCTGGGCGTCCTCTGGGGCCTGCTGTTCCTGGCCGCCCTGGTCGTGCTGGGTGGCCGCGCCACGGGGCTGTTCAGCGCCATCGCGCCGCCGACGCTTCTGGCCTTTTCCACCGCCAGTTCCGAGGCCGCCTATCCTCGCACCCTGGAGGCCTTGGAGCGGTTTGGCCTGCCGCGCCGGGTGGTCAGCTTCGTCCTGCCCCTGGGCTACAGCTTCAATCTCGACGGCTCGATGATGTACTGCACCTTTGCGACCCTGTTCATCGCCAAGGCGCACGGCATAGAACTGTCGGTCGGTCAGCAGATCAGCATGCTGTTACTCCTGATGGTGACCAGCAAGGGCATGGCCGGTGTGCCCCGGGCCTCCCTGGTGGTGATCATGGCGACCCTGTCCTTCTTTGGCATGGACGAGGCCTGGATCGCCCTGGTCCTGGCGGTCGATCACCTGCTGGACATGGGCCGGTCGGCGACCAATGTGGTCGGAAACTCCGTGGCGGCAGCAGTCGTCACCCGCTGGGAAGGCCAGAAGCCGGACAGGGCCTTGCCCGCCACCGGCGGCTCCTGAGGCCAGGCCGGACGGCGGACCGGCGGCCCGATAACAGGCCGCGCGCTTTTCCTTGCGGTTTGCGATCCGCATCGCTAGGTTCCGCGCCTTCGCTCAGGGGGCCTGGCAAGGTTTTGCAGGCCCACACCGTTATGGAGAGGTGGCTGAGTGGTCGAAAGCACCGCACTCGAAATGCGGCGTGCCTGGAAGGGCACCGTGGGTTCGAATCCCACCCTCTCCGCCAGCGGCCCGAGTAAGATATTGAAAAACGTAGCTTAATTTCAGTCGAAAAGTTAGCGCCCCAACTTCTGCCCTAACTCTGAAAATGGACCGGGCCATAGTCGCGCGCAAATCCGGTCCTAGGTGCTCGCGCGACCATCCACAATTTCGCGGCGTTGTCCGTGAGAGGCCGACACCGGTGCCCAGCCGCACCAGGCCGGAGATTTGACCGCCCCCTACTTGGGGTAGGTTTACTCTCGGCCCTCTACGGGCTTCCAACTTGCCGCGCGCCTTTGTCCCTCTTCAATCTGGGCAGGAGTCATTAGCTTGAGAAGACTGTCCCTGTCTTTGACCGCGAGCTCTTGCCCCTCTGCAGCGCTTAGGGCGAACCATTTATAAGCTTCGACGTAGTTCTGAGGCACGCCTTGGCCTTGTCGGTACAGGATTCCTAAAGACCCTTGTCCGACCACGTCCCCCTGATCAGCTGCGAGCCTGTACCAGCGGGCGGACTCCGTATAATTCTGCGCAACGCCTTGACCTATTCCGAACATGAGGCCGAGGCTCACCTGTGCGCTTGGATTTCCTTGGTCGGCTGCAAGCTTGAACAACCGAAACGCCTCCGCATAACTCTGCGGGACGCCTAAGCCGTTCTGATGCATGTGACCTAGGGACCATTGTGAGTATGCATGCCCCTGGTCTGCGGCCAGCCTGTACCAGCGCACCGCCTCTGAATAGTTCTTAGGGACACCTTGTCCGAGTTCATACATAGAGCCCACGCTGAACTGCGCGACGCCATCTCCCTGATCCGCTGCGAGCTGGTACCACCGGAGGGCTTCGGCGTAGTTCTGCGTGACGCCTTGGCCTTTTCCGTACATGAGGCCGAGGCTCCACTGTGCGCCCGCATGACCTTGTTCTGCCGCGAGCAGGTACCACCGCAGAGCCTCGGAATAGTTTTGCGGGACGCCTTGGCC
>JARWZW010000048.1 GCA_029866155.1 Caulobacter sp. | reverse complement strand
AGGGGAACAGCGTTTTTCATGTTGCAAGCCTATACCTGTTGAAACCTCGGGCAAGCGCTTGCGGCGCGGTGCGGGCGCCACTATGGTCCGCGCCGCTTTGGGGCCCTGCCCATATGAAGCGGGCCGGTAGCTCAGTGGTAGTGCATTCGACTTTTAATCGAATGGTCGTGGGTTCGACCCCCACCCGGCCTACCAAACTGGTTGTCATCCAATGACGACAGGAAGTTTCAAAAAGACCCGGCCTTCCGCCGATGCGGGCGGCAAAGCGCCCGCCCGGATGTTCACCTGCAGGGATGGCAGGATGAGCGCGGGCGGGGCGAGGGTCGCGTCCCGGCTCTGCCGCAGTTCCACAAAAGCCGCCTCGGTGACGCCGTCATGCATGTGGATATTGGCGGCCCGATGCTCGGCGACGGTCGCGTCCCAGGCAAACTCGGTGCGGCTGGCCGGCAGATAGTCGTGTCCGACCAGGACGCGGGTTTCCGGCGGCAGGTCCAGGATCCTTCGAACGGATCGATACAGGTCTGAGGCGTCGCCCCCCGGGAAATCAGTGCGGGCCGAGCCATAGTCCGGCATGAACAGGGTGTCGCCGACAAAGGCCGCATCGTCGATCAGGTAGGTGACGCAGGCGGCGGTATGACCGGGCGTGTGCAGGACCCTGATTCGCGTCTCGCCAAGCTCCAGGCTGTCCCCGTCAGCCACCAGGCGTCCAAAGGCCGATCCGTCGGGGATGACGTCCCTGGCCTCGAACAGTGCGGCGAAGTGGGCCTGGACCTCCCCGATATGCTCACCGATGACCACCACCGCGCCGGTCGCCTTGCGGAAATGCTCAGCGGCTGACAGATGGTCGGCATGGGCGTGGGTCTCCAGCACATAACGCACATCCAGGCCCAGATCGGAGACCGCCCGCAGGACCTTGTCGGCCGAGGTCGTGGTGATCTTCGCCGAGGCGGGGGCGTAATCGAGAACCGGGTCGATCACCGCCGCCTCGCCGCTGGCTTCATCCCAGACCAGATAGGTCACTGTGGAAGTGGGCTGATGGAAGAATGCCTGGCTTTGCATGGTCATGGTGGGCTCCTTGAATTCTTAAATATGCAATCTTGCTAAATTAGCAAGAGTCTATATATCGAAATCATGAACCGCAGCGACGTCCCTCTTGCTGGGCCCCCAGATGCGCCCTCAGATGCGCCCCCAGATGCGCCCCCAGATGCGCCCCCAGATGCGCCCCTTGACGGGTTTGACGCCTTTGGCGGCGATCCGCAGCCTGCCGCAGACCTGTTGCGGGTCCTAGCCAATTCCCATCGCCTGAAGGTGTTGTGCGCCCTGCGAGACGGCGAGCGCCCGGTTGGAGAGATCGCCGGCGTGGTTGGACTTTCCCAATCTGCCCTGTCCCAGCATCTGGCCCGCCTGAGGCGCGACGGCGTCGTCGAGGCCAGGCGACAGGGCCAGACCATTTTCTACCGGATCGCCGATGCCGATGTGATGTCCCTGCTCGCAGCGGTGTCCGGGGTGATGGCGCGACGACGCAGCAGGGAACACTGATCCATGGAAATCACGCTCGTGACCGGCGGACTGGTCGTCCTTAGCGGGATTCTGGTGGGAACCCTGCTGGCGCTGTTCGGGGGCGGGGGGTCGGTCCTGGCGACACCCTTGCTGCTCTATGTGGTGGGCGTGCGCGATCCACATGTAGCCATAGGGACCTCCGCCGCAGCGGTCGCGGTCAATGCCCTGATCAACCTGATGGGTCACAGCTGGAATGGCCGGGTGAAGTGGCCCTGTGCAACGGTGTTTGCCGTCGCCGGCCTGGCGGGCTCCTTCCTGGGATCGAGCCTGGCCAAACAGGTCGACGGCCAGCAGCTGCTGCTGTTTTTTTCGGTCGCCATGGCGGCCATCGCCCTGTCCATGCTGCGCCAGCCCCGTAATCAGGGCGACCCCGAAGTTCACATCTCCTGGCGGCTGACACTGAAGCTGGCCCCCCTGGGCCTGCTGACCGGACTTGCAGCCGGGTTTTTCGGCATCGGCGGCGGCTTCCTCATCGTGCCGGGCCTGATGGCGGCGACCGGCATGACCCTGGCCAATGCCTCGGCTTCATCGCTTCTGTCGGTGGCGTTGTTCGGAGCGTCCACGGCGTCCAACTATGGCCTGTCCGGACTGGTGGACTGGCCCATTGCCGGGTTGTTCATCCTCGGCGGCGCCGCTGGTGGCTGGCTTGGATTGCAGGGCGCCGGTCTGCTGGCCAGTCGCGCCCTGCTGGGCCGGCGACTGTTTGCCGGTCTGGTGTTGCTGGTGGCGGCCTATGTCGCCTGGAAGGCGCTTGGCCACTAGAGCATGTTCGGATGAGTGCGAAGCGGCTATAGGATCGAAACAGGCTGTAACATTCTGATTCAGAGCGAGTTTTCTCGCTATGATCGGTTCGATCATAACGGAAAGACAGGCTCCAGGGACTAACCCTTCGGCGGCCCCCGATAGATGTCGCAGAGGGTATCCAGCATGCGGATCGCGGCAGGATCGTCCAGGCGATAATAGATGGTCTGGGCGTCCCGACGTGTGGCGACCAGGCCTTCGGCCCGCATCTTGGACAGATGCTGGGACGTGGCCGACTGGGCGAGGCCGATATGGGCTGACAGATCGCCCACCGAGCTTTCGCCCTCCATCAGCTTGCACAGGATCAGCAGGCGCTGCTCGCTGGCCAGCATCTTCAGCATGCGGGCCGCGGCATGGGCGCTGGCCTCAAGCTCCGACAGGTCGGATGTCGGCTGCTGCAGAGAAAGGATGTTGGACATATTCCTAATGTAGAATGCCCGAATGTAACATCAAGCTAACGGACGGGCGGGTCGGTCGTCCCGCAGCACCACATAGATGGCCGGGATGACCAGTACGGTCAGCAGGGTTGAAGAAGCCAGGCCAAACAGCAGGGAGATGGCCAGGCCCTGGAAGATCGGATCAAACAGGATCACCCCAGCGCCGATCATGGCGGCCAATGCGGTCAGCACGATCGGCTTGAAGCGGATCGCGCCGGCCTCGAGCAGCACCTCCCGCAGCGGACGGCCGTCGCCCTGGCTGTGCCTTATGAAATCGACCAGCAGGATCGAGTTTCGGACAATAATCCCGGCCAGGGCGATGAACCCGATCATGGAGGTCGCCGTGAAGGGGGCACGGAACAGGATATGGCCAAGGACGATCCCCACCAGGGTGAGGGGGATGGGCGTCAGGATCACCAGGGGCAGCTTGAAGCTTTTGAACTGGGCAACCACCAGCACATAGATGCCGAGGATGGCCACCCCGAACGCCGCTCCCATGTCGCGGAAAGTGACCCAGGTGATTTCCCATTCTCCGTCCCACAGGACGGTAGGCCGGCTCTCGTCAGTCGGTTGGCCGTTCAGCCGGATCGCTGGCTTTGGAACCTTGCCCCAGTCAGCCTGCTCGATGGCCTTGTTCACCGCCAGCATGCCGTAGATCGGGGCCTCATAGGCTCCGGCCAGCTCCCCCAGGATCATGTCCACGTCCCGTCCGTCGCGGCGGAAGATGTGGGTGGAGCCCGGTTCCCGTGAAGCGGTGACCACCTCGCCCAGGGCCACCAGACGACCGCTCTGCGACAGGGCGACCGGCATGGCGGCCAGGCCCTCTCCCCAGCTGCGCGCCGACTGCGGCAGGCGAACCGAGATTTCCAGGGGATCGCGACCGGCGCCGCGGTGAGCGTACCCCACCACCTGTCCGCCCAGTGCCGCGCCGACAGAGTCATACAGTTCGCGGTCGGTGACCCGCAGGGCCTCCAGCCGGCTGCGATCGGGAACCAGCCTGAGGCCGGGGCGGGGCTGGCCATAGCTGTCATCGATATCGACCACATAGGGAACGGACCGGAACGCGGTCTTGACCCGTTCCGCCACGGCCCGGCGGGTCTCGGCGTCCGGCCCATAGACCTCGGCCAGCAGGGTGGCCATCACAGGCGGGCCGGGGGGGGCCTCGACGACCTTGACGGACGACCCTGCCGGAAGGACCATGCCGGAAAGGCGCTTTCGCAGATCCAGGGCGACGGCGTGACTTGAGCGCTGACGCTCGCCCTTGGCCGCCAGGGCGACGGAGAGGTCGCCCATCTCCGGCCTGTTCCTCTGATAGTAGTGGCGCACCAGACCATTGAAATTGAAGGGCGAAGCGGTCCCGGCATAGGCGTCTATGGCGGTCACTTCCGGCAGGGTGCGGGTGATCCGGGAGGCGTCGTCCAGCACCCGCTCCGTCGCTTCCAGGGATGTCCCCTCCGGCAGATCGACCACCACCTGCAGCTCGGACTTGTTGTCGAAAGGCAGCAGTTTCACCGTCACGGTCCTGGTGGCGAACATGGCGCCGGCCAGGATTGTCGCCAGCCCGACCAGGATCAGGAAGGTCCATGCACTGCGCCGGGTGGCGATCACCCGGGATGCGACACTGCGATAGACCGCTCCCAGCCGGCCCTCGCCATGCGGGTGATCACCATCGGTCGCCAGGGCCTTGCGGGCGAACCGAACCATGAGCCAGGGCGCAATGACCACCGCGACGAAGAAGGAGAACACCATGGCCGCCGAGGCGTTGATCGGGATCGGCGCCATATAGGGGCCCATCAGCCCGGACACGAACAACATGGGCAGCAGGGCCGAGACGACGGTCAGGGTGGCGACCACGGTCGGGTTGCCGACCTCGGCTACGGCCTCGACGGCCGCATCGATGCGGCTGCGGCCGTCTTTCATGGCCCAGTGGCGGGCGATGTTCTCGATCATGACAATGGCGTCGTCGACCAGGATGCCGATTGAGAAGATCAGGGCGAACAGACTGACCCGGTTGATGGTGAAGCCCATCAGGTTCGAGGCGAACAGGGTCAGCAGGATCGTAGTCGGGATGACAACGGCCGTGACACCGGCTTCCCGCCAGCCGATGGCCAGGCCAATCAGGACAACGATGGACAGGGTCGCCAGACCCAGATGGAAAAGCAGCTCATTGGCCTTTTCATTGGCGGTCTCGCCGTAGTCGCGTGTGACGGCGACGTCGAGGCCGGCGGGCAGCAGGCTTCCCTTCAGGCTCTCGACCCGGGCCAGGACGGCATGGGAGACGACCACGGCGTTGGCCCCCTTGCGCTTGGCTATGGCCAGGCTAACGGCCGGCGCCTTGCTCCAGGTCTCGCCGCTGCGGGCATAGCGCCAGGCTCTCGCCTGATCTTCACGGGGCGCCATGATGACCGTCGCCACATCGCGGACATAGACCATCTGCCCCTGCACCGAGGGCAGGGCGATCATGCCGATCTCGGCGGGATTGGTCAGGGTGCGGCCGGCCATGACCTGCACAGCCTGGCCCTCATTGCGAAGCTGTCCGGCCGGGAAGGCCCGGTTGGCCTGGCGGATCGCGTCCATCAGCCCGCCGAGGGACACGCCGTGCAGGGCCAGCCTGGCCGGGTCTGGCTCCACCCGGATCTCCTGGGGGCGACCGCCGACGATGAAGGTCAGGCCGACATCGTCGACCTTGGCGACTTCGTTTCGCAGCTTTCCGGCCAGCTCGAAAAGGGCCTGGTCGGTCCATTGTCCCGCTGCGCCCGGCCTCGGCGAAAGGGTCAGGACCAGGCTGGGAACATCATTGATTCCGCGGGTCTGGATAAGGGGTTCGGAGATGCCGGCGGGGATCCGGTCCATATTGGCCCGGACCTTTTCGTGGATGCGCACGGCTGCCGCGTCAGGATCGACCCCGACCTTGAACCGCGCCGTGACCATGACCTGATCATCGTCCGCGAAGGTATAGACGTGCTCGACCTCGGCGACGCTCTTGACGATGGTCTCCAGCGGCTTGCCGACCAGTTCTATGGCGTCCGGCGCCCGCAGGCCCGGGGCGGCGACCATGATGTCGACCATGGGCACGCTGATCTGCGGCTCCTCTTCGCGGGGGATCGTCGCCAGGGCCAGGAGGCCGACCGCGATGGCCGCCAGCAGGAACAGAGGCGTGAGGGGGGAACGGATGGTCGCCCCGGTCAGGCGCCCGGAGATGCCGAGGTTCATGAGTTGGGTCCCATCATGGCCAGGACATCGCCCGGCCGAACCCCTGACAACAGTTCAACCTCGCCCGGCTCGGCGGCGGCGGTTGTCTGGACCGGCGTGTCCGAGGCCGCGCCGTCCTTCTGAACCAGCCGCACATAGTCGATACCATAGCGGGTCGAGACATAGCGGCTAGGGACCACCAGAGCCTGACGCTGGCCGATCCTGATCATCACCCTGACCCTTTGCCCGACGAGATCATCGGGCAGGCCCGGCGCAGTCACGTCGGCCACGAGCTGTCCGGCTGTCACCGAGGGATAGATCTGGGTGATGCGGCCCGTCTGGATGACGCCGACGCCCCCGCCGGCAACGTCGTCCAGGGAGACCTGGACCGGATCGCCAACCTTCAGGACCCTTGCCTGGGCTTCCGGAAGTTCAAGCCGCACTACGGAGGGGCCGGCCGTGATGCGGGCGACGGACTGACCAGCCATGACGACTGAGCCGAGGGGCACGTTGGCCATCAGAACGCGACCGGACGTGGGTGCGCGGATCGCCCCCTGGGCGCCCAGTTCCGCGCTGGCGGCGCGCTGCGCCCGTGCGGCTTCCAGCGTGGCGTTGGCGGCCTTGGCCATGGCCTCGACCTGATCCATCCTGGCCCTGGCATAGATGCCCTGGTTGAACAGGGACCGGGTCCGGGCCAGGTCTGCCTGGGACCGGGCTGACTCGGCGGCGGCGGCGGCGACCTGGGCGTCGTAGGAGGCCGTAACCAGGGCCAACCGGTCGTCCTTGACCATGGCGATAACCTGGCCCTGGCTGACCTGGTCGCCCTCACGGACCAGCAGGGAGACCAGAATGCCCGAGAGCCGGGCCCGGGCCTCTCCCATGTCGCGGGTCGTCAGGGTGGCCGACACGGGCTTGAGGTCGGCGACCGTACTGTAGGACAGGGTCAGCCGACCGGCGGTCGGCGCCTGGATCAGCGCCGGCGCCGGCGGCTTCTGCTCGCTGCAGGCCGCCACAAGAAGCAGGCTGCCGATTGCGACGGCGATTGATGAGAGTCGGGCCATGGTCTGCCTGCTTTTTGGGGTCGGAAGCGGTTCTGCCTAGTGACGGTCGAGAACCTGGCCGGTTCCGCTGTCGATGGTCACGGTCGGCAGGCCAGCAGCCTTCCAGGCCGCAATGCCGCCGGCCAGGTGGGAGTCGATGGCGTGGCCGGCCTTGTGGCAATGTCCTACCGCCATGGCCGACCGCTTTCCCGTGCCACACTGAAAGACAATCATCCTGTCGCCTGCCGCGGGCAGGGCGCCCGCGTCAAAGGTCGACAGGGGAAAGTTCAGAGCCCCGTGAATGCGTTCCGCAGCGAATTCGCCCGGTTCGCGGACGTCGATCAGCAGAATCCTGTGGCCGTCGAGGGCTGCCTTGACCTGCTGGGGTGTGAGGTCGTTGGTTTTGGGAGCGCCGAACATCTTTTTTTCCTTTTTGGCAGGGCGAGGGGTCAGGTGACCGGACAGAACAGGCCGGAAAGGGTGTCGACCAGGGCGCGCGCCCGGCCACTTTCCAGCGAATAGTAGATGGTCTGACCGTCGCGACGGGCGGAGACGACGCCGTCGCGACGCAGAAGGCCCAGATGCTGTGACGCCAGGGTCTCTCGAACGCCGAGCCTCTGGGCCAGCACGCCAACCGACTGCTCCCGCTCCAGCAGGGCGCAAACGATCATCAGCCGATGTGGATTGGCCAGGGCCTTCAGAAGGCCGCAGGCCTGCTCGGCTGAGGCTTTCAGTACATGGTCCTCAAAATTCATAATTGCGTATATGCGCAATATAACATATAAAGTCAAGGAAGGGACGGGCTGAGATTGCTGAACGTCCGATGGCACTAGGTAATCCGGATCAAAGCCCGTCGTCCGGAGTTGTAAGGATCGATCGTTCAGACCGGCAGGCGTTGGAAGGAAACAGACCATGTCCAGGCCGAAGATCGTCATTTTGGGCGCGGGCCTTGGTGGCGCCATCGCCGCCTTCGAGATCAAGGCCGCCGTCGAGGACAGGGCAGAGGTGTTGGTGGTGTCACAAGGCGACACATTCCATTTCGTTCCGTCAAATCCCTGGGTCGCCGTTCATTGGCGTGAACGCAAGGCCATCGAGGTCAAGCTGCCGCCAGTCCTCGACAAGCGAGGGATCGCATTCTCTGGCCTGGGGGCGAAGCGGGTTCTGGCTGCCGAGAATCGCGTGGAGCTGAACGACGGCGCACGGGTCGACTACGACTATCTGGTCATCGCCACCGGACCTGACCTGGCCTTTGACGAAGTTCCGGGTCTGGGGCCGCATGGCGGATTCACCCAGTCGATCTGCCATGTTGACCATGCCGAGACGGCGGCCGGGGCGTTTGACCGGTTCGTCGAAAACCCGGGACCGATTGTTGTCGGCGCGGTGCAGGGGGCTTCCTGCTTCGGGCCGGCCTATGAGTTCGCCATGATCCTGGATACCGAACTGCGGCGTCGCAAGATCCGTGACAAGGTTCCCATGACCTTCGTGACCTCGGAACCCTATATCGGCCATCTCGGTCTTGACGGGGTGGGGGACACCAAGGGCCTGCTCGAAAGCGAGATGCGAAATCGGCACATCAAGTGGATCACCAACGCCCGCGTGACCTCGGTCGAGAGCGGGATGATGCATGTCGAGGAACTTGCCGAGGATGGCCTGGTCAAGACCGGCCATGACCTGCCCTTCAACTATTCCATGATGCTGCCGGCCTTCCGCGGCGTGGCGGCTGTCCGGGGGATCGATGGCCTGACCAATCCCCGAGGGTTCATCCTGGTCGACAGGCACCAGCGCAATCCAGCCTTCCCGAATGTCTTCGCCCTCGGGGTCTGTGTCGCCATCGCACCGACCGGCAAGACCCCCGTACCCGTCGGCGTGCCCAAGACCGGCTTCATGATCGAGAGCATGGTCACCGCCATCGCCCGCAATCTGGGGGACATGGTCGCAGGCAAGGCCAGCAGCCATGAAGCGACCTGGAACGCCATCTGCCTTGCTGATTTCGGCGATGGCGGCGTGGTCTTCGTCGCCCAGCCCCAGATTCCACCCCGCGACGTCAACTGGTCTGCGAGCGGCAAGTGGGTCCATCTGGCCAAGGTCGGGTTTGAAAAATACTTCCTCGCCAAGGTCAGGCGCGGCGAGAGCGAGCCATTCTATGAGCGGCTGGCCCTTGAAATCATGGGCATCCGCAAGATCAAGCCCTAGTCCAGGAGAAAGACCAGATGCGTCAGTTTATCTGTCCGTCCTGCGGCGCCGCCAACCGTTCGCCACCGGACCGGGATCCCCTCGCAGCGAAATGCGGACGCTGCAAGGCGCCACTCTTCAACGGTCAGCCTGTCGATGTCGACGGCAAGGCCTTCCAGGCCCACAGGCGCTCGACCCTGGGGGCTGCGGTGCTGGTCGATGTCTGGGCGCCCTGGTGTGGTCCCTGCCGGACCATGGGGCCCCAGTTCGCCGCCGCCGCTGCGACCCTGGAGCCGGACGTCCGGCTGCTGAAGCTCAACGCAGACCAGGAAGGCGCCGTCACCGCCGAGCTGGGCGTGTCCGGCATTCCGGCCCTGATCCTGTTTCGCGACGGCCAGGTGGTCGCGCGCCAGGCGGGGTCGATGACAGCTCACCAGATTGTCGCCTGGACCACCCAGGCGCTGGCCCAGGCCAAGGCCTGAGACCCTGAACCGGAGAAGATCTTCCATGACTGTCGATCGCGCTGTTTTTGTTTTCGCCGGCCTTGTCGTGTTGGCCGGGGTCGGGCTGGGCCATTTCGTCAGCCCCTGGTGGTTGCTGCTCAGCGCCTTCGCCGGGCTGAACATGATCCAGGCCGCCTTCACGGGCTTTTGCCCGGCGGCCATGGTGTTCAAGGCCCTTGGGGTCCGGCCGGGCGCCGCCTTCCGCTGAGGATGTCGAGGCCGCCGCCCGTTCGGAGCAGGTCGATCCCCGACCTGGCCTGCGTCGCCGCGACCGATTGCGGCGGCTGACGTCGCGGCCCCGGGGATTCGGGGGCCGGGCAGAATGACCGGTTCTTAAAAGCGGTCGCCAATAGGGCGAGGGCTGTCCTAAGAGTCGGCGGTAATGCAGGAAATGGCCAGACCGGGCGCCCAGACCCGGCTGGCTTCTGGAGGACAGCCTGATGCAAGCGCCTGCCATTGCGGTTTCGGCCGACCTGATCGATGAGGACTGGATGACGGCGGCCCTGCAGGCCAGCGGGGCCCTGACCTCCGGGCGGGTCTCGTCGATCAGCCGCAAGCCGGTCGGCAATGGCCTGGTGGGCGACAGTTTCCGGTTCAGTCTGAGCTATGAGAACCCCAGTGAAGGGGCCCCACCCAGCGTGGTCGGCAAGTTCCCGGCCGCCGATCCCTCCAGTCGCGCCTCGGGCGCAGGCCTCAACCTCTACCGCCGAGAGGTCTCCTTCTATCGCGAGCTGGCGGGCGGGGTATCGATCATCACCCCGCGGGCCCACTATGCCCGGATCGATGAGGCGACCCAGGACTTCACCCTGATCTTCGAGGATTTCGGCCCGGCCCGGCCCGGCGACCAGCTGGCGGGCTGCAGCCTGGAAGACGCGCGAACGGCGATGCTGGAGGCCGCCGGCCTGCATGCGCCCCGTTGGGGCGATCCGGCCCTTGGCGAGATTGACTGGTTGATCGCCGGCCAGGCCCTTTATCCGCACATCATTGCCGCCCTGCCCGGGGTGATCGCGGCGTTTCGTGAGCGCTATGATGGTCAGCTTGAACCGGCCCATATGGCGCTGGTCGAACGTCTGGCCGAGGTCATGCCCCTGTTCCAGAGTGAGGTAACCGGACCCCTGACCCTCCAGCACGGCGATTTCCGGCTGGACAACATCCTGTTCGATATCCAGGGCGGCAGCCGTCGCATGGGCACCCTGGACTGGCAGACCCTGGCCCTGGGATACGGCCCGACCGATGTCAGCTATTTCCTCAGCGCCGGCCTGGCTCCCGAACTGCGCAGGGGCAATGAGCGTGAGCTCGTAGGCCATTATCACGATGAACTTCAAAGGCTGGGCGTCCGGGGCTATGGCCTGGAGCAATGCTGGACCGACTATCGGCGCACGGCCGTCCACGGTGTCTTCATGGGCGTGTTTTCCGCACTGGCCGTCGAGCGCACCGAACGGGGCGACGCCCTGTTCCTGGCCATGACCCGGGGCGCCTGTATCCAGGCCCTCGACCACGACACCTTCGACCTCTGGGCCGACTGAGCAGAAACAGGAGCTAGATCATGCAGGTTACCGCCGCAGTCGCCCGGGCGCCGGGCGAGGATTTCACCCTGGAAACCGTCGAGCTGGACGCCCCCCGGCCGGATGAGATCCTGGTGCGGATCGCCGCCGTCGGCGTCTGTCATACCGATCTTGTGGCCCGGGAAGGCGCCATGCCCTTCAGCCTGCCGGCCGTACTGGGCCATGAGGGCGCCGGGATCGTGACCGAGGTCGGGTCTGCCGTCACCAAGGTCGCCCCCGGCGACCGGGTGGCCCTGACCTTTCGCTCCTGCGGCCAGTGTGACCGCTGCAAGAGCGGCGATCCGGCCTATTGCTACATGATGCCGGCCCTCAACTATATCGGCATGCGCCCCGACGGGGCCAAGGCGATCCGCCAGGGCGAGGAGGCCGTGTCTTCCAACTTCTTCGGCCAGTCCAGTTTCGCGACCTATGCCCTGGCCTATGAGCGCAACGTCCTCAAACTGCCGGACGACATCCCCTTCGAGATCGCTGCGCCCCTGGGCTGCGGGGTCCAGACCGGCGCCGGCGGCGTCATGCTGGCCCTGGCCTGCCCGGCGGGCTCCAGCCTGCTGATCACTGGCGGCGGGGCGGTTGGTCTGTCGGCCGTCATGGGCGCGAAAATCCAGGGCTGCGGCAAGATTATCGTCGTCGAGCCCCATGCCGTGCGCCGGGCCCTGGCCACGGAACTGGGAGCCACCCATGTCATCGATCCGGCTGTCAGTCCGGACCTGGCGGCCACAGTGCGGGCCATCCTGCCCCAGGGCGTGGACTACGCCTTCGACACCACGGGCCGGCCGGACACCCTGACCGCCATCATGGGCGCCCTGGCGCCCAAGGGTGTGCTCGGCATTGTTGGGATTCCGCCGGCGGGCACCCCCATGCCGGGCGACCTGGGCAATGTCCTCACCTTCGGTCAGACGGTAAGGGGCATCATCGAGGGCGACAGCGACCCTGACGTTTTCATCCCGGACCTCATCGCCCATTGGCGCGCCGGCAGGCTGCCCCTTGAGCGGCTGGTCAAGGTGTTCGCCTTCGACCAGATCAACGCCGCCATCGCATCCCAGCATCACGGCGACTGTGTGAAGGTCGTCCTGACCCTTCCTGATCCCGCTTGACGCGCGAAGGGTGACGGCCCCGCCGCCGCCCGGTATGAAACGGAAAACCCCCTTCGAGGAAACGGTCCATGTCCCTGATCACCACCGAAAAGCGCGGCCATATCGCCATCCTGACCCTGAACCGGCCCGAGGCGATGAACGCGCTTGGCGCTCCCGGGGATGGTGACCAGGTGGCGGCTGCCTGTGCGGCGATCAATGCGGACCTCGATATCCGCTGCGTGATCCTCACGGGGGCGGGGCGCGCCTTTTCCGCCGGCGGCGACGTCAAGGCCATGAAGGCCCGTGAGGGCGCCTTCAGCGGCAATGGCCCGACCATCCGCGACGGCTACCGCAACAATATCCATCGGGTGGTCCGGTCGATCTATGGCCTGGAAGTACCGTCCATCGCCGCGGTCAATGGCGCCGCCATCGGCCTGGGCTGCGACGTCGCCTGCATGACGGATATCCGTATCGCATCGGCCGACGCCAAGTTCGGGGTGACCTTCCTGAAGCTGGGTCTCATCCCCGGAGACGGCGGCGCCTGGCTTCTGCCGCGCACCATCGGCATGAGCCGTGCGTCGGAACTGCTGTTTACCGGTGACGTGATCAGCGCCCAGCAGGCCTGCGAATGGGGCCTGGTCAGCCAGGTGGTCGAGGGGGAGGTGCTGATGACCGCCGCCATCGCCATGGCCGAAAAGATCGCCAAGCAGCCGCCCCACGCCCTGCGTCTGGCCAAGTCGCTGCTAAAGCACGGTCAGACCACCAGCTATGACACCCTGATGGAGATGAGCGCAGCGTCCCAGGCCATCATCCACCTGACCGAAGACCATATGGAGGGCGTCGACGCCCTGCTCGAGAAGCGTCCAGCGGTGTTCACCGGCCAGTAGCTGCGGTCCGCAGGTTCAGCCGTGGGCAGGGACCTCTCCAATGTGGTCGCCCGGTTCGCGGAAGGCGAGGACCTGGGGCGTCTGCAATGGGAGGCGCCCCGACTGATCTTCCGGGGCGCCCTTCGCAGGGTTTTCGAGGGCCAGGCCCTTGTCGGTCTGCGGGCGGAACAGGGCGATCTGGTGCTGGCCGACGGCAGCCGGTTCGCTCTCGGGGAGCCTCAGGACGCGCGCTGGGCGGACGCCATCACCAATCCTCCCGGCCTGCTCGACAAGCTGGGGATCAAGGCTGGAATGCGGGTTGGTGTCCTGGCGGTCGAGGATGACGATTTTGACACGGCCCTGGCTGCTCGCGCGCCGGCTGTCGCCGTCCTGGAATCGCTCGACATCCTGGTCTGGGGGGCGGACAGCCTTGCAGAACTGGAAGCGATCCCGGACCTGCTCTCCAGATTGGCTCCAAAGGGTGCGCTCTGGGTAGTCTCGCGCAAGGGCAAGGCCGCGACGCTGAAGGATGTCGAGGTCATGGCCGCCGCCCGGGTCCGCGGCCTGGTCGACAACAAGGTCTGCGCCTTTTCCACCACCCATACGGCCCTCAGGTTCGTTCGGCGGCGGAATCCTGGTGACTGAAGGTCACCCGACACAGGCGGACGCCGCTTCGATCAGGTAAATCTGTGGCCTTACCGTGGGGCGCCGGGTTAGACCCCGGCCATGACCCTTCGCGACTTTCTATTGCTGGCCGGGATGTGCCTGATCTGGGCCTCCAACAACATTGTCAGCAAGATCGTCGTCAGCGACATGGATGTGCCCCCGCTGTTCTATGCGGCGGTCCGGTTCGCCCTGGTGGCGGTGATGACCCTGCCCTGGCTGCTGCCGGCGCCGAGGCCGATCTGGCGGATGATCGTGATCGCCCAGCTGATTGGCGGTCTGAATTTCGCCCTGCTGTTTGTGGGTTTCCAGACTGCCACTCCCTCAGCCGCCTCGATCATCGTGCAGCTTGGGGTGCCCATGACCACAGTGCTTTCGATGGTCATGCTCGGCGAAAAAGTCCGCTGGCGCCGGGGTCTGGGCATGGCCCTGACCCTGGCCGGCGCAGTGATCGTCATGTGGCACCCGGTCGGTGTCACCATGTCCATCGGCCTGTGGCTGATCGCCGCCGCCGCCCTGGCCGGATCCCTGGGGGCGGTGATGATGAAGCAGATGGAGGGGGTGAAGCCGATGCAGTTCCAGGCCTGGGTCGGGTTTTGTTCCGTCTGGCCGCTGGCGGCCATGAGCGCCTTCACCGAAACGGGACAGATGGCGGCGGCGACCGGGGCCGGATGGAATTTTGTCCTGGCGGTGGTGTATTCGGCGCTGATCGTCTCTGTGATCGCCCATACCGTCTATTATCACCTGATCCAGAAATACGAGGCGACCCTGATCTCGCCCCTGACCCTGATGACGCCGCTCGCCACCATTGTCATGGGCGTCCTGATCACCAAGGATCATTTCGACCTGCGGATGGGAATCGGCGCCGCCCTGGCCCTCGCCGGCGTATTGATCATCGCCCTGCGTCCCAACCATGTCGCGCCGCTGTTGCTGCTGTTTCGGAACCGGTTTCAATGAGTCTGGAAATCCTGTCCGCCCCGTCGCCCAATTTCGACGCCCGCACTGGGCCGCCGGACATGATCGTCATGCACTACACAGGCATGGAGACCGGCGAGAGCGCCCTGACACGCCTGCGGACGCCTGAGGCGAAAGTGTCTTCCCACTATCTGGTCGAGGAAGACGGCAGGGTCTTCTCTCTGGTGGCCGAGGAGCGGCGAGCCTGGCATGCGGGGCGGGGGAGCTGGCGCGGTCAGACCGACTGCAATTCCGTCTCGGTGGGGATCGAGATCGTCAATCCCGGTCACGAGTTCGGTTATCGACCGTTCCCCGAGGCCCAGATCGCCGCCGTGATCGCCCTGACCGCTGAGATTCGCAGCCGGTGGCAGGTGCCCGACAACCGGATCATCGGTCACTCCGACCTGGCTCCGTCGCGCAAGCAGGACCCGGGAGAACTGTTCCCCTGGAAAGTCCTCGCGGCAGCCGGCCATGGTCTGTGGGCCGATGCTGACCCGGCTCCCGGCGACGCCCTTTCGGAAGGCTCCGAAGGGGTGGGGGTGTTCGCCCTACAGGCCGGTCTGACCCGTCTGGGCTATGACTGCCCGCCCTCGGGCCAGTTCGATTCTGCAACAAGGGACATCGTCACCGCCTTCCAGCGCCACTGGGTGCAGTCCCGGTTCGACGGGGTGGCTGACGGCCTGACCCGGGCCCGCCTGATGGCGGTCATCCGCGCGGCGGCAGCCTGACTGGAAAGGGCAATTGGCCTGCCGGAATTCCCTATAGCCTTGACCAGAGCGGCGGTCGTTCCGGGGGCGTCCTCCAGCGGTCGAGCGTGGCGCCGCGCAGGGCGATGAGGCCGCCCTGCGCGGCCCTCAAGGCCTTCATGGCTGTGCTGGTCGATGTTCGACTGTCCCAGGCCCTGGCCCCTCGCGCCACGACGGCGAGTCCGATCTGGCGATAGACCCCCAGGGCGGCGGCGACGGCCCAGGCCGACCGAAAGGGCAGGGCGCGCAGGCCCCAGCGAGCCGAGCGATAATAGGGCTCTGCCGCGGCGACCAGGCGCCGGGCCAGGACCGCGACGGCGTGCCGATGCTCCGCTGCGGCCAGTTGACCGGCCGGGACGCCGGCTTCGGCCAGCCAGCTGTCCGGCAGATAGACCCGGTCATTGATGGCGTCCTCGACAATGTCGCGGGCGATGTTGGTCAGCTGGAAAGCCAGGCCAAGGTCCTGGGCGCGGCGCAGGGTGGTCAGGTCGCCGGCACGGACGCCCATCACCACCGCCATCATCACCCCGACGGCTCCGGCGACATGCCAGCAGTATTTCAGGGTGTCGTCATAGTTTGCGTAGCGCGCACCCTCGACGTCCATGGCGAAGCCGTCGATCAGTTCAATGGCCCAGGCCTCGGGGATGCCCCGACGCAGGGCCACTGCCTGGAAGGCGGCAAAGGCGGGGTCTGACTGGACCTCGCCCGCCAGGGCGGAACGGGTCTGGGCGTAGAGGCCCTCCAGAATCAGGCGAACCTGCTGGGGGTCGAGGGCGACCCGGTCATGGCCCAGGGTCTGGCCGTCGATGGCGTCGTCGCAGTGACGGCACCAGGCATAGAGCATTTCTGCATCGGCCCGGGTGACCGGATCGAACAGGGCGGCCGCCGCCGCGAAGCTCTGGGAGCCCTTCTGGATCGACTCCCTGCTGACGGCGGCCAGATCTGTCATGCGGGCACAGGCATGAAATCGTCGATCATCAGACCGGCCGTCGCCTTGGCCGATCCCACCACCCCGGGAATGCCGGCGCCCGGATGGGTGCCAGCCCCGACGAAGTACAGGTTGGGAATCTGGTCATCCCGGTTGTGGGTGCGGAAGAAGGCGCTCTGGGTCAGGATCGGTTCCAGCGAGAAGGCCGAACCCAAATGGGCGTTCAGTTCGCTGGAAAAATCGGCCGGAGTGAAGATTCGGCTGACCACCATGTCCCGGGAGAGGTTCGGGATGTACCGTTCCTCCAGATACTTCAGGATGGTCTCGGCGTAGCGCGGCCCCTCGACGGACCAGTCGATATCGGCGGTGCCCGTGTGGGGCACGGGCGACAGGACATAGTGGGTGGAGCCGCCGGGCGGCGCCATGCCGGGGTCCGTCGCGCAGGGCGAATGCAGATAGAGCGAGAAGTCCTTGGCCAGGGCGTTCTTGCCATAGATCTCGCCGATCAGTTCCCGAAAGCGGGAGCCAAAGCAGATGGTGTGGTGACGCAACTGCGGCTGCGGGGTCTTCAGGCCGAAATGCAGGACGAACAGGGACGGGCTGAACCGCTTGCGCTTGACGGCCTTGGCGGCCGCGCGGCCCCGGGCGTCGCCCGACAGAAGCTTGTCATAGGTATGGACGACATCGGCGTTGGAGGCGACGGCGTCAAAGGCTTCGAAGCCTCCGGCGTCCGTCACGACGCCCTTGGTGCGGCCATCTGCCGTGCGGATCTCCCGGACCGGGCTGTCCAGGCGAAGGGTCCCGCCCAGGTCCTCGAACAGTTTGACCAGGCCGGCGATCAGCACACTGGTACCGCCGCGCGGAAACCAGACACCGCCCCGGCGTTCCAGGGCATGGATCAGGGCGTAGATCGAGGAAGTGGCGAAGGGGCTGCCACCCACCAGCAGGGTGTGGAAGGACAGGGCCTGCCTCAGATGCTCGTCCTGAACGAAGGTAGAGACCTTGGAATAGACGCTGCGCCAGGCCTCCAGCTTCATCAGCTGGGGTGCGGCCGACAACATGCTCTTGAAGTCTAGGAAGGGCACATGGCCCAGCTTGACGTAGCCCTCCTGGAACAGGGATTCGCTGTACTTCAGGAAGCGCTGATAGCCGGCGACATCCGCCGGGTTGCGGGCGGCGATCTGGCGGTCCAGTTCGGCCTGGTCGTTGACATAGTCAAAATGGGTCCCGTCCTCCCAGCACAGCCGGTAGAAGGGATCGACACTGATCAGCTCGACATAGTCGGACAGCTTGCGGCCGGACAGGGCGAACAGCTCGTTCAGGCAGTCGGGGTCCGTGATGACGGTCGGACCCGCGTCAAAGGTGAAGCCCTCTTCCTTCCAGACATAGGCCCGGCCGCCCGGCTTGTCCCTGGACTCGAAGATCGTGGTGTCAAATCCGGCCGACTGCAGGCGGACGGCCAGGGCCAGTCCTCCGAAACCTGATCCGATGACCGCGGCGCGCGGCTTGTTCATGCAGTTGTCCTCTTTGTCACCGACGACTCCGGAAGGCTGGCCAACGCCGCCCCGATGGGGACGGGCGGTTTGCCGATCAGGATACGGGCCTTGTCGGCAAGACTGGCCCGTGCAGCGTAAAATCGTTCGATCAGCGGCTGGGGCAAGCGATAGAAGCGTTCCATCACCCGATATCTTTTTTCAGGGGCGCTGGCGCGGAACAGCATCCGGTTCAGCATGCGGAAATAACGACGCTCGTTCCAGGCGGCCTTGGAGCGTGCCTCGACCAGGGTCCGCACCGATTCGGTCGTCAGTTCGGAAAGGGCGGCGACCTCATCGGCCAGCCGGGCGGCATCCGGCAAGGAGTAGCCTGTGACCGGATGAAAAAGCGCCGCCCGCAGCCCCACCGCCGCCGTAGGGGTTTCGCGCCACCATCGATCGATGTCGCCTCCCAGGGCGATCGGCAGCACACCATGTTCTTCGCGGAGCAGGTCACGAATGCTCCAGCCCTGCTGCCGGATATAGGCCGTCAGGTCCTCGCGGATCTGGTCCCGGTCCAGCGATTCTCCATCGCTGTAACGGGTGTCTTCGATCAGCAGCCGGGTATCGGAAAAGGGCAGGACGTACAGAAAACGGTAGCCGTCCAGCTGGTCGACCGTGGCGTCCATGACGATCGGGCCCGTCAGGCCATGGGGCTCTGACAGCTCGACCTCATGCCCGAGAAATTTCTGCCAGCCCATGACCAGGGCGTCGCCGGCGGCTGGCCCCCGGGCGTCGATCACGGTCCTTGCGGTCAGCACCCTCTGGTCGGCCAGGACCACCCGGCCATGGTCAAGGTCGGCCACCGGGGATCCGGTCCAGGCCCTTGCGCCGAGGGCCTCGGCCACTTCCACGGCGAAATGACCCGAGGCAATGGAAAGATAAGGGGTCGTCAGGCTGCGGGCATGGGCCGGAAACCGCACCTCGTATTGCGGCCAGCGATGGCTCAGCAGCGGCGCGATCCAGTGTCGGATATCCGGCGGCAGGTCTGTCTCGAAGCAGCACCAGGTGTGTACGCCGCCCAGGACCGGGCCGGCTTCAAGGATCAGCACCCGAAGCTCGGGTCGCCGGGCCGCCAGCCTGAGCGCAATCAAGCCTCCGGCAAGACCGCCGCCGGCAATGATGACGTCGAAATCCGTTTCAGGACGGTCCATAGCCGCTCCTAACACGAAAGCGGCGGCCCGAAAGCCGCGGATCAAGCCGAGGCGGCGGCTGTTCTTCGCAGGATGAACTCGCGGTCCAGGGTCTTGCCCACCGGAAAGCCGTATTCTCCGACCTTTTCGAAGCCGAGCCGCCCATAGAGGCGCTGTGCGCCGTGGTTTTCCGACCAGACGCCGATCCACAGCCCCTGACGCCCCTGATCCTGCAGCCAGGCAAGAGCCTCTTCCAGCAATTGGCGGCCGGCGCCGCCGCCCTGAAAGGCCTTGAGCAGATAGAGCCGCTTGAGCTCTCCGCAGTCGGGCGTGACTTCCGGATGAGGCAGGTCGCAGGGCCCGGCCAGGGCATAGCCCACGGCCCGGCCTTCGGCCTCGACCAGCCAGTGGGCCTTGGCCGGGTCGGCAAGGTCCGACCGGGTGCGCCCCAGCCCGTAGGCATAGGGCAAAAAGTCCGCCAGATCCTCTGGCGGATAGAGATGGGCGAAGGTCTCGGTGAAGGTTTCAGCGCCGATCTGGCTCAGGGCCTCGGCGTCCGCGGGTCCGGCGCGACGAATGATGGGTGTGGGCATGAGTCCGGGTGGCTATAGTGGGGGAATGACTCTCGCCCTCTACACCCATCCGCAGATGCTGGACCATCACCCGGGCGATGGTCATGCCGAGCGGTCGGAACGATTGATAGCTGTGCTTGACGCACTGGCCGACGAAGGCCGGCTGGATCTGCAGACGCTGGAGGCCCCGCTGGCCGAGGTTTCGGACCTTCTGGCTGTCCATCCATCCGCCTATGTCGAGGCGATGTTGCAGGCCGCGCCAGGACAGGGCGTCCGCCAGCTGGATCCAGACACCTTCCTGTCGCCGGGCAGCATCAGGGCGGCCTTGCGTGCGGCCGGCGGGTCGATGGCGGCGGCCCGCAGTGTGGCGCGGGGCGAAGCGGATCGCGCCTTCTGCGCCGTGCGGCCGCCCGGGCATCATGCCGAGCCCGGGGCCGCCATGGGCTTCTGTGTCTTCTCCAATGTCGCCCTGGCGGCGCGGGCCGCCCAGGCAGAGGGAATCGGACGGGTCGCTGTGGTCGACTTCGATGTCCATCACGGAAATGGCACCCAGGCTGCGTTCGAAAACGATCCCGACCTGTTCCTGGCCTCGATCCACCAGCATCCGCTCTATCCCGGCACGGGGGACCCTTCGGAGATCGGCGTCGGCAATATCGTCAATGGCGTGGTCGCCCCCCATGCCCCTCGCGAAGCCTGGCGCGCGACGTTTGAAGGCCTGATGCAATCCCTCGACGCCTTCGCCCCGGAGCTCATCCTGATCTCGGCGGGGTTCGACGCCCACGCTCGCGATCCTCTGGCGCACCAGTCGCTGGAGGCGGAAGATTTCGCCTGGGCGACCCGCGCCGTGGTGGCGGTGGCGAACACACATGCTAGAGGGCGTATTGTATCCTCCCTCGAGGGCGGATACGACCTTGAAGCGCTGGGGCGTTCTGCCGTGGCGCATCTGCTGGCGCTGCAGGCGCCGTGATGCGGCCGGGGGGCTCGTCACCCATGAACACAGGTCGTCACCGGGAACCATGGCCGACGCACTGACCACAGCAGAGCCGACGCAGCCGGCAAGCGCAGATGCCGCCGAGGGCGCAATCGCGGCCCGATGCGGATGGGTGATTCTGGCCCGGCATGGCGAACCCGCCCAGCCCCGCACCAGTCGTATGAACGCCGAAGAGTACCGCGACTGGTGGGCAGGCTATGAGGTCAAGGGGATAAAGCCCGGCCAGACAGCGCCTGAAAAGCTGAAGGCCGCGGCCCGGGACGCCGACACCATCATCGCCTCGATCCGCAATCGGGCGATCGAAACCGCCAGCGCTGTGGCCGGCGACCGGGTCTTCGTCCAGCACCCGATATTTGTCGAGGCTCCCTTGCCGCCGCCACCCTGGCCGCGCTGGCTGCGGCTGCTGCCCCGCACCTGGGGAGTCGTCGCCCGGGTCTATTGGGTGCTTTCAGATGGGCATGGCGCTGACGAAACCCACCGCCAGGCCGAGCAGCGCGCCGATGAGGCGGCGGCCATGATCTGCGGCTTGGCCGAGCAGGGGCAGAAGGTCCTGGTCGTGGCCCATGGTTATTTCAATCAGCGGGTCGGGGCGGCGCTGGTCCGGCGGGGCTGGCGATGTGTCGAGGATCCCGGGTTTTCCTACTGGAGCGCCCGAAAGTTTGAACGCCGCTGAAGGCTGGTGAAGGTTGCCGCTCCGGCGCGCCCCCTCTAGGTTGGCAGGCCAAGATGGATTCCCGACATGACCACCCCTGCTGATCCGGCCATCGAGGCCCTGAGCTTCGAAGCGGCCTTGCGAGAGCTGGAATCCATCGTCCAGACCCTCGAATCCGGCCAGGCGCCACTCGAGGAGTCGATTTCCGTCTATGAGCGGGGGGCGCTGTTGAAGGCCCATTGCGAGCGAAAGCTGGAAGCGGCGCGCCTTCGGGTGGAAAAGGTGGTCCTTGCCCAGGGCGTCGCCACCGGCGTCGAACCCGCGGATTTCAGCTGATGTCTGTCGAAGCCGCCGGCCAGGCCCTGTCCAGTGGTCAGGGGGGCTGTCAATGACCGCTGCTCTGGAACGCCAGATCGCCGAAGCCGCCGACCTGGTCACGGTCGCGCTTGACGCTCTTCTGCCGCGTGCGGAGGGCCCGGAGCAACGGCTGACCGAAGCCATGCGTTACGCGGCCCTTGGCCCCGGCAAGCGGCTGCGACCCTTCTTCGCCCTGGAAACCGGCAAGATGTTCGATCTGCCCGAGCGGCCGGTGCTGCGGGCAGCCTGCGCCCTGGAATGCATCCACGCCTATAGTCTGGTGCATGACGATCTGCCCTGCATGGACGATGACGACATGCGCCGCGGTCGGCCGACCGTCCATATCGAGTATGATGAGGCGACCGCCGTTCTGGTCGGCGATGCGCTGCAGTCCGCAGCCTTCGAGATCATGGCTCATCCCGACACCCACCCGGACGGCGCAGTCCGGGCTGAACTGGTCCGCCGTCTGGCCACCGCCTCGGGCGCCCTGGGAATGGCTGGCGGCCAGATGATCGATATCCTGGGCGTCCGTGACGATCTGGGCGGCGTGGCCCGGATGCAGCGGCTCAAGACCGGCGCCCTGATTGCCTACGCCTTCGAGATTCCGCTGATCATGGCCCATGCCAAGGATGCAGAGCGGCACGCCCTGATGGCGTTCGCCCAGGATCTGGGGCTGGCCTATCAGATCGTCGATGACGTCCTGGACGCCGAAGGAGACCCCGAAACCCTGGGCAAGGCGGCTGGCGGCAAGGATGCAGCCAGGGGCAAGGCCAACTATGTGACTCTGCTCGGGCTGGATGCAGCCAAGGAGCGGGTAGAGCTGCTGGCGGACCAGACACGGGCCCATCTGGATGGTTTCGGCGAGAGGGCGGCCGTCCTCAGGGGATCGGTGGATATTGTCCTCGGCCGCCGTAACTAGCCGCCGGGTTTCTGCGCTGGGCGGAAAGCTGACGGGAAATCCTTCGCATCTGCGCGCCGATCGGTTTGCACTCTGACGATTGACCGCTAGGTTGAGAGATAACGTTGGGTCCTGTTCGGCCCCAGCCTGAAAACGGACTGCCGATTCATGCCCTCTGTGACACCGCTGCTCGACACCGTCTCCCTGCCCGAGGACACCCGGGCCTTTTCTCTTGCCCAGCTCAAGCAGTTGGCCAGCGAATTGCGGGCCGAGACCATCGATGCGGTTTCCGAGACGGGCGGCCATCTCGGGGCCGGGCTGGGCGTGGTGGAACTGACCGTCGCCCTGCATCATGTCTTCGAAACGCCGCGGGACATCATCATCTGGGATGTTGGCCACCAGGCCTATCCTCACAAGATCCTGACCGGTCGTCGCGACCGCATCCGCACCCTGAGGCAGGGCGGCGGGCTGTCTGGCTTTACCAAGCGGGCTGAAAGTCCCTATGACGCCTTCGGCGCGGCCCATGCAGCCACTTCAATCTCGGCGGCCCTGGGATTCTGCGCGGGCCGTGACGCCCGGGGCGACAACAACAAGGTGATCGCCATCATCGGCGACGGCTCGATGAGCGCCGGCATGGCCTATGAGGCCATGAACAATGCAGCCGAGACCACCGATCAGCTGATCGTCATTCTCAACGACAATGACATGTCCATTGCGCCGCCGGTCGGGGGCATGAGCGCCTACCTCGCCCGGGTGGTCTCATCCGGCGGCTATCAGTCGCTGCGCAACCTGGGCAAGTCGATTTCCCGGGCGCTGCCCAAGCCGCTGCAGGAGGCGGCGCGCAAGGCCGAGGAATATGCGCGGGGCATGGTGACGGGCGGCACCTTCTTCGAGGAACTGGGTTTCCACTATGTCGGTCCGATCGACGGACATGACCTCGACGCCCTTGTGCCGGTGCTGGAAAATGTCCGCGAGATCACCGGCAAACCGGTCCTCGTCCATGTGGTGACCCAGAAGGGCAAGGGCTATGCCCCGGCCGAAAACGCGGCGGACAAGTATCACGGGGTGGTCAAGTTCAATGTGGTGACCGGCGAACAGGCCAAGGCCGCAGCCGGACCGCCGAGCTATACCAAGGTCTTCGCCCAGAGCCTGGTCAAGGAAGCCGAGCGGGACGACCGGATCATGGCCGTCACCGCCGCCATGCCCTCCGGCACGGGCCTTGATATCTTCGCCAGGGCCTTTCCGAACCGCTGTTTCGATGTGGGGATCGCCGAACAGCACGCCGTGACCTTTGCGGCCGGACTGGCTGCCGACGGCATGAAACCGTTTGCGGCGATCTATTCGACCTTCCTGCAGCGGGGCTACGATCAGGTCGTCCATGACGTGGCCATCCAGCGCCTGCCGGTGCGGTTCGCCATGGACCGGGCCGGGCTGGTGGGGGCGGATGGACCGACCCACGCCGGCAGTTTCGACATCGGCTTCATGGGCGCCCTGCCAGGCATGGTGCTCATGGCTGCGTCGGATGAGGTCGAGTTGGCCCGGATGGTGGCCACGGCGGCTCAGATCGACGATCGTCCCAGCGCCTTCCGCTACCCCCGGGGTGAGGGCCTCGGCCTGGACATGCCGGCCATCGCCGAACCCCTGGAGATCGGGCGCGGCCGCGTTGTGCGGGAAGGAACGGCCCTGGCCATCCTCTCGTTTGGAACCCGGTTGACCGAGAGCCTCAAGGCGGCGGACCAGCTTGCCGCGCGCGGCCTGTCGGCCACGGTTGTCGACGCCCGGTTCGCCAAACCTCTGGATATCGACCTGATTCTGCGGCTGGCCCGGGAGCATGAGGCCCTGATCACCGTCGAAGAAGGATCCATGGGGGGCTTTGGCGCCTTCGTGCTTCAGGCCCTGGCCGAGCACGGCGCCCTGGACAAGGGCCTGAAGGTCCGCACCCTGGTTCTGCCGGATGTCTTCCAGGATCATGACAAACCGGATCTGATGTATGCCGCCGCCGGGTTGGATGCCAATGGGATAACCGCCGCCGGGCTTTCGGCCCTGGGTCTCGACAATCTGGCCTCTGCCGGTCGGCGGGCCTGACGCCGGAACAGGCCCTAGGCCCGGCAGGCTGCGAAGAATCTGCTGACGCTGGACCGCGCCGGACCGGACGCGGTCAGGGGCAGGATCCGGTCCGTCTGAATCAAGGAAAGCTGGCCCGTGGCGGCAAAGGCGACAAGCGCCCTGTCCCGGGTCGAGCCCCTGGCCTCCAGGATCTGAAAATCACCGGGACCCGGCGTGGCGATGGCTTGAATCCGGGTCTGCGACTTGCCGGACGCGAGAACCAGCTGCGTCTCAGGTTGCCGGACCTCTGCCGAGAGCACGACATGATCGCTCTTGGGCAGGCAGGTCATCATCAGAACGACACTGTCCGAGGCCGGAGCGCCAAAGGCCAGTTTGACCCCCTCCTCGCGGGTTTCATGCAGGCTCCAGGTCATGCCGCCGGGCGCCGGGTGAGGCTGCAGCGGGGCCATGCAACTGCCCAGGACGAGCGGGATGGCCAAGGCTACGGCCACTGCTGATGCGAAGGATCGGGCCATGGTCAACTCTCCCTGTTAGCCACAACGCGCTCCCCGGCCGATTATTCCGGTCCGGGGCGGGAGATCACCTCATTGTGAGGAGCGCCCGCCCTGGGAAGGTCGTCGCTGTCGCCTCGTTCGCCCGAGGTCAGAAGGGCGAGAAGCCTTCCACCAGCGCCTGGCCGGCCGGAGTTTTCTGAACCCGGCTCTGGTCGCCCCGGCCGCCGTAGCTGATCCGGGCTTCGGCGATCTGGGTATGTTTGATGGTATTGGCGGCGCTGATGTCCTCGGGACGCACGATGCCGGCGACGGTCAGGCGCCTGACCTCGTTGTTGGTCCTTACTTCCTGGACACCCTGGATCACCATGTTGCCATTGGGCAGCACGCCGGTGACCACCGCCGCAACGGTCAGGCTGATCTTCTCCGCCCGGGCCACGGCGCCGGCCCCCTGGGCGCCGGTGGTGGTCTTGGTCTCCAGGGCGTTTGCCGGATCGAACCCGCCGGGGAACAGTCGGCCGAGGCTGGATTCCAGACCAAACAGGTGGGGCGCCCCGGCAGTCATGCCGGAAGTGCGGGACGAGGATGACGTGTTGCTCGTCTGGGCGCTGTCATCGATGTCGATATTGACAGTCAGGATGTCGCCGATCCGGCCCGCCCGCTGGTCATTGAAGAAGGCCCTGGCCCCGGTGCGCCAGAGCGAATTGGCCGATCCGGGCTGAGGCGGTTCCTGGCGAACCGATGTGAAGTTCTGGGTCTGGGGCGCAAGCTGGGCCGGATAGCCCACCGGCGCCAGCTCTGGCCCCCTGACGGCTTCGGTCACGGTTGAGCAGGCGGCCAGGGGTGCGAGCAGGAGCAGGACAGGCAGGGACAGACGCATGATCGGGACCTTCATCGGGCTGCAAGCTGGGAAGATCCGGCGGCCTTCAGCCGCTGGGCCTGGGGACCGGTGGCCGCCTGGCCAGGACCGGTTGCGATGGCCTCGACGATCTTCTTCGAGGCTGAATTCTGAATCGCCAGGGACTGGCCGCGGGTGGCGGATTTCAGGGCCCGGCCCTGCATGGTCAGGGTGACGTAGCCGTCTGACCAGCTGACCTCGACAATATCTCCGGCCCGGATCACCTCGGGAGCGGAGACGTCCCGCAGGCTGGCGGCGGTTCCGGCCCGCAGGGGGCGGCGGGCGACCATGCCGATGACCTGGTCGGCGTCATCGGGAGCGTCCGCCGGGGCTCCGGCTGCGCGGACCCAGGCAAGGTCAGCCGGCGACACCACCTCGCCTGAATTGAGAGAGCGGCTATAGGTCAGAACCTCTACATTGCCGCGGACGACGGCTGCGGTCGGGGCGCCGGCCCGGACCACGATCCGTCGCAAGCCTTGCGGATTGTCCCAGGACAGTCCGGCGCGCCGCGCCAGACCCTGCAGCGCCTGGGCGTCCAGCACTACGGACGGCCCTGTCCGACTGGCGACGGCCAGGTCTGCGGCCGCACCGGCGCCGTCGAACAGGTCTCCCAGGGTGACCCGCCCGTCGCTGTCCAGGGTTTCGGACCTGAGGGTGACGGGACCGGCGAGGGCAGGGGTGGCCATCACCACGACCGAGCAGCCGGCGATCAGGGACTTCAGCAGGGATCGGACCAGGCGCGTCATCCTATGACTTCACCTGGTTCGCGGCCTGCAGCATCTCGTCGGCCGTGCTGATGACCTTGGAATTCATTTCGTAGGCACGCTGGGCGACGATCAGGGCGGTGATCTCGCTGACGGCGTCGACATTGGAGGCTTCGGTATAGTTCTGCAGGATCTGGCCGATCCCGGTCGACCCCGGCGATCCGGTGGTGGCCGCGCCGGAGGCGCCGCTCTCCATGAACAGATTATCGCCCAGGGCCTCCAGCCCGGCCTCATTTATGAAGGTGGCCAGCTCCAGCTGCCCGGCAATTTCGGGAGCAGGAGTGTTGGCCTTGGTGACCTGCACCTGTCCGGTCTTGGAGACGGTCACGTCCATGGCGTCGGTCGGGATGGTGATGGCGGGCTGGACCAGATAGCCATCCTCGGTGACCAGTTGGCCCTGGTCATTGACTGCCATGTTGCCGGCCCGGGTATAGGCGGTTTCGCCCGAGGGCATCAGGACCTGGAAATAGCCGCGCCCCTGGATGGCCATGTCGAACCGGTTGTCGGTGCGGGTCATGGAGCCCTGGCTGGTGATCCGGTAGGTCGAGCCAGCCTTGACGCCACCACCGATCTGGACGCCGGTCGGAACCACGGTGCCCTGGTCGGAAGACTGGGCGCCAGCCCGTTCCAAAGATTGATAGAGCAGGTCCTGGAACTCGGCTCTCTGACGCTTGAAACCAACAGTGTTCATGTTGGCGATGTTGTTGGAGATGACCTCGACATTCAGCTGCTGTGCCGACATGCCGGTCGCGGCGGTACGAAGGGCTTGCATCAGGTGTTACTCCTTCAGGCCAGCTTGCCGAGACGCTCGACGGCGCGTCTGGACAGGTCGGAGTTGCTTTCCATGGACTTCACCACGCCCTCGTAGGCGCGGCTGACCTCGATCATGCGGGTGATCTGCAGGATCGGATTGACGTTCGAGCTTTCCAGCATCCCCTGGCGGACCCGGGAGGCGGTGTCGGCGACAGGGGCCTCGTTTGAGGTGTTCTTGAACAGGTTGTCGCCGTTCTTCGCGAGGACCGCCCGGCCTGAGAACAAGAAGACCCCGACCTTGCCAACCCGCTCGCCAGCCTGGCTGACCGTGCCGTCGCTGGCGATGCTGACCGGCCCCTTGGCGGGATCGACGACAATCTCGCCAGCGTCGCCGCTTACCGAATCGCCGGCCTGGTTGGTCAGGCGGCCGTCCGGCGAGAGGGTGAACCGGCCATCGCGCGTGAAGCGTTCGCCCTGGGCCGTGTCGATCTTGAAGAAGCCCTTTCCGTCGATCGCCAGGTCGAAGGCCCCGCCAGTCTGCCGAAGGGCGCCTTGCGTGAAGTTCCGGGCGACTCCGTCGTCCAGAACGAACTTGATCGGTTTGGGCCCGTCGATCGAGCGGGCGGGAGACTTGGGCTCGGTGCGGACCATCAGGTTCTCGACCTTGAAGCCCGCCGTGTCCGCATTGGCGATGTTGTTGGCGATGACGTCCATTTCCCGGCGCAGGGTCATCTGGCGGGACAGACCGATGTACATTGCGTTGTCCAAATCGACCTCCCTTAAGACTCTCCGGCGCCCATCGCGGCGCAGGGTTATCGTGCAAGCACCGGGCCAGTCTAAAAGGTCTTATAAATCAACAAATAAGAAGGTTAACGAGCGGGTGTCGGCGAATATTGCCGGGTGGTTTTCGACCCGGTCAAAAACCCATCCTTAACTAACTGTGACCCATGAAAGGTCAGGCGGTTCTGCCTGGGGAGCGCGACACAGTGTCGAAGGACAAGGTCAAGGAAGCAGAAGGGGCCGGCGGCGACGCTGAGGTCGGGCCTGACGGTGAGCCTGTCGCGGGCAAGAAGAAGCTCGATCCCAAGATTCTGATCATCGCCGCCGTGGCGGCTGTGCTGCTGCTCGGCGGCGGTGGTGCTGGCGTCTATTTCCTGTTCCTGAAGCCCAAGCCTGCGGAGCATGCCGAGGCTGGCGCCCACGACGAGAAGAGCAAGGAAAAGGACAAGAAGAAGAAAAAGGGCGGCGAGAAAGAAAAGGGCGGCAAGCCCGAGCCGGGGGCGGCGACCGTCAAGGAAGGCCCCGATGGCATCGTCTTCTACACCCTGCCTGACATCATCGTGAACATGCAGACGGCCGATGGCCGGCCGACTTTCCTCAAGCTGAAGCTGACGCTTGAGCTGCCGAACGAAGAACTGGTCGAAGAGCTTGATCCGGCCTTGCCGCGGGTCAACGACATGTTCCAGACCTTTCTCAGGGAGATGCGGCCCGAGGACCTGTCCGGCAGTCAGGGCAGCTATCAGCTGCGCATGGAAATCCTCAGAAGAGTCAATCTCCTGGTGGCGCCGTCCAAGGTCAATGCGGTCCTGATCGAGGAGATGCTGATCAACTAGGCCCCGGCCCGGGAGATCGAACCAAGATGGCTGACGAACTGGACGATCAGGCGGCTCTGGCCCAATGGGCGGCAAACAATGCCAGCGGCGAAGCTACGCCTGCCGGCGGCGCCGACTGGGGGGGCGCAGAGCCGGAAGTCCCGATGAGTGTCGGATCCGAACGGATCCTCAACCAGGACGAAATCGACAGTCTGCTGGGCTTTGACCTGCATGACGACGACGAGGGTGAGCGGACCGGTATCCGGGCCATCATCAATTCGGCCCTGGTGTCGTACGAACGCTTGCCGATGCTGGAAATCGTCTTTGACCGCCTGGTGCGGTTGATGACGACGTCCCTGCGCAATTTCACCAGCGACAACGTCGAGGTCAGTCTCGACAACATCTCGTCCATCCGGTTCGGCGACTATCTGAACTCCATTCCGCTGCCGGCCATCCTTTCGGTTTTCCGGGCGGAGGAGCTGGACAACTACGGCCTGCTGACGGTCGATTCGAACCTCATCTATTCCATCGTCGACGTGCTGCTGGGGGGGCGGCGGGGCACTGCCGCCATGCGAATCGAGGGTCGCCCCTACACGACGATCGAGCGGGTGCTGGTCCAGCGAATGGTCGAGGTGGTTCTGCAGGACGCCCAGCAGGCCTTCGAGCCCCTGACGCCGGTCCATTTCGTCCTGGACCGCCTCGAGACCAATCCCCGCTTCGCCGCCATTGCCCGTCCGGCCAATGCAGCGATCCTGGTCAAGTTGCGGATCGACATGGAAGACCGGGGCGGCCGGATCGAGCTGTTGCTGCCCTATGCGACCCTGGAACCGATCCGCAAGATGCTGCTTCAGCAGTTCATGGGTGAGAAGTTCGGCCGGGACAATATCTGGGAAAGCCATCTGGCCACCGAGCTCTGGACGACCCAGATGGAGGTTCGCGCCGTCCTGGACGAGCAGCAGACGCCCCTCAGCCGGGTGCTGAACCTCAAGGTCGGCGACACCTTCATGCTGAACGCCACGCCTGACAGCCTTGTCGAGCTTCGGGCGGGCACGATTCCCCTGACCCGAGGCCGGATGGGGCGCCGCAATCACCATATCGCCATCCGCTGCGAAGCTCCGCTGGACCGATCCGCCCAGCATGCCGTTCAGAAGAGACTGACATGAGCCTGGTCGCCATCGCCATGAACATCCTGCTGGCCGTGCTGCTTGTGGCCGCCCTTGTCTTCGGCTGGAGGCTGGAGCGTCAGCTCAAGGCCCTGCGGGCAGGTCATGAGAACTTCGGTCGGGCTGTGGCAGATCTGGACCAGGCCGCCGCCCGGGCCGAGGCCGGTCTGGCCGCCCTGCGCGCGGCCAGCCTGGAGGCCGATGAAGGCCTGGCTGTCAGGATCGAAACCGCCAAGACCCTCTCCGAGCAACTGGACAGGACCCTGGCAGAGCGTCCGCGTCGGGCGGCCGAGCCGGCCCGCGATGACGACTGGCTCGATCGGCCCAGCGCGCCCGCGCGGGAGCGGGTCGCCTATTCCCGTTCGGAACCCGCCCCGACCCCGCGCTCGCGGGCGCGGATTGATGACGAGCTGTTCGAACCCCAGCCCTCAAGTGGCCGGCTACGTTCCATTCCCGGAGGTCGGTCATGAGCCGCATACCGCGTATTCTGCCCCTGGCCGGCGTCGCCGTCGCCGGGGTTCTGGCGGTCAACGCCCTGGCCGGCGCCGACAGCCTGCCCCGACTTTTCTCGGGCGCCCAGGCCTGGGCCGAGGGAACTGCCGAGAAGCCGGCTCCTGAATCGGAAAAGACCAAGACCAAGGCCGATGCCGAGGCCCAGGTCGCCAAGGCCCCGGCCAAGACCAACGCAGCTGTCTGCGCCCCCACCGCTGCGGAACTGGCGAGGGAAGCGGGTCTTTCACCCTCCGAGCTGCGGACCCTGCAAAGCCTGGGTGATCGCCGGGGGCAGCTGGACGAGCGTGAGCAGAGCATGGAGGTGCAGCTGCAACTCCTGGCCGCCGCGGAGGCCAAGCTGGACGCAAAATTCAAGGCGCTCAACGGTTTGAAGGGCGATATTCAGTCTCTTCTGGGGCAGGCCGAAGATCAGCAGGCCCAGGAGATCACGCGTCTGGTCGCGGTCTTCTCTGCGATGAAGGCCAAGGACGCAGCGGCCCAGATGCGGGTCCTGGATGACAGTGTCCGGCTGCCTATCGCCGCGAAGCTCAAGGAACGCACCCTGGCGGCGATCCTGGCGCAGATGCCGCCGGTCGAGGCCAAGCAGATCACCGAGGCCCTGGCGCGTCGGTTCGCAGCCAGCGCCGCCATCCTGGCGGGCAAACAGGCGATGGCGCCGGAAGCCAAGCCGGCTGAAGCGACGGCCCAGGCCGCCGCCGGCCAGACTGCACCCGCCGGCGCCAAACCGGCCGCCAAGCCGGCGCCGGGCAAGGCAGGCTAGATGAACCTTCGCCGGACTCTTCGATCCGGTGTTGCGGCCGCCTGTATTGCAGGTCTGGCCGCTCCCGCCGGCTATGCCGCTCCGGCGGCGGCCAGCCGCTCGGCTCTGGATGTCCGGGTCGCCCAGGCGAAGGCGTTTTCCCGGATCGAGTTTCACTGGGCTGGCGGCGCCCAGGTTCGCAGCCGGCGCGAGGGTCAGACTCTTGTCCTGCGGTTCAACCGGGACGCCAGGGCTGACCTCGCCCTGCTGCGGGCGACTCCGCCCCGCTGGCTGAAGGGGGCGGAAGCCAAACGCGAAGGCGGGGCGCTGGAAATCCGCCTGGCCCTGGCCGATGACGCCGACGCAACGGTGGGAAAAGACGAGGGCGCGACCTACGTCAACATCTTCTCCCGGAAGGAAGGCGAGCCCGCCTCCGGGCCCGACACGGAGGCCGCGCCCGAGGCGCCGGCGTCGGATCGCCCCGACCCGACGCCTTCAGGCGGCGTGGTGCCGGTGTCGGCCGAGGTGGTGGCCGACCGAACGACCCTGAAATTTGCTTGGCGCGCGCCCCCCGGGGCGGCGGTGTTCCGGCGAGGCGAAGCTGTCTGGATTGTCTTTGACGCTCCGGCCAGGCTGGATGTCTCGCGCCTGCCCAAGAGCGGGCGCTATCGAAACCTGACGGCCTATAGCGGCAAGGACTACGCCGCTCTCCGGATGGTGGCCGCCAGAGATTCGCAGATCAGCGTGGCCGGAGAAGGCGCGGTCTGGACGGTGTCCCTGGGCCCTGGCGGCGCAGCCGCTTCGTCAGGAACCATCTCTGTCGGCCGGGATCCGGAAGCGGCTCTTGCGGGGCTTTCCGTCGCCATGGCCGGTGCAGGCCGGCCGGTCTGGGTCGATGACCCCGCCGTCGGAGACCGGATCGCCGTGGTGCCGGCCCTGGCCCCGGGAAAGGGCCTGAACGGACGCCGCGACTTTGTCGATATGGCCATGCTGCCGACCGTGCACGGCCTGGCGATCGAAGCCTATTCCCCGGGACTGTCTGTCTTGTCCGAGGGCGATCTTGTGCGGATCGGCCGGGACAGCGGCCTTGCCCTGTCGCCCGGCTGGGCGACGGTCAATGCGCCACCGCCAGCTGCCATGGGCGCTCCCTTGCGCGCCTCGATGCCCGCCCTGATCGGCGACGACTGGGCCAAGACCGGTGATGCCGGCTTCATGAAGCGATATGACGGTCTGCTGGCCGAGGCGGCGGCCGAGACCGAAAAGGGTGATGCGGCCCCAACGGAAGCCCGTATGGCGCTTGCCCGTTTCCTGATCGGGACCGAGCTTTCCTACGAGGCCATTGGTGTCCTGAACGCTGCCGCCCGCTCGCGGGAAACCCTGATGGGCGATCCCGAGTTTCGGGGCCTGCGCGGCATGGCGCGGGCCATGTCTGGCCGACTGAAGGAGGCCGACAGCGACCTGTCGGTGCCCATCCTGACGGATGATCCGTCATCCGCCGCCTGGCGTGGCTATATCGCAGCGCGTCAGGGGCAGTGGGCCGAGGCCCGGGCCAAGTTCGCCGAGGCCGGTCAGGCCATGGAGCTTTTTCCGGCCTTCTGGCGCGCGCGCTTCGAGCGGGCCAATGCCGAGGCGGCCATCGCCCTGGGGAATTTCGACGCCGCCAGCAGCTGTCTTTCGCGGGCCGGATTGGCGGGCCTGCCGCCGGCCGAGGAACTGGGAAACCGGCTGATGGAAGCCCGGCTGCTGGAAGCGAAGGGCGACAAGGACAAGGCCCTCGCCGTCTATGAGCTGATCGCCAAGGCGCCGCTTCAGCAATATGCGGCGCCGGCCCAGCTGCGGGCGACCCAGATCAAGCTGGAGCAGGGCAAGGTGACGCCCAACCAGGCCGTGGCGGTGTTTGATGGCCTTCGCTATCGCTGGCGCGGAGATGCAACAGAACTCGAAACCATCCGGGTGCTGGGCCAGCTCTATCTGAGCCAGGGTCGCTATCGTGAGGCCCTGGAGGCCCTGCGGTCGGCGGGAAGCCGCCTGCCGGACCTGCCGGCGGCGGTTGACCTGCAGAATGACCTGGCCTCGGCCTTCCGCGCGCTGTTCCTGGACGGACTGGCGGATGGTCTGGAGCCGATCCAGGCCCTGGGCCTGTTCGAGGACTTCAAGACCCTGACGCCGATCGGCGCCGACGGCGACCTGATGGTCCGCAAGATGGTGCGTCGCCTGGTGGATGTCGACCTGCTCGATCAGGCCGCCAATCTGATGAAGTACCAGGTCGATAACCGGCTGGAGGGTATTCCCAAGGCCCAGGTGGCGACGGATCTGGCGCTCATCTACCTGATGGACCGCAAGCCCGAGCAGGCCCTGGAGGCCATCAACGGGTCCCGCACCACCGTGCTGCCGACCGCCCTCAACGCCGAGCGCCGGATCATCACCGCACGGGCGATGATCGGCCTGGGGCGACTGGATTCGGCCCTCGAGATCATCGAGGCTGACGCCACGTCCGAAGCCGTAGACGTCAAGGCCGAGATCGCCTGGAAGAGCCGCAGCTGGCCCCAGGCTGGCGAGTTGTTCGAGCGGACCCTCGGTGAACGCTGGAAGACTCCGCTGGCTCTGCGCCCGGATGAAGAAGGCCGGCTGCTCAGGGCAGGGGTCGCCTATAGCCTGGCAGGGGACGACGCCGGCCTCACGCGCATGAGAGGCCGCTACGAATCGTTCTTTGAAGGCGGGCGCAATCCGGAAGCTCTCAAGGTGGCTTTCGCCGCCACCGACGGCGGCCAGATGACCACCGCTGACTTCACGCGCAGTGTCGCCGATACGGAAGCCTTCAACGGCTGGGTTGGCCGCATGAAGGCGCGGTTCCGTGAAAAGCCTGCGCCCGTCGGAGCCCCGTCGGTCCGGCAGGCCCAGGCCCAGAAGGCCGCACCGGCCAAGGCCGCCGCGACCCGGGGCTGATTGGCGTCAACCTGGCTGGAAGCTTTCAACAAGGCTGCCGGCAACAAGGCGCCAGCCGTCAACCAGCACGAAGAAGATCAGCTTGAAGGGCAGACTGATGACCACGGGCGGCAGCATCATCATGCCCATGCTCATCAGGACGCTGGCTACAACAAGGTCGATGACCAGAAACGGCACAAACAGGAGGAACCCGATCTCGAAGGCTCGTTTGAGCTCGCTGATCATGAAGGCCGGGGTGACGACCCGCAGGGGTGTGTCCCGCAGGGTCTTGGGACGCTCGATCTTGGACAGACGGACGAACAGCGCGAGATCGTCGGGATCGACCTGGCTGAGCATGAAGACCTTCACCGGACCGGCCGCAGAATCAAAGGCTTCCGGCAGCTCCATCTGCTGGTCCAGCAGGGGCCGGACACCCTCGTCATAGGACCTCTGGAAGGTCGGGGCCATGACGATGGCCGACAGGAACAGGGCCAGACTGATCAATACGGCGTTAGGCGGGCTCTGCTGCAGGCCAAGGGCCGTGCGCAGCAGGCTGAGCACCACGATGATCCGCACAAAGCTGGTCGTCATGATCACGATGGAAGGGGCCAGCGAAAGGACAGTCAGCAGTCCGACCAGCTGGACCACCCGCTCGGTCAGGCCGGCGCCTGTCCCCAGATCCAGGTTCAGGGTCTGGGCGAAAGCCGCTTCGGGCAGGGTCAGGGCGGCGATCGCCGCCAGGCCCAGCGCCATGAGTCGCGGAAGGGACCGGAATGGCTTGCGGGGGCGGGCGCCGGACATCAGGCAGTCTCCGAGGCGGCGACCTTGCGGGCGCGCGCAGGTTTGAGTGTCTCCAGCATCCGGCCTTCCCCGAGCAGAACCAGTCGCTCTTCGCCATCCAGCCGGATCAGGACCAGGCGCCGGGTTGGGTCCAGCACAAGGGTTTCCACCAGGGTCAGACGGCGGGGGCCGGCCTGGCCCTGAAAGCGTGAGATGACGTCCGGGCCGAAGCGCCTAAGCCCAACGGCGGTGAGGCCGATCAGGCCCAGAGTCACGGCCAGGGCGGCGAGGGCCTGAAGGGTCTGGGCGATGTCCATGAGGGTGTTTGGGAAGACTCGTCCGCGGGGAAGCCTCTCTGAAATGGGCTTCAAGTCTTAAGGCCCGATTAACCCTGTTTCTTCACTCTCGCGCCCATGAGCACAGGCGACATTCCGCTCCTTTCGATGCTGCGTCAGAGGTTGGGCTATCTGTCTGACAGGCAGAAAGTCATCGCCGAGAATGTCGCCAATGCCGATACGCCGGGCTATCTGGCCCGCGACGTAAAGCCCTTTCGTTTTGACGCACACATGGCGAGCGATGGGGCAGGGCTGAGGGCCAGTTCCGTGCAGCCTTCCCAGACCCGGTCGGGACATATGGCGGGAAAGCCCATGAAGTCGCCGCCCTCGCCAGGGCGAATCGTCAAGGCTGCCGATTCCGAGACGACCCTCGACGGCAATGGCGTGGTCCTCGAGGACCAGATGATCAAGATGACCGAGACCCGGATGCAATATGACGCGGCCATCGGTTTCTACCAGAAATCCATGGCCTTGCTACGCTTGGCCGCCCGGCCGCCTGGCCGCTGATCGCCCTAGAGGATTCCGCGACCCATGCCCGAGATTCCGTCCCAGTCCAACGCCACCATGCGGATAGCCGCCAGCGGCCTGCGCGCTCAGCAGTCCCGCATGCGGATCATCGCCGAGAATCTGGCCAACGCCAATTCCACAGCCCGGACGGCCGAAGGCGACCCCTATCGGCGTCAGGTTTCGGTCTTCCAGCCTGAGGCTGTCGATGGCGGGCAGGGGGTGCGAATGGCACGGGTCGAGCCAGATAGGAAGGAGTTCCGGACGGTCTATGATCCGGGACATCCGGCGGCCAATAACGAAGGTTATGTGAAACTCCCCAATGTCGACAGCCTGGTCGAGGCCCTGGACCTGCGGGAGGCCCAGCGGGCCTACGAAGCCAATCTGAATGTCATCGAGACGGCGCGGTCCATGGACCAGCGCACCCTTGAACTGCTCAAGCGCTAGGACCCTGAACGATGATGTCGCCGCTCGCCGCCGCCAAGGCCTATGCCGCTGTCCAGAAGTCCGCCGGGCTTGGTGGCGGCGCCGATGTCGGCGCCCCGAGCGGCGCCAGTTTCGGCGATCTGCTCAAGTCGGTGATGGGCGACGCGGTCCAGAGCTCCAAGGCTGCCGAATCCCAGATGGCGTCCCATGTGGCCGGCAAGACGGAACTGATTGACGTGGTGACCGCAATTTCCTCGGCCGAGGCCAGCCTGGAAACGGTGATGGCCGTTCGGGACCAGGTCATCAGCGCCTATCAGGAAATCATGCGGATGCCGATCTGATGCGCCCTGGCCGGCGCCCGTTCGATGAACAGAACATAACCTGACGCTCAGGCTGGCTTCAGGGCCATTGGCGCAAAACCCTCCTCATGGAGTTCACCCGCACCGGGCGAGCCTGAAAGAGGAAGGATGCAAGTCATGAAAAAGATCCTGCTGACCCTGGCCGCGACCGCTGCCCTCGCCGCCGCCCTGCCTGCCGCCGCCGCCCCCTACGCCCCGGCCCATCGCAGCTACGGTGAAGCCCACGCCATTCGCCATATCAACGAACGCCAGGCCAATCTCGCCGACCGGATTCAGGTCGCCAGCCGGCGGGGTGTCCTGCGGCCGCGAGAAGCCGGCATGCTGAAGTACCGTCTCGACCAGATCCGCTACACCGAGCGGATGTTCAAGCGGGACGGTCTCGACCGCCGCGAGATCTCGATCCTGAACCAGCGCCTCGATGTCCTGTCCTCTCAGGTCCGGTTCCTGATCCGCACCTGATCGTCGAAAGCTGATTTCCGGAAGGGGGCGGTCCCGGGGCCGCCCCCTCTTTACTGTCGTCCGGATCCCGGTCCTGGCCGAGCTACCGCCCTAAAGGGCAAGGCTGGCCACGACCGGCACATGATCGGACGGCTTGTCCCAGCCACGGACCTCACGATGGATCTCGATCCCGGTCAGCCTGTCTGCCGCCTGGGGCGACAGAAGGTGATGATCGATTCGGATGCCGTGATCCCTGGGCCATGCCCCGGCCTGATAGTCCCAGAAGGTATAACCTCCGGGCGATCCATCCATCTGCATATAGGCGTCGGTGAAGCCCAGGTTCTTCAGGGCCCGGAAGGCGCCCCGGCTCTGCGGCTGGAAGAGCGCGTCTCCGGTCCAGGCTTCCGGAACGGCGACATCGACGGTTTCAGGGATGACATTGTAGTCCCCCGCCAGGATCAGAGGCTCCTCAAGCGCCAGCAATTCCCGGGCATGGGCCGATAGCCTGGCCATCCAGCTCAGCTTGTAGGGAAACTTTTCCGTGCCGACAGGATTACCGTTGGGCAGGTAGATGGACGCCACCCGCACCGGAGTCGGGCCGGACACCACCGCCTCGATATAGCGGGCCTGTTCGTCGCTATCGTCTCCTGGAAGGCCGCGACGCACATCCTCGAGCGGTGTCTTCGATAGCAGAGCCACGCCATTGTAGGTCTTCTGGCCGTGGGTGACGACGTTGTAGCCAAGCCGCTCAAAGGCATCCCCCGGGAATTTGTCGTCAATACATTTGATTTCCTGGAGGCAAACGACATCGGGCGCCGCTTCTTCGAACCACTTCAGCACGGTAGGCAGGCGGGCATTGACAGAGTTGACGTTCCAGGTGGCGATACGCATTGACGGCTCCGATGGGACCCGTAGAGGCTAGGGCTCATGACCGAAGGGCTCAAGCCAGTGCAGTTGGAAAAGGGTCAAAGGGCAGCCTTGCTCGTGGCCCTTACCCTGGTCTGCTTGGCGATGGTTCCCCTTGGCGCAGTCGGGGCCCTGTTTTCGCCGCTGGTTTTCGATCACCGGCCCAACCTGCTGAACCCGGTGGCCTGGGCGGTCTTTCTCCTGCTCATCGGGTTCTGGATCGCCTGTATTCTCGGCCCGTTCGCGGCCTGGGTGACCTGGTCCAGGGGGCAGGAGACCCACGCCTGGATCTTCATCACCATTCCGGGCGTTTGGCTGATCGCGATCCTGGTGGCCCTGCAGTTCGTTCCGGGCTGAGCCCGGAATTTGAACCAGAAATCTGGGTCCTACCTCTGGGCCCGGACTCTGGGCCCTGACTCTGGGCCCTGACTCTGGGGTGCGAAACCTGCGAGGTCGAATCCGTGACCTACAAGCCGGTAAAAGACCCATGATCAGAAAACCCAGCCGCTGACCGGCGTCTTCCGGCAGGACCGGCGGGCCGCGCCCCGCCGGTCAGATGGAGAAGCTCACCCCGCACCCGCAGCTGGACCGGGCGTTTGGATTGCGGACGCGGAACTCGGCTGCGGCCAGTTCATCCACAAAGTCGATCTCGGAACCCTTCAGCAGGTCCAGGGAAATCTCGTCGATCAGGGCGGCCGCGCCGTCGCGCTCGACCTTGAGGTCGTCAGGTTGGACCCCGTCGACCAGGTCGAAGCGGTACTGGAAACCCGAACACCCACCCCCGTCGACCGCGACCCGCAGCATCAGGGGGCGGCCTTCAGCCGCCCCGATGGCCAGGATTCGCTGAGCAGCACTGGCCGAAAGCGTCACCGGCGAGGGGCGCTGGCCGGACGGGCGGATCTCGAGGGGGTGCGTCATCGTGTGTAAAACTCTCCGACATCCTATATGTGCAGGCCTGCGCCGCCTGAAAAGGGGCGACTGACAAGACAAGGCCATCAATGACCGAGCGAACCGGTGAGACCTATACGATGTTTCGCGCGTCCTTCGCCGAGAATCCGGCGAGGTCCCTGGGACGGCTCTATCCGGAAGCTGCCAGCCGCACCCGCAATCCCTTCGCCCGGGACCGCGACCGGATCATCCACTCGACAGCCTTCCGGCGCCTGAAGGAAAAGACCCAGGTCTTCGTCGCCCATGAAGGCGACCACTATCGGACCCGCCTGACTCATTCGCTGGAGGTGGCCCAGATCGCCCGGTCCCTGGCTAGCGCCATGGGCCTGGACGCCGATCTGGCCGAGACCATCGCCCTGGCGCATGACCTGGGCCACCCGCCCTTTGGCCATGCCGGTGAGGACGCCCTGGATGACAGCATGAAGCCCTGGGGCGGTTTCGATCACAATGTGCAGACCTTCAGGGTGGTGACCGAACTGGAGCACCGCTATCCCGACTTTCTCGGGCTCAACCTGACCTGGGAAACCCTGGAAGGGGTGATCAAGCATAATGGCCCTGTCACCGACCGCCTGAGCCGGCCCAGCTGGGCGGCCGTGGGACAGTTCAATCAGAAGCTTGACCTGAAGCTGGGCGGATGGGCCTCGGCTGAAGCCCAGGTCGCGGCCCTGGCGGACGATATCGCCTATAACAACCACGACGTGGACGACGGGCTGCAGGCCGAGCTGTTCCGGCTGGAGGAATTGCTGGAGGTGCCCCTGATCGGGCCAATCCTGCTGGGCGTGCGCAGCGAGCGGCCGGACCTGGACGACCGGTTGACCCGGCTGGAGGCGGTGCGGCGCATGATCGGCGCCATGGTCGATGATGTCATGGGCGAGACCCTTCGACGGGCGGCGGTCACAGGAGTCGCTACTGCGGCCGATGTGCGGGGGCTCGACCATGCTCTTGTGGCGTTTTCAGGCGATATGGCCGAGGATCTTGCCGCCCTGCGCAGCTTCCTGCTGGAGCGGATGTACCGCCACTGGAAGGTCAATCGGACACGTAGCCAAGCGCGCCGTATTCTGGCCGAGATGTTTTCGTTGTTCATGGCCGAGCCCGACGTCCTGCCGACCGAGTGGTTCGTCAAGTCGCAGAACCGCGACGAAGCCGGCCGCGCCCGGGTAGTCTGCGACTACATTGCGGGCATGACCGACCGTTTCGCCATCGAAGAACACCGTCGCCTCTTCCAGTTGGAAACCTGGACCTGAATATCGGGGTTCGCTGGCGGGGCGGTGACGTGATTCGGTAGACTGTCTCAATGGCGAGAGCGATTCGCTTTCCCGCCAACCCCACGATCGCTTGCGGAGCCTATGCTCGATGTCCGACTTCAGCCGCGGCGCCTATACCCCGCCCAGCAATGACGCTCCCCTGGCGTTTGACGCCCGGCGACCGGTTCGCGGCGGTTCGCCGGCGCCGGTGACCCTGATCGTCAGCGCTCTGGTTCTCATTGTGCTGATCGCCGGGGCCTGGTTCATCTATCGCGATGGTTTCCGGGCGTCGGGCGAGGCGCCCAAGGCTGTGGGCGCGGTGCCGCAGGTCACCCGTACGGAACCCAAGGCCGAGGACCAGCCCCGGGACGAGACCCGGGGTCTTGAGATCTACAATGATCCTGACAGCCCCGGTGCGCCGGATCCGGCCTTCGCCCCGAGGGCTGAAGAGCCCTTGCCCCGGCCCCCTCCGCCTGCGCCGGTGGCGGCGACTGCACCGGTCGCCGCGCCGACCGCGGCCTCGGCTGCGGTTTCGCCGCCGCCCGCCGTCAAACCGGCTCCCGTTGCGGCTGCGCCCGCCAAGGCGCCGGCTCCGGTCTCCCCTTCGACAGCTGCAAAGCCGGTCGAATTGAAGCCCTCCGTGCCCAAGCCGGTTTCGACCACGGCTGCGCCGCCGGCCCGATCACCAGGCGGAACCTATCTGGTCCAGATCGGCGCCTTCTCGTCTGCGGCGCTTGCTGACAAGGGTTGGAACGATGCAGCGGCCCTGGCGCCGGGAGCAGCCGCAGGCAAGGGCAAGAAGGTCGAGACCGTGGCCAGCGGCGGGAAGACTCTGTTTCGCACCTCTGTCACCGGCTTCGCCAGTCGCGCCGACGCCGACGCCTTCTGTTCCCGCCTGAAGGCCGCTCGCAAGGACTGCTTCGTCCGGTGAGCATGAATGCCTGCATCCTGGGGTGCGCCGGACCGGTGCTGACCGCCGATGAAGCCGCCTTCTTTCGGGAAGTGCAGCCCTGGGGCTTCATTCTGTTCCGGCGGAACATCCAGGACCCGGATCAGGTGCGGGCCCTTACTGAAGCCCTTCGTCAAACGGTGGGACGGGCCGATGCGCCTGTCCTGATCGATCAGGAGGGCGGGCGCGTCCAGAGGCTGGGTCCGCCTCACTGGCGGCGCTATCCGCCGGGCAGGGCCTATGGCGCCCTTGCGACCAATGATCCGCTGGTTCGACGGGAGATCGCCCGGCTCGGTGCGCGGCTCATGGCGCATGATCTGTCGAGCCTGGGCATCAATGTCGATTGCCTGCCGGTGCTGGATGTCCCCCAGAAGGGCGCCCACGACATCATCGGCGACCGGGCCTATGGCGACACGGTTCAGGAGATCGCCACCCTGGGGCGGGCTGCCGCCGAGGGTCTGATCGCGGGCGGGGTCCTGCCGGTCATCAAGCATATTCCCGGGCATGGTCGGGCCATGGCCGACAGCCACGAAAACCTGCCGGTGGTCAGCGCCAGCCGGGAGGACCTGTCTGAAACAGATTTTGCCCCGTTCCGGGTCCTGTCGGACATGCCGATGGCGATGTCGGCCCATGTGGTCTATACGGCCCTCGATCCGCGCCGGCCGGCCACTACATCCAGGACCGTGATCGGCGAGGTCATCCGCGACGATATCGGATTCTCCGGTCTGATCATGAGCGACGACCTGTCGATGAAGGCCCTGAGCGGCGATTTTTCCCAGCGGGCGCGCAGGGCCCTGACGGCAGGCTGTGACGTGGTGCTTCACTGCAACGGTGATCGTCAGGAAATGGAGGCCGTTGTCCGGGGCGTTCGTCCGCTTCGGGGGCAGGCTCTTGTCCGCGCCAAGGCCGCCATGGGCCGGCTGGCCAAGGTTCCGGAGCCCCTGGATATCGTCGAGGCGCTGGAGCGGTTTGACGCCGCATTCGAGGGCCGGTTTGCGGCATGACCGAGGGGTTTCAGCCCAATCTGGATTTTGTCGCCGCCCAGGCGGCGGCCGATGACGGCGAGGCCCTGATCATCGACCTGGACGGCTATGAGGGCCCCCTGCATGTGCTTCTGGCCCTGGCGCGCAGTCAGAAGGTCGATCTGCTGAAGCTGTCTGTGACCCGTCTGGCGGAGCAGTATCTGGCCTTTGTGCACAGGGTGCGGAGCCTCAGGTTCTCCCTGGCGGCTGACTATCTGGTTATGGCGGCATGGCTGGCCTATCTCAAATCCCGGCTGCTTCTGCCCTCGGCGGACAAGCCGCGGGGCGATGAGCCGCCGGCCGAGGAGATCGCCGCCAGCCTGGCGTTCCGGCTGGCCAAGCTCGACGCCATGCGCAAGGCGTCCGATGCCTTGCAGACCCGACCGAGGCTGGGACGTGATGTCTTTACCCGGGGCGATCCCGAGCAGGTCCGTATCGTCGGCGCCGACCGCTTTGAAGGCGATCTTTACCAACTGATCAGCGCCTATATCAGCCAGCGTCGGCAGGAACAGTTCCGCACCTATCGCCCTGAAGTCCCGCAGGCCTTCGCCCTCGAAGACGCCCGCCGGCGCCTTCGCGAGCTATTGCCGGAACTTGGGCGCTGGACGCCGCTGGCCGGCGTGGCGCCGGTCCCCCATGGCGATTCTGAACCAACCCGGGCCAGCTACCTGGCCTCGACCCTCTCGGCGAGCCTGGAACTGGTCAAGGAAGGGGCGCTGGACGCCCGTCAGATGGAGGCCTTCGCCGAGATCTATCTGAAGGCTCGCCTGACGGATCCAGAGGGCGCGCCGGCATGACGACTCGCGAAGACCCCGCCGCAGGCCTGACCGCACGCTCGGTCGAGGCCCTGCTGTTTGCCGCCGCCGAGCCGCTGAGTCTGGCCGATTTGGCGCTCCGGCTTCCCGAGGGGGCAGAGGTGGCCGAAGCCATCGCGGACCTCAGGCGACGTTATGCCGGCCGCGGGGTCGACCTTGTCGAGGTCGCCGGTCGCTGGCGGTTCCAGACCGCAGACGATCTTGATTACCTCATGGTGCAGGAGCGACAGGAACCCAGACGGCTGTCCCGTGCCGCCCAGGAGACCCTGGCCATCATCGCCTATCACCAGCCGGTCACCCGGGCGGAAATCGAGGCCGTGAGAGGGGTCCAGGCCAGCCGGGGCACCCTGGACGTGCTGCTGGAACTGGGGCTGGTGCGGATGCGCGGGCGGCGTCGCACACCCGGCCGGCCGGTGACCTATGGCACTACAGATCTGTTTCTGGAGCATTATGGTCTCGCTGGTCTGGCGGACCTGCCTGGCCTGGCGGACATGAAGGCGCTGGGTCTGCTCGACATGAACCTGCCACCCGGATTCTCTGTCCCCGATCCCAGCCGTCCGACCGACGCCGCAAGCGATGAGGACCCCCTCGATGCAGAGGGAGCCGAGGAGCCGGAATTCGTTCAGGACTTCCTTGGTGGCGGAGACCGACAGGACGGCTGAGGGCAGGGCGGATGATTGTGGCAGAGCTTTCATTTGGCCCCCTGCCACGAGAACGCCTATATAGGCCGACAAGATTGTTGGATGCGCTTTCCGCCGGGATGCGGACGGCCAGAAGGAGTAGGCCCTGATGGGTAGTTTCAGCTGGATTCACTGGGTTCTGGTCATCGGCATCGCCGCGCTGCTGTTTGGCGGTCGTGGCAAGCTCTCTTCTCTGATGGGTGATGCTGCCAAGGGCATCAAGGCGTTCCGCGACGGTCTCAAGGGTGACGAGGCGGTGGATGACAAGGCTGCGTCGACGCCCCTGCCGCGCACGGATGTCGAGAAGGACAAGATCGTCAACTGACGACCTGTTCTTGACCCGGGAGCCCTGGCTCCCTTCTTTTCACGCCCCAAGGCGCCCCCATGCTTTCGCCTGATATCGGCGTCTCCGAAATGCTGATCGTGGCCGCCGTGGCCCTGATCGTCGTGGGACCCAAGGACCTTCCATTATTGATGCGTCGGGTGGGACAGTTCATCGCCCGGCTGCGCGGAATGGCGTCCGAGTTTCGGGCCAGTTTCGAGGATATGGCCCGGCAATCCGAACTCGAGGAACTCCGCAGGGAGGTCGAGGCCATGCGTTCGGGGCAGTTCTCGGCGCCGGTGAGCGAGGCGGTCGACGCCGCCCGCGACCCGACGGTGGATCAGATGTTCGCCGATATCGACGCCGGATTGCGCGGCGGGGGCGTAAATTTTGCGCCGCCTATGGCAGCCCGCAGCGACCCCCCGGCCGAGTCCGCCGAGGACCCTTTGATGGAGGCGGCGTTTGAAGTCGCAGCCAAGCCTCCGCGCAAGCCCAGGGCCAAACGCAAGCCGCCGGCCCAGACGACCGAGCCTGAGGCGATGGCGCCGGTCGTTGCGCCGGCGCCCAGACGCCGCAAGGCCAGGACAGGGGATGCCGCATGAGCCTGCCCGAAGAGGAATCCGATATCGAGGCGTCCCGCGCCCCGCTGCTGGACCATCTGGTTGAACTGCGCGGCCGGCTGATTGTCTGCGTCCTGGCCCTGGCCGTCGGTTTCGGGGTCTGTTTTTTCTTCGCGGACCAGATTTTTCTTTTCCTGGTCAAACCCTTCTCGGCAGCACAGGACCTGCTGGCGGCTCAGAAGGCGACCGGTGGAAAACATGGACCTTTCGACCTGATCCTGGCGCTGATCGGTCAGAAAGAGGTGGCGCCGGCGCCGGACGCCGCGAAGCTGAAGCTGATCTATACGGCCGCCCTCGAGTTTTTCTTCACCAAGCTCAAGGTGGCGGGTTTCGGCGCCCTGGTCCTGACCTTTCCTGTCCTTGCCTGGCAGCTTTACCGGTTTGTGGCGCCGGGCCTCTACAAGCGTGAACGCTATACCTTCCTGCCATTCCTGGTGGCCTCGCCGGTCTTGTTCACGGTCGGCGCTGCGCTGGTCTATTATGTCATGCTCCCGTTCGTGTTGTGGTTTTCGCTGTCGCAGCAGATCAGCACAGCGGCGATCTCCGTCGAACTGACCCCCAAGGTCGATGAGTATCTGTCCCTGGTGACCACCCTGCTGCTGGCGTTTGGTCTGTGTTTTCAGCTGCCTGTTGTGCTGACCCTGGCCGGGCTGGCCGGGCTGGTCAGTTCCCAGGCCCTTCGAACAGCCCGCCGCTACGCTATTGTCGGGGTGTTTGTCGTGGCCGCCGTGGTGACCCCGCCCGATCCTATCAGCCAGCTGATGCTGGCGATCCCGATCTGCCTGCTTTACGAGGTGTCGATCTGGTGCGTCTGGCTTATCGAGCGACGTCGCAAGGCCGAGGACAGCAAGGAACTGGTGGCGCTGGGCTGATTTCCCTTCGCCGCGTTGCAGCCGGGAAGGCGAGGCTATAGGTTTCGCCTCCTCAAGCGCCTGAATGCGCCTCCGGCCATCCGGAAGGAGCATGACGGCGAAGAACAACCAAAGTCGGTGTCAGGATCTGGCGCCGGAAGCGCTCTCAGGACGGAGTCTCCCTTTCGTGGTCGATGTTTTCGAAGAGGTCGAGGATCAACTCCGGACCGAACGCTATCGTAACCTGGCCATGCGGGCCCTTCCCTGGGCCATCGGCGTGGGGGCTGCTGTTCTGATCGGCGCCCTGGGCCTTTGGGGATGGGACTCCTGGCAGACCAGCGCCCGGGCCAAGGCCTCGGAGAGCTATTCCAAGGCCATGGAAGCCGGCGCCGAGGGCGACCAGGTCAAGGCCGTTTCCCTGTTCGCGGAAATCGCCCGCACAGGACCCGCAGCCTACAAGACCCTGGCCCTGATGCAGCAGGGCGGCATGAGGCTGGACGCCGGCCAGACGGCCGAGGCGGTCAAGTTCTTTGATGATGCAGCCAAGGCTGCGCCCGATCCGCTGCTTGGCGATTTCGCCCGCCTCAAATCCGCCTTCGCCTTGATGGACACCGCTCCCTACAAGGACGTGGAGGCCAGACTCATTCCCCTCAATGAAGACAAGCGCCCCTATCGCATGGAAGCCAAGGAGGCCCTGGCCTTCCTCAAGCTTCGCGAGGGCAGGTTCAAGGAAGCACGGACGGATTTCGTCGTGCTGTCCCAGATCTTCGACGCCAGCCAGGGCATGCGCCAGCGGGCCAAGGCGGCAATCAGCCTGATCGATTCCGGGTCGGCCGGCGTTATGGCCGAGGCGGTCAAGCTGGCCAACTCCGCCCAGCCCGCCCAGATGCCGCCGTCCGTCATGCTTCAACCGAACGGGGCCATGTCCCCGCCGCCTTCCGCCGAGGCTCCCCAATGATCCAGCGTCGCGGCGCCTTGACGGCTGCCTTTCTGACCCTTGCCCTGGCGGCGACCGGTTGTTCGACCCTCAACGGCGCGACGGAGAACCTGAACCCGTTCAAGCCGAAGGAGGTCAAGGACACGGCCTCGGACGGCCGGCGGATTTCGGTGATCGCCTTTGATGAAACCGTCGCCGCGGCGGAAGGTCTGAAGGGGGTGGATTTCTACCTGCCTTCGCCGATCGCCCAGGCGGACTGGCCCCTGCCGGGCGGCCCGGCCGAAACCGCGATCGAGAATGTCGCGGCCGCGCCTGATTTCGAGATTGCCTGGAAAAAGGGCTTCGGCACCGGGTCCAGCGCCAAGCTCCATGTCACGGCGCCGCCGATCCTGGCCGACGGCCGGGTCTATGTCATGGACGCCCGGGCTGGAGTGTCTGCCCTGGACGCCCGGACCGGATCTGTGATCTGGAAAAAGCAGCTGAACGCCCGCAGCAAGCGGGACAAGGTCGGTTTTGGCGGCGGTCTGGCCTATTCCGGCGGCAAGATCTACGTCAGCTCCGGCTTTCGATTTGTCGCGCAGCTGGATGCTGCAACCGGTGAGAGCGGCTGGCGGCAGGAAACGGCTTCGCCCATCCATGGAGCGCCGACTGTCCATGCGGGCAAGGTGTTCACCATCAGCACCGACAATGAGCTTTTGAGCTTTGACGCTGGAACCGGTGCGCCAGGCTGGGATTTCCAGGCCCTGATAGAACCGGCCCGCATCCTTTCGGCGTCAAGCCCTGTGGCCTCGGGAGATGTCGTCGTCGCCGCCTTCGCTTCCGGCGAACTGGTGGCTGTGCGGTCCGGCAATGGCAATGATCTCTGGAACAATGCCCTGTCCCGGGCGAGCCGGACCAACGCCCTGTCGGAAATTCGCGACGTGGCCGGTCGCCCGGTGATCTACAAGGGCGATGTTTTCGCCGCGAGCCATTCGGGTGTCTTCGTGGCGACGGACCTTCGGACCGGACAGGCCCGGTGGTCCCTGCCTGTGTCGTCCATCGCGACTCCCTGGGCCGCCGGAGACGTGGTCTACATCATCTCACGCGCGGGTGAACTGATCTGCGCCTCGCGCGATAATGGTCAGGTCTACTGGATCAAGGACCTCAATGCCGGAATCAAGAAGAGCAAGGACCGTCGCCTGTATTTCGGCCCGGTCGTGGCCTCTGACCGGCTGGTTGTGGTGTCGAGCGATGGGCGGGTCCTGGCGCTGAATCCCAAGACCGGCGATGTCACCAAGACCCTTAAGATCGGCGCTCCGGCCCTGATCACCCCGATGGCCGCCGGGGGCATGGTCTATGTCGTGACGGACAAGGCGGAGCTGGTTGCGATCCGCTGATCTGCGACCGGACTGCCAACACCACTTGTATAGAGGCGGCGGTTCTGCGAAGAGCCGCCGCCTCCTGTATTGGAATGCGTCCTGTTGTGCGGTCCGGATTGACCAACAGGCCATTCGGAAGGTCTCTAGACCGCTATGGCGCTGAAACTTGCAATCGTCGGCCGACCGAATGTCGGGAAATCGACTCTGTTCAACCGGCTTGCCGGTAAAAAACTGGCGATCGTGGATGATCGGCCGGGTGTGACCCGTGACCGGCGGTTCGCGAGCGGAAGCATTGGCGACATGCTGCTCGACCTTGTCGACACGGCCGGATTCGAGGATGTCGATGACGAGAGCCTGGAGGCGCGGATGCGTCGCCAGACGGAGCTGGCTATCGATGAGGCGGATATCTGCCTGTTCCTGATCGACGCCCGCGAAGGGGTGACGCCCCTGGATCAGGTGTTCGGTGAAATCCTGCGCCGCAAGGACAAGCCGGTTCTGATCGGCGCCAACAAGGCGGAAGGCAAGCAGGGCGATCCTGGGATCGCCGAGGCCTGGAGTCTGGGGTTCGGCGAGCCCATCCCGATCTCGGGCGAGCATGGCGAGGGTATGGCTGATCTCTATGCCGCCCTGGTGCGTCTGGCTCCTGAACATCAGGACGATGTGGAAGAGGACGATCCTGACAAGCCGATCCGTATCGCCATTGTCGGGCGGCCCAACGCGGGCAAGTCCACCCTGGTCAACGCCTTGATCGGCGAGGACCGGATGCTGACGGGGCCGGAAGCCGGCATCACCCGCGACTCCATCCCGGTGGAATGGAACTGGGACGGCCGCAAGGTGCGGCTGGTCGACACCGCCGGACTGAGGCGCAAGGCCAGGATCCACGAGAAGCTGGAAATCCTGTCGGTGGCGGATTCCATCCGGGCCATCACCTTTGCCGAGGTGGTCCTGCTGGTCATGGATGCGACCCACCCCTTCGAGATCCAGGACCTGCAGCTGGCGGATCTGGTCGAGCGCGAAGGTCGGGCCCTGGTCTTTGTCCTGGCCAAATGGGACCTGGTGGAAGATCCCCAGGCGACCCTGAAGGGCTTTGTCGAACATGCCGAACGCATGCTGCCCCAGGTTCGAGGCGCGCCGGTCGTGGCGCTGTCGGCTGAAACCACCTGGGGCCTGGACCGGCTGATGCCGGCGGTGATCAAGACCCACGCCAACTGGTCGACGAAGGTCAAGACCCGGGATCTCAACGACTGGCTGGCCCTTGCCGTGCAGAGGCACCCGCCGCCCGCCGTCAATGGCCGGCGGATCAAGCCCAAATACGTCGCCCAGACCAAGGCGAGGCCGCCGACCTTTGTGCTGTTCTCAAGTCGCGCGAACCAGATGCCCGAGCATTACCGGCGCTATCTGATCAATTCGATCCGCGAGAGCTTCGACCTACCCGGGGTGCCCATCCGCATCACGATCAAGTCCGGGGCCAACCCCTACGCCGACGCAGATGGCGACAAGCGGCCCATGGGCAGCGGGTCCGGACGCGGGGCCAAGGCCAAGCCAGCCAAACCCGGGGTCTTCGCCAACGCCAAGGACGCCAAACAGGCGCGGGTCAAGAAGATCACCAAGGCCCGCAAGGCTGCCAAGGAATCCACCGCCGCCAAGCCGGTGATCCGGTCCCGGACGCAGAAGCCCGGGCGCACCAAATAGAGCATGGCTCGACAGGTGTGCAGCGGTTGTCGGATCGAACCATGCCTTAAACCCTTGATCTGGAGCCTGGCGATCAACCGGGCTTGAACAGCAGGGTCTGAGGCTGGGCCGGCAGGTCATTCTGTCCGGCCAGGGATACGAACAGCGGCCCGAGGGCGGAGGGCTCCGGCAGGTCCAGAGGATCCTCGCCCGGATAGGCCTGGGCCCTCATGCGGGTCCGGACAGCGCCCGGATCCAGAATGACCGCGCGAACCGCAGTCTGCTCCATTTCGTCCGCCCAGCAGCGCACCAGGGCCTCCATGCCAGCCTTGCTGGCCGCGTAGGGGCCCCAGAAAGCCTTGGGGCGGGCGACGCGGCCCGTTGTGACGAAAATCGCGCGCCCGGCCTCTGAGGCCCTCAGCAGCGGCTCGAAAGAGCGAATCAGCCGCCAGGTGGCGGTCAGGTTGACTGTAAGGGTCTCTTCCCAGCCCTTGGGTTCCACATGCCCGACCGGGGTCAGCCCCCCGAGTACGCCGGCGGCATGGACGATGATATCGAGACGTCCAAAGCGTTGGTGGATCACGCCGCCCAGAGGATCGAGGTCTTCCGGCTTTCTCAGGTCGATGGGCACCAGGGTCGCGCGCTTGCCGGTCGCGGCGAGGATTTCATCATCCAGCGCCTCCAGCCCGCCCTGTGTTCGTCCGAGGGCGATGACGTGGGCGCCCGCCTTTGCGAGGGCCAGGGCTGCGGCATAGCCGATGCCGCGGGTCGCACCCGTGACCAGGGCGATCTTGTCAGTGAGGGGCAGGGAAATGGACATGGCGCTGTTTAGCGAGGGACCAGGGATTTGTCCCGAGGCAGATCATCTCAGTCAGACGTGCGGTCCGCATAGCGCCGGGCCAGAACTGCGCAGGCGATCAACTGAAGTTGATGAAAGATCATCAGGGGCACAATCATCACCCCCGCGGCGGCGGGCGTGAACAGGATCGCCGCCATGGGCGCGCCTGTGACGAGGGACTTCTTGGATCCGCAGAAAAGCAGGACGATACGGTCCGGAACTGCCAGGCTCATGGCCCGGCCCAGCCATGACGTGATGGCCAGGATCGCCGCCAGCAGGACAGCGCAAAGCAGGAAGACCATGGCCAGATCGCCGGGCGAGACTCGTGACCAGACCCCGCCGATCACCGCCGCGCTGAAGGCGCTGTAGACCACCAGCAGGATCGATCCGCGATCCACCAGCCCGACCAGAGGCTTGTGGCGCTCCAGCCAGGCGCCAATCAGGGGGCGGGCCAACTGTCCTGCGGCGAAGGGCGCAAGAAGCTGCAGGAAAATCGACTGTACGGCGTCAAATCCGGGGCCGGCGCCCTGGCCGTGCATCAGGCCGGCCACCAGCAAAGGCGTGGCGGCCATACCGACCAGGTTCGAGGCCGAGGCGGCGCAGACCGCAGCGGCGACATTGCCCCGGGCCAGGGCTGTGAACGCGATCGACGACTGAACGGTGGAGGGCAGGCAGCAGAGGAACAGAAGGCCGGCGGCGAGGTGAGGTGAGAGCAGGGTGGGAGCGGCGAGACCGGCGGCAAGTCCGAAAAGAGGAAACAAAAGGAAGCTGACCGCCAGGACCGCGAGATGCAGCCGCCAATGGGTCAGGCCGGCGATCACAGCCTCCCTTGGCAGCTTGGCCCCGTGCAGGAAGAACAACAGGGCGACAACGGACTTGGTGACGGGCGAAAGAAGGTCGCCCGCCAGGCCGCGGGCCGGCGCCAGTGAGGCCAGGATCACGACAGCCAACAGGGCCAGGATATAGGGGTCGGGCCTAAGGGCCTTCAGTATCGACAAGGGCGCCTCGCAACAGCGGCCAGCAGGATCAGGCGCTGACCAGAAACGAAAGCTGGCGGCCGACGCCGTCATTGTCGGACTCGGCCAGTTCCCGATCCGTCAGCCGGGTCGGGTAGTCGCCCGTGAAATAATGGTCGGTAAACTGCGGATTGACCGGGTCCCGGGGACCGGCCTCCAGGGCGGCGTAAAGGCCTTCGACGCTGAGAAAGCCCAGGGAATCGACCTCGAGGAACCGGGTCATCTCTTCCAGGGACTGGGTGGCTGCCAATAGCTTGTCGCGTTCCGGCATGTCGATGCCATAGAAGTCCGGCCACTTGATGGGGGGCGAAGCGCTGCGCAGATGCACCTCTGTGGCTCCGGCCTCGCGAACCATCCGCACGATCTTTCGGCTGGTGGTTCCCCGCACGATGGAATCGTCGATCAACACCACGCGTTTGCCCTCCAGCACCGCACGATTGGGGCTGTGCTTCATACGCACGCCCAGTTCGCGGACGCCCTGGGTCGGCTGGATGAAGGTCCGCCCGACATAGTGGTTCCGGATGATCCCCATCTCGAAGGGAATGCCGCTCTCCTGGGCATAGCCAAGGGCCGCCGGGACGCCGCTGTCCGGAACGGGCACCACGACATCCGCCGGGGCCCCGCTGTCCTGGGCCAGACGCCGGCCCATGCGCTTGCGCACCTCATAGACCGACCGGCCGTTCACCACGCTGTCGGGACGGGCGAAATAGACATATTCGAAGACACAGGGTCGGGCCCGGGCTGCCGGGAAGGGTCGGAGGGATTCCACGCCGGACTCCGAGATCACAACCATTTCGCCATGTTCGATATCGCGCACGAAACGGGCGCCGATCATGTCCAGGGCGCAGGTCTCGGAGGCCAGCACAGGACGACCGCCCAGGTCCCCCAGAACCAGGGGCCGAATGCCGAGCGGGTCGCGGACGCCGATCAGCTTCTTGTTGGTCAGGGCGACCAGGGCGTAGCCGCCCTCGATCTGGGCGATGGCGTCGATAAACCGGTCCACCACCTTGGCTTTGCGCGACCGGGCCAGGAGATGCAGGATCACCTCGCTGTCGGATGTGGACTGGAAGATCGCGCCATCGGAGACGAGCCGGTCGCGTAGAGTGTGAAAATTGGTCAGGTTGCCGTTGTGAGCCAGGGCCACGCCGCCGGCTTCGAGGTCAGCGAACATAGGTTGGATGTTCCGGAAGGCGCTGCCGCCGGCGGTGGAGTAGCGGGTATGCCCGATGGCCGATCGCCCCGGCAGACGGTCGACCAGGTCCTGGCCGGTAAAGGCGTCACCGACATGGCCGACATGTCGCTCGGTGTAGAAGCGTTGGCCGTCAAAGGTGGCGATACCGCAGGCTTCCTGGCCGCGATGCTGAAGGGCGTGAAGTCCCAGGGCCGTGACCGCGCTGGCCTCGGCCACCTCATAGACGCCGAACACGCCGCATTCGAGACGCAGGGTGTCGTCGTCGGGATCACGGTGGATCGTCCTGTGGGCGAAAGGGGTCATCGGGTCTTCTCCACCAGATCGTCCATCGCATCGCGGGATTCATTGCTGTAGCCCGCTCCGGCCTTTACCGCGTCCCCGACAGCGGGCGCAATCTTGCCCGCCGCCGCGAAGCCGTCCGGCGCGAACGCCTTGAGCACCCGTGCGGCCCCCCGGGTCAAGGGGTAAAGCGTCGCCGACTTGACCCAGGCCGGCGGGCCGGTAGGGCCGCTGGCCATTTCAAGCAGCAGGCTGAAGGTTCCGAGGACGACCAGGGCCCGGAACAGACCCATGCCCAGACCGATTATCCGGTCCAGGGCGCCGAGTGCGCCAGCGTTCTGGACGTTACGGGAAATCTGCCCGCCGATCAGTCGCAGGACGACATAGACAACGACAAAAACGACCAGGAGGGCTGCTGCGACAGCGGCCCAGTCGGGGCTCATCATGGTCCGGGCGACGGGCGCCGTGATCCTCAGGGCCATGATCGCCAGCAGGGCCGCGGCGACCAGGGCCACGATGCCAACTACTTCCCGAACGCCGCCCCTAGCAAAGGCCGTCAGGCCCGAGACCAGCAGCAGAAGTCCCGCCATGAGGTCGAAAAGGGTCACGTGTCCCACCTCTGTTGCCCGATGCGGTCGATGGTTTCGGTCAGGCGGGACACCCCGATTATGGGTAGGGCGTCGCCGGCCCCGGCAGGGGCCAGAGCCCGGCCAAACCCCAGCTTGGCCGCCTCCTTGAGGCGCGATTCCATCCGGCCTACAGGTCGCACATCGCCGGAAAGACTGATTTCGCCAAACACCACGCAGTCCTGGGGCAGGGATTCATCCAGCGCCGAAGAGGCCAGGGCAGCCGCCGCTGCCAGATCGGCGGCCGGTTCGGTTATCCTGAGGCCTCCGGCGACGTTCAGATAGACGTCGCGATTGCCGAAACCAAGGCCGCATCGGGATTCCAGGACAGCCAGGACCATGGCCAGCCGTCCGGAATCCCATCCCACGACAGCGCGGCGCGGCGTGCCGTAGGCCGAAGGCGCCACCAGGGCCTGGAACTCGACCAGCACTGGGCGGGATCCCTCGATGCCGGCGAACACGGCGGCGCCGGCCGCCCGCTCGGCTCCGTCGTGCAGAAACAGCGCCGAGGGGTTGCGGACTTCCGACAGGCCGGAGTCACCCATCTCGAACACCCCGATTTCATCGGTGGCGCCGAAGCGGTTCTTGGCCCCGCGCAGCACACGGAAGGGGTAGCCCCGCTCTCCCTCGAAGGAGAGGACCGCATCGACCATATGTTCGACAACCCTTGGACCGGCGATCTGGCCATCCTTGGTGACATGGCCGACCAGGATGACTGCGACGCCGCGTTTCTTGGCCAGACGCACCAGTTCGGCAGCGCAGGACCGGACCTGTGTCACCGAACCGGGGCCGGCCTCATGGGCGTCGCTCCACATGGTCTGGATGGAATCGATGACCACCAGATCGAAGGGCTCCTTTTTCAGGCCTTCGAGGATGTCACGCAGGGCGGTCTCGGCCGCCAGGCGCACATTGGCCTGGGCAAGGCCCATTCGGGCGGCGCGACCCCGAATCTGCTCGACCGCCTCCTCGCCGGAGATATAGGCGCAGCGCGCACCTCGGAGGGCTGCGCTGGCCACCACCTGCAGCAGCAGGGTGGATTTCCCCACCCCCGGATCTCCACCCACTAGAATGGCGGACCCGGGCACGACGCCGCCGCCGCAGACCCGGTCGAACTCATCGACGCCGGTGACGATGCGGGGCGGGGCCGGCGTATCGCTCTGCAGACCCTCGAAGGCCAGGCCGCCCCGGGTCTTTGACCCCTTGGCGGGCGCCAGGGCTCCCGGCGGCCGGCTGCTGACTTCTTCGACCAGACTGTTCCAGGCGGAACAGGCGGCGCACTGACCCGCCCATTTGGATGAAACGGCGCCACAGGTCTGGCAGACAAATAGAGCGCCGTCGCGGGCCATGGCGAAGTTCCGATTCGGATTGAAGGGACTGTAGGCGAAAACAGCGTGCCTGACGCAGACGGCGGGCAGGGGGCCTGCCAAACTGGAGCATGTTCCGGTTTTGTTCAAGTCAGTCTTGATGCTGGTTCAGGGGCCGTGAGGACGGACCGCCCCGCAGCCTCAGTCCCTAGCTTCGCCCCGCCACTGCCGCTCGGACCGTCCTCCGACGCGGACCAGCAGCTCATAGGCCGAGCCGCCCGCCGCCGAGGCGACATGATCGACTGAAATCTCGGGACCCAGGATCTGGACGAGGTCTCCAAGACGGGCTCCTGGCGCGTCGGTGACGTCGATCGCTGTCAGGTCCATCGAAATACGGCCCAACAGGCGTCTGGCCGCACCGTCGAACCAGACGGATCCGCGCGGACTGGCGGCGCGCGGATAACCGTCGGCATAGCCCGCTGCGATGATGGCGACCTTCAGGGGCTTCTCGGCAGTCTGCTCAGCGCCATAGCCGATACTTTCGCCCGCCGGCACATCCCGGATCTGAAGGATCGGCGCTTCCAGACGTGCGACGGCGGCCAGTCTTGGATCGGGGCGGTCATGGGGGCCGCCGCCATACAGGCTGATCCCCGGGCGAACCTGGTCGAAGCAGTAGTCAGGACCCAGAAAGATCCCCGCAGAGCTGGAAAGGCTGGCGGAAACCGCGGGGAACAGGCTGCGGACCGCGCTGAAGCGCTCCAGCTGAACGCGGTTCAAGCGGTGCTCTGGCGTGGCGGCGCAGGCCAGGTGGCTGATCACAAGGCAAGGGGACAGCCGACGCAGCCGTTCCGGATTTGCCGCCAGGTCGGAGGCCTCGGCCAGGGACAGCCCCAGTCGGTTCATGCCGGTGTCGATATGCAGGGCGGCTTCCCGGGTCCCCGGTCTGGCCTCCAGCCAGAGATCGATCTGTTGCGGACTGTTGAGGACAGGGATCAGACCATGGGCTTCGAAGACCGGCGCCTCTCCGGGCGACATGCCGTCGAAGACCAGGATTCGGGCTGTCCGGGCCCCAAGAGCCATTCTGAGGGCCAGGCCCTCCGTCAGCCGCGCAACATAGAAGGTCCGCGCCCCTTCGGCCCAAAGTCGCCGAGCGGTCTGGGCGGCGCCCATTCCATAGCCGTCGGCCTTGACCACAGGGGCAACCTCCGAGGCGCCGGACAGGGTCTGGAGCAGCCGGTAGTTGGCGCTGAGGGCGTCTAGGTCGATTGTGAGATGGGCGCCGGACATCGGCGGGCCGTAGGGGGTCTGGCCCTGCGAGGTCAAGGGCTCCGGGCGATCAGGCCGCCAATCGGGTAGGGGACTGACCGGTTCCGAGCTCTCCCTCGACGGCTCCGCTGGTCTGCCGGAACCAGGCGATCAGGCGACGTCCTGGTAGCGGGCGACCTGCCGGACCGGCAGGGTGAAGCTGACCGTGGTGCCTTCTCCAGGCTCGGACCGCATGTCGAGGGCGCCGTCATGCAGCTCGACCAGGGACTTGGTGAGAGCCAGGCCTAGCCCTGTTCCCTGGGTGGTCTTCGAATGCTGGCTTTCAACCTGTTCGAAGGGCAGGGCGAGCCTGGACAGGTCTTCCTTCGAAATGCCGATCCCGTTGTCGCAGACCGCCATCCAGACCCGGTCTCCCATGGGCGATTGACGAAGTTCTCCCTGCACGGTGATTCGCCCTCCCCGGGGTGTGAACTTGATGGCGTTGGACAACAGGTTCAGCAGAACCTGCTTGATGGCGCGGTAGTCTCCCTCGACTTCCGGCAGGGTCGGAAGCTCGATCAGCAGGTCCAGGCCGGCAGCCTCGGCGCGGTTGCGGACCAGGCGGACGGCGTCCTCCGTGACATCGTCCAGGCTGATGGGTTCGAACTTGAGATTCATTTTGCCCGCCTCGATCTTCGACATGTCGAGGATGTCGTTGATCAGGGCCAGCAGGTGCTGTCCGCTGCTATGGATATCGCCCGCATATTCCTTGTAGCGGGGGTCTCCCATCGGGCCGTACATCTCGGCGACCATGACCTCAGAAAAGCCGTTGATCGCGTTCAACGGGGTTCGCAGTTCATGGGACATATTGGCGAGAAACTCGCTTTTGGCCCGATTGGCGCCCTCTGCCCGGACCTTTTCGGTTTCATACTTGCGGGCCAGTTCCGCCAGCTGTTCCTGGCTGCGCTGAAGTCCGGCGACAGCATGCTGCAGCTGTTCCTCATTGCGTCTGCGGGCCTCCTCCTGCCGCTTGATAGCGGTGATGTCGGCTGCCGTCATGACCAGCCCGCCCTCGGCGGTTCGCCGCTCGGAGATCTGGATCCAGCGACCGTCGACCATCTCGGCCTCGCGTTCGCCCTTGGCGCCGTGGTTCGAGGGATGCTCCTGGCTAATGGCAAGCCTTGCAAAGCGGGTGACCTCGTCCCTGCTGGCGCCAGGCTTCAGCAGCCTGGGCTCCAGATTGAACAGACTCCGGTAGTTTCGATTGCAGAGCAGCAGCCTGCCATGGCGATCCCAGAGCACAAAGGCCTCGGACACGCTCTCGATCGCGTCGCGAAGCCTGACCTCCGCCGCCTGGGCCCGGGCCTGGGCAAGTCGTTCCTCGGTCACGTCAAGGGCCACGCCGACAATGCGGCTGTGGGCTCTGCCGCCAATGTTCTCCACGCCCTGCCCCCGGGCATCGATCCAGAGCGACCGCCGACCATCGCCGCCCGGAACCCGGAAGGACACGTCAAAGGCGCCATACTGGGCGGCATGGCTCAGGGCCTGACGGACCCGGTCGCGATGGTCAGGCGCAATCCGGCCCAGCACCTCCTGGCCGCTGACCGCGCCAGCCCCGCCCCAACCGAAGATCACGGCGGTGACGTCGGACATGATCACCTGGTCCCGGTCGAGATCCCATTCCCAGATACCGCATCGCGCCGCCTCTACGGCGAGCCGGAAGCGCTGTTCGCTGTCGACAAAGGCCTGCTGGGCGCGCTGTGCGCGTCGGCTCTGCACCATTAGAAGCAGGGCCAGGGCTATGCCGACGCCAAGCGGTGCGAGCAGGGACACCAGGCCATCGACCTGTTCGGCGCTGATCGGCCCCACGCCGGCGGCCCGCTGGGCTCCGATGGCGATCAGCTTTCCGCCTGCCAGCGACTGGCCGACGACATCCAGGGCCGTACCGCCCGGGGTCTCTCCGCGAACGACGACACCATCCTGCACGGCCTGGCGACCAAGGCCGAAGGCGGCGTCCAGGGTTCCAGCCTCGACAACGGCCTGGTCGGCGGCGACAGCGATCCGTCCGTCAGACAAGGCCAGGGCAGCGCCCCCGTTCAGGGCCTTTCCGGTCACGCCGGTCAGGTCGGATGAAACGACCAGCCAGACCCGTCCCGCGGCAGCGGGGAGGGCGAAGGCCGAATAAAGCCTTTGGGGGTCTCCCTGGAGGGCGCCAACCCAGGTGGTTCCACCTTCCGCTGCCGCTGACCGGGCGACCTCCATCCAGTCTGCGGCGGCCCCCCCTCCCGAGGCCGCAGCAAGGGAATCATCGCCCACCAGGGCGGTGGAAAGGGCTCCGTCCCCGGCCAGGCGCAGGACCAGTTCCGTGACCTCGATCGGACTGTCCTGAGACCGGCGATAGAGGTCGGCTCCTGCCAGCAAGGCGGTCCGCTGGTTGGTCAGGACGCCATCGACCCGCTGGGCCAGGATACTGGCGCGCGCCAGAGGGGACGAGCTCGTGGCCGGTCCGGTCCAGCCCTTCATCAGCCTGTGAGCGCCGAACGCCGTGTAGATCGCCAGCAAGAGCAGGGCTGCCAGGATCACAAGTCTGACCATGGGTTGCTGCGAGGCGCGGGGGGGTGCGGCCAAGAAGGCCGATCCGCTCATTCCCTCCCGCTCAACCCCTGGCAACGACCGACGACCCCCTTGTTCATTGCTTCCAAGTCCCTGCTGGACATGCGGCGCGAGAGGCGAGCATTTCCAGCGGGCTTTTCCGATCAGCTTCCCGGCGCCCGGCGCGCGAGTCACCCTGCCGGGTGATGTTAGGGGGCCTGAGTCATCCCGTTAAGGGGTGATGAATCGGAAGGGCCCCTTGCGAACAGTTTCTGGCGCCCGGAAGTCAGGCCAGGGCTTTGGTCGCCAGTTCGAAAACGTTGCTGGACAGCCCTTCCACCGCCGCGATGCGCTGAAGCTGTTCCTGCATCAGCGGCCCGAGGACCGGGCCGAACCGGCGCCACGCGCCCAGAGGCTCGACAAGGCGTGCGGCGGTCATCGGGTTCACCCGGTCAGTTGCGATGATCCAGTCCGCCAGGAACCGGTAACCGGATCCGTCCGGCTCATGGAACCGGGCCGGATTGAAACTGGCGAAAGCGCTGACGAGTGACCGCAGCCGGTTGGGGTTCCGAGGTTCAAAATCCGGGTGGGTCGTGAGGCCGATGACCCGTCTGAGGGCCAGTTCGGAGGGATCCCGGGCCTGGACGGAAAACCATTTGTCGATGACGAGGGGTTCGTGTCGCCAGCGATCGTGAAAATCCGCCAGGGCCTCATCGGCGGCCTGGCCGCCCAGGGACACCAACGCGGCGAGGCCGCCGATCTGGTCGGTCATGTTGTCAGCGGTCTCGTAGTGCCGCTGGGCGCGGAGCAGGACTGCCCCGTCCGGGGCGGCAGTCATCAGGTCGAGGGCAGCGTTGCGCAGGGCCCGCCGACCCGCTGCCGCCGCGCTGGCCGAGAACTGGCCATGCTGTTCGAGTCCTGAATGGAGACGTTCCAGCCGATCGGCAAGCACTGTCGCCAGGGTCTGGCGCAGGCTGGAGCGGGCGCTGTGAATCGCCGCCGGATCGGCAGGTTCAAGGGCCATGGCAAGATCCTGTTCGGTCGGCAGGGACAGGATCAGGGCCCTGAAGGCGTCATCGGCGGCCTGGTCGTCGAGGGAGCGTCCCATGGCTTCGGCGAACCGCGACTCCCCGGCCTCGTCCGGACGTCCGGCCACCCGGTCCAGCATAAGGCGGCTGGCCAGCCGCTGGCCGGCCTCCCAGCGGTTGAAGAGATCGGGATCCGCTGCAAGCAGGACATAGTCGTGACCGGGAGGCGAGTCCGTCTCCAGCCGGACAGGCGCAGAAAAGCCGCGCAGGACGGACAGGACAGGGGGCTGATCCACGTCGGACAGCGACACGACTGTTTGCTCATCCTCCAGCACGATCCATTCGGTATCGCGGATCATGGCGCCGTCCTCGTCCATCAGGCCGATGGCGACCGGAATGGTCAGGGCCGCCTTCGAGGGCTGCCCCGGGGTTGGCGGGGTTTGCTGGCGGAGGGTCAGTTCCAGGGTGCGGGTCTCGGGGTCGTGCCGGCTGGACAGGGTGACGACCGGTGTTCCGGCCTGCTCATACCACCGGAAAAAGCCTGTCAGATCGCGGCCTGACCGGTCGGAGAAACACTGGATGAAGGCCTCTACCGTCGTCGCCTGTCCGTCATGCCGTTCGAAATACAGGTCCATGCCGGAGCGAAACAGATACGGTCCCAGCAGGGCCTTGAGCATGCGGATGACCTCCGCGCCCTTCTCGTAGATGGTGGCCGTATAGAAGTTGTCGATCTTCAGATAGCTGGAGGGTCTGACCGGATGGGCGAGGGGGCCTGCGTCCTCCGAGAACTGCCGGGCCCTCAGGGCCTTGACATCCTTGATCCGCTGAACAGCCGCGCCGCGCATGTCGGCGCTGAACTCCTGGTCACGGAAGACCGTCAGGCCTTCCTTGACGCAGAGCTGGAACCAGTCGCGGCAGGTGATCCGGTCGCCGGTCCAGTTGTGGAAATACTCATGGGCGACCACGCTCTCGATCCGCTCGTAATCGAGGTCGGTGGCCGTCGCGGAATCAGCCAGCAGCAGGGCCGAATTGAAGATGTTGAGGCCCTTGTTCTCCATGGCCCCGAAATTGAAGTCCCGCACAGCGACGATCATGAACAGGTCCAGATCGTATTCGAGGCCGAACACCTCCTCGTCCCAGCGCATGGCCCGCTTGAGGCTGTCCAGGGCATAGGCGGCCCGGCTGGCCATGCCCGGGTCGACAAAGACGCGGAGGGCTACCTGCCGCCCCGAAGCCGTCGTGAAGCTGTCCTCCAGAACATCCAGTTCGCCGGCTACGAGGGCGAAGAGGTAGCAGGGCTTGGGGAAGGGGTCGGTCCAGACAGCGAAATGCCTGCCGCCATCCAGCAGGCCCCGGTCAGTCAGATTGCCGTTGGACAGGAGATGTTCGAAGGCGGCGTCAGCCACGACCCGGACCGTATAGCGGGACAGGACGTCCGGCCGATCGGGGAACCATGTGATCCGCCGAAACCCTTCGGCCTCGCATTGGGTGCAGTACCGTCCGCCGGACATGTACAGACCCATCAGGGCGGTATTGCCTGCAGGATCGATCTCCACTTCGGTTTCCAGGACGAAACTCGCAGGCAGGTCGCCGATGACAAGCCGGCTGGCGGTTTCCTGATAGTCCGTCGAGGCCAGCGCCCTGCCGTCAATTCGGATAGTCAGGGTCTTCAGCCCGTCGCCATCCAGTTCCAGGGGCAAATCGACCGGACCGTGACGCCGGACCGTCATCCTGGCCCTGACCACGGTCGCGGAGGGCTGCAGGTCGAAGTCGAGGAAAACCTCGTCGATCAGATGGCTCGGCGGAACGTAGTCGGACAGCCTTACGGGCGGGGGCGTTTCTGTGCGCATGGGCCTGATGTAGCCCCGGCGGATCGCAAGCGCCATGCCTCAGCCGTGGTGCCGAATCCGCAATTTTTCAGACGATTCCGTGAAGTTCAGGAGAACGAGGCCATCCGCGATTGACAGATGCGCCTGCAGCTACAAGGGTATACGCAGCGGTTTTTTTGATCTCGGCTTGTTTTGAGCCGCCCCCTTTGCAGGAGCTACTCCATGGCGATCATCAACGGCGATCTCGAAGACAACGTCATCATCGGCACCGATGACGGCGACTCCATTTATGGTGATGACGGCAATGACGTCATCAGGGGTGGCAAGGGCAATGACGACCTGCGTGGCGGCGCGGGGGACGACGTGATCACCGGCGGGGCCGGAGATGATGTCATCCACGGCGGCGGCGGTTCCGATACCGTGTCCTTCATCTATACCTCCGGTCCGACCGTCGTCGACCTGGCGGCGGGCTATGCAAATGGCGCGGCGGGTTATGATAAACTGAACAGCATCGAGAACATCGTCGGGTCCGACTACTACGACGACCTGTATGGCGACGAGAACGCCAACGTCATCTCCGGCGGCGGTGGCATCGACTATCTGTTCGGTCGCCTCGGCGACGACAGCCTCTACGGCGGCGACGACACCGACCTGCTGGTCGGCGATCTGGGCAATGACATTCTGGATGGTGGCCGCGGCCGCGATTACATCTATGGCGGCGACGGCAACGACACCATCACCGGCGGCGCTGGCGGCGACTACCTGAACGGCGGCCAAAAGGCTGACACCTTCGTCTATACGATCACGACCCAGAGCAGCTACGACAACATGGACACCATTGCTGACTTCAAGGACAGCAAGGACATCATCGATCTGTCGGCCATCGATGCGAACAGCGAGTCGGCCCTGAACGATGCGTTCGAACTGGTTCAAGCCTTCTCCGGCAATGCCGGTGAACTGGTCATCAGCTACAATGAAGCGACCAACCGCACGATCGTTGCGGCGGATACGGACGGCGACGGCGAAGCCGACTTCGGCATCATGCTGAAGGGCTTCCACTCCGGCGTTGAAGGCTGGGTGCTCTAGTCCAGCCAGCGTCTGGCGGCGGCCTGTCCGCCGTCAACCAGGATCAAGGGCGTCCAGCCTGGCGGGACGCCCTTTTTCATGCCTGCTGGTTTTGTGAAGTCCGGGTCAGGCTACAGCGCTGTCCGTCGAGGCCGTGGCGTCTGCGCCTGCGGGCACTTCGTTGATGTAACGATCGATGGCTGCGGAACGCCGGGCCAATTCAAGGACAGCCGGCGGCGCGTCTTCCGGAGCCTCGCTCACCAGGTCCATGATCTGACGACTGATGGCCCGCAGGGCCGGCGCACTGGCGATCAGCCGCGCCTGCCGCTCGATTCTGCGAGGGTCCCGGTCGTATTCTGCGCCCGGCGTGCGCCATCCTCCCCAGTCATTGGGATCGGTCACCACAACCGGATAGGTGCCTGGAAATGGATGGTGGCTGCAGTCGCCGGGTTGCTGCCACTTGTTCTTCGCCCGCAGCAGTCGCCAGCGTCCCCCCTCGGCCTCGCTGTCGGAAACCTGATCCCCGGGCTGCAGTTCATGGGCGAAAAACTCCCGGCCAAGTCCCACGTCATAGGTCACCCGAACGGGCTCATCGAAGCCCTTGGCCCAGATGGCGACGATCTTCTCGACATGAGCCCAGGCGCCGACAGCCTCGACCCAGACCCTCTGGTTCTTCTGGAAGACAGACTTGGCCATGCCGATCCCACCCTGGATGACGTCAAAGGATGCGGCCGGGTCAGGCGTCCTGGCCGCTATTCTCCCCGGATTTCGGAGAAGCTTGATAAAAACCTGAATTCATTGACGCCAAGTCAATCTTCCCCCGGACCGAAAGCTGTCTATCTTGCGCTCCCAGAAAAGGCGCGGATCCAGCGCGCGGGAGGATGCTCGTGAATTTCGATTTTTCCGACGACCAGAAGTTTCTGAAGGATGAGGCGCGCAAGTTCCTCGACGCCCGCTCCGCCACGTCGGCTGTGCGCGTCGTGCTGAATGACGCCTCGGTCTCCTACGACAAGTCCCTTTGGAAGGGCGTGGCCGAGCAGGGGTGGCTGGGAGCCGCCATTCCGGAAGCCTTTGGCGGCCTCGGCCTTGGTCATGTTGAGCTCTGCGCCATCGCCGAGGAACTGGGCCGGGCCATTGCGCCCATTCCGTTCGCCTCCACCGTCTATTTCCTGGCCGAGGCAGTGCTGCTTGCGGGCACGGAAGAACAGAAGTCCGAACTGCTGCCCAAGATCGCAGCCGGGGAGATTATCGGCTGCTTTGCGACCTCCGAAGGTCCCGGTGTGGTCAGCGCCTCTGCCCTGCAGTGCCAGGTCTCCGGCGGCAAGCTGAGCGGCGTCAAGATCCCGGTCACGGACGGCGATGTCGCTGACGTCGCGGTCGTCCTGGCCTCCGAAGGCGGCCGACCGGGTCTGTTCCTGGTCGACCTCAACGCGGCCGGCGTCGCGCGCGAGACCCTCAAGTCCCTCGATCCCACCCGCGGGGTCGCCCGCCTGACCTTCACGGATGCTCCGGCCCGCGCTCTTGGCGCGGCTGGCGAAGGCATGTCGATCACCGAACAGGTCTTTGATCGCGCTGCCGTGCTGTTGGCCTTCGAACAGGTTGGCGGCGCCGACAAGTGCCTCGAGATGGCCAAGGACTACGCCCTGGGCCGCTACGCCTTCGGTCGGGTGATCGCCAGCTATCAGGCGATCAAGCACAAACTGGCCGACATGTACGTCAAGAACGAGGTCGCCCGGTCCAATTGCTATTATGGCGCCTGGGCGTTGAACTCGAACGCGGCCGAGCTAGCTACCGCCGCAGCGGCGGCCAGGATTGCGGCCTCCGAAGCCTACTGGTTCGCTTCCAAGGAAAACATCCAGACCCATGGCGGGATGGGGTTCACCTGGGAAGTGGACTGCCACCTCTACTATCGACGTTCGCGTCAGCTTGCCCTTGTGGCCGGCGGACCGAAGGTCTGGAAAGAACGGCTGGTTAGCCAGCTCGAACGCAAGAACGCCGCCTGAGTTCGGAAGGAACGATCATGGATTTCAACGACTCCCCGGAAGAAGCCGCCTATCGCGAGTCAGCGAGGGCCTGGCTTGAAGCCAACGCCACTGAGCACAAGTCGACCTCTGCCAATGGCCGGCGCCCAAACAGCCCCGAGCACATGGCTGCGGCCAAGGCTTGGCAGACCAAGAAGGCCGAGGCCGGCTATGCCTGCATCACCTGGCCCAAGGAATGGGGCGGGGCTGGCGGCAATCCCATCCAGTCGGTCATCTTCAATCAGGAAGAAGCCAAGGTCGGCGTCAACTACGGCTATTTCACCATTGGCCTTGGCATGTGCGTGCCGACGGTGATGGCCTTCGCTAACGATGAAACCAAGCATCGTTTCGTCGGGCCTGCGGTCAAGGGTGAAGAGATCTGGTGTCAGCTGTTCTCCGAACCGGCGGGCGGCTCCGACGTTGCCGCCTCTCGCACCCGCGCTGTGCGCGACGGTGATGAATGGGTGATCAATGGCCAGAAGGTCTGGACCACCGGCGCCCAGTATTGCGACTTCGGGATCCTGCTGGTCCGGACGGATGTCGATGTGCCAAAGCACAAGGGCATGACGATGTTCTGGATCGACATGCATGATCCGGCCGTTGAAGTACGTCCGATCCATCAGGCCTCGGGCGGCTCTGAATTCAACGAAGTCTACTTCACCGATCTCCGGGTCAAGGACAGCCAGCGGCTGGGCGGCGTCGGCGACGGCTGGAAGGTCGCTCTGGTCACCCTGATGAACGAGCGTCTGGCCGTCGGTGGCTCTTCGGGCCCCGACTACAAGACCATCATGGAACTGGCCCGTGAGACAGATGGCGTCAGCGGCGCGGCCATCAAGGACGGCGCCTTCCGCGAAAAACTGGCGGACTGGTACGTGGCTGCCGAGGGTCTGAAGTTCACCCGCTTCCGCACCATGACGGCCCTGTCCCGTGGCCAGACTCCTGGGCCGGAAAGCTCCATCGGCAAGATCATCGCTGCAAACCAGATGCAGGAGATGGGGAATTATGGCGTGGAGATGGAAGACCAGTACGGCATCCTGGCTGACCCCTCCGAAGCGCCGCTCCAGGCGGCCTTCCAGCAGAGCCTGCTCTGGGCGCCAGGCCTGCGTATCGCCGGCGGCACCGACGAAATCCTGAAGAACATCATCGCCGAGCGGGTTCTGGGCCTGCCAGGGGATGTCCGCGTCGACAAGGACGTGGCCTTCAAGGACGTGCCGACGGGCCGATAGACTGATCAGAACACGGCATCCTTCGGGTTTGTCGTGACAGATCAGAAAGATGAGAGCCGTCGGGGGCGACCCCGGCGGCTTTTTTCGTGATTCGCCGGGCGGCGGATTTCGCTACGGGCTGGCCCCGGGACCTGGCCTCGGCCGCACATGGCGCTGCTGTTGTATCATCGCCGCCACAATTTTCGACTGCATGGCGCTTTTGCGCTGGCTTTGCCGGCATTCAGCCGCACCGGATTTCCCCTGAAGGGCGAATGCTGTTCATTCCCGCTTCAGGTGCGTGGATTGAGATTAGGGTGAACGGCCGCGCGAACTTGACAGTCAGGTGCTCGGGGCCAACAGTGCCGCCGGAATTATGGTTAATGGCGGGCAGGGGAGCTTGCGGATGTATGACGCTAGCGATGCCGAGGCCAGGTTCCTTCTGGACCCTGTGGCAGCCGCCGAACCGCTTGCAGCGGTCAACCGAGCGCCGCCCGCGAGCCCGCGTCGGTCCGGATTTCGCAGCCTTGTCATTGCCGGCGCCGTGGCTTCGATCGTCCTGCCACTGATCGGTTGCGACACCGCGCCGGGCGGTGTGTTTGGCAAGAAGAGCGAGGCGGCCTGTCCCCGGCCTCAGCTGGCGACGGTTTCATCTCCCCAGTTCAACGCCCAGCAGCAGGAAATCCGCATTCTGCGACGGGCCGCCTTCCGTGGCGACTTCTTCGCCCAGCTGGAGCTGGGGCGGCGCTACGAGGGCCAGCGGGCTGTGGATCGCAATCTCGACGATCCGGTCGAAGCCGCCGTCTGGTACGCCATGGCCTTGAGCAATCCCGACGGCTATGCCCAGGTTTCGGCCCTGGGACGGCGGGCCAGCAATGGTGATGCAACCGCCACTTCGCGATTCGACAATTGCCGGGGGGTGGAGCGGCGCACCGCCTACGCCACCCTGGATCGGCTACTGGCCAAGATGGATTCCTCCGAACAGGAGAAAGTCCGCTCCCGGATGATCTATGTCCTGTCCAGCCAGGGTGCTGAAGGCTTCCGCACCCTGGCGCGAATTCATGATGAGGGATTTGGTCTGTTTGGCGAGCCTTCGGACAACGCCCAGGCCGTTGCGGCCCGGGGACGTCCCTACAAGCCCGGCGCGCCGGCTGTGTTCAACCTGTTCCCGCGCAACGACGTTGACGCCTATCTCTACAATTACCTGGCGGTCCAGACCGGGGATGTCGGCGCCTACGTCATGCTGAAGGATTTCGAGCGCTCTTCCTCCCAGAGGGCGGGATACGGTTCCTTCGTCGAGGCCAAGGCCAAACGCTGGGTGCCGCCTTACGAGTTCTATCCGCCCGACTCCCCGTCGTCAGGGGTTCCTCATGTGGACGAGAGCAACTGGCGGGACGAAAACACCGATGTGGCGCTGGAGCGTCTGAACGAACTGCCCTTCGTCCACATCTCCGAAGCCCTGGCCTATCTGCGGGTGACGCCCAAGGCGGTCGCCAAGGAAAGCGATCTCTATCCGGGCGACATCCAGACCCTCCAGGCCATGCTTGGTCGTGAACCGACGGGACGGATGACCGGGATCGAAAAGGTCCGCGCCGTGCAGTATGCGGCGGTCAATGGATCGCCCAAAGCGCAGCTCGTTATGGCAGTCATGTATTCGGAAGGCGTCGGTGTCCGGCGCGACTACGCCCGGGCTTTCCAGTGGTACAGCGAGGCCGACAAGCAGGGCTCGGCTGAGGCCAAGTACGCCATGTCCACCTTCTTCTCCCTCGGCATGGATGGGGTGGCTGACCAGAACAAGGCCCAGGCCGTGGTCTATCAGATCGACTCCGCCCTGTCGGGCTTCAAGCCGACCATCGGCCGGCTGCAGCAGGTGTTGCAGCAGGTCTCGCGAGAAAATCGTCCTGTCCGCGAAAGGGAATACCGCTGATGTCCAGGCGCTCAACCCTGCGGCTTCTTCTCGTCGCCTCCGCCCTGGGCGGACTGGCGTTCACTGCCGCCCCTGCCATGGCTCTGCCCGACGCCAAGGTCGATCAGCAGATCCGCCCCAACTTCGGCGGGTTGATCACACCGCCCCTGAAGCCTCGCTATCGTCCGGATCGCTGGACGCCCGGGCGCTATACTTGGGGCAAGCGCCCTCGTGACAGGGGGGCATCCGGGACCGACTATGGTCCCAATGAGCTTCCTCCCCGCGACCAGATGGTCGCCGTGGTCGACTGTTCGGACGCGGAAGCCGGGCCGACGCCGATTTCAGACACGCTGCAAACCGTTGCCGACAACGGCATCCTCTACATTCGGGGAAGCGCCGCCTGCAAGGAGACGGTTATCATCGAGAACCCCGTGGTGATCGCGGGTGAAGGCGCCTCGATCTTCAGCGGCGCCGCCCCCGAGGCGGCGACCCTGTCCCCTGAGGCCGGCCGGGCCTGCATCCGCGTGGCCGCCGGCACCAGGGGCGTGGAGTTGCGGGACCTGAACCTGGTGACCCAGCAGGGGGGCAGGATGCCCTGTATCGAAGCCTGGGACGCCGAGGTGGCGCTTGTTCGCACTACGGTGACCTATTGGGGCGACACCTCTGCCGTCTATTCGTCCGGAGGTCGGATGATCATGCGGGACAGCGTGATCGACGCCAAGACCTGGGACGCGGCTGTGGTCGCCGAAGGTGCGGTGGTTGATATCGCCCGCACCCGGATTACCGGAGAGGCTGGCGGCCTTGATCTGACCCCGGGCAATGGCGAGTCCCGGCTGGATCAGGTCGGGGTCGTGGCGCGGGGCGGTGAAACGCCCGGCGACGTGGGAATCCTGGTGCGCGGCCAGCGCAGCGGCACCGGCTCCATGACCATGCGCGACGTGGTGGTCTGCGGCTGGACCAGTGGACTGCATCTGGAGCGCGGCGCCCAGGTCGATGTGGCGCGCAGCCGGATCTGCGATTCCCAACGGGGTATCATTTCCGCAGGCGCCAGCCTGAAGGTCCGGGAATCGGCCATCGGCGCGAGGGAAGTCGGCGCCTATGTCGCGTCAGGCCGGGCGAGTTTCTCCCGCAACCGCTTCTACGGTGGTGGCCGTCCCGTCTATTCCGATCCTGGCGCTTTGGTCGAACTCATCGACAACTGGGTCTATTCATCGGTCGATTGCTGGCGTCAGCAATATGAACCCGGCCTCTATTGCGTCACGGATCGCTATCTGCCCGGTCCGTTGCGCGATCGCGGTGACTGGGGCGGCGGCCAGCGCCGCGGCTGGGACGTCGACGCCTATGACCGCGGCTATCAGCGTGACGGTGTTCCCGGGGCGCTACCGCGGGAACAGCCGCCCAAGCGTGGTTGGGGCCGAAGAAACTGACATGGGCTTCCTGCCCCGGATCAAGCCGGGCAGGCCAGCCTGATGCTGCCGAACAGGCCTGTCAGCAGCAATGTCTGGCAGGTCTGAACCTCTGGCCCACCCGGGTTATCGCGTGGCGATTCGCGAGCCGGCCCGGGGGCAGCCGGTAAAGGTCCCGGCCTTCTGGACCGCGACCTTGCGGGTGTTGATCTTCATCAAGGGCTGCATCGAGCCGCGGCCGCGACCGGTGAACAGGTCGACGGTGTGGCCCTTGACCGCGCCGCCAGTGTCCGAGGCATACCAGTAGCCATCATGGGTCGAGCCATCGGGCATGGGCAGGCCGACGGTGTCCGGAATGAAGAGGATGGTGCGACGGGGGGCCACCGCTGGGTCAATTGCGGCTGTCCGCATGGCCACGACATTACAGCCCAGGGAATCCCGGGCGCCGGCGCCGCCGCCGCCTGAGTGGTAGAGCGTGACCTTCATGGTCCAGTCCGGGGCGCTGTCGACCGCTGGCGGAGAGAGGCTCGTCGCCTCGTCCGGGATAGGGGCCATGACGCCACGGCTCAGGCCTGCTGATTTCGCGATCAGGTCGGCAATCGGATCCGCCTGTTCGGCGGGTGAAGAGGGCGGGTTATCGCCCGGGGTTCCCGGGGGAACCTGGGCCGGCGCCTGGGTTGCAGCCAGCCCCAGGGCCAGCGCTGCGAGGCATGCCGAGGTGCGCTTCATCAGCGTTCCCTCCTGTTGTTTCTCGTTCGCGTGGTGCTTCGTCTATACAGTGTGTCGATTGATGGCAACCCCGAGCGGGAATCCGGGAGAATAGTCCATGAGCATCACTGTCTATGGCGACAGCATTTCCGGCAATTGCCTCAAGGTAAAGTGGGTCCTGTAAAAGCTAGATCTACCCTATCGCTGGGTGGAGGTGAACATCCTCGCCGGCGAGACTCGCACCTCTGATTTTCTGGCCCGGAATCCTGCCGGGCAGGTGCCGATGGTTGTTCTTGAAGACGGCCGCGCCTTGTCTCAGTCCAACGCCATTATCCTCTATCTGGGTGAGGGATCGGGGCTGATCCCGGATGACCCCTACGACCGCGCCCGGATGTTTGAGTGGCTGTTCTGGGAGCAATATAGCCACGAACCCTACATAGCCGTGGCGCGATTCCAGCTGGCCTATCTCGGGCGCGAGATCAGCGACCTGGAGCCACGTCTGGTGGAGCGCGGACGGGCCGCATTGGCCCGCCTGGCGCTTGCCCTCGCGGATGGCGGGTTTCTCGTTGGTTCTCGCTTGACCCTCGCGGATGTGGCGCTGGTCGCCTATACTCGGGTCGCCGGGGACGGAGGCTTTGATCTGGCGGACTATCCGGCGGTCGGCGCCTGGATTGCCAGGGTCGAGGCAGAACTGGATATCGAATGATCGATGCGGGGTATGACGAGGGTTCGGGACTGCTGTTCGGAGAGCGGCTTCCCGGCCTCTCCTATCGCTATCGTCCCGCCGCTTTCGGCATTCTGGAACAGCTGGGCAGGATCGCCCTTGTCCGCGTCACCCGACCAGACGACCGATGCTATCATGACCTTCCGGGCGGGGCGATCGACGGCGACGAGACCGCGGAGCAGGCTCTGATCCGCGAGTTCGGCGAAGAGACCGGTCTGGTCATTGCGACCGGCTCGAAACTGCTGACCTCTCGTCAGCTATTCCGCAAGAGCGATGGCGAGCCTGTGGAAAACGCCGGTTCGGTCTTTGAGGCCTCGCTGGTCGGCCATCGTCCCGAACTGAAGGTCGAGGATGACCACGCCCTTGTCTGGATGGAGCCACCAGCGGCGCTGGTGGCCCTGCGACATGAGAGTCATGCCTGGGCTGTGGTCAGGTGGTTGCGCCGGGCCGTGTGACGGGGCAGGTTCGTCTCCATGACAAGCCTTTATGATCGCTACATCCTGCCTCGGTTTATCGGCTGCGCCTGCGGGTCCAGGCCGATCATGAAGCAACGTGAAAAGGTTGTGCCGAAGGCCGCCGGCAAGGTGCTGGAGCTGGGCATCGGCGGCGGGCTGAACCTGGCCTTCTATGATCCTGGCCAGGTTTCCAGTGTTTCGGGAGTTGACCCGTCCGCCGAGCTGCGCGCCATAGCCGAGGCGGCGCCCCGGTCTCCGGGGCTGAATGTCGAAATACGCGAGGGGACGGCCGAAGCCCTGCCTTTCGAGGCTGCAAGCTTTGATTGTATCGTCTGCACCTTCACCCTTTGCTCGGTCCAGTCACCCTCCGCCGCCCTGGCGGAGGCCAGACGGGTTCTGAAGCCAGGCGGTCGCTTCCTTTTCTGCGAGCACGGATTAGCCCCTGATCCCGAAGTTGTTCGCTGGCAGCGGCGCATCGAGCCCATCTGGAAGCGCCTGGCGGGGGGGTGCCACCTGACGCGGCCGATTGGCGGCGCCCTGACGGCGGCCGGCCTTGCCGTGACCGATCTGTCCAGCATGTATCTCCCCGGCACGCCCCGCTTCGCCGGCTGGAGCGAATGGGGCGAAGCGCGGTCCTGAGGCCGATAACGGCCGCGGGCGCCGCTACTGGTCCAGACGTGAAAGCGCATCGGGTTGACGCTGTAGCGGCGGACCGTCAAATGAAGATCTCGCCCGAGGGCGATTTGGGGGCGCTGGGCCAGGGTATGGACGACGGGTCTTTTCTCCGGTCGGTGGAACGGCTGAGAGACGGCGTTGATCGCCGCCTGGAACAGCTGGTTCCCGACGCCGATCAGGCTCCTTTAGAACTGGGTGCGGCGGTGCGTTATGCCCTGCTGGCTCCTGGCAAGCGGTTCCGGCCCATGCTCACCCTGCTGCTGGCGCGAGACCTGGGAGCGCGCGAAGGCCTGGCCGTGGATAGCGCCTGCGCCTTCGAAATGGTCCATGCCGCGTCACTGATCCTCGATGACCTGCCGTCCATGGATGACGCCGGGCTGCGGCGCGGCCGGGCCACTACCCACAAGGCCTTTGGCGAGGCCAACGCCATCCTGGCGGCCGTTGGTCTGCTGAACCGGGCCTTCGGCGTGATCGCCGAGGATCAGGGCCTGTCGCTTGACCAGCGCATCGCCATCAGCAGCGCTCTGTCGGATGCCGTCGGGTTCCGGGGGCTGACTGCGGGACAGTCCCGGGACCTCGACCGCCGCGGGCGGACCCTGAGCAATGACGAGATAGACCTGGTCAACCATCAGAAGACTGGGGTTCTGCTGGTCGCGGCGGCCCAGGCCGGGGCCATCATCGCCGAGGCTGATTCAGGGGCCTGCGATGCTGTCGGGGAATTCGCCCGGCGGATCGGGCTGGCGTTCCAGATCCGGGACGATCTGATCGATGTCGAAGGGGGAGAGACTGCCGGCAAGGATCTCGGCAAGGACGCCGGGATGCCGACCCTGGTGACCAGTCTGGGCGTTGAAGGCGCCCGGGCCGTGATGGAGGGCTATCTCGAGGCGGCTGAGGCGTCGCTTCGCACTGCCGGAGCAGGGCAGGGGGTCTGGCGCTATGTCCAGGGTCTCTTCTCGGGCCGGAAGGCGGCGGCTTGATCGAGGTCAAACCCATTCTGAACCTTCGAGGTGCGGAGGTTTCCTATGGCTCCAGGATGGTGGTCCGAGGCGTCGACCTCAGCCTGAGTCCGGGGGAAATCTATGCGCTTCTGGGGCCCAACGGCGCTGGAAAATCGACTCTGGTCCAAGCCATCTGCGGCAGGCTCAAGTTGACCGGCGGGAAGGTTTCGCTGGACGACAAGGATCCCTGGTCGACTCCGTCATGCCGTCGCCTTCTGGGTCTGGTGCCCCAGGAAATCGCCCTCTACGACCATATGACGGTTCGCGAAAATCTCGAGGTCTTCGGTCGGCTTTCGGGCGTCAAGGGGCCAGCCCTTCAGGCGGCTGTTTCCACCGCCATGGGCCTGACCCGGGTGGTTGATCGCGAGCATGTGCCCATCCGGCATCTTTCCGGAGGCTATCAGCGGCGGGTCAACATCGCCGCCGCAATCCTGCATCAACCCAGGCTGCTGATCCTTGATGAGCCGACGGTCGGCGTAGACTTGGACGCCCGGGAAGCGGTTGACGCAGTTATCCGCGACCTGCGGGATACCGGGGTTGCGGTGCTGATCGTCACCCATGATCTTGAACAGGCGGACGGCCTTGCCGATCGGGTCGGCTTCCTTCGGGAAGGCAAGAAGGTCATGGAAGGGCCTCCCCGCACCCTGATCAAGGAAGCCTTTGGCGAGGACATGGAAATCCTGGTCCAGCTTTCAGAAGAAGCGGGCGTGGACGATGAGGCGCTGATGCTGTCCGCCGGCCTGCAGCGCCGGGGACGGACCCAGCTCTGGTCGATGCTGGATGCCGGGGGCTATGCGACGGCGGGCCGGATCGACAGTCTGTTGCGCCAGGCGGGACTGGCGCCCCGTGAAATCCGGGTGCGGGAACCATCCCTGCAGAACCTCTTTTCGCTGGTTGCTGACTGGCGGCGCGCCGCATGATCCTCGCCATGTTCCGGGTTATGTTGCTGGCCATGCTGCGGGACCGCGGCGCCATGGCCATGACCTTTCTGCTACCGCCTCTTGTATTCGTCATCTTCGCCACGGTGTTCGCAGGGGCCTCCGGCGATGACGTGCGGCTGAAGCTGGCCATTGTCGACGTCGCCCGGACGCCGGCCTCCGGCCGACTCGAGGCCGCCTTGCTGGCGGATCAGAACCTGCGCGCCGTAAGGGTGTCGCCGGCCACGGCCGATCAGGTCCGAAAACGCGTTCGGGCCGGAAAGTCTGATGCGGGTCTTGTGATCCAGGCCGATCCAGGTGCTGCCGAGGCGCCATTCCTGATCATCTCCGATCCAACCCGGGCGATCGCCTTGCCCCTGACCCAGGGCAGGGTGCAGGCGGCCATGGCCAGGCATCTGCCGGACGTGATGCTCGCCAAGACCCTTGATCAGGCCGCGCCCGTGGTCGGTCCGCTCAGCTTGAGGCAACAGTCCCGGGCCACAGCCGCCCTGACCGGACTGCGTGAAGACGCCCTGGCAGGCAAGGTTCCGGCCGACCAGCCCCAGACCTTCAAGGTCGAGGACATCTCACAGACCCACAAGGGCAGGGGAACCATCGCCTATTACGCCGGGGCGGTGACGATCCTGTTCGCCCTGTTCTCCGCGATGAACGCCGCCATGTCCCTGATCGAGGAACGTCAGGCCGGAGTCTCGGACCGCATCCTTGCGGGCGCGTCCGGGATGGGCCCTGTGGTCAATGGCAAGTTCCTGTTCCTGTTACTTCAAGGGTGCCTGCAGGCGGCCTCGATCTTCCTGGTTGCCCAGATTTTCTACGGCGTGCCGGTTCAGGCCCATTTCGTCCCCTGGCTGATCACCAGCCTCACGGCCGCCATCTGCGCCGGCGGTTTGGCGCTGGGTGTCGTCGCCCTGTCGCGGACCCGCGAGCAGGCCCAGATGTTCTCGACCTTCCTGATCCTCGTCCTGGCGGCGGTGGGGGGCAGTATGGTGCCTCGGTTCCTGATGCCGCCCTGGCTGCAGTCACTGGGCTGGTTCACGCCCCATGCCTGGGCCATTGAGGCCTATCATTCCATTCTTTGGCGGGACGCGCCCCTGACAAGCCTGTATCCTGCCTGGGGCGTGCTGACGGGCATAGGGCTTGGCGGCCTGCTGATCGCCCATATATCCACTCGCCTGCTGAGGCGCTGACCCATGACTGACCTTCTCACCGGACTGCTGCTTTACCTTGGGGCCGTGCTCTTCATGGAAGGGTTTGCCTGGGTCATGCACCGCTACGTGATGCATGGATTTCTATGGGTCTGGCACCGTTCTCACCATGAGCCGAGAACCGGGCTGTTCGAGCTCAACGACCTGTTTGCCGTGGTCTTCGCCACGCCGGCCATCATCGCCATCTGGCTGGGTGTCAGGGGCATCGACTGGCTTCTGCCGGTCGGGCTGGGCATCACCACCTATGGCGCGATCTATTTCCTGTTCCACGATGGACTGGTGCATCGCCGCTGGCCCATGCCCAAGGCCCGCAGCGCCTACTGGAAGCGCCTGATTCAGGCCCATCGCTTCCACCATGCGGTCAGCACCAAGCATGGCGCCGTGTCGTTCGGTTTCCTGATCGCTCCGGATGTCCGCAAGCTGAAGGCCCAGTTGGCCGGCCGCGGCGTCTCCGTCTGACCGCCAGGCAGTTTGCCGCCCGCCCTTGACCCAGGCGGCGGGCGCGCCCATTCCTGCCGGCGGATCAGATGGCCGGGCGGTCGCGGCGCGAAAGCGTCGAGGAAAGTCCGGGCTCCACGGCGACAAGGCGGCGGGTAACGCCCGCCGGGGGTGACCCCAGGGATAGCGCCACAGAAAGCAAACCGCCCCGGACCTGTCCGGGGTAAGGGTGAAAGGGTGGGGTAAGAGCCCACCGCGGGCCCGGCAACGGGAACGGCATGGCAAGCCCCGCCTGGAGCAAGACCGAATAGGGATACCGCGCCTGGTGCGTCCGCCTCACGGTGGAAACGGCCGGGCAGGACCGTCGCCGGTCCGAGGTGTCCGGGTTGGTCGCGAGAACCGTCCCGCGAGGGGCGGTCCAGAGGAATGATCGTCGCACGTCCCTTCAGGGCGTTGGCACAGAACCCGGCTTACAGGCCATCTGATCCGCTTTCCTCCGAGCCTTCCCCCATTCCGGGTTCAGTCCATCCCCGCAATACTTAACACGTTCCGTGTATGTTCTGTGCATTGTTCGAATTCGTTAACCAACGCAGGCCAATTTCAGTGCGCTTTCCATTGAATCGACACTGAAACTTCTGTTGAGGCATCCCGTCCCATTGTCTCCCACCTGGTCCCATGTTAACCCAATGACGTCGGGGGCGGCTGTCCGTCCCGGCGCGTCGGAGGGCGGTCTCCCGGCGGGAACCAGGCGGGGGCGCAGTGTTTTTCTCGACCTTCGAGAAGCAGTTGGACGCCAAGCGGCGCCTGGTGGTGCCTGCGGAGTTCCGTGCGGCGGTCGCCGGGCCGTTCGACGGCATCGCCTGTTTCCCCTCGGTCGAGTTCGATTGCATCGAGGGGGGCGGCAAGGTCCTGTTCGATCGGTATCAGGCGCTGATCGAGGAGCTTCCCTTCGGCGATCCGCTTCGTTCGGACATCGAGATGAGTGTCCATGGCGGACTTGTCAGGATGGGTTTCGACGATGCGGGCCGGGTTACCCTGCCGCCCTTGCTGTGCGACCAGTTCGGGCTGAGCGACTGGGTGGTGCTGGTAGGTCTCGGCGAGCGGTTCCAGATCTGGTCGAGGGAGGCCTTTCAGGCCCGGCGAGCTGCCGCCCGGCAAGGCGCCCGCGAGGGTCTGGCCCAGCTGCGCAGCAGTCAGAGGTTGCAGCTTCAGGGGCAGGGCCGATGAGCGACACGCCCCACATCTCCGTCATGCTGCCCGAGGTGCTCACGGCCCTTGCTCCGGCGGCTGGCGCCCATATCGTTGACGGAACCTTCGGGGCAGGCGGCTATAGCCGCGCCTTCCTTGAGTCGGGGGCCACCGTGACGGCCTTTGACCGTGATCCCACCGCCCGGAGATTCGCCGCCCCGCTCGAGTCCGGTCCCCTCGCGGCTGGCGGCCGGTTTCGGCTGGTCGAGGCAAGGTTCTCGGCCATGGCCGAAGAGTTGGGCGAGGCCAGCGTTGATGGCGTGGCCCTGGACCTCGGAGTTTCCTCCATGCAGCTGGATGAAGCCGATCGCGGCTTCTCGTTCATGAGGGACGGGCCCCTGGACATGAGGATGGGCGCCGACGGCCCTACGGCGGCCGACATGGTCAACACCCTGGACAAGGAAGCCCTCGCGCGGATCTTCTTTGTCTATGGAGAGGAGCGTGAGAGCCGGCGGGTCGCGAGTTTTCTGCTCCGGCGGCGGGTCGAGGCGCCCTTTACCAGGACCCTTGATCTGGCCGAGGTTGTCGAACGGTCGCTGGGCGGGCGCCGCGGTGCAAAGGTGCACCCGGCCACCCGCGTCTTTCAGGCCCTCAGGATCGCGGTCAATGAAGAGCTGTCGGAGCTCGAAGCCGGGTTGCTGGCGGCGGAGCGGGCGTTGAAGGTTGGCGGGCGGCTCGCGGTCGTCACCTTTCATTCTCTCGAGGACCGGATCGTCAAGGCCTTCCTGGCCGAGCGGGCTGGCCGGACGCCGGCGGGGTCGCGTCACGCCCCGCCCCGCGAGACCGGCGCAGCGCCGTCCTTCGAGCTGCAGTTTCGCGGTGCTCGCGAAGCCAGTCCCGGGGAGGCCGGCATCAATCCCAGGTCCAGATCGGCCAAGCTGCGTGCAGCCGTCCGGACCGAAGCGCCGGTCTGGAGGCCTTCGGAATGATCGGGGTCCTTTTCAATCATCGAACCCGCGGCTTCCGCACCATCAACATGCTGGCCTTGCTAGTGCTGATGGGCCTGGCCCTGGCGGTCAATCTGGCCAAGGCCTATGCCGGGAGGGACATGCGCGAGATGGTCCAGACCCAGAGGTTCATCAAGGAAGAAAGCACCCGGATCCGTCTTCTGAAGGCCGAGGTCGCGCATCTGGAGCAGCCGGAGCGGCTGCAGAGGCTCGCCAAGGTCCATCTGAACATGGCGCCGCTCAGGGCTGATCAGGAAGGGGATCTGGACAGTCTGCCCATGCTAGTCGCCGGGGTAAGTCCTCCCGGTCCCGTCAAGACCCCCACCGGCCCCGCTGTGTCGCCGATCGAGATCGCAGGTCCTGGATTGGTGGAGCCGAGGCAGGAGATTTCCGGGCGTGTGGAGGCTGGACTGTGAGCCTGGCGGATCTTACCCCCCATCGCTACCCCCCGGTCTGGCGTTGGGTTATCGACTGGCTCTGGCGGATCGAGCACGCGTTCGAGCGGTCGCGCGTGTCCGGTCGGCCTGAAGATGACGCCCGGGTGCGGATTCTTTTCGTTCTGGGCTTTTTCGCCATTCTTTTCGGCATTATCGGCGGGGGCGCCATCTATGCGGCGGTCTTTTCGGACGCCGGCAAGCCGGGCCGCAGCGCCGTTCTGGACGAGACGGCCAAGGCCGACCTGGTGGACCGCACCGGGCAACTTCTTGCTGTCAACCTGACCCACTACCGGCTTGTGCTGGACCCGGCCGATGTCTGGAGCCGCAAGGACACCCGCAAGGCCCTGGTCGGGACGATCCCCAAGTTGACCGCACGCCGCTTCAATGAGGCCATGGACGCTGGCAAGCGACGGGTGCTGGCCGAGGGACTGGCCCCGGAGATCCGAGACAGAATCCATGAACTGGGTCTGCCCGGGGTCACGTTTGAAAAATCTCCCAAGCGGGTCTACCCCATGGGGTCCCTGGCCGCCCATCTGGTCGGCTTCAGCGATACGGGCGGTGAAGGCCTTCAGGGCGCCGAAAAGGCGCTCCAGGCCGAGCTCCGGGCCGGAGCCGCATCGGACACGCCGGTCGCCCTGTCGATCGATGTTCGGGTCCAGGCTGCGCTGGAAGAAGAGCTTCAGAATGCGGTGGACGAGTTCCATCCCAAAGGCGCTGTTGGCCTGATCACCAATGTCCGGACCGGCGAGGTCATCGCCCTGGCCAACTGGCCCGAATTCGATCCCAACCGGCCCGGAAAATTCACCGAGCTCGACCGCAAGAACCTGGCTGCGGCCCAGGTCTATGAGATGGGCTCCACCTTCAAGGCCTTTACCGTCGCCATCGGCCTCGATGCCGGGGTCGCCCAGATGGACTCGACCTTCGACGCCCGGACGCCCATGCGGATGGGCTATCGGACCATCCACGACTTTCATGGCACCAACCGGATTTTGACCCTGGGCGAGGTGTTCAACCACAGCTCCAATATCGGGACAGCCAAGCTGGCCATGGGGATCGGTGTCCCCACCCTGAAACGCTACTTCGACGCGCTCGGTCTGACCCGCCGGGCCGGTGTCGAACTCAAGGAAACCGCCAGCCCCTTGACCCCGACCCGCTGGAACGATGACGCCCTGGCCAGCGTCTCCTTCGGTCATGGCATCAATGTCAGTCCCCTGTCCCTGGCCCAGGCCATGGGCTCGATCCTCAACGGCGGGGCCATGGTGCCCCTCACCATCCTGAAAAGGCCTGCCGACTATCATCCCGCCGGTCCCCGGGTCGTGTCTGAGGGCACAACCCAGGCCATGCTGAAGATCATGCGGGGCAATGTCGTTGAAGGCACTGGGCGCCGGGCGGACGCCGCCGGTCTCTCGGTGGGCGGCAAGACCGGCACTGGCGAAAAGTATGATCCGGAGATTCGTGGCTACAGCCCGACGCGCCAGGTTGCGTCCTTCGCTGCCGTTTTCCCGACCGATGGTCCAGCCGACACCACCCGCTATTTTGTGCTGGTCCTGCTTGACGAGCCGACCGGCGGCGCCCGCACAGGCGGTCTGGTCGCGGCCCCTGCCGTCGGGCGGGTCATCGACCGCAGCGCCCGTTTCCTCGGCGTGCCCAGGCAGCTTCAGCGGCCCGATTTCGATATTGCAACGATCCAGAAGGGGGCGCCGCTATGAGTCTGCGGCTTTCCGAGATGGTTCTCCAGGTCCTGGCTGACGACCCTGTCATCACCGGGGTGACGGCGGACAGCCGAAAGGTCGCGCCCGGGTTCCTGTTTGCCGCCCTGCCAGGTTCCCAGGCCGATGGCCGAGCCTTCATCAAGGCTGCGCTTGACCGCGGCGCAGCGGCCATCCTGGCGCCCGATGATTTTCAAGGCCTGCCCGTGCCGGTCGTCCATGCTGCGGACCTGCGCCGGGCCTATGCCCTTGCAGCCATGCGGTTCCATGGTCGGCAGCCGCCGGTCAGCGTGGCCATCACGGGCACCAACGGCAAGACCTCCATCGCCGCCTTCTGCAGACAGATCTTTGCCTCCCTGGGTCGCCGATCAGCCAGTATGGGAACCCTGGGCGTGGTGATCTCCCTGCCGGGACAGCCTGATCTTGCCGTGACGCCGCCAGGGCTGACCACGCCCGACGCCGCTGATGTCGCCGCCCTGATGGCGCGGATGGTCGACGAGGGGGTCACGCATCTGGCCCTTGAGGCCTCATCCCACGGGATCGACCAGCGGCGGATCGACGGCGTGCGCCTGACCGCCGCGGGCTTCACCAACTTCACCCAGGACCACCTCGACTACCATGGCAGCATGGAGGCCTATCGGTCAGCGAAGCTTCGACTTTTCGAGGACCTCCTGCCATCCGGCTCAACAGCTGTCCTGAACGCCGATTCCAATGGGTTCGAAGCTTTTGCCGCAGCGGCGACCGCCCATGGCCACAGCATCCTCTCCACCGGTGAGGCCGGGCAGGGCATCCGGCTGGTCCAGCGCCGGCTGACGCCGGCCGGACAGGACCTGACCCTCCGCCACCAGGGCCTTACCCACCAGGTTCGACTGCCTCTGGCCGGAGCCTTTCAGGCGGACAACGCCCTGGTCGCCGCAGGCCTCTGCATCGCCGCCGGTGAAGCGCCCGGTCCGGTTTTCAGCGCCCTTGAGTCCCTGGTCGGTGCGCCCGGCCGCATGCAGCGGGTCGAAGCCCCCGAGGGCGAGGATGAGCAACAGGGCGAGGTCTATGTCGACTATGCCCATACGCCCGACGGCCTCGAGACGCTGCTCCGCGCCCTTCGCCCTCATGCCCGCGGGCGGCTGATCGTCGTGTTCGGCGCAGGCGGCGACCGTGACGCCGGCAAGCGGCCCATGATGGGGGCCATCGCCGCGAGCCTCGCGGACGTGGCCATCGTGACCGATGACAATCCCCGTTCAGAGGCGCCGGCCTCCATTCGCGAGGCCATTCTGGCGGCCGCTCCGGACGCCCATGAAATCGGCGATCGGCGCATGGCGATCAGGGCCGGCGTGGCGATGATGAAGCCGGGTGATGTCCTGGCGATCGCCGGCAAGGGTCACGAACAGGGACAGATGATCGCTGGTGTGAACCATCCGTTCGATGATGTCGCCGAAGCGCGCGCAGCCCTTGCCGCAGGAGCGGCCCATGACTGAACCGCTCTGGACCGCCTCTGGGATCGCCCGGGCCACAGGCGGCGTGGCCGCCGGCGACTTTGATGTCCATGGCGTCGATATCGACAGCCGCGGCCTGGCTGTCGGGGATCTGTTCGTCGCCCTGGCGGGGGCGCGGGACGGGCACGACTTTGTCGAACAGGCCATGGTCAATGGAGCCGCCGGCGCCCTGGTCAGCAGACCCATCAATGCGCCCCATGTCCTGGTCCCCGACAGCTTCAAGGGCCTGGAAGCGCTCGGCGTCGCCGCCCGCGACCGCTCCTCTGCGCTCCGCTGTGCGGTCACCGGATCGGTCGGCAAGACCAGCGTCACCCAGGCTGTGGCGGCGGGCCTGACCCTGGCGGGGAGGTCCCATACCTCGATCAAGAGCTTCAACAACCATATCGGCGTGCCTCTGACCTTGGCGCGGATGCCATTGGCGACCCAGCGGGCGGTCTTCGAGATCGGCATGAACCACGCCGACGAGATCACGCCCCTGGTCCGGATGGTCCAGCCCCAGGCCGTGGCCATCACCACGGTGGGCCCCGTCCATCTTGAGAATTTTCCCGATGGCGAAGCCGGGGTGGCCCGGGCCAAGGCCGAAATCTTTGACGGGCTGGCGCCAGGCGGAACTGCCGTTCTCAATGGCGACAATCCCTGGTTCGGGTTCCTCAAGGCGCGCGCCGGAGCGGCGGGAGGCAGGGTTCTGGCTTTCGGCTCTGATGAGGATTGCGCAGCCCGGCTGACCGGTTTCGAGGTCATGGGCGGCCGCGCCCGCGTTTCCTGCCTGCTGCATGGCCAGCCCCTGGTCTTTGACCTGCAGCAGACGGGTCTGCATTGGGGCCTCAACAGCCTTTGCGCCCTGCTGATGCTGGAGGCCATGGACGTGGATCGGGGCGCCGCCCTGGCGGCCTTGCGGGATTTCGAGCCCCTCGCCGGTCGGGGCGCCGAGACCCGACTGGTTCTGGAAGGCGGCGCGGCGACCCTGATCGACGAGAGCTACAACGCCAACCCCCTGTCGATGAACGCAGCGCTGCGCACCCTCGGGGCCAGGGCGGTGAACGGGCGGAGGCTGGCGATTCTGACCGACATGCTGGAACTGGGCCCGGATAGCCTGGCGATGCATGCTGCGCTGGCTCAGCCCCTCGAGGCGGCCGAGGTCGACCAGGTGTTTCTGGCCGGTCCGCAGATGAAATCCCTCTGGGACGCCCTTCCGGCGACTCGCCGGGGCGGCTACGCCGAGGCAGCGGCCGATCTGGCGCCGCAGGTCATCGATGCGCTGGCGCCGGGGGATGTTGTGATGGTCAAGGGGTCAAACGGCTCCCGTGCGGGGCTGATCGCTGCAGCGCTTGTGCAGCGCTTTCGCGCCGGGGGGGGCGTCTGATGCTTTATCTGCTCTATCAATGGCTGGAAGGGCAGGGCGACTCGGTTCCCCTGCTCAACCTGTTCAAGTATCTGAGCTTCAGGTCCGGGATGGCCCTGGCGACTGGTTTCATTGTCGCGGTCGCCATGGGCAGCCGCTTCATTCGCTGGATGCGGGCCAGACAGGGCAAGGGTCAGCCGATCCGGGCCGATGGGATCCAGCGCCACGTCCTGGAAAAGGCCGGCACCCCGACCATGGGTGGGTTCATGATCCTGGCCGGTCTAACGGTCGGGACCCTGCTGTGGGCGGACCTGCGCGATATCCATGTCTGGGTGGTGCTGTTCGTCACCGGCGCCTTTGGGCTGCTCGGCTTTCTGGATGACTACGCCAAGGTCACCAAACAGACCACGGACGGCGTGTCCGGACGGATGAAGCTGCTGATCCAGACCCTGGTCGCGGTGATCGCCGTGGCGGTTCTGGTGTTTCTGGCGCCGGCCTCACCGGAGACCCCGTCGCTCTCCACCTCCGTCGCCTTTCCGATCTTCAAGCGGCTTCTGGTCGATCTCTGGTGGTTCTATCTGCTGTTCGGCGGGTTTGTGATCGTCGGGGCCTCCAATGCCGTGAACCTGACCGACGGTCTGGACGGCCTGGCCATTGTGCCGGTGATGATCGCGGCCGGAGCTTTCGGCCTGATCGCCTATCTGGTCGGCAACTTCGTCTTTGCCCAGTATCTGCAGGTGCATTTCGTCCCCGGAGTCGGCGAGTTGGCGGTGGTCTGCTGCTCGATCATCGGGGCCGGCATGGGCTTTCTCTGGTACAACGCCCCGCCAGCGAAGATCTTCATGGGCGACACGGGGTCCCTGGCTCTCGGCGGGGCCCTCGGGACCATCGCTGTGGCCACCAAGCACGAAATCGTCCTCGGAATCGTCGGCGGGCTGTTTGTCGTCGAGGCCCTGTCGGTGATGATTCAGGTCGCTTATTTCAAGCGGACCGGGCGGCGGATATTCCTGATGGCGCCCATCCACCACCATTTCGAAAAACTCGGATGGGCTGAGTCCACCGTGGTGATCCGATTCTGGATCGTCGCCCTGATCCTGGCCTTCATTGGCCTTGCAACCCTCAAGCTACGGTAGGGGAAGCCGCAGGCCATGATCCCCGTCACCGGTTTTGAAGGGCGAACTGTCGCTGTGTTCGGTCTGGGCCGAACCGGTCTGACGGCCGCGCGCGCCCTGATTGCCGGCGGGGCTACGGTCGCGGCCTGGGACGACAATCCCAAGGGCCGGGAGGCGGCGCTTGAAGAAGGCCTGCCGCTGTTCGACCTGAAGGCGGCCGACTGGTCAGGCTTTGCGGCCCTGCTGCTGTCGCCGGGCGTGCCCCTGACACATCCGACTCCGCACTGGACGGTGGACTATGCCCGGGCCGCAGGGGTCGAGATCGTCGGAGATGTCGAGCTCTTCGCCCGCACCATCAATGCCGCCCCGCTGCACAGGCGGCCGAGGGTGGCCGCCATTACCGGCACCAATGGCAAGTCCACCACCACCGCCCTGCTCGGCCATATCCTCAGATCGGCGGGCCGGGACGCCCGGATCGGCGGCAATATCGGGGTCGGCTTGCTGGGGCTGCCGGACATGCACGGGGGCGCCATCTATGTGCTGGAGCTGTCCAGCTTTCAGCTGGACCTGACCTCTTCCCTGAAGGCGGATGCGGCGATCCTGCTGAACATCACGCCGGACCATCTGGATCGTCACGGGGACATGGATGGATATGTCGCCGCCAAGCGCCGGATCCTGCTCAACCAGGGCAAGGGAGACACGGCGGTCATCGGCGTGGACGATTCCTGGTGCCAGAGGATCTGCACCGAGATCACCGCCGCCAATCGCCGCACGATCCTGCCAATCAGCGCCGGCAAGGCTATGGGGCGCGGAGTCTACGCCCTGTCCGGCGTGCTTTATGACGCGACCGGCGATCGCACCGTGGAGATCGCCGACCTGGGCGGCGCCCGGTCATTGCCTGGAAAACACAACTGGCAGAACGCTGCGGCGGCCTATGCGGCGGCCCTGGCCCTCGGCCTGTCGCCGGAAGAGGCCTCCAACGGACTGATGACCTTTCCGGGTCTGGCGCACAGGATGGAGACAGTCCAGCGGATCGGCCGGGTGCGGTTTGTCAATGACAGCAAGGCCACCAACACGGATGCGGCGCGTCAGGCCCTGTCCAGCTACGCCAGGGTCTACTGGATCGCCGGCGGCCGGGCCAAGGCGGGCGGCATCGAGGACCTGGTCGACCTGTTTTCCCGTGTACAACAGGCCTATCTGATCGGCGAGGCGCAGGACGCCTTCGCCCGGACCCTGGATGGCAAGGCGCCGTATCGCCTCTGCGGCGACATGGACACGGCCGTTGCTGCGGCCTTCGCCGACGCCGCCGCCAGCGAGGATGAATCGATCATCCTGCTGTCGCCGGCCACGGCGTCCTTTGACCAGTTCGCCGATTTCGAGGCGCGGGGCGAAGCCTTCCGAAAGGCCGTCCTCAGTCTTGGAGAGGGCCAGGCAGGGCGGGAGATCCGGGCATGAACCCCAATCAGCATCTTGTCTCGCGCACCAAGCGGACGCCGCTGGCCAACTGGTGGTGGACCGTGGATCACAGCCTGCTGGCCGCAACGGGAATTCTGATCGTTCTCGGCGTGCTGCTGTCCTTCACCTCGAGCCCGGCTGCAGCGGTTCGGCTGCGACTCGACGATCCGCTGCATTTCGCCGTGCGACAGTGCCTGTTCGCGGCCGGCGCCTGCGGCCTGGTCGTGCTGGTCTCGATCCTGTCCTCGCGGGGCATCAAGCGCGCCGCGTTCTTCATTTATCTCGGGGCGATCCTGGTCATGGCCGCCCTGCCTTTCCTCGGTCATGAGGCAAAGGGGGCGACCCGCTGGATAGCCTTCGCCGGTTTCACCCTGCAACCGTCGGAATTCCTCAAGCCGGCCCTCATCGTGCTGGTCGCCTGGATGTTCTCCGAAGGCCAGAAGGGGCAGGGCGTTCCAGGCGTCAGCATCGCCTTCGGCTTTTATTTCACGGCCGTCGGGCTGCTGATCATCCAGCCGGACGTGGGTCAGACCATCCTGATCACCATCGCCTTCGGCGCCGCCTTCTGGATGGCCGGGGTGCCGATTTCCTGGATTCCGATCATGGGCGGTTCGGCGGCCGCCGGTCTTGGCGCCATCTATCTCCTGCTGCCTCACGCCCGAAGCCGGGTTGACCGGTTTCTGTCCCCGGAAGGGGCCGACACCCACCAGATCACCAAAGCCTCGGAAGCCATAGCCAATGGCGGGCTGTTCGGCCGGGGGCCGGGCGAGGGGGTGATGAAGCAGGGCGTCCCCGACCTGCAGACGGATTTCATCTATTCCGTGGCGGCCGAGGAATATGGCCTGGTGTTTTCCCTGGCCCTGATCGGGGTCTTCGCCTTCCTCATGGTGCGGGGCCTCTATCGCTCCATGAAGCTGTCCGATTCCTTCGAACAGGTGGCGGCCGCCGGCCTGTTCGTGCTTGTCGGGCAACAGGCGCTGATCAATATGGCGGTCAACTTGAACATGGCGCCGACCAAGGGCATGACGCTGCCGTTCATTTCCTACGGAGGCTCATCCATGCTGGCGATGGGATTGACCATGGGCATGGCCCTCGGCCTGACCCGCCGCAGGCCAGGTGCGTTTGACCAGGCCGACAGCGCCCCGCTGGCCGGCGCCTTCGCCTGAGGACTGACATGGCCGCCAGACTTGCCGTCATCGCCGCCGGGGGCACCGGCGGTCATCTGTTTCCGGCCCAGGCCCTGGCCGAGGTGCTGATCGCCCGCGGCTGGCGGGTTGTCCTGGCGACCGATGAGCGCGGCGCCCTCTATGCCGACAAGTTTCCGGCTGATGAGCGGATCGCCCTCTCGGCGGCGACGGCCAGGGCAGGGGATATCCCCGGCATGATCCGCGCCGGCTGGGCCGTCCTGCAGGGCTTCCTGCAGGCCCGGTCGGCCTTCAGGCGGCTGGACCCCGCCGTGGTGGTCGGCTTTGGCGGTTATCCCAGCCTGCCGGCCCTGCTCGCGGCCCTGGCCCAGAAGCGGCCGACAGTTATCCATGAACAGAACGCCGTGCTTGGCCGGGTGAACCGGTTCCTGGCGTCTCATGTGACCCAGGTGGCCTGCGCGTTTCCCACCCTTGAACTGGCCAGTCCTGCCGTGCGGGACCGGGCCCACGTGGTCGGCAATCCGGTCAGGCCGGAGATCCGCGCCCTGTTCGATCGCCCCTATGAGGCGCCGACCGCCGATGGGCCCATTCGCCTGCTGATCACCGGGGGCAGCCAGGGCGCTCGGCTTCTGTCGGAACTGACGCCCGAGGCGATCCTGCGCCTGCCGGAAGCCGTTCGCGCGCGACTGGATGTGCAGCAGCAGACCCGCAAGGAATCCATGGACATGGCGCGACGAACCTATGCCAACGCCATGGTCAAGGCCGAGGTTGCGCCCTTCTTCCGGGACATGGCCGGTCGATTGGCCGCTGCCCATATCGTCATTGGCCGGTCCGGCGCCTCCACCGTCTGTGAACTGGCGGTGGCCGGAAAGCCCTCGATCCTCGTCCCGCTGCAGATCGCTGCGGATGATCATCAGCGGTTCAACGCCCGCCTGCTCGAGGATGCGGATGCGGCGGCAGTGGCCAGAGAGGATGAATTGACCGTCGACAGTCTTGCCGGAGCGCTCAAGGCCCTGCTGTCGGACTCAGACTGGCTTGAAAGAATGTCGGCCGGCGCCCGCTCGGTGGCCAAACCGCGGGCGGCGGAAGACCTGGCCGATCTGGTCGAGCGGACGGCGACCGGCGGCTAGACCCATCACAGCCCTCCGGGCGGAAGGAGGGTGTGGCGGCGGCCTCGAATATCCTCTAATCCGCCAATCATGATCGCCCGTCGCCGCCCCGTTCCCTTCGACCTTGGTCCTGTCCATTTCATCGGAATTGGGGGGATCGGCATGAGCGGCATTGCCGAGATCATGCTGAGGATCGGTTACACCGTCCAGGGATCCGACGTTAAGGCCTCGGCCAATACCGAACGTCTGGAACAGCTTGGCGCGCGGATCTTCATCGGACACGACCCGGGCCATATCGAAGCGGCCTCGGCCGTAGTTTTCTCCACCGCGGTCAAGGCGGACAATCCCGAGATGGTCGCGGCCAGGGAGCGGCGGCTGCCCCTGGTGCGCCGCGCCGAGATGCTGGCGGAACTGATGCGGCTGCAGTTCTCGATCGGGGTGGCGGGCACGCACGGCAAGACCACCACCACCTCGATGATCGCTGCCCTTCTGGATGCCGGCGGCCTGGACCCCACGGTGGTCAATGGCGGGATCATCAACGCCTATGGCACCAACGCCAAGGTTGGGGAGGGCGACTGGATCGTCGTCGAGGCTGACGAAAGCGACGGGACCTTCCTGAAATTGAAGTCCACCTGCGCCGTTGTCACCAATATCGATCCTGAGCATCTGGACCACTACGGCGATTTCGAAAGCGTCAAGCGGGCGTTCCGCGACTTTGTCGAGAACATCCCCTTCTATGGTTTCGCAGCGGTCTGCCTGGACCATCCGGAGGTCCAGGCCCTGGCCGCAAGGGTGGAGAACCGCCGGCTGGTGACCTATGGGGTCAATCCCCAGGCCGAGGTGCGGGCCCTGAACGTCTCGATGGGACCTGACGGGGCGAAGTTCGACGTCCAGTTCACCCCGCGTGAGGGGGCTTCCCGGTTGCTGGAGGGCCTCACCCTGCCGATGGCCGGCGACCACAACATGCTGAACGCCCTCGCGGCCATCACGGTGGCGCGGGAGCTGTCTGTGGACGACGAGTCGATCCGCAAGGGCCTGGCCGAGTTTGGAGGGGTCAAGCGGCGCTTCACCACCACCGGCGTGGTCGGTGGCGTGCGGATCGTCGATGACTACGGCCATCACCCGGTCGAGATTTCCAGCGTGCTGAAGGCCGCGCGGGCCGTGACGCCGGGCGGCCGGGTCATCGCCGTGGTGCAGCCCCATCGCTACAGCCGTCTGAGGGACCTGATGTCGGAGTTTTCGGCCTGCTTCAACGACGCTGACACGGTCATTGTGGCCGATGTCTATGCGGCCGGTGAGGCGCCCCTCGAAGGCGTCGGCCGCGACGCCCTCATCGAGGGGCTGAAGCGTTTTGGCCACCGGCGGGCGCTGGCCTTGACGTCCCCGGGCGCCTTGGCGGCCATGGTCGCCGAGGAAACACGGCCTGGCGATCTGGTGGTTCTGCTGGGGGCAGGGGATATCACCAGCTGGTCCTATGCCCTGCCGGACCAGCTCGAAGCCCTTCAGTCATGACCCCGGCCTGATGAACAGCGCCAGTTTCATCCGGCAGATAGAGGACGAGGCCGGCCGGCGACGGATTCCGCGCCGGTTCCTGCCGATGCTCGACAAGGGACGGGGCTATACCGACGGGTTCTGGCTGGATGTCAGTTCACCCCCCGCCACGGTCCGGTTCGAGATGTTCCAGATGGAACGACAGGTCCGCACCCCGGTGTTTGAAACCTATGATCCCGCAGAGGCCATGCGCCTGGTGCTGTGGCATGCCGATACGGCGGCCCGGAAGGCGGCGGCGCTTCGATGAGCCTTGTGCTGCCTGCCGTGCGCGGGTCCCTTCTGAGGGACGAGGCCCTGGCGCCCTTCACCTGGTTCCGGGTGGGGGGACCTGCAGACGCCGTCTTCCTTCCGGCCGACGAACAGGACCTGTCCGATTTCCTTGCGGCGCTGGATCCGGCCATCCCGGTCCTGACCATCGGCGTGGGATCAAACCTTCTGGTCCGGGACGGCGGCGTAGACGGCGTGGTGATCCGGCTGGGCCGTGGCTTCAACAGCGTCGAGGTCCTGAACGCGACAAGCCTGAAGGCAGGCGCCGCGGTGCCGGACGCGATCCTCGCCCGCAAGGCCGCTGACGCTGGGATCGCCGGACTGGAATTCTATGCCGGTATTCCGGGAGCCGTGGGTGGCGCGGTGATCATGAACGCTGGCTGCTATGGCGCCGAGACGGTGCAGGTCATCCGTTCTGCGCGGGTCATGGACCGGCAGGGGCAGGTGCATGAGGTTTCCGGCGAAGGCTTTGGCTACAGCTATCGCCACAGCGCCCTGCAGGAGGCCGGCCTGATCGTCCTGGGCGCCGTCTTCGAGGGAATAGCCGAGGCCCCCGACGGGATTCGCGACCGCATGGCCCAGATCACCGCAAGGCGGGAAACCACCCAGCCGATCCGCGACAAGACCGGCGGTTCCACCTTCAAGAACCCGCCCGGTCATTCATCCTGGAAACTGGTCGATCAGGCGGGCTGGCGTGGAAAGCTGCGGGGCGGGGCCATGTTCTCGCCATTGCACGCCAATTTCCTGATCAATACCGGTGAGGCGACAGCCGCCGATCTGGAGGACCTGGGCGAGCAGGTCCGGGCTGATGTCCTGGCCCAGACCGGGGTCTCTCTGGACTGGGAGATCAAGCGCATCGGGCGTCGTTGATGGCGGATGGGCGATTGGCGCAAGGTCCGCAGACGGTCTTGTGGCGCCTTGATCGTCGCAAGGGCTGCAATCCCCTTTGAACCCCCGATAAGCTTGGTCTACAACGCGCCCGACTCCCGCCTGGAAATCCCATGGACGCCTTCCTTCTCGAGTACCTGCCGATCGTGATCTTCATCGGGATCGCGACGGTGCTGGGTCTGGTTTTCATCTTCGGCGCGGCCATCCTGGCCCCCAGTGCGCCCGACCCGGAAAAGGTGTCGGCCTATGAGTGCGGTTTCAACGCCTTTGACGACTCGCGCATGAAGTTCGACGTCCGATTCTATCTGGTGTCGATCCTCTTCATCATCTTCGACCTGGAAGTAGCCTTCCTGTTTCCCTGGGCGGTGAGCCTGATGAAGCTGCCGCCGGATGTCTCGCAGTTCGCCTTCTGGTCCATGATGACCTTCCTGGGCGTTCTGACCATCGGCTTTGTCTATGAATGGAAGAAGGGCGCCCTGGAATGGGAGTAATCGTTCCGGCCGGTCAGACGGCGCCGGCCCTGTCCGCAGGGCGCACGACGGTCGAGGGCTACGACGCCCGCCTGCATGACCCCTATTTCGACGCCATTTCGGACCGCCTGGCCGACAAGGGCTTTGTCGTGGCCGCCGCTGATGACCTGATCACCTGGGCCCGGACGGGCTCGCTGATGTGGATGACCTTCGGCCTGGCCTGCTGCGCCGTCGAGATGATGCAGTCGGCCATGCCGCGCTACGACCTGGAGCGCTACGGGTTTGCCCCTCGCGCCAGCCCGCGACAGAGCGACGTGATGATCGTCGCCGGCACCCTGACCAACAAGATGGCCCCGGCCCTGCGCAAGGTCTACGACCAGATGCCGGAGCCTCGCTACGTCATCAGCATGGGCAGCTGCGCCAATGGCGGCGGCTACTATTACTACAGCTACAGCGTTGTGCGCGGCTGCGACCGGATCGTTCCGGTCGATATCTATATTCCTGGCTGTCCGCCGACCGCCGAGGCCCTGGTCTATGGGGTTCTGCAGCTGCAGAAGAAGATCCGTCGCACCGGGACGATCGAGCGATGAGCATGACCGCCGCCGACACGACCCTGGAAACCCTGGGCCAAACCCTGGTCGCCAGCAGCGACGGGGCCATCACATCCGCCGAACTGGCGTTTGGCGAACTGACCCTGACCGCGCCCCGCGACCGGGTCGTTGAGGCCCTGACCCTCCTGCGGGATCATTCCGCCAGTCGTTGCCAGCAGCTCATCGACCTGTGCGGCGTCGACTATCCGGATCGCCGCCAGCGGTTCGAGGTGGTCTATCACCTGCTGTCGATGGTCAGGAACCACAGGCTTCGCCTGAAGGTGTCGACGGACGAGGACACACCGGTCCCCAGCATCACGGGCGTCTACCCGGTCGCCGACTGGTTCGAGCGTGAAGCCTTCGACATGTATGGCATCTTCTTCGAGGGCCATCCCGACCTGCGCCGCATCCTGACCGACTATGGGTTCCATGGGCATCCGCTACGCAAGGACTTCCCCATGACCGGCTATGTCGAGGTTCGGTACGACGACGAGCTGAAGCGGGTGGTCTATGAGCCGGTGAAGATCGCCGAGTTCCGGGCCTTCGACTTCCTGAGCCCCTGGGAAGGGGCGAACTATGTCCTGCCCGGCGACCAGAAGGCAGAGCCGAAATGATGTCGGCCCTCATGTTGAACCCGATTGCCCAGGGAGTTTTCTGATGGCTGACGACGCCTCGAACCTGGCCGTGATCCCCGAAACGCCGGTCCGCAAGTTCAACATCAATTTCGGACCCCAGCATCCGGCCGCCCATGGCGTTCTGCGCCTTGTACTGGAACTGGACGGCGAAGTGGTCGAACGGGTCGATCCCCATATCGGCCTGCTGCATCGCGGCACCGAAAAGCTGATGGAGGCCCGGACCTACCTTCAGAACGTCCCCTATTTCGACCGCCTCGACTATGTGGCGCCGATGAACCAGGAACATGCCTTCTGCCTGGCCATCGAAAAGCTGCTGGGCATCGAGGTGCCGATCCGCGGCAGCATCATCCGGGTGCTCTATTCCGAGATCGGCCGCATCCTCAGCCATCTGCTGAACGTCACGACCCAGGCGATGGACGTCGGGGCCCTGACCCCGCCGCTCTGGGGCTTCGAGGAACGCGAAAAGCTGATGATCTTCTACGAGCGGGCCTGCGGCGCTCGTCTTCATTCGAACTATTTCCGACCGGGCGGCGTTCACCAGGACCTGCCCGATCAACTGGTCGAGGACATCGACAGCTGGGCCAAAGCCTTCCCCCAGGTCTGCGACGACATCGAAGGGCTGATCACCGGCAACCGCATCTTCAAGCAGCGGAATGTCGATATCGGCGTGGTCACCAGGGAACAGGCCCTGGCCTGGGGTTTCTCGGGCGTCATGGTCCGGGGATCCGGCATTGCCTGGGATCTGCGCCGCAACCAGCCCTACGAATGCTACAACGACTTCGATTTCCAGATCCCGCTGGGCAAGAACGGCGACTGCTACGATCGTTACCTGTGCCGGATGCAGGAGATGCGGGAGTCGACGAAGATCATCCGCCAGGCCTGCGAAAAGCTGCGCACGGTCCGTGGTCCAGTTATGACCACCGACAACAAGGTTACGCCGCCGCGCCGGGCCGAGATGAAGATGTCGATGGAAGCCCTGATCCATCACTTCAAGCTCTATACCGAAGGCTTCCGGACACCGGAGGGCGAGGTCTATGCCATGGTCGAGGCGCCCAAGGGCGAGTTCGGCGTGTATCTGGTCTCCGACGGCACCAACAAGCCCTATCGCTGCAAGATCCGGGCGCCGGGCTTTGCGCACCTTGCGGCCATGGACTGGATGAACCGCGGTCACATGCTGGCCGATGTCAGCGCCATCCTTGGCAGTCTGGACATCGTGTTCGGCGAGGTCGATCGTTGACCCCCGCCGATATCGCCCAGGCGCAGCTCGACGCTTACAACGCCCAGGATGTCGACGCCCTCTGCAGGCACTATACCGACGATGTCGAGATCGCAGACCTCAACGCGACGCCCAATCTGAAGGGCATCGAGGGCTATCGCGAGCGGCATGTCGGACTGTTCGGGACCTTCCCGCAGAACAGGGCGCAACTGCTGTCGCGCATCGTCGTCGGGGCGCGGGTCGTTGATCATGAACGGGTCTACCGGACCCCGGACTCGGAACCGTTCGAGGTGGTCGCCATCTACAGTTTCCGGGGCGACAGGATCGCTCGGGTTGATTTCCTCAAATAGCGCGACCGGGCGATGGGCCGGACCAATCTGGGTTTGGTCAGGCCGCGCGGCCAGGCGGCGCAGCGATCGCTTCAGGCCAGTTGGCGCAGGCTGCCTTCCGGCCATTGTGGCGCCGGGGCGGACGAGCTACATCGGCGGCTGATTTCGCGGATCGGCCGGAGAGTCTTCAACGCCGCCGCCTCTCAAGTGGAAGAGATTTGATGTCCGTCCGCCGCCTTGCCAAAGACCAGCCCGACAGCTTCGCCTTTTCGAAGGAGTCGATGAAGGAGGTGGCCTTCTGGCTGGCCAAGTATCCGGCCGAACGCAAGCAGTCCGGATCGATCCCCCTGCTCTGGCTGGCCCAGAAGCAGGAAGGCTGGGTTTCCGAGCCGGCCATCCGGGTCATCGCCCAGATGCTGGACATGCCGGTTATCCGGGTCCTGGAGGTCGCCACCTTCTACACCATGTTCCAGCTGGAACCGGTCGGTAAGGTCGCCTTCGTCCAGCTCTGCGGTACGACGCCCTGCATGTTGCGCGGCGCCAACGATCTGAAGACTGTGCTGAAGGCCAGGATCGGCCCCAAGAACCACGTCTCGGCGGATGGCAGGTTCAGCTGGGAAGAGGTCGAGTGCCTTGGCGCCTGCTGCAATGCTCCGATGGCGGCGATCAATGACTACTACTACGAGGACCTGACGCCTGAGAGCCTCGGCCAGATCCTCGATGACTTTGCGGCGGGCGATTCGCCCAAGCCGGGCAGCTATGACGGCCGGCTGGCCTCCGAACCCAAGGACGCGATCCGCACCCTGACGGACCCTGCGCTCTATGACGGCTCGGCGGCCCAGCCCATGACCCTGCCCAACGCCCCGGCCAAGGCCTCGGAACCGGCTGGCTGAGGCCGGGCAGGGGGAGGGCGCTGGCGTGGAAGACGAGGTCGCCCGCAACCTGAAACGCATCGCCTATATCGAGGCCCTTCGCGGCCTTTACCGCCGGGAGCGGCTGTTCGGCTTCTGCACTATCCTGGCGGGGGCGGCCCTTCTGGTGGCCTCCCGGTTTGTCCGGGACTTTCCCCACGCCCTGATCTGGGGCGGCTATGGTCTTCTGGCGGCTGGCTGGCTTCTGTTCATCTATGTTATCTGGCGACGCACCGCCTGGCGCCGGGCCAATCCGTTCAACCCGGACGCCTGATTTGAAGGCAGGCGCTCGCCGTTTGGGCGCGCTGTCATGCGTCCGTTCGACAGATGGGCCACAGTAGGTCGCGGACGCCAGCGGGGTGGCGTCTCGCATCGGAGCGTTTGGCCATGGGGCCCAGTTCGACCAGTCGACAGCGTCCACTGACCTTTCGGTCGCGGCCAGCCCGTCCCAGGGTGCTCAAGCGCCTGGGGCTGGTAATGAACGCTGCCGGGGCCCTCGCCCTGGCGGGTCCGGCTCCTGCGAGCCCTCCATCTGCACCGGGAGCAACTTCATCATTGGTCTCTGGCTACGGAACGGCTATGTCCGGCCAGACGTCGACTCCTACCGCCCCGCCAACCGGGCCGGCCACGCCCTCGCCAGGTCCTCAACCGGCGGAGCCCGCCAGCCGCACGGTCGCCCTGGGGAGGGATGAAGAGGAGGTCGTGCGTCGACGCCGTTCCGGACGGGAGGTCCGGCGCGGAGGCGAAGGAGTCGGAACCTTGACCACGAATGGCGTCCTTGAAGACAAGGACCGCATCTTTACCAATCTCTACGGTCTTCGGGACTGGGGGCTGGACGGCGCAAAGGCGCGCGGTTGCTGGAATGCGACGCGCGACATGCTGGACAACGGCGCCGCCTGGATCATCGACAACGTCAAGAACAGTGGCCTTCGCGGCCGTGGCGGCGCTGGCTTTGGCACCGGCCTAAAGTGGTCCTTCATGCCCAAGGAGGTCAAGGAAGGCCGTCCCCACTATCTGGTGGTCAATGCCGATGAGTCCGAACCGGGCACCTGCAAGGACCGGGAGATCATGCGTCATGATCCCCATCTGCTGATCGAAGGGTGCCTGATCGCCAGTTTCGCGATGCAGGCCCACAGCTGCTACATCTATATCCGTGGCGAGTATGTCCGGGAGCGCGAGGTACTCGAGGCGGCGATCAAGCAGGCCTATGAGGCCAGGCTGATCGGCAAGGACAATATCCACGGCTGGGACTTTGACCTGTTCGTGCACCATGGCGGCGGCGCCTATATCTGCGGCGAGGAAACCGCACTGCTCGAATCGCTGGAAGGCAAGAAGGGCCAGCCGCGTCTGAAGCCGCCGTTCCCGGCCGGCGCTGGCCTCTATGGCTGCCCGACCACGGTCAACAATGTCGAATCCATCGCCGTTGTCGGCACGATCCTGCGCCGGGGCGCCGGCTGGTTCGCCGGGTTCGGCCGTCCCAACAACACCGGCACCAAGCTGTTCTGCGTGTCCGGCCATGTGAACCTGCCCTGCAATGTCGAGGAGGCGATGAGCATCCCCTTCCGGCAGCTGATCGAGGCCCATTGCGGCGGCATCCGGGGCGGCTGGGGCAATCTCAAGGCCGTGATTCCGGGTGGATCCTCCGTGCCGATGATTCCGGCCGAGCAGTGCGAAGACCTGCCGATGGATTTCGATGCCCTGCGCGAACTGAAATCGGGCCTGGGCACCGCCGCCGTCATCGTGATGGACAAGGACACTGACCTGATCCGGGCCATTGCGAGGCTCAGCTACTTCTACAAGCATGAGAGCTGTGGACAGTGCACCCCCTGCCGGGAAGGCACTGGCTGGATGTGGCGGGTCATGGAGCGGATGGCGACCGGCGAGGCGGACATGCGGGAGATCGATACCCTGCTTGACGTCACCACCCAGGTTGAAGGCCATACGATCTGCGCCTTGGGCGATGCGGCGGCCTGGCCGATCCAGGGCCTGTTCCGCCACTTCCGCCACGAGGTCGAGGATCGAATCAC
>JARWZW010000022.1 GCA_029866155.1 Caulobacter sp. | reverse complement strand
TGGCGACAGATCCTGCGACGCGAACGCCCACGGCATTGTCGCCGATCACCGAAACCGAACCATAGTTGCGCAGGGTCCCGGTCATGCCGGTCTCGAGGCTGATGCCCACCGAGTCATTGCCGGTGATCTGGATGCCGCCGGAATTGAGGAGCGATCCGTCCATGGCGCCCGGACCGACGACCTTGATGCCGTAGCGACCGGTCCCTTCGGCGAATTCACCGTCCTCGTCGCCGTCCTTGCCATCCGCGTCGGAATCGGCCGGCGTATAGTCGTCGTCCATGGTGATGTTGCCGGAACTGGTGACATCGCCGGTAAAGCCGCCCTGGACCAGAATACCCCCGGCGCCATTGACCGCCTTGGTGCTGATGCTGCCCTCGAGGACCACGTCATTGTTGCTGTTGACGGTGATGGCCGGGCCAGCGGCGGTGAGGGCGAACTTGCCGGCGGTGGCCACCTTGATGTCGTCCGCGGCGCCGGCATTGACGGTCGCCGTCGTGACCGGATCGGTCCGGGTATTGCTGATGGTGGTTTCAGCCAGGGCTCCGCCCGCCAGAAACAACAGCGGGGCGGCAGCCACAGTGGCGACCAGACGCTTACGAACCATGGGTCAATTTCCCCGCAACCAAGCCAGACACTCTCGTCTCTCCGCGATGCGGCGAAAATGCGTCAGACATCTATTCCCAATCCCAGAACCGGGCCCCCCTCGTCTATCGCAAGGTTCATGCGGGCGCCATATGTCCATGTACCTTAGGGCGCCGCCCGTCCCGAATCGAGGTCGTCTGTGTCGATCCTGAATACCCTGTGGCCGCGACGCACCGCCGAAGCCTCGTCACCGATCGTGGCCAGGCCCGGGGAGGCCTCGCCCGCCGCCCCGACCGAACCCCCCGGCCCGTTCAGGACTCTGGTCGAAAGCCTGCCCGATCCGGTGCTGGTCATCGAAGGCGATCCGTCCGAGCCGGCGGCCAGGCGGATCATTTTCGCCAATGCCGCAGCCCGGGTGCTGTTTCCGATCCGGGTCGAGGGCGCGCGGCTATTGACCGCCCTGCGGCATCCTGAAGTTCTGGAAGCGGTCGATGAGGCCCTGCTGGGCGCGGCCGGCGAAGCCGTCATGGAAACCGGCGGCGCCCAGGAGCGGGTCTGGGCGGCCCAGACCCGCCCCCTGGGCCGGGGAGACTCGGGCGGCCTGGCCCTGCTGACCCTGCGGGACGAAACCGATGTCCGACGGGCCGAACGGATGCGGGTCGACTTCCTGGCCAATGCCAGCCACGAGCTGCGCACCCCGCTGGCCTCCCTGTCAGGTTTCATCGAAACCCTGCGCGGCCATGCCAGAGACGATCCGGACGCCCGGGAAAAGTTCCTCGGCATCATGCAGGCCCAGGCGGAGCGGATGGCCCGGCTGATCGACGACCTGCTGTCCCTGTCCCGGATCGAGCTCAACGAGCATATAGCCCCGGCGGGCCGGCTGGACCTGGCGCTGGCGGCGACGGATGTCCTTGACGCCCTCGTCCCCCTGGTTCGGGAAAAATCCCTCCAGGTCGAGATCGCGTTTCCCGAAAAGGGCGCGGCCGATGTCGAGGGGGATCGGGACCAGATCCTGCAGGTCATCCAGAACCTGATCGAGAACGCCGTGAAATACTCCCCCGCACAGGCAGTGCTGTCCATCGAGGTCCTGCCGGACCGGCCCGACGAGTCCATCGCCCTGCCACGCGACCCGCGGGCGACCAGGATCACCCTGCTGGCCCCGGACCGCCCGCAGAACCGGCGTTTCGCCGTGATTCGGGTGACCGATCATGGCCCCGGGATCCCCCGGGACCGGCTGCCCCGCCTGACAGAACGGTTCTACCGGGTCGAGGGACAGAAGAGTGGCGGCGCCAGGGCGGGCACCGGCCTCGGCCTGGCCATCGTCAAACATATCGTCAACCGGCATCGCGGCGGCATGGCCGTCGAGAGCGCCGAAGGCCACGGGGCCAGTTTCACCGTCTGGCTGCCTGTGGCCAACACCAAGGACAACCTTTCATGATCGATCGGCGTCAACTGGCCCTGACGGCCCTGGCCCTGGCCGCTTCAGGCGCGACGGGCGTCCGCGCGGCGACGGGAGTCAGGCCCCGGCCCCTGATCATCGCCCATCGCGGCGCCAGCGGCGACCGGCCCGAACACACCCTCACCGCCTATCGACTGGCCATCGCCCAGGGCGCCGATTTCATCGAACCGGACCTGGTGCTCAGCCGGGATGGCCATTTTGTCTGCCGGCACGAGAACGAGATTTCCGGAACCACCGACGTGGCCGCCCGCCCCGGTTTTGCCGACCGGAAAACCACAAAGGTCATCGAGGGCGAGACCCTGACCGGCTGGTTCACGGAAGATTTCACCCTGGCCGAACTCAAGACCCTGCGGTGCCGCGAGCGGCTGCCGCAGATCCGGCCGGCCAATACCGCCTATGACGGCCAGGACCCGATCCCGACCTTCGAGGAGGTCATCGCCCTGGCCAGGGCCGAATCCCGTCGCACCGGCAGGACCATCGGCCTCTATCCGGAGATGAAACATCCCCGACATTTCGCCAGGATCGGCCTGTCCATGGAGCCCCGGCTGGCCGACCGGCTGAGGGTCCACGGCCTGGGAGGGGCAAGCGCCGCTGTCTTCATCCAGTGTTTCGAGGTGGGCCCCCTGAAGGCCATCAGCCAGCTGGTGGAGACGCCGAGGATTCAGCTGATCAGCGACGAAGGCGGCCCGGCCGACCTGCCAAAGGTCCGGTATTCGGAGATGACCGGCGCCTCCGGCCTCAAGGCCATCAGCGCCTATGCCCAGGGAATCGGACCGGAAAAGGGGCTGGTGGTTCCCAATGACGGCGCCCGGCTGCTGCCTCCCACCAGACTGGTTCCCATGGCCCACGCCATGGGCCTGAAGGTTCACCCCTGGACGGTCCGCAAGGAAAACTACTTCCTGCCGACCGGGCTTCAGGCGCCGACCCAAGGATCAGAGGCTGAACGGATGCAGGCGCAGGGACAGGTCGGGGTGATGTTCAGGGCCCTGCTGGACGCCGGGGTCGACGGCCTGTTCACCGACGATCCAGGAAAGGGCGTCCAGGTCCGGAAACGCTGGATGGCGGCAGGCTGACGGGTTCGAAGAGTCCCCGTCGGCTATTCCATATCCAGGGAATAGCCGGCGGAGCGAACCGTGCGGATCGGATCTGATTCCGTCCCGGTGTTCAGGGCCTTGCGAAGCCGGCCGATATGGACGTCGACGGTCCGGGCCTCGACATAGACGTCCGATCCCCAGACTGCGTCCAGCAGTTGTTCACGGCTGAAGACCCGGCCCGGATGCTGGATCAGATGGTCGAGCAGGCGGAACTCCGTGGGGCCGAGGTGGACCTCCTTGCCCTGGCGCTTGACCCGGTGCGACACCCGGTCGACGACGATATCGCCATGGGCCAGCCGGTCATCGGCCAGGCCCGGCCGGATCCGGCGCAGTACGGCCCGGATACGGGCCAGCAGCTCGGTCATGGAAAACGGCTTGACGACATAGTCGTCGGCGCCGGTGTCCAGACCCCGGATGCGGTCGCTTTCCTCGCCCCGGGCGGTCAGCATCAGGATCGGCAGGTTTCGGGTCTCGGTCTTCTGCCGCAGCCGGCGGCAGACCTCTATCCCGGAGACCTTGGGCAGCATCCAGTCGAGCAGCAGGATATCGGGATTATGCTCGTCGATGACGATCAGGGCCTCCTCGCCGTCGCCGGCGATGAGGACCCGGTAGCCCTCCTTCTCGAGATTGTACTGCAGCAGGGTGGCGAGGGCGTCTTCGTCCTCGGCAATCACTATGGTGGGAGTGGTCATCGTTTCACCATCAGACCCTTGGGCCGTTCATCGACCAGGTCCTGGCCGAGAATTTCAAAGTGGATGATCTCGGCGATATTGGTGGCGTGGTCGCCGATGCGTTCGAGATTCTTGGCCACGAACAACAGATGGGCGCCCGGCGTAATCGTCCTGGGGTCGCCCATCATGTAGGTCAGGAGTTCGCGGAACAGGCTTTCGTAATGCTCGTCGACCTCGTCGTCCCGGGTCCAGACCCCGATGGCGGCGTCGACATCGCCGCTGGTATAGGCGTCGAGAACATCCTTCAGCCTGCCGGCCACCAGCTTGCCCATCCGCTCGATGGAACGGCTCACGGGGCCCGCCGGGTCGGTTTCCGCCAGGACCAGGGACCGGCGGGCGATGTTCTTGGCCAGGTCCCCGCAGCGTTCCAGGTTCATGGCGACCTTCATCGCCGAGACAGTCCGGCGCAGATCGACGGCCATGGGCTGACGAAGGGCGATCAGCCGGATGGCCGAGCGCTCGATCTCGGCCTCGAGGGCGTCGATCCGTCGATCCCGCTGGGAAACGGCCTCGGCCAGGGCGATGTCCCGTCGGGCGAAGGCCTGGATGGAATCGGAGACCTGGGCTTCCGCCAGTCCGCCCATCCGGGCGACTTCCGCCGTCAGATGGTTGAGCTCTTCCTCATAGGAGGTGACGATGTGCTGTTGCATGGGTTGGCCCTCTCTTCAGGCCTTAGCCGTACCGGCCGGTGATGTAATCCTGGGTGCGGGGCTCACGCGGATTGGTGAAGATCTCTTCGGTCATGCCATGCTCGACCAGACGGCCAAGATGGAAGAAGGCGGTGCGCTGGGACACACGGGCGGCCTGGGCCATGGAATGGGTCACGATCACGATGCAGTACTGGCGGCGCAGATCGTCGATCAGTTCCTCGATCCGGGCCGTTGCGATGGGGTCCAGGGCCGAACAGGGTTCGTCCATCAGGATCACCCGGGGCTGGACCGCAATGGCGCGGGCGATCACCAGCCGCTGCTGCTGTCCGCCGGACAGGCCGTTTCCGGGCTGTTGCAGACGGTCGGCCACCTCATCCCAGAGGCCGGCCCGTTTCAGGGCCACCTCGACCATGTCGGCCAGTTCGGACTTGCTGGTCGCCAGTCCGTGGATGCGCGGGCCATAGGCGACATTCTCGAAGATCGACTTGGGGAAGGGGTTGGGCTTCTGGAACACCATCCCCACCCGTGACCTGAGGACCACCGGATCGACGTCCTTGCCATTGACGTCCTGGCCGTCGATCTCGATCCGACCGGTCACCCGGGCGCCCGGGATGGTGTCGTTCATCCGGTTGATGCAGCGCAGGAAGGTCGACTTGCCACAGCCCGAGGGGCCGATGAAGGCCATGACGGCGCGGTCCGGAATATCCAGCGAAATGTCGAACAGGGCCTGCTTCTCGCCATAGAAAGCATCGACCCCAGCGCAGTGGATCTTGATGTCAGGCTGGGAGGATGCGCCGGCGGCGACGGGGGTGGCGCGAACCTGGGTGTCGTGGGGCATGGAATGGGGTCCGGACAAGGGCGCTTCGCTGGATGGATCGCTCATCACCATCTCTTCTCGAAACGGCTGCGAAGGATGACGGCGGCCGTGTTCATCACGATCATGAAGGCCAGCAGCACCATGATGGCGCCGGCCGTGCGCTCGTGGAACGCCGCCTCCGCTGCATTTTCCCAGATGAAGATCTGGACCGGCAGGACGCTGGCGGCGCTCTGCAGGGTTTCGGGCAGACCGGGCGTGAAGGCCACCATGCCGATCATCAGCAGGGGGGCGGTTTCACCCAGGGCATGGGCCAGGGCCAGAATGACCCCGGTCATCACCCCGGGCATGGCCTGGGGCAGGACATGATGGAAAACCGTCTGGGTCCGGCTGGCGCCCATGCCAAGGGCCGCTTCCCGGATGGAGGGCGGAACGGACTTCAGGGAGGCGCGGGTGGCGATGATGATGGTCGGCAGGCTCATCAGGGCCAGGACCATGCCCCCGGTCAGGGGCGCCGACCGGGGAAAGCCCAGCCAGTTGATGAACAGCACCAGTCCCAGCAGGCCGTAGACGATCGACGGCACCGCCGCGAGGTTGTTGATATTGACCTCGATGAAGCTGCTGAGGCGTCCCTTGGGAGCGAATTCCTCAAGCCAGACCGCCGCCAGGACGCCGGTGGGCACGGCGATCAGGGCCGCGACCAGCAGCATCAGGGCCGAGCCCACGACCGCGCCCAGGACCCCGGCCTGTTCCGGCTCGGTGGAGTCGGAACGGGTGAAGAAGCCGCTGTTGAAATGACCCTTGACCAGGCCCTCGCGCTTCATCTGGTCCAGCCAGTCGATCTGGCGGTTCGAAAGCTTCCGGTCCTCTGCGGGGGTCTCCCGGCGAATCTGGCCCTTGTAATAGAGATCGGCATTGGCCTTGACCGGAACCGTCAGGGTCAAGGTGGTTCCAATCACCCGGGGGTCGGCCTTGATGCGGTCCAGCAGGGCAAAACCGATGTCCCGCGAGACCAGGTCCATGGCCTCGCCCGAGGCCAGGCCCAGTGCGTCATCATTGACCTCAAGGCGCTTGAGCAGGTCGCCGGCGGCCAGATAGTCGAAATTGTTGCCTTCCAGATCCGACCGATCGATCCGGGCCGGATCGAGATAGACGCTGAGCGTCACCGAATGGGTCCAGAAGGTCGAGTATCCCTGATGCACCACCCGGGCCAGCAGCACGGCCAGGAATCCCAGGGCCACCAGTATGGCCAGCTGGCCATAGAGGCGGAACCGTCGCTCGGCCGCATGACGGGCCTTGAGTCGCGAGGCTGCGGCAGGGGAGAGATGGGGGTCAGTCATAGGCCTGCCGGTACCTCTGGACCACCTGCAGGGCGATCACGTTCAGGGTCAGGGTCACCAGGAACAGGGTCAGGCCCAGGCCGAAGGCCGCAAGGGTCTTGGGACTGTCGAACTCCTGGTCGCCGGTCAGAAGCTGCACCATCTGGAAGGTCACGGTCGAGACCGAGTCCAGGGGATTGGCGGTGATCCTCGCCTGGGCGCCGGAAGCCATGGTGACGATCATCGTCTCGCCAATAGCCCGGGACACGGCCAGCAGCATGGCCCCCATCACCCCGGGAAGCGCCGCCGGCAGGATCACCCGCTTGACGGTCTCGGACCGGGTTGCGCCCATGGCGTAGCTGCCGTCTCTCAGGGACTGTGGCACGGCATTGATGATGTCGTCCGACAGGGACGAGATATAGGGAATCAGCATGATCCCCATGACCACCCCGGCGGTCAGGGCCATCTCGTTCTGGACCGCCATCAGATACTGGCCGAGGGGGTCAAACGGACCCTGGACCAGCCAGCTGCCGATATAGTTGAAGAAGCCCCGCAGGGCCGGCCCGACGGTCAGGGCGGCGAAGAAGCCGTAGACGACGGTCGGGACGCCGGCCAGGATCTCGAGCATCGGCTTGATCACCGACCGGGTCCGGGGGCCGGCATATTCCGACAGATAGATGGCGCAGAACAGGCCGACTGGGGCCGCCACGCACATGGCGATGATCATCACCAGGAAGGTGCCGACGAAAAGCGGCACAGCGCCAAAGGCGCCCTTGGCGGCGACCTGATCCTCCCGCATGGCGATCTGCGGCTGCCAGTCCAGACCGAACAGGAAATCCAGCGGCGGCACAGAGTGGAAGAACCGCAGCGACTCATAAAGCAGCGAGGCGATGATGCCGATCGTTGTCAGGACGGCGGCCGCCGAACAGAGCGCCAGAAGGACGCCGATCCAGCCCTCGACCCGGTTACGGGCCCGCAGTTGGGGGGCCAGCCGAGGCCAGGCCAGCAGAAAACCCGCCAGTACCAGCACCAGGGCGGCGGCCTGGCCGCCGAGCTGGATCCGGCTCTCCAGGGCAGCAGCCTCGGCCGCTTTCTCCTTCAGAACCTTGCGCTCGTCCGGGGACCAGGCGATCCGGGTCGTCGACTGCCCGTCGGCCAGGGCCTTGGCGTCACTCCAGAAGGCCTGGGCCGTTTCGGACGGCATGGCCGCCACCACCGCCGGGGGGTTGGCCGTCAGAAGGGCTGATTCAAGACGCGGACCGCCCGCCATCAGCAGCAGCAGGACCAGGGCCGCCGGCGCGCCGGTCCAGAGGGCGATCCACAGGCCGTAATAGCCAGGCAGGGAATGCAGGGACTGGCCCTCGGACAGTCTGCCAACCCTCCGCCGACCCAGGGCATAGACCGCCAGAGAAACGACCAGCAGTGCGGCAATTGCGAGAGGCGTTGGCATGCAGCCGATTCGTCCTGAGGCGGGGCGAGCTGAGAGGATAGCCCATGCCGGGCCAATGATTGCGGCGCGCGACAGTTTTATGACATTTTCATTACATCGACGAGCTTCGGGCCCCGAACAGCAGTCTTGACCCGGCCATCACAGCAGGCGAAATCGCGGCCATGAAAGTCCTGCTTGTCGGATCTGGCGGCCGCGAACACGCCCTGGCCTGGAAGATCGCCGGGTCCCCTGTGCTTGAACGGCTGGTGGCGGCCCCGGGAAGCGCCGGCATGGCGGCGCTCTGCGAAACCCGACCGGTCAAGGCTGACGATGTGGCGGGTCTGGTGGCCCTGGCCAGGGAAATCAGCGCCGATCTGGTGGTGGTGGGGCCGGAAACCGCCCTGGCCGCGGGACTGGCCGACCGGCTGCTGGCGGCCGGCATCGCCTGTTTCGGCCCGACCGAGGCCGCGGCCAGGCTGGAGTCGTCCAAGGCCTTCACCAAGGATTTCTGTCGCCGGCATGACCTGCCCACCGCAGCCTATGGCGTGTTCGAGAGGGCCGACGACGCCGCCCCCTTCCTGGACAGCCTCAGCCCCCCCTATGTGATCAAGGCCGATGGCCTGGCCGCCGGCAAGGGCGTGGTCATCGCCGCCACCCGCCAGGAGGCTGACGCCGCCATACTGGACATGCTGGGCGGGCGGTTCGGGGCTTCGGGATCGCGCGTCGTGATCGAGGAGTTCATGGTCGGGGAGGAGGCCTCGCTGTTTGCCCTCTGCGATGGCGAGACGGCGGTTCTGTTCGGCTACGCCCAGGACCACAAGCGGGCCTATGACGGCGACCTTGGGCCCAATACCGGCGGCATGGGGACCTATAGCCCCGCCCCGGTCCTGACCCGTGATCTGATCCAGCAGGCCTATGACCGACTGATTGTTCCGACCCTGAAGGGCATGGCGGCGGAGGGCTGTCCCTATCGCGGCGTACTTTATGCGGGACTGATGCTGACCGATCAGGGCCCCAAGCTGGTGGAATACAACGCCCGTTTCGGCGATCCCGAGTGTCAGGTCCTGATGCTGCGGCTGGAAGACGACCTGCTGCCCTGGCTGGACGCCGCCGCCCGGGGCGGGCTGGCCGGCCGTACGGCGCCCGTCTGGCGGGACGAGGCCGCCGTCTGTGTCGTCCTGGCGGCGGATGGCTATCCGGACAGTCCGGTCACCGGCGGCCTGATCCGCGGCGCCGACCAGGATTTCGGCCCGGATACGGTGGTGTTCCATGCCGGCGCCCGGCGCGAGGCCGACGGCGCCCTGCTGTCTTCGGGCGGCCGGGTGCTGAATGTCTGCGCCCGGGGCGAGACCCTGGCCGAGGCCCGGGAGCGGGCCTATGCCGCCGTCGCCGCCATAGACTTCCCGGGCGGCTTTCATCGCACCGACATTGGCTGGCGCGCGCTGTAGCAAGCTGGGTCGAGCCGATGGCGGCTTCAAACCTGCCGGAAAATGCTCTGACCCCGACGGTCAGTTGACCATGATGGTGCCGATCAGCAGCTTGGCGCCGGGCTTGCCGAGAATCCTGTCGGTCTCCCGCTGGAGCTTCTGGGCCATGAAGTCGGCGTCGGGCGCCATCGCCGCCGGCAGGCCGGAGACATACATCTGCAGGACCTGGGTAAAGGCCGCCCGCAGCCTCGGGGTCGAGGCCGCGGCCCGCTCCCGAAGTCCGTCATCGGCGATATCCAGCCCGGTCTCCATGGTCATGACGCCCCGGCTGCCATTGGGCCGGAACACCGAGACCGTCAGGGTCCTGATCTGCAGGAAGGACAGTCCGCCGCCCTTCTTTTTCTCCGGACCGGCGGCGTCGGCGCCCGAGACAAGCGCCATCGAGGCGATGAGGGAGATCAGGGCGACAAGAGCCAGGCGACGGGTCATGACGTCAGTCTGGGCCAACGAGGTTTACGCGCTGTTAGCGCGCAGGTGACAGACGGGCCAACTCGCAGGAGACTCCGTCCGAAACAGGGAAACGCGATGACCCGATTCGCCCCAAGAAACCTCGATCTGAACGCCCAGGTGATCCTCATCACCGGGGGGACGGGATCCTTTGGCCGCCGGTTCATCGAAACCGTCCTGACCCGCTACAGACCGCGCAAGCTGATCGTCTACAGCCGCGACGAGCTGAAGCAGAGCGAGATGCAGACCGAACTGCGGGAAAGGTTCTCTGCCGAGGACTATTCCCGAATGCGCTTCTTCCTTGGGGATGTGCGGGACCGGTCCCGCCTGACCCTGGCCCTGCGCGGGGTCGATATCGTCATCCATGCGGCGGCCCTGAAACAGGTCCCGGCGGCGGAGTACAATCCGTCAGAATGCATCCAGACCAACGTGGTGGGCGCCGAGAACGTTGTCTGGGCCAGTCTCACCAACCGCGTGAAACAGGTGGTGGCCCTGTCCACCGACAAGGCCTGCAACCCGGTCAATCTCTATGGCGCCACCAAGCTGGCCTCGGACAAGACCTTTGTCGCGGCCAACAACCTGTCCGGCGACATCGGCGCCCGGTTCTCGGTGGTTCGCTACGGCAATGTGGTTGGATCGCGGGGCAGTGTCGTTCCCCTGTACCGGCGCTTGCTGGCCCAGGGCGCGACCAGCCTGCCTGTCACCGACGCCCGGATGACCCGGTTCTGGATCACCCTGGACCAGGGGGTCGAGTTCGTCCTGTCATCCCTGGAGATGATGCGCGGCGGCGAGATCCTGGTGCCCAAGATCCCGTCCATGACAGTCACCGACCTGGCCCGGGCCATGGCCCCGGAGGCCGAGATCCGGCTGGTCGGCATCCGGCCCGGCGAGAAGCTGCATGAAACCATGGTCGGGGCCGACGATTCCCGACAGACCCTGGAGATGGCCGATCGCTACATCATCGAGCCGGCCTTTGTGGAATACAGCCGCCAGGCCTTTGGCGATGCCGATGGCGCGACCCTGGTCGAGGAGGGGTTCGCCTATGCCAGCGACAGCAATGACGACTGGCTGACCGCCGAGGGCCTTCGCGCCCTGCTGGCCGAGAACGGGGTCTGATGGAAGCCGGCCCGCCCTTTCTGCCCTATGGCCGCCAGTCGATCGACGAGGCCGACATCGCCGCGGTGGCGACCGCCCTGCGGGGTGATTTCCTGACCACAGGTCCGACGGTCGAGGCCTTCGAGGCGGCCTTTGCAGAACGGGTCGGCAGCGCCGACGCCGTGGCCTGCAGCAATGGCACGGCGGCCCTGCACCTGACATTGCTGGCCCTGGGGATCGGGCCGGGCGATGTCTGCGTGGTTCCGTCCATCACCTTCCTGGCCACCGCCAACTGCGCCGCCTATGTCGGCGCCCGGGTGGTGTTCGCCGATGTTGACCCCGATAGCGGCCTGATGACGCCCGAGACCCTGGCCGATGCCCTGGCCCGATGCCCCGGTGGCCGGGCGGCGGCGGTTCTGCCGGTCCATCTGCGCGGCGATGTCTGTGATCTTCCGGCGCTGCAGGCCCTGGCCGCCGCAGCCGGCGCCGTGCTGGTCGAGGACGCGCCCCATGCCCTTGGATCGCGGATGAACTTCGGATCCGGCGGCGAACAGGTGGGAGACAGCCGCCACGGCGTCATGGCCTGTTTCTCCTTCCACCCGGTCAAGACCATTGCGACGGGCGAAGGCGGCATGGTCACGACCAATGACAGCGACCTGGCCAGGCGGCTGAGGGTCCTGCGCAGCCACGGCATGACCCGGCCTCCGGGCGCCGATCCCTGGGTCTATGAAATGGCCCGGCCGGGATTCAACTATCGCCTGCCGGACATCAACTGTGCTCTGGGACTTTCACAGCTCGGCAGGCTGGATCACTTCATCGCCCGTCGCCAGCATCTGGCGAGGCTCTATGACGCCCGGCTTGCCCGCTTGTCGCCCCTGCTGACGCCGGCGGACAGGCCCGTCTGGTCGCAACCAGCCCTGCATCTCTATTCTGTGCTGATCGATTTCGAGGCGGCGGGGATTGACCGGGCGGCGCTGATGCAGGGCCTGGCCAGCCGCGGCGTCGGCAGCCAGGTCCATTATATTCCGGTCCATAGCCAGCCCTATTGGCAGGAGGCCAATGGCGCGCTGGACCTGCCGGGGGCCCGGTCCTGGTATGACCGCTGCCTCAGCCTTCCCCTGTTCCCGGCCATGGAGGACAGCGATGTGGACCGGGTCGCGGCCGCCCTGGAAGAGATCCTGCACCGATAGTCCCCTCCGATCCGAAGGGGACCAGGAACGGCCGGCATGAGAGACGGCCGCCCCCTGTCCGTAGCCTAACCCCTTGATCCAGATCAAAACTTGCGCCGGAATCCGCCCAGACCCTTGGAGGTCATGGGGTCCAGGGCGCAGGCTTGCCTCCACGGGCGCCCCCAAGGGGCCTGGAGGACGGCAGCCTTGACCCCCTTTCCCATGCGGACCATCGCCAAAGTCACCGGACCCGGAGCCCGCGGCCACAAGGCCCTTTCCATCCGCAGCCAGCTGAGTTGAGGCCGCCATGCCCGACGGTGACGCCGCCATGACCTTTCCGGAGCTGAGAGCCCGCCCGCTGTGTCCCGCAGGCCAGGCCCTCGAGAACGAGGCCCTGTTCCTGGCCGAGGTCCGGGCCTTCCTGGCCAAGGCCCTGACCCCCGACCTCAGGGAGGCCGGACGCCGGACCCTGGGGGTCCATTCGGATATCGAGGCCTGCCGGATCTGGCAGGGCCGGCTCCATCGGCAGGGATGGATCGCCCCGGCCTGGCCAAGGGCCTGGGGCGGCGCCGGCTGGACGGCCCGGCAGCGGTTCCTCTTCGACCAGGAATGCGTACGCAATGACGCCCCGGTTCTGTTCGCCGGGGGGATCCGCAGCCTGGGCCCGCTGCTGATCGAGATGGGCACGGCCGCCCAGCAGGCGCGTTACCTGCCGGCCATACTCAAGGGTGACGACCTCTGGTGCCAGGGCTTCTCCGAGCCCTCGGCCGGATCGGACCTGGCCGCCATCGCCACGCGGGCCGAGCGTCAGGGGGACCATTACCGCGTCAATGGCTCCAAGATCTGGACCACTGGCGCCCATCATTCCAACAGGATGTTCGCCATCGTGCGGACGGCCCAGCTGGAGAAGCGCCAGCAGGGGCTGACCTTCCTGCTGATCGACATGGACAGCCCGGGCCTGTCGGTCCGGCCGATCCCGGGATTGTCGGGCGAGCACGAGTTCAACGCCGTCTATTTCGATGATGTCCGGGTTCCGGTGGAAAACCGGATCGGACCCGAGAACGACGGCTGGACGGTGGCCAAGCGGCTGATGTCCCTGGCCCGGGCCAACAACACCCCCGCCGTCCTGGTCGCCAAGGCCCTGCGTCGGGCGACCCTTGCCATCGAGGCGGCCGGCGACGGGGTGGAGCCCCATGTCCGCCGCCGTCTTGCCGGCCTCGCCATCGAGCTGGAGGCCTTTACCCGGCTGGAACTGGACGCCCTGCCCAGCGGCCGGGCCCAGGACAGTGGGGATTCCAGGGCCCGGGCCACCCCCTCGATGATGAAGCTGATCGGCAGCGAGCTGCATCAGAGGATTGCCGAACTGGCCATGGAGGCCGCCGGCCCGGCCGCCGCCGCCAGCCTGGCGGTCCTCGGGCTGGATGAACCCGAACTGGATATCGCCGCCATGGCCACAGCCCGGCACTTCAGCGTCCGGGCGGCCAGCGTTTATTCGGGGACCAGCGAGACCCAGCGCAACCTGATCGCCGGCCAATTGCTGAAATAGCCGCCGGAAAGTGATGGTCGCCGGTGGCGGGCCCTGCCCTCGCCCGCTACATCCTGCTTCATGGCCAGCCCCTTTGCCGTGATCTTCGACCGTGATGGCGTCCTCAACCAGGACTATGGCTATGCCTATGACCCCGACAGACTGGTCTGGATTCCCGGCGCCATGGCCGCGATCGGCCGGGTCAACCGGGCCGGGGGCCTGGTGCTGGTGGCGACCAACCAGTCGGGAATCGGACGGGGCTATTATTCCGAGGCCCAGATGCACGGTTTCCACGAAGAGATGCGGCGCCAGCTGGCCATCGGGGGAGCGAAGATCGACGCCATCTACCACTGCCCGTTCCATGAGGACGCTGCGGAGGAGCGCTACCGTCAGGCGGACCATCCCGACCGCAAGCCCAATCCCGGCATGATCCTGCGGGGCCTCGCTGACTTCGCCATCGCTGCCGATCGGGCCCTGATGATCGGCGACAAGGACAGCGACATGCAGGCCGCCCGGGCCGCCGGCATCGACGGCTACCTGTTCACCGGCGGCGATCTGGAGGCCTTTCTTCTGGACGCCGCGCGCCGCACGGGCCTGCCGCTCTGATCCGGACCAGGAAACATCCGGTTACAGCTATTGTCTCGAATCCGCCTTCTGCCGGGGCTAAGGGGCCAGCATGAGCATTGCCTTCATCGACCTCGCCGCCCAGCAACGCCGCATCCGCGACCGGATCGACCAGGCCATCGGCCGGGTCCTGGACCATGGCGGCTATGTGATGGGTCCCGAGGTCAGGACCTTCGAGGCCCAGTTGGCCGAGTTCGGCCAGGCGAAGCTGGCCCTGTCCTGCGCCAATGGCACGGACGCCATCGCCCTGCCCCTGATGGCCTGGGGGATCGGCCCCGGCGACGCGGTCTTCTGTCCGTCGTTCACCTTCGCCGCCACGCCCGAGGTGGTTCCCTGGACCGGCGCGACACCGGTGTTCGTCGACGTCCTGCCCGATACCTACAATCTGGACCCCGCCCATCTCGAGGCGACCATCCTGGCCGTGAAGGCCCGTGGCGAGCTGACCCCCCGGGTGGTGATCGCCGTCGACCTGTTCGGCCAGCCCGCCGACTATCCGGCCCTCAGGGCCATCTGTGACCGTCATGGCCTGAAGCTGATCGCCGACAGCGCCCAGGGCTTTGGCTGCACCCTGGATGGAAAACACCCGCTTCATTGGGCCGATGTCGCCACCACCAGCTTTTTCCCGGCCAAGCCGCTTGGCTGCTACGGCGATGGCGGGGCGGTGCTCTGCAATGACCAGACCCTCTGGGACCTGATGGACAGCTACCGGGTCCATGGCAAGGCGGTGGCCCCGGACCTGGCGGGCCGCACCTTCGAGCATGACACCAAGTATCTGAACGCCCGGATCGGCATGAACAGCCGGCTGGATTCCCTGCAGGCGGCGATCCTGATCGAGAAGCTGGCCATCTTCGCCGAAGAAATCGACCTGCGGCAGGGCGTGGCGAGCCGCTACGCCGAAGGCCTGGCGGGCTCGGTGAAGTCGGTCCCGTCCGTGATCGCCGGCGGTGTCTCGACCTGGGCCCAGTATGTCATCCAGCATGACAACCGCGACGGCCTGGCGGCCCATCTGAAGACCCAGGGCGTGCCCACCGCCGTCTATTATCCGGTCCCGATGCATGTCCAGGAACCCTATGCCGGCTTCCCCGCCGGGCCGGGCGGACTGCCGGTCACCGAAGCAGCGGCCGAGACGGTCCTGGCCCTGCCCATGCATCCCTATATGGACGCCGAGACCCAGAACCAGATCATCGAGGCCATCAGGGCCTTCAACGGCTAGAGCCTGTTCCGTTCTGATCGAACCGATCGTAACGGAAAAACAGGCTCTGATTCAAAGGGCTTGAGCCTGTTTCGATCCGATAGCCGCTTCACACTTGTTGGAACATGCTCTTGTTGGAACAGGCTCTGGAAGCCTGTCCGGTCCGTCGACCAGGACCGGCGAGGCTTGATTTCCCCGCCGGGCCCGGCCCTATTCATCGCCTGAGGGGCGGCAGTCGGCTGTCGCCGGGGAGAAGCGGGCTGATGAAGACTTGGGGACTGGCCCTGGCGGCGATGCTGGCGGCGACATCGACTCCGGCGGCTCAGGCGGCCCAGACTGCAGCGCCGCCGCAGACGGTACAGGTCCGCGCCGGCAAACTGATCGACCCGGAATCGGCCCAGGTCCTGACAGACCGGCTGATCACCGTCACGGACGGGCGGGTCACCTCGATCGCGCCCTGGGCTGCCCCCGCGGCCGGCGCCTGTGTCATCGACTGGTCGGGCTACACCGTCCTGCCGGGACTGCTGGACATGCACACCCATGTCGCGGACGGCTATGGCCAGACCAGTGACCCGGCCGAGCCCCTGAAACATTCAGCCACGGCGACCATCCTGAAGGGCGCGGAGACCGCCCGGGTGATGCTGCATTCCGGGTTCACCACCGTGCGGGATGTGGGGGTCTATCGGGGCCTCAGCGATGTCGCCCTGCGCGACGCCATCGAGGCCGGTCAGGTCGAAGGCCCGCGCATGGCGGTAGCCGGGGCCTATATCACCGTGCCCGGCGGCGGCGGGGCCGTGACGGGCGCCGCGCCCGATGTCGGGATTCCGGCGGATTTTCGCCTGGGTGAGTCCCGTTCCCCGGCGGAGGCCCGGGACCGGGCCCGCTATCTGCTGCAACAGGGCGCCGACTTCATCAAGATCATCGGCACCGGCGCGGTCCTGGCCATCGGCAGCGAGCCCGGTCAGATGGAGCTGACCGAGGAAGAAATGAAGGCGGCCTGCGACGAGGCCAGGGCCCATGGCAGCTACTGTATCGTCCATGCCCATGGCGCCGAGGGAATCAAGGCGGCGATCCGGGCCGGGGCGCGGTCCATCGAACATGCCAGCCTGATCGACGACGAGGGCATCGCCCTGGCCAGGGCGCGGGGCGTCTGGCTGGACATGGACATCTTCAACGGCGACTGGATCGACGAGGCCGGCCGCCGCGAGGGCTGGCCGGAGGAATATCTGCGCAAGAATCTCGAGACCACAGAGGTCCAGCGGATCGGCTTTCGCAAGGCGGTCAAGGCCGGGGTGAAACTGAGCTTTGGCACCGACGCCGGGGTCTATCCCTACGGTCTGGGCGGCCGGCAGTTTGCCTATATGGTCCGCTACGGCATGACGCCGATGCAGGCGATCCAGTCGGCGACCGCCGTCTCCGCCGCCCTGCTGAACCGCAGCGCCGATGTGGGCGCCCTCAGCCCCGGCCATTTCGGCGACATGATCGCGGTCAAGGGCGACCCTCTGGCCGACATCCGTCTTCTGGAAAAGGTCGATGGGGTCATCAAGGGCGGCAGGGTGGTCAAGGGACCCGGACGGAACGGCTGCAGCGGCAGCTGATCAGGCGCCCAGCATCCGCTCGAGGGTCGCCAGGTCGTCGGCGTCACGGGCCGGCTTGTCCCAACGGATCCGGCTGATCCGCGGAAACCGCATGGCGACGCCGCTCTTGTGACGGGTTGAACGCTGCAGGCCCTCGAAGGCCACTTCAAGGACCAGACCGAAATCCTCGGAGGCCCTGACCGACCGGACGGGGCCGAAGCGATCGACCGTGTTGTCGCGCACGAATTTGTCGAGCTGTTTCAGTTCCTCGTCGGTGAAGCCGAAATAGGCCTTGCCCACCGGGGTCAGGCTTCGCACGCCGGCCTCATCCGGTCTCCAGACCCCGAAGGTGAAGTCGCTGTAGAAGCTGGACCGGCGGCCGTGGCCCCGCTGGGCGTACATGAGAACGGCATCGATCAGGCGGGGATCACGCTTCCATTTGAACCAGGGTCCCTTGGGGCGTCCGGCCTCGTAGGCTGAATCCAGGCGCTTCAGCATCAATCCTTCGGAAAGCACCGGATCGCCGGGCGGCGGGTCGGCTCTCAGGGCCGCCAGAGCCGCCCAGTCCGAAAAGGGCTGTAGCGGCGACAGGTCGATACGGGGCGAGGCGGCGGCTGCGACAAAGGCTTCCAGCCGATTGCGCCGCTCGGCGAAGGGCAGCGAACGCAGGTCGTCAGGGCCTTCCACCAATAGATCATAGGCCCGGATGGCGGCGGGCGCGGCTGCCAGGGATTTTGCATCGACGGTCTTGCGGTTCAACCGTTGCTGAAGATCGCCAAAGCTAGCCAGGACGCCGTCGCGGATCACCAGCAGTTCGCCATCCAGCACGCCCTCGAAGGAAAGGTGGGAAACGACATCGGGAAAGGCGTGGCTGATGTCGTCGCCTGTGCGGGTATAGAGGCGTCGCTGTCCGCGCTCGCTGACCGCCTGGATGCGGATGCCGTCCCATTTCCATTCGGCGGCATAGGCTGCAGGATCCAGCCTCGGGAAATCGACGGCCTCATCTATGGCCTGGGCCAGCATGACAGACCGGAACCGGCCGGGGGCGTCCATGGCCGGGGCGGGCGTCGCGCCTTCAAGCCATGAGAACAGCTCCAGATAGGGGGGCTTCAGACCGTGCCAGACCTCTTCCACCGCACTGACCGGGATATCCTGCCCGTTCAGCTGGGCCAGATTGGCGCAGGCCTGTTTGGCCAGGCGTGAGGAAAGCCCGACCCTCAGCCCCCCGGTCAGAAGCTTCAGCAAGGCCCAGCGGCCGTCGGGGTCCAGGGCGTCCAGCCAGCCTTCGATGAGGGGCTGAACCTCGGCGCGGCGCGCCTGGGCCAGGGTCTCCACCACCTCCGAAAGGTCCGGCTGGCGGTTGGCCCCGGGCCGGGCCGGCCAGACCAGGGCGACGGTCTCGGCCAGGTCCCCGACATAGTCATAGGACCAGCGGAACAGCAGGGGATCCATACGCGCCTCGACCGCCTTGCGGATGGCGGCGGGCTTGGCGGCGGCGAAGGAAAGGTCGCCGGTCAGGGCGGCCAGGGCCCAGCCCCGCTCCGGGTCCGGCCGGGACTTGAGGAAGTCGCGCAGCAGGGTCAGCTTGGCGGACCGGCCCGGAGTCAGGCTGAGCCGGTCAAGCAAGGTCGCGAACGGGCCCATCAGGCGGCGGGGCCGCCTCTGGGCAGCATAGTCGGGGAGCCGGTCAGGCGGCCTTGACGCCGGCTTCTGCGAGCCATTCGACGATCTTCTGCTTGGGCATGGCGCCGACCTTCATGGAGGCCATCTGGCCGCCCCGGAACAGCATCATGGTGGGAATGCCCCGCACGCCGTAACGCGAGGGCGTCATGGGGCTGTCCTCGATATTGACCTTGGCGATGGTGACATGATCGGCCAGTTCCTCGGAAATCTGGTCCAGGGCCGGGGCGATCTGTTTGCAGGGGCCGCACCACTCGGCCCAGAAGTCGACCAGCACCGGCCCTTCGGCCTGCAGCACATCCCGGTCGAAGGATTCGTCAGTCACCGTCACGGTGCTCATGGAGAAACTCCCTGAAAGGCGCCTCGGGCGCCGCGTTGTTGATCCAGCATGTAAGGACCCTGCGAACCGCGTCAACGGCTCCCGGGCAACGCAGCCAGCGCCTCGGCCATCATCTTTTCTGGCAGGGGCATCAGCTTTGGCCCGTCGGTCCAGACCAGGGCGGCGGAGACCGGGCGGCCCGGAAAGATCTGGCGCAGCACGGCGGCATAGATGGCCAGCTGGGCGACATGGTCGGGATCGGCCTGCTCGACCACGGCGGGGGCCGGGCGGTTGGTCTTGAAGTCCACGACAAGGACCCGGTCCCGGGTGACGCGAATCCTGTCCATCCGGCCGGAAATCGTCAGGTTGCCGGGCAGGTCCGGGGCCGAACCGGCCAGGGCGACCTCGGCCCGGGACCCCTCCGCAAAAACCTCGGCGAAATCGGGATGGTGCAAGACGCCCATGGCGGCGGCCAGCATCTCGTCCTTCTGCGCCGGCGACAGGCCCGGTTCGCGATCCAGCATCCGGCGGGCCGCCGCCATCCTTTCCGTCTCCGGCAGGTCAGGCAGCATCTGCAGCAGCCGGTGAATGATGTCCCCCCGGCGGAACCGGTCCAGCCCGCCGGACTGTTCCAGGGGCGAGGCCGCAGGCGTCCTGGCCCGACTGGCGGCCTGGGACGGCGAAGCCCAGGCCAGGACGGGCGATCCTGCATCCGCGGGGCGAGCGAACCAGGACGGTCGTTCGACCGGCAGCCGGGGATCCGAGGCTCTGGCGACCGCCGGGACGGGGTCGGAACCATAGCGCCGAAATTGAAATCCGTCCGGGGTGGTCACGGTCCGGACCCCCGGGGCGATGGCGGGATGATCGAAGGCCAGGTCCATCACCTGGCGCCAGGTGCCGTCCACCGCCTTCAGGGGCTTGCGACCGCACAGGACAAGACGGTCCCGGGCCCTTGTCAGGCCGACATAGAGCAGGCGCCAGGCCTCACCCTCCTCGCGCTTCTTTCGGCGGTCTCGCGCGGCGCGGGCCGGGCCGTTGTCCTGTTCCGTGCTGGCCGACCAGAGAAAGCCGCCGCAGGCCGTCTCCATCAGAGGCGAGCCCCGTCCGCTGGCCGCCGTGGTGGTCTCGGGCAGGAAGACAATGGGGGCCTCCAGCCCCTTGGCGCCATGGGCGGTCATGACCCGCACCTCGTCGCCGCCCGATTCCATCTCCCGCTTGACCGAGATGTTGAGCCGTTCGAAGGCGGCCGCCAGCCGTTCGAGGTCGAGAACCCCCCGGGATTCCGCCTCCAGGGCCCGGGCCAGGAATTCCTCCATGACGTCCCCGGCCTCCGATCCCAGCCGCTGGACCATACGCGACCTGAGGGAGCGGCCCTCCGGATCGGTCAGACCCAGCACGCGGCTGAAAAAGGCGAAGGGCGGCCGCCCCGGGGCCAGGGCCAGGGTCTGGCGAAGCATGCCGACGGCCCAGACGATGCTCTCGGGGGCCGTGGCCGCCAGGAGACGGTCCCAGAGCGGGGTGTCCCCGCGGCCATGGGCCAGAGGATAGAGCTGGGCGTCATCCAGGCCGCAGAGCGGGCTCTTGAGCAGGGCGGCCAGGTTGAGGTCATCCCGGGGAAACAGCACGAACCGCGCCAGGGCCAAGAGGTCATGGAAGGCGATATGGTCGGACAGGACCAGCCGGTCGGCCCCGGCCACGGGGACGCCGGCCTTGCGCAGGGCGCGGATGATATCCTCGAACAGGGCCCGGCGCTTGCGGACCAGGACGATCACGTCGCCATACCGCGCCGGCCGGGCTTCACCCTTGCGGTCATAGACCGTGTCGCCCCTCCGGATCAGGGCCTTGACCTCGGCGGCGATCCGCTCGGCGAGGCGGCGATTGGCGCTGCCTTCCCGTTCCAGGTCGAGGGGAAGGTCCCAGGCCAGGCGCGGCTCGTCCGGCGATTCCTCCTCCAGCGGCCAGAGATCGACACAGCCCGGCTGGCTGGACCGGAAGGCCTCATGGCGCAAAACCTGATCGCCGCTGGGAGGCCGGACCCCGTCCTGGGTGCGATCCGCGGTGAAGACCGCATCGACCACGTCCAGCACCGCGCGAACCGACCGGTAGGAGGTCTTCAGGGGGGCCCGGATCGCCCGCCTCTGGATGCCGTTGATGCGGCTGACATAGCCTCGCGTCTCCTCAAGCAGCCTGTCCGGATCAGCGCCCTGGAAACTGTAGATCGACTGTTTTTCATCCCCGACGATGAACAGGGTGCGGTCAGGGGACCCGGCCGGGCGGGGCCGGCCCTCGCCGGAAAAGAACTCGTCGGTCAGGGCCCGGGCGATGTCCCACTGTTCCGGCGCCGTGTCCTGGGCCTCGTCGATAAGGATATGTTCGATCCCTTCATCCAGCTTGTAGAGCACCCAGGGCGCGCCGGGCGCACCCGCCACCAGGTCCCTGGCTCTGGCCACAAGGTCGACGAAATCCAGGACGCCGCGGTCCAGCTTGGCCTGGTGATAGGCCTGGCTATAGGCCCGGCAAAGGGTCAGGACACAGACCGTGTCCTCGGCGATCCGGGCCCCCCGCCGCAGGTCCCGGGCGATCTCCAGCCGACGCTGCTCTTCCAGAAGTCCGGCCCGGACATCGGGATGGGTCTTGAGGCCGGCCGTCTTCTCGATCCATTTCGCCCGGTCGCCCTGGCCATCGGTCACGAAAAAGAGGGGCAGCAGGCCGTCGAGGGTGGCCGGACTGGCATTGGCGGCGGCCAGGAACCCGGCCGCCATCTTCTGGTCGGTGCTGGAGCCGGCCGCCAGCACCCCCGCCGCCTGACGCCAGAGCGAGGGCGTGCAATAGGCCAGGGCCCCGGCCTCGATGGCCTCGGCGCTGGAGGGCTGATCGAACCCGCACCGACGCCAGACATCGGCCTCGAGCGCTCCCGGGCCATCGAGCCCTTCCAGATAGGCCAGCAGCGGACCGCGCCGCGCCTCGAAGGTGGCGAAAAGATCTTCGAAGGCCTTGTAGTCCAGGCTGACCGCCATCCGGCCATAGGCCCGGGACAGCAGGTCGTCAGGTTCGCCCGTGCGGGTCGAACCCCGGGTGCGGGGCTGCAGGGACCGGGCAAGGCGGGTCCGGGCCTCATGGATCACCTGGGCCGCCGCCGCATCGTCCATGACCGTGAAGTTGGGAGATACCCCCGCTTCCATGGGAAACCGCCGCAGCAGCTGTTCACAGAAGGCATGGATGGTCTGGATCCGCAGGCCGCCGGGAGTTTCCAGCGCCTTGGCGAACAACCGCCGGGCCTCCGCCAGATCCTGGCCTTCGACATCCTCTCCCAGAAGATCGGCCAGACGCGCCTTCAGCCCGTCATCGGCCAGCACCGACCAGTCGCCCAGCAGGGCGAACAGCCGGCCCTGCATCTCCGCCGCGGCGGCCTTGGTGTAGGTCACGCAGAGGATGGCCGCCGGAGGGGTGCGGGCCAGGAGGAGCCGGGCCACCCGGTCAATCAGGGTCTTGGTTTTGCCCGACCCGGCATTGGCCGTGACAAAGGCATTGACTGCTGGATCGGCCGCGAGGGCCTGGGCTGAATCGACGACTTGGCTCATTCCGGCTCATCCCCGTCGCCGCCGGTAGACCATTCGAAGACTCGGGCCAGATGGTCATGGTCTCCGGGGTAGGACTTGACGAACTGCGGCGCGATCCGGCTGGCATAGCCCCTGGCCGGGTCGAGATACTGGCCGAGCAGGCTCCGCGCGCCCTCGACCGCACGTTCCGCCGCCTCCAGGGTCTTGCCCCCGGACTTGCGGGTCTCCTCCAGGCCGGCCGGGTTGCGGCCGGTGATCTTCACATAGGTAAGATCGCCGGGGGCAAGATCGCCGGGGGCAAGATCGCCGGGGGCAAGATCGCCGGGAGCAAGATCGCCGGAGATCCGGGCCCTGTCGGCCAGGGCGGAAAAGCCGCCGGCCGCCAGGATGGCGGCCGTCAGGGTCAGCTGGGGCGAGAATCCGGTATCGACCATCTTGAGGGTCGGAGCGGATCCGGTCTTGAAATCCAGGATATGGGCCAGGCCTTCCGGCGTGAGCTCGATCCGGTCGGACTTGGCGGTCAGGACATGGCGCACGCCCTGGACATCCAGCGTCATCTGGCCCTTGACCTCGACATGGATGCTACGGCCATCAGCGCGCCGACGGGTTTCAAACGCCGCCGCCCAGTCCGCCGCCTCCCGGGCAAGAGCCTGTTCTCGGGCCATGGCGGATTCGGTCAGGCCCTGGGCCAGAAGCCGGTCCAGATACAGGGCCTCGAACCGGGCGCTGCTGGCCGCCAGGCCGTCGGCGGGATTCCAGTCCCGGGCCAGGAGCTCGAACGCTTCATGGATGGCCGTGCCCCGGGCCCGGGACTCGATCAGCTGATCGGGACGGTCGAGGGGAAACAGCCTGAGGATATCGCGGGCCCAGACCGAATAGGGATCCCGGGTCAGGGCTTCCATCCGGGTGACGGCCAGGGTCCGGGGCCGGTCCTCGACCGGGGGAACCGGTGCAGGCCGGGGGACCGGACGATAGCCGTCCGGCGCGTCCAGCCATGAGGCCAGGACAGCGAGGTCCGGCCGGGTGGGCAGGCTCGCGCCATCATCCCGGGCGTCAGGGCCCAGGGCCCCCTTTACCAGGGTCCGCAGGCGCCAGAGCCAGCGGCTGGGGGTCGCCGGGGCGCCGCCTCGCCGGGCGGTGCTGACCAGGGCCACTTCCGGCGCGCAGGCGGCCTGGGAAAAGTCGTGTGCGGACAGCCCGACCCGGCGCTCCGGACTGGGCAGGCCGAGGGTCTTTCGCATCGGCCGGGACAGGAAAGGGTCGATCGCCCCGCCCCTTGGCCAGATTCCTTCTTCCAGGCCGGCCAGGATCAACCGGTCAGCCCGGGTCATCCGGGCTTCCAGGGCGCCCATGATATGGAGCCTGGGGTGGGTGGTTTCCCCGCCCCGGACCGAGGCCTGGGAGAGAAGTCCCTGGACCAGATTGATGAAGGCCTGGGGCGACAGGCGCGGCAGGACCGGACCATGGCGGATCAGATCGGCCAGCAACCGCGACAGGGCCTCGCCGTCCGGTCCGCTCCAGGGACTCTCGCCCCTTTCGGCGCCCCTTTCGGCGCCCCCTGCGGCGATCCCCTCGAGGGCCAGGGCCAGGGCCGAGGCGGCTGCGCCGGCGTCCGCCAGGCCGGTCTCGAAACAGGCCGCCAGGGGGGTGACCACGGCGGCCAGGTCGCGGGACAGCCCCGCCGCACGCTCGATGGCCCCGTCCAGGACCGGAGACCGGCGCGAGACCGCCGCCAGGCGATCGCCGAGGGCCTGGGCGTCGGCGGGCCGGGGTCCGCGCAGACCGTAGCGCTCCAGCGCCTCACGATCCGACTGCAGGTCCTCTGGCGATCTTCCCAGCCGGGACAGGGGACTCTTCAGGACCTGAAGCTGGCCGACCGGATCGAGGGGATCGATCGCCAGGCCGGCCAGGCCCAGGACCAGGGCGCCGACGGGGGTCAGGGTCAGGGGGACCCCGGCCGTACTGTCGACATCGATGTTCCAACGGGCCAGCCGGGCGGTCACCCGCCGGGCCAGGCCCTGATCCGGCGTCACCAGGGCGCAGGTCTGGTCGGGGGACTCGAGCGATTCGCGCATCAGCAGGGCGCAGATGGTCGCCGCTTCGTCCTCCGACCGGGCGACAATGTCGGTCAGGCCCTGGAGGCCCTGGGCAAAGGGATCGATCCCGGGGCCGGCCTCGGCCTTCAGGGCTGCGATGACATTGAGCCAGTCGTCGGTGGCGGAGGCGGGTCTCAGGGCTTCATTGATCAGTCGTCGGCGCCAGCGGCCTCGCATGTCGGCCACCGGCCGCCATTCCCGGACGGCGGTGCGGGCCAGACCTGCCTGGTCGAGCAGCCGCTTCAGCGCCGCCTGGGGGTGCTGATCATCAATCTGGGACCAGGCGCTGTCGGCAAGGTCGCAGTCCAGGCCGGGCAAAACCACCGCGCCCCCGGGCAGTCCGGCGATGACCTTCAGCAGCCGGGCCGTAGCGGGAGTCGATCCGGTGGAGCCGGCGGCGATCACCGGACCCGACGGCGGCGCGGAGGTCCAGCGCTCGGCCAGAAGGTCCAGCAGCCGGACCCGGCGCTCGGCGACATCCATCAGGCCCAGCTGAGCCAGACGGCGGGGCCAGGTTTCCAGGGCCAGCTCCAGCAGGCGTGCAGACACCTGCCAGTGTTCCGCGAGGTCCAGGTCCACCAGGCCGGCCAGCTTCTCGGCCACGGGCGCCCCTTCGATCATGGCGGCGTCAAGAAAGGCGGCCAGGGCGTCGGCCAGGTCCAGGGCATGGGTGGCGGTCAGGGGCTGGCCCGAAAGCTGGTCGACCAGGGCGGCCAGCTCGAACCGTCGCTGCAGGGGCTCGATGGCGGGGGGCAGGTCCAGGCCGATATCCCCGGGCTCGAAGGGCGGCTCGCCCTCGTCAAGGTCTCCCAGGGCCCGGATCTGGGGCAGCAGCAGGGCCTGACCGCCTGAGGCCTTGAGGAACGCTTCGGCCAGGGCGCGGCCACCCCGGCGGGTAGGCACAAGGACCAGGGCGGCGGGAAGCTGCTCCGGCCCCTTCAGGGTCGCCAGCAGCCCGGCGGCCAGGTCATCCAGGAACGGCCGGTTGGCCGGGATGAAATACCAGCGGGAGGTCTCGGGCTCGGCCATCAGACCAGCACTATGTCACGGTCCGCCGATTCGCGGGTCGCGACTTCAGGTCGTCTTCGCTTTCCGCGAGGCCGACCTGGGATTGCGGGGAAGGCCCGGGGCCTTCACGGGCGCAACCGGCGCGGCGGTCTGTCCAAACCGTTCGCCCAGATAGACCCGGCGGACCTCGGGATCATCGATGATCTGTTGCGGCGTGCCCTCGAACAGGACCTCCCCGGCATGGATGATCGAGGCGCGGTCGATGATGTCCAGGGTTTCGCGGACATTGTGGTCGGTGATCAGGATGCCGATCCCGCGCCCCTTCAGATAGCCGATCACCTCGCGGATGTCGGCGATAGCCAGGGGGTCGATCCCGGCGAAGGGCTCGTCCAGCAGCATGAAGGCCGGCTCGCTGGCCAGGGCCCGGGCGATTTCCACCCGGCGACGCTCGCCGCCGGAAAGGGAGACGGCCGGGGCCGCCCGCAGATGCTCGATCCGCAACTCTTCCAGCAGGCCGGTGGTGGTGCGGACCGCTGCATCATGGTCCGGCACGCGGAGCTCGACGACCGCCATGACATTCTGCTCGACGGTCAGGCCGCGGAAGATGGAAGCCTCCTGGGGCAGGTAGCCGACCCCGAGCCGGGCCCGCTGGTACATGGGCAGGGCGGTGATATCGGCGCCATCCAGGGTAATGCGGCCATAGTCGGCCGGGATCAGGCCGGTGATCATGTAGAAACAGGTGGTCTTGCCGGCGCCATTGGGGCCCAGCAGTCCGGCCACCTCGCCGCGGGCCAGGCGGAGGCTGACGTTCTTGACGACCTGACGGTCGCCAAATCGCTTGCCCACCTTGTCAACGACAAGGCCGGCCCCGGTGGCGGCGGACTTCGGCGGGGAAGAGGTCATCGGCAATCAGTTGGCCTGGGCGCCCGGATAGAAGACGCCCCGCACCCGGCGCGGACTGGCCCGCCCCTTCTGGGTGGAGATCATCTGGGACTGCCCGGTCTGGAGATCAATGACCACCCGGTCGGCCCGGGCGACATTACGGCCCTGCACCACCACGACATTGCCCGTCAGGGTGATGGTCTCTCCGGTCGACAGATAGACGGCGTTGTCGGCCCGGACGATCCGTTCGGCCGTCACATAATAGACCTCGCCATCGGCGACCAGCTTCTGGGTGGCGCCGCAGCCATCGCCCTTGCGGGCGGAAAACACGCTGAGGCGCGAGGCCCGCAGCCGGGTCTTGGCCTGCAGCGCCTCGACATCGCCGCTCCAGACAACCCGGCATTCATTGGTAAAGGCTTCCGACTGGTCGGCCGCGATGTCGATCGGCGCATTGGATTTCGGCGCGATCTGGGCCTGGGCGGCTCCGGCGAGCATCATCGCCGCTCCGGCCAGCATCACCAGCATTTTGACCCTGTGCATGTTGCGGACGCCCTTTCGACGGGCCCCTCGGGGCCGGCGGTTATCTCTGCAGTCAGTTCTCAAGTCTCGCCCGGACGCCGCCCTTGAGGGTGACGCGGCCGGTGTCGCGATCGACGTCATAGGACTTCGCCTGCATCTGGCCAAGCGGACCGTCGCCGACAAGGCCATCATTGCCGGTTATCCTGCCGGACCGGGTATCCACAAGGGCGTCATTGGTCGCCACCCTCTGGCCGGAACCGTTGTCGATCCGCACATCGCCCGACAGGCGCAGGATGCGGGTCTTTTCATTATAGGCGCCGCGCTTGGCGGTCATCCGCTTGGGCGCGCCTGTTTCGGCTCCGAGGGTCAGGATCGGATCGGTCAGGACCACTTCCTGCATCACGCTGTCGCTGCGCATGGCCTGGCCGGCGCCGATCAGGAAGCTGCGGCCATCCTCCATCCGGCCCATGAAACGGGCGCCGACCAGCTTGATGGCGGTCGTAGAAGGACGCGGCTTCTGCCGGGCCGCCATGACCGAACTGGCGGCGAAATAGCCGGCCAGGGCCAGGATGAGCAGGCCCATCAGCACCGGCAGGCCCCAACGCAGGCCCCGGATTACGGCCGACCGGCGACGCCAGCGGTCGAGGGGATCCGGGCTGGCAGCCAGGGGGATGGCTTGGGTGCTCATAGGTCAGCTATGAGCGAAAACGTCGATCTCGTCCCAGCCGGCGAGGTCCAGGCTCGCGCGGGTGGGCAGGAAATCGAAACAGGCCTGGGCCAGGGCCATCCGCCCCTCCCGATTGAGCATGGCCTCGAGCCGCGTCCTTGCGGCGTGGAGATAGAGGACGTCAGAGGCCGCATAGGCCAGCTGCTCTGGCGAGAGGACATCAGCCCCCCAGTCCGAACTCTGTTGGGCCTTGGACAGGTCAACGCCAACCGTCTCCTTGACGACGTCCTTCAGGCCATGACGGTCTGTATAGGTCCGCGCCAGTTTCGACGCGATCTTGGTGCACCAGACCGGTGTCGTGATGACGCCCAGATGCAGCTCGAACATGGCGATATCAAAGCGGCCGAAGTGGAAAATCTTGGTCACTGCCGGATCGGTCAGCAGGGCCTTGAGGTTGGGCGCATCATAGGTCTGGCGATTCAGTCGCACCATATGGGCGTCGCCGTCGCCGGCGGAGATCTGGACCAGGCAGAGCGGATCCCGGCGAAACCTCAGGCCAAGGGTTTCCGAATCGATGGCCACGGAGGTGACGCCATCGAACAGCCCGGGGGGCAGATCGCCTTCATGCAGCTTGTTGGCCATGAGCACTCTTCTCCTGTGGCCATATGGAGAGAGTTCGGGGTGGTGCCCAGGAGAGGACTCGAACCTCCACGGCCGTTAAGCCACTGGCACCTGAAGCCAGCGCGTCTACCAATTCCGCCACCTGGGCCCGCCTCGATCCGTCGGATCTCCGCGAAGGCGCGCCTATTACGGTGTCCCCGGGGTCTGGTCAATGGCCGAGATTGCACACCGTGCCTCCGTCGTCTAATCCGGCCCCAACAGGAGATGCGATCACCATGCAGGGTCTGGTCACGGTTTTCGGCGGAACAGGGTTTGTCGGGCGACAGGTCGTGCGCGCCCTGGCCCGCAAGGGACTGAGGGTCAGGGCGGCCGTACGCCAGCCCGGCCGAGGCTATCGCCTGAGGATGCTGGGCGATGTCGGCCAGATCGAGGTGGTCCAGGCCAATATCCGCGATCCCGACTCGGTCGCCCGGGCCCTGGAGGGCGCGGAGGCCTGCATCAATCTCGTGGGCGTTCTCTATGAGGCCGGCCCCCAGAAGTTCGAGAAGGTTCATTCCGAGGGCGCCGGCCGGGTTGCTGCAGCGGCCAGGGCGGCCGGGGTGCGGCGCATGGTCCAGGTTTCCGCCCTGGGCGCCGATCCGGGATCGCCCTCCCAGTACGGCCGGACCAAGGCGGCGGGTGAAGCCGCAGTGCGTCAGGCCTTTGCCGAGGCGACGATCATCCGGCCCTCCATCGTCTTCGGACCGGAAGATGATTTCTTCAACCGCTTCGCCCAGATGGCGGCGATCAGCCCGGCCCTGCCGCTGATCGGCGGCGGCCACACCCGCTTCCAGCCGGTCTATGTCGGCGATCTGGCCGAGGCCATCGCCCAGGCGGCGGCCTCCGGCGACCATGCCGGCCAGACCTATGAACTGGGTGGCCCTGCCGTCTACAGTTTCCGGGACCTGATGGAGTTCATCCTGCGGGAAACCGGCCACCGCCGGTTCCTGGCGCCCCTGCCCTTTTCCGTGGCTGGCCTGATCGGGGCCATGGGCAATCTCGTCGCCCCGATCCTGGCGCCGCCGATCACCAGCGACCAGGTCAATTCCCTGAAGGTCGACAATGTCCCGTCCGGCGCCCTGCCGGGCCTGGAGGCCTTTGGCGTCACGCCCCGGTCCATCGAGGCGGTGGTCCCGACCTATCTCTACCGGTTCCGAAAGGGCGGTCAGTATGCCCCGACCCCGGAAGGGGCGGTCTAGAAGGGACCCGGGCTGCCAGCCATGGCGGCGGCCCATTCCGCCCGGACCTGAGGGTCGGTTTCCGCCGCCCCCAGGCCTGGATGAAGGGCCGCGATCCGGTCGGGCGCCAGGCGTGACAGGGCCCAGACCGCCGCGCCCCTGACCAGCGGGGCCGGGTCGGTCAACCGACGCTCGACCAGCGACGCAAGGCCGGGATCGTCGCTGTTGCCCATGGCATAGAGGACATTTCTGAGAAACCGCGCCAGGCCGATGCGCCGGACCGGATTCTTGCGGAACATCCGGGCGAATCCGGCCTCATCCAGCCTGGCCAGCCCGGCCAGGGATGGCTCGACCAGATCGAGCCTGGCCTGGAGCGCCGTCTCCCGGGCCCCCTCAGCAAACTTGTTCCAGGGACAGACCGCCAGGCAGTCGTCGCAGCCGTAGATGCGGTTGCCGAGGGCCGGGCGAAGTTCCGGATCGACCGGCCCGGCATGTTCGATGGTCAGGTAGGAGATGCAGCGACGGGCGTCCAGCCGATACGGGGCGGGAAAGGCGCCGGTCGGGCAGATGTCCAGACAGGCTCGGCAGACGCCGCAATGGTCGGTCTCGGCGGGATCCGGTTCGATGGCCGCGCTGGTCAGGATCGAGCCCAGGAACAGCCAGCTGCCCAGCTGTCGCGACACAAGGTTGGTATGCTTGCCCTGCCAGCCCAGGCCCGCCCTCTGGGCCAGGGGCTTTTCCAGCAGCGGGGCAGTGTCGACAAACACCTTCACCTCGCCCCCCAGACGGGCCCTGGACCAGCTGGCCAGCTGTTTCAGCCGCCCCTTGATCAGGTCGTGATAGTCGTCGCCCCGGGCATAGGCGCTGATCAGGCCGCTGGCGCGCCGCTCAAGACCGAGCAGGGGATTGCTGTCCGGGCCATAGTTGAGTCCCAGGACGATGGCTGACCGGGCCTGCGGCCACATGGCGGTGGGGTGGCGGCGACGTTCCAGGGTCTCGGCCATCCAGGCCATGGTTCCGTGATGGCCTTCGGCGACAAAGGCTTCCAGCCGGGCGCCGGCCGGCCAGGGCTCGTCCGCCGGGGCGAAGCCGCAGACCTCGAACCCCAGGAACCCGGCCCGGTCCCGGATCGATTGCCGAAGATCAGTCTCGGTCACGGGGTGTTGAACAGCGCTTTTCGCTGATTGATCAGGGCGACGCGACGATTGATCAGCGCCTCGACGCCCGGTTGATCCAGGGCCAATGGATCGCCCGTCTCGAGCGCTGTGGCCGCACCGGACAGGAGGTCGGCGATGTCCAGCTCGACCTGGCTGCTTTCCCTGTAGGTGGCGAAAGCCGTTTCCAGGCGGGTCCGCAGGTCGCCCTTTGGAATTGTGGCGAAAACTGCGGCGGCGCTCCGGGCGTGGGGCCAGACCGCCCGGGCCGCTTCCCTCGCTGCAGCCAGCCTGGACTTCATGGCGGAGGCCGCTTCAGTCTCTGAGGCCGCCTCCCCGTTGGCCGATCTCTCGTAGTATTTCATGGCCTCGATCAGGGCCTCATTGCTGGCCTTGGCGGCCAGGTTGAGGTCGACCTGCGGATGGTCAGGCGTTCCCGACAGGACAATCCCGAGGTCGAGCATCGTGTTCTCGCCCTCCAGCATCAGCCGCATGCCGACAACCATGCGCCGGGCAAGCTGGCCCTTGGCCTGCTGATCGCCCTGGGAAGCCTGGACGATCAGGGGCGTCATCAGCTCGACCTGCCGGGCGGTGTCCTCGGAAAGTGACCTGGCCAGCTGGGTGACTTGCGACACGCCGGCCGCCTGCCGGACGCCCGTCGGGCCCAGGCTCCGGATGGCGGCCAGAAGCTCAGGGGGGGCCGGTTGCAGGGCGGCGGCCTCCGCCCTGAGACGGGCGATGTCGCCGGCCGACTTCGCCCGCCAGGCCTGGATCCGGGCGATGGTCTCGACGCTTTCAGGGGCCGGCGTGATGGCGGTTCCGGTGGCGTCGACCATCTCGAACGCCATGGCCTGGGAGGACTCGATCACCCGGGTTGAGGGCTGGGACCAGTCCACCAGACGGTTGAGCATCTTGAGGACATCGGCCTCCGAGCGGACGGCGTTGGACGCTGCAGCCGCAAGGCCGGGTGACGGCCAGCCGAGACCCAGGCTGCTGGCGAGGACAATGACGAGAAGGGTCCGGATCAAGAAAAGGGTTCCTCTGACGGTCGAACCCCGGGCCGGGACGTCGCTGCGGAAAATCTAGCTTGCCGCCCCAGTGGGAGCCAGCCCCCGAACAGGTCCCGCCTCAGAAATCCAGGTCGTCATAATGGGCGGCGGGCGCCAGGCCGGGCCAGCGGTCGGCAAGCAGGGGCCGGAAACAGGGGCGCGACTTGATCTTCATGTACCAGGTCCGCACCACGGCGACGTCCGACCAGGGCACATCGCCGAAATAGTCGATGACCGACAGATAGGCGGCGGCGGCGAAATCGGCCAGGGAGGGCCTGCGGCCGGCCAGCCAGTCCCGCTCCCGCAGCAGGGTTTCCATGTATTTCATATGGATCTTCAGGCCGTCGCGGCCGGCCCGCAGATTGGCCAGGGCCGGGGCGCCCAGGCCCAGCAGCCGCTTTTCCATCTTTTCATGCAGCAGCAGGCTGGCCACTTCGAAATCGAACTTGCGATCGAACCATTGCTGCAGTCGCCGGGCCTCGGCCCGCTCTGCAGCATCCCGGCCCAGCAGGGGCGGTTCGGGAACCGTTTCTTCCAGGTGCTCGAGGATGGCCCTGGCCTCGCAGATCACCAGCCGGCGATCGCCGCTGATCTCGACCAGCACCGGGGGCACGCCGGAGGGATTGAGGGCCAGGAGCTCTGCGGGACCTTCCCAGTAGCGCACGGCGTGGTCGACAAACCCCAGCCGTTTCTCCCCCAGGGCCAGGCGGACCTGTCGCGAGGCGGGATCGAGGGGGAAATGATACAGGGTGCGTTCAACGCTCATGGCGTGGCCGGGTTGAAGGTCGAATGACCCCTCCCATGCGCCCGGCGCCATTAACGGACCGTTTACCGGCCGAGGTTGTCTGCAGACTCGCCAAAGGCCCCGCCATGCGGTTCGGCCCGGTCGCGGGGATCGGGGTGGATGATGATGTCAGCCGCCGGATAGGCGTCCAGGATGCGCTTCTCCGCCGCCACCACGATCACATGGGCCTGTTCGAGGGTGAGGTCCGGCGACAGGTCGGCATGCAGCTGGATATGCAGATAGGGACCGGACGCCCGGGTGCGCATCTGGTGCACCCCTTCGATCCGGGGGTCGGCCAGCATCAGCCGCAGGATCGCCTCCCGCTGGGCCTCCGGCAGTTCATGGTCCATCAGCTGTTGCGAGGCCTCGCGAAACACGCCGACAGCGCCCCAGATCAGCCAGAGCGCCACCAGGAGCCCGGCGGCGGCGTCCAGCCAGGCCAGGCCCAGCAGGCTGGCCGCGCCAATCCCGGCCAGGGCGGCCGCATTGGACACCAGGTCGGCGGCATAATGGGCGCGGTCGCCCGAAACGGCGATGGACTGGGTCTTTTTCAGAACCCGGGACTGGGCCGTGATCAGGGCCAGGGTCAGAAGGATCGACAGGACCATCACCGCCATGGCCCAGCCGGTGGCGCGGACGGGCTGGGGATCGAGCATGTGGCTGATCGCTTCCTGGCCCACCAGGGCGGCCGAGGCGAAGACCAGTCCACCCTGGACCAGGCTGGAAAAGGCCTCGGCCTTGCCATGGCCGAACCGGTGCTCGGCGTCCGGCGGCTCGGCCGCATAGCGTACTGCGTAGAAGGTGATCAGGGAGGCCACCAGGTCCAGGCCCGAATCGGCCAGGGAGGCCAGCAGGGCCACCGAGCCGCTGGCCATCCAGGCGGCGGTCTTGGCCAGGATCAGGATGGCTGCAACGATCACCGACAGGCCGGTGATCCGCCGGGTCAGGGCGGCGGCCTCAGCGCTGTTAAGGGGGGCCGAGGTAAGGGAAGGGGCGCCGGTCATGGGCCCCTTCTAGTCACCCGGAGACCATTCGGCGAGGCCCCCCGGAGCCTGACTTCCGTTTTGATCAGGCCGTCCAGAACGGAAAAACAGGCTTCGGGTCAGAACGTCAGAGCAGGGTTTGATCCGATAACCGCATCACAGTCACCGGACCCTGCTCGGGTCTAGCCACTCACCTTGAACAGGTTGTCGTCCGAATTTCGGTCGATCAGCATGTTGTAGGGGTCCACCCCGACCCAGACCGGGCGTTTGGCGACGGTTACGGTCACCGTCTGGACGCCGGACCGGATCGCCCTCCTCTCCAGGGCCAGGATGCTGGTCTTTGTGAAGTCCTTCTTGCCCGGCTGGGCGGTGAAAAGGCCGATCTCCAGGGCCTCGTCCAGGGGCGCGGCAGTCTCCTTGCCCTTGCCGTCCGCGTAGAGTTTCTTCGCATCGATGGTCAGGGTGACGTCGAACCGGCCATCGGGCCGGGCCTTGACCACCGCGCCGCGGGCTTTCAGGTCATAGAGGGTGATCTTCTCGAACAGGTCGGTGATCAGGGCCTGTTTGTCCGCCGGCGCCTCGGCCCGGAAACAGGCGATCAGGTCACTGGCAACGGGATAGGGCGCACCCTTGAAGGCATGCTCCTTCAGGAACCGGCGCAGGGCGCGGTTGACCGCCTCCTCGCCGATCTCGTCGGCCAGCCGGTACATCACAAGCGAGCCCTTGCGGTAATGGATATAGCCCTGGCTGGGCTCGACCCTGTTCAGGGGCCGCTCCTCCAGGGGCTGGCCGCCCCGGGCGCGCAGATAGCTGTTCAGCTCGAACTTCAGGAACTTGCGGATCTGGTCCTCGCCATACATTCGCTTCATCACCATCAGGGCGCTGTACTGGGCCAGGGTCTCGCTCATCAGGGTCACCCCCTGCTGGTCCGCCCCGACCACCTGATGGGCCCACCACTGGTGCCCGATCTCATGGGCGCCGACATAGGTGACCATGTCGATCTTCTCGGGGTCGCTATAGTCGGCAATGAAGAACAGGTTTTCCGACCAGGGCATGGTGCCGGCAAAGGCCTGGGCGAAGTCCGCATAGCCAGGGAACTCCAGGAACCGGACATGGTCGAACTGATAGGGGCTGAAATTCTGCTGGTAGTAGTCGATCGAGGCCTTCATGGCGGAGGTCATCCGCCCGATGTTCCAGGGATGTCTGGCGTCGTGATAGACCTCGAGTTCCAGGCCCTTCCAGGTTTCCCGCGCCACCTTGTAGCGGGCTGACTGGACCGAGAAGAACGGCATGACCGGAGCCTGGGTCACATAACGCGCCGTGCGCCGGCCATTGGCCGTGACGTCGGAGACCTTGCGGCCCGGCGCCACGGGCGTCTGGTCGGCGACTGTCGTGACCGTGATGTCAGAGCTCATGAAATCGGCGTCGTGCCGCAGGTAGTTGAACTGCCGCGAGGCGACATCGCCCAGGGGCGGCATGGGCTGGTCGGGGTTCAGGCCGTACTTGCGGCGCTTGGCCCGGTCCTGCAGTCCGCCGCCCGGCCAGATTCCCAGGCTGGGGGTGAATTCCGAGGAGTCCACGAAGGTGCCGTTGTCGACCACCCGGTTCTCGTTGCCGCGGTTACGGAATCCGCGCTGCGAACGCTCGGTGATAAAGCTCATGGTGCGGGTCTCGCCCGGCGCCATGGGGGTGTCGAAGGCGAAGATCCGGTAGTTGAAGGCCTCCAGGGTCTCCTTGGGCCGGGCGCCCTGGATGGACAGGCCCTTGACCTTCAGGTCGCGGTCGAACCGGACATGGACTTCCTTCAGGGGCGCGGCGGTCGGGTTGACCATAACATAGCTGCCGCGAGTCTCGAAGCTCGGCTGCTCCGGCCGGATGTCGATATCCAGCTTCATGGACAGGATCTTGGGCTGCGGAATCTTGTCATAGTGACGCTGGACGATCAGGGTCTTTTCGTAGTCGGCCTGCCACTTCTCGGCGTCCGGCACATTGCGATAGGTGTTCCAGACATTGGTGTTCAGATAGATGAACCCGCCCAGGCCGGCAAAGGCCAGCAGGGCGACCCCCATCAGGACCCCGGCCAGGCCCCTGAAGCGGAGCGGCAGCCGAACCAGGCGCGGGACCAGCCGGGTCTCGGTTCCCCGTCGCCAGAGGCCGTAGGACAGGACCAGCAGGACCAGGGCGAAGGCCGACCAGTAGGCCCGGGCCCACCAGGCCCCGCTCCAGAACTTGCCAAGCCCGTTGAGGTCCGACAGCGGCGTACCGAATCCCCCGTCACTGGGGACCCCGCCATAGTTGTAGAGGATGTGGTCGAAGCCCAGGTTGCTGAAGGTCAGGGTCGTGATCAGATAGAGGACCATCAGGCCCCAGCCGACGAACTTGTGCGGACTAACGGCCTGGATGAACACCGCCAGCACCGCAACCAGGATGTAGTCGACCGTCTGGGGCAGGACGTACCAGACCAGCCACTGGACGGGGTCGAAATCGTTGAACCCCTTGCCGAGCTGGATCAGCACAGCCGCCAGGACGCTGACCAGCAGGGTCGAGATCAGCACCAGGGAGATGGCCAGGGTTTTCGGCGCCACAAAGGCCCAGTCCGGGACCGGGGAGGCGTCAATGATCTCGTGGGTCTTCTTCTCGCGCTCCCGCCAGACCAGCTCGCCGGCGTAATAGATGGCGATGATGATCGGGATCAGGCTGAAGCTGCCCAGCAGCGGCGGAATCAGGATCCGGGTCAGGGGATAGACAGCCCCGCCATAGCCCGTCTGTTCGGTGGCAAACCAGAGGGCGCCGCCGGCGTTGAACAGGCCAAGGGCCAGCAGGACCAGATAGGCCGGGCTGCCAAACACCTGGCCCATGTCCAGGCGGGTGCGGGCCATCAGCTGGGCAAAGGCTGTCTGGCCGTTCCAGCGTGGACGGGGCAGACCGCCCGTCAGGGCGGCCGGTGGCGCCGTGACCATGACGGCCGGCGCCAAGGCCGCTTTTGCCCGCTTGCCCGACAGGGCGCCGGACTGGAAGCGGAACAGCAGCATGGGCAGGGCCAGGAAGGCGGCCGCAAGCGCCAGGCTGAAGGCCCGGTTCATCAGCAGGATGCCGGACAGCGGGGGAACCAGGCTGTTTCGGTCCGTCGCGGTCCAGTATTTCGTGGCCAGGCCATAGGCCGAGGCGCCCAGGGGCTCCAGCACCGAGGTGAGCTGCTCGAATTCCGGCTTGTCGGCGGCGATGCCGGCGACGATCCACAGGATCAGGAAGCCGATCACCCCGACATAGGTCCACATCAGGGACCGGGTCACCGTGGCCAGGGTGAAGAAGATGGCGCTGGTCAGCAGGATATTGGGCAGGGCGAAAACGAAATAGGCGGTGACAAAGGGCGCGGCCGAAAGCGGGCCGAGGGTCTCCGGATCGACCCAGGGCATGAAGCTGCCCACGAATATCGCCAGGGGCACGGCGAGGAAGGCCAGAAGGGCCGCCGCCAGGGCGCCGGTGAACCGGCCATAGAGATAGTCGAACCGCTTGATCCGGGTGGACAGGATCAGGGGCCCAAAACCGGTCTCGTCGTCCCGCACGATCACATTGGCCACAAAGGCCGTGCTGACGAACATGAAGAAGATCGACAGGATCAGGTGGGTCTGGACGATGGCGAAGGGCGAGTTCTTGTGGATATTGCCTCCCCCGCCAATGGAGACCTGATCCACCACCACCGACCCGAATGTGAGCAGGAAAAAGATGCCCGCCGCCACCCAGAAGACCGGGTTCTTGATCTGGTAGCGGAACTCGAAACTCGCGATCTTGCCAAACATCGGGGCGCCCCTCACGCCGCCGCGCGGCTGGTGCGCAGGGTCGAGAGATAGACATCTTCCAGCCCGCCCTCGACGGCGACAAAGCCATCGCCCGGGTCGCTGTCGGCCTCGATATGGACGACGGTCCGGCCGGTGAACAGCCGGTTGGAGATGACGCTGTAGCGGGCGCGAACGGCCTCAAGCTCGCTCTTGTCGATGACCTTCTTCCAGATCCGCCCCTTCAGGCCCTCGACCAGGGCCAGGGGCGCGCCTTGCTTGACGATCCGTCCGTCGCAGATGATGGCCATGGCGGGGCACAGGTCATAGACGTCCTCGACGATGTGGGTCGAGAGGATGACCACGACATTCTCGCCGATCTCGGCCAGCAGGTTGAGGAACCGGTTGCGTTCTTCCGGATCAAGGCCGGCGGTGGGCTCGTCGACAATGATCAGGGCAGGATCGCCGATCAGGGCCTGGGCGATGCCGAACCTCTGGCGCATTCCCCCCGAGAATCCGGCCAAGGCCCGCTTTCGGACCGCCCAGAGGTTGGTCTGGTTGAGCAGATACTCGACGGTCTCGCGGCGCTCTTTTGCGCTCGAAATGCCCTTCAGCACCGCCATGTGGTCGAGCATGTCGTAGGCCGAGACACGGGGATAGACGCCGAAGTCCTGGGGCAGGTAGCCCAGAACGCGGCGCAGGGCCTCGGGGTCCTTGAGCACATCGATGTCGCCGAACCGCACATGGCCGGCCGTCGGCGCCTGCAGGGTCGCCACGGTGCGCATGAAGGTGGACTTACCTGCGCCATTGGGCCCCAGCAGGCCGAACATGCCCTTGGGCACGATCAGGCTGACATCATTCAGGGCCTTGGCCCCATTGGGATAGACGTGCGTCAGGCTCTCGACGATCAGCATGGCTGCGCGGGTCCCTCTTTCGATTTGACCAGAGAGCCCCCCGGCTCCCGTTCCTCAAGGCAAAACCATGGCGGCGCATCGGGATGGTAGCAAGTGAAACTCCTGTAAGGGGGTGGACGAGGCTCGAGGACGGCCGGCCGGATCCTGACCTTAAACAATGCCGAAACGCTTCCCCTGTAGAGAGAGCTCAGTCTTCCTGGTCATCCGGCGCCCCCTTGCAGATCGAGATTCTCAATCCCGCTGACCTGACCCCGGCGCAAGTGGCGCGGTGGTCGGCGCTGCAGGCGGCCAGACCGGAGCTGGCCTCGCCCTTCCTGTCGCCGCACTGGGCCCTGGCGGTGGCCCAGGCCCAGGGACGGCGGTCACGGGTCAAGGTCGCGGTGCTGCGGGACGGGGCCGGCGAAGCCGCGCGGGACGTCGGCTTCATGGCCTTCAAGGCCGGGACCCTGACGGCCATGCCGTCCGGCGCACCCATGTGCGACTATCAGGCCCTGGTCTCTGAGCCGGACCTGGCCCTTGATCCCGTCGAGCTGGTCCGGGCCCTGGGGGTCGGCCGGTTCGATTTCTGCCATATGCTGGACGGCCAGACCGCCTTCCTGCGTCATGCCCGGGGCGACCAGCCGTCCTTCAGCATCGACATGCCGGAGGGCTACGAGCCCTATGCCCTGGCGCGGCGGGCGGCGGGCGTCACGGCCCTCAAGGACATCGACAAGAAGCGCCGCAAGATCGAGCGGGAGGTCGCCACCCCGGTGTTCGAGGCCTTTTCCGCCGATCGCGAGGCCTTCGAACAGCTGCTGGCCTGGAAACGGGAACAGTGGAAGGCCACCGGCCAGACCGATGTTCTGGCCACGGCCTGGACGAGGAGACTGGTCGAAGTCCTGTTCGACCGGCGGGAGCCGGAGTTTGGCGGGGTGCTGTTCACCCTAAGGGTCGACGGGAAGTTGGCCGCCGCCCAGTTCAATCTCCGGGGCGCCGCGGCGATCAACAGCTGGCTGATCGGCCATGATCCGCAGTTCGAGCGCTGGTCGCCTGGCATGATCCTGTTCCAGGACATCCTGCGCTGGATGGACAGCCAGCCCTGGCGGCGGCTGGACCTGGGGGCCGGGGACTACCGGTTCAAGCGGGAACTGGCCAACCAGATCGTATCCGTGGCGCACGGGTTTGTCGGATCCCCCTCGCCGGCGGCCCTGATGCGGAGCGCAGCCTATGGCGTTCGGCAGGCGGCCGAGGCCCTGCCTCTGGGTCCGGTGTCCGAACTTCCGGGCAAGGCCATGCGACGCCTTGACCTGATCCGTGGATTGCGTTGAAGCCACGGACCTTTTGCGTCACAAGCCGGTGCCATGACACTTTCCCTCGACGATATCCGCGCCGCCGCCGGTCGGCTGGCCGGTCATATCGAGCGCACGCCCTGCCGCTATTCCAAGACCCTGTCCGAGATCACCGGCGCCCAGGTCTGGGTGAAGTTCGAGAACCTGCAGTTCACCGCCGCCTACAAGGAGCGGGGAGCCCTCAACAAACTCATGCTGATGAGCGAGGCGGACCGGGCCAAGGGCGTCATCGCCGCCAGCGCCGGCAACCATGCCCAGGGCCTGGCCTATCACGCCACCCGGCTGGGCATTCCCTCGACCATCGTCATGCCCCGCGGCACCCCCTTCGTGAAGGTCGAGCATACCCGCAATCACGGGGCCAATGTGGTGATCGAGGGCGACAGCTATGACGAGGCCTATGGCTTCGCCATGCTGCTGAAGGAGGAGCGCGGCCTGACCTTCGTGCATCCCTTCGACGACCTTGAGGTCATGGCTGGCCAGGGCACCATCGCCCTGGAGATGCTGGAAGATGTGCCCGACCTGGAGATCCTGCCCGTGCCCATCGGCGGCGGCGGCCTGATCAGCGGCGTGGCCACGGCGGCCAAGGCCCTCAAGCCCGATATCCGGATCATCGGCTGCGAGCCGGCCATGTATCCCTCCTTCACCGCCAAGATGCGCGGCATGACCGGCCAGTCCGGCGGCCAGACCATCGCCGAGGGCATCGCGGTCAAGCAGGTGGGCGAACTGACCTATTCGGTGGCCCGGCCCCTGGTCGAGGACGTGCTGCTGCTGGAAGAGCCCTATATCGAGCGGGCCATCGCCCTCTATTGCAATGTCGAGAAGACCGTTGCCGAGGGGGCGGGCGCCGCCTCCCTCGCCGCCCTGCTGGCCTATCCCGAACGGTTCCGGGGCAAGAAGTGTGGCCTGATCCTCTGCGGCGGCAATATCGACACCAGACTGCTGGCCAGCGTCCTGACCCGCGAACTGGTCCGGGCCCAGAGGCTGGTGTCCCTGCGGATTGTCGGCGACGACCGGCCGGGCCTGCTGGCCACGGTCTCGCGGGTGATCGGCGAGATGGGTGGCAATATCATCGAGGTGGCCCATAACCGGCTGGCCCTGGACGTGCCGGCCAAGGGCGCCGAATTCGATATCATGATCGAGACCCGAGACGCCCAGCACACACAGGAAATCATGGACGTGCTGCGCGACGAAGGCTATCCGCCCCGGGCTGTCTGAGGAGACCTCCATGCGCCGCTTTCTGACTCCCGTCCTTGCCGCCCTTGCGGCCCTGACCCTGGCTGCCTGTGACGGCGGCCGGGCGGCCCAGGAGAACCTGAAGGACGGTGAGGCCTTCCTGGAAACCAACGGCACCGCCCAGGGGGTGAAGGTCCTGCCCGGCGGCGTCCAGTACCGGATCGAGCGGTCAGGCCCGGCCTCCGGCCTGAAGCCCAGGCGGGGCGACGAGCTGAAGGTCCATTACGAAGGCAAGCTGCTGTCCGGCCAGGTGTTCGACAGCAGCTATGATCGGGGCGCCCCGACCGTCATGCCGCTGCGCGACCTGATCAAGGCCTGGATGGACGTCCTGCCGATGATGCGCCCCGGCGACATCTGGACCCTCTATGTCCCGCCCGAGCAGGGCTATGGCAAGGACGGCCAGGGGACAATCCCGCCCAATGCCGTGCTGATCTTCCGGATCGAACTGATCGGCGTCCTGCCGTCAGGGGCCAATACCCGCCAGGGATAGGGCCGGGCCGGGCCGGGTCGGCCCTGACCGCACCGGTCAGTCGGTAAAGACCACGGTCTTGCGGCCATTGAGCAGGACCCGGTCCTCGAGGCGCCAGCGCAGGGCCCGGGCGAGGACCCGACGCTCGATGTCCCGGCCCTTGCGGACCAGGTCGTCCGGCGTATCGCGGTGGCTGATCCGTTCCACGTCCTGTTCGATGATAGGGCCCTCGTCCAGGTCGCCGGTCACATAATGGGCGCTGGCCCCGATGACCTTCACCCCCCGGGCATGGGCCTGGTGATAGGGCTTGGCGCCCTTGAATCCGGGCAGGAAGCTGTGATGGATATTGATACAGCGGCCCTCCAGCTTTGCCGCCAGCCCGTCTGACAGGATCTGCATGTAGCGGGCGAGGACCACGATGTCGGTTCGGGTCTCGGTAATCAGGGACCAGAGCTGCGCCTCCTGGTCCATCTTGGTGGCCTTGGACACCGGCAGATGATGGAAATCCAGGTCCTTGAGATCGACATGGGTAAAGTTGGTGGCGTCATGGTTCGACACCACAGCGCTGATATCCATGGCCAGTTCATCGATCCGCCAGCGATAGAGCAGGTCGGCCAGGCAGTGGTCGGTGCGGCTGGTCAGGATCATCACCCGGTAGCGATCCTGGCGGCTCCTCAGGGTCCAGCGCATGGCGAAGGTCTCGCTCAGCGGCCCAAAAGCGGTGCGCAGGTCTTCCAGGGAGCTGGAACCCGGATCGATCACCACCCGCATGAAGAAGGCCCCGGTCTCGGCGTCATCATACTGCTGGGCGTCCAGGATGTTGCAGTCACGGTCGGCCAGAAAGGTCGATACGGCGGCCACGATTCCGCGGCGGTCCGGACAGGCGAGGGTCAGGGTCAGGGACGTCTGGGACATGATGGCAGGCCGGTAGCGTCCGCAGCAGGCCGAGGCAAGCGACGAAAACTGCATCGGGCCATGAGATTTCGGGTCGTGGGCGGACACAGGCGCCCTGTCCGGGCCTCGCGGTCATGCTAGGTTTCTGCCTATGACATCCGATGCGCTTCATGACCGCGCCCTGGCCATCCTGGCCAGGCTGGTCGCCTTTGACACCACATCCCGCCTGTCCAACCTGGCCCTGATCGAATGGGTCGAGGCCTATCTGTCCGGCCACGGCGTCGAGAGCCGCCGGGTCGCAAATGCCGACCAGACCAAGGCCAACCTGATGGCCCGGATCGGCCCGGCGGCCGAGGGCGGGGTGATCCTGTCTGGCCATACCGATGTGGTGCCGGTGGATGGCCAGCCCTGGTCCAGTGATCCCTTCACCCTGACGGAGCGGGACGGAAAGCTGTTTGGCCGGGGCTCTGCGGACATGAAGGGCTTCATCGCCCTGGCCCTGGCGGCCGTGCCGGATCTGGCGGCCGCGCCGCTCCAACGGCCGGTCTGGCTGGCCCTGTCCTATGACGAGGAGATCGGCTGCCTGGGCGCCCCGGCCATGATCGAGGCCTTTGGCGCGGTTTCGCCCCGCCCGGCCCTGGCCATTGTCGGAGAGCCCACCGGCATGGAGGTGGTCGGCGCCCACAAGGGCATCCTGTCGGTGCGGGTCCAGGTTCTGGGGCGAGAGGCCCATTCCAGCCAGACCCATCTGGGGGTCTCGGCCAATATGGCGGCCCTGGCCCTGATGGCGGACCTGACGGCCATGGCCGACCGGCTGATCGCAGAGGCCGATCCCGCCTCGCCCTTCGAGCCCGCCCACGCCACCCTGACCATCGGGGTGATCCAGGGCGGCACCGCCATCAATATCCTGGCCCGGGAATGTGTCTTCGGCTTTGACCTGCGCTGTCCGCCGGGACTGGACCCCCACGCCCTGCTGGCGCCGTTCTTCGAGCGCTGCCGGGCCATGGACGCCGAGCTGGCGGCCCGGGCCCCCGGCGCCGGGGTGACGTTCGAGATCCTCGGCGATGTGCCGGCCCTGGCCCTGGAGCCCGGGGGCCCGGCCGAGGGGCTGGCCCGCCGTCTGGCCGGCGACAATGGCCCCTTGAGGGCCGTTCCCTATGCCGCCGAGGCCGGACAGTTCCAGCAGGGCGGCTTTCCGGTTGTCCTCTGCGGCCCCGGCTGGATCGACCAGGCCCATCAACCCGACGAGTTTATCGAGATCGCCCAGATGCGACGCGGCGCGGCGTTCATGGCCCGGCTGGTGGAGGCGTTGCAGTCGCCGGTGTCCTGACCGGCTGGGCATGTCATCCCGGGGCGAGGCGCGTGAAAGGTCCACGCCAGGGGCAGAATAGCGAGCTTCCAGATCTGGGGTTCAGCCGCCCGGAAGACTTGCAAGCACCCGATCAATACAGGCGCTGACGCTCAAGCCGGCGGTGTCGATGATCAGCCGGTCGCGGTCCCAGGGGTGATAGTCGCGGTTCGCGACCGCCGCCCAGTCCGGCAGGACAAGTCCAGGAACCTCGGCCGCCCGGGTTTCGAGGCGCCGACGATGCTCTTTCGGATCGCTGCAGACGGTCTCGATCTCGAAGACCCGGGCATCCGCGCCCAGGCCTGTATCCCGCCAGGCGTTCCGGGTCAGCATCCAGGGGTTCACGCAATCGGCGACGACGTCGCGACCCAGACCCAGATTATCGCGCGCAACCGCATGGGCCGCCCGATAGCCCGCATCGTCGAGCGATCCCTGCACGATGCCGGCGTCGCGAATGGCCTGTTCAAGGGAGTCGATCCGAAGCCAGACGGCCCGGGTCGCCTCCGCAACGCCCCGCGCGATCGACGACTTGCCAGTCCCGGGCAGCCCTGCGAGCACGATCAGCCTGGACATGTTGGCGAAGTCCTCCCGCTGTCGGCCCGAGCCGGGTCCAACCTATCGCAAGCTCAACAGCGCGATCCCGCCCAGGCCGACGACGATCCGCCACCAGCCGAACAGGCCAAGGCCGTGGCGGCCGATGAAGTCCAGCATCATCCGGATGACGATCCAGCCGGAGAGGAAGGACACGACAAAGCCGATCCCGATGATCCACAGGCCGTCGGCATGGGCGAAGATGGCCTCGCGGCCCTCGATGAAGTCCAGGGTGAAGGCGCCGACCATGGTGGGGATGGCCAGGAAGAAGCTGAACTCCGCCGCCGCCCGCTTTTCCAGACCCATCAGGACTCCGCCGACAATGGTGGCGCCGGACCTGGACACGCCGGGGATCATCGACAGGCACTGCATCAGCCCGACCCCCAGCGCCACGCCCAGCGGCGTCTTCATGGCGTCGTGCACCCTGGGGGACGGGCTCCAGCGATCGATGATGAGCAGGACCACCCCGCCGATCACCAGGGACCAGCAGACCACCAGGGGGCTGGCGAACAGCACCGCCTTGATGAAGTCGTGCAGCAGCAGCCCCAGCACGACCGCCGGCGCAAAGGCGACCAGCACGCTGAGCACGAACCGCCGGGCCTCGGCCCGGGTCGGCAGCTGCAGCAGCACCGTCCAGAAGCGCTGAAAATACAGGGCGATCACGGCCAGGATGGCGCCCAGCTGGATCATCACCACAAAGGTGTCCCAATAGCCGTCTTCCAGACCCAGAAGCTGTTTGGCCAGCAGCAGATGGCCGGTGGACGAGACGGGGATGAACTCGGTCAGGCCCTCGACCAGACCCAGCACAATGGCGATCAGCCAGTCCGGCATGCGTAGCGTCCCCGTCTCTCGCCCGTTTTCTGCTCTCGGCCTTGTCGAGGTCTGTTGTCGGCATGGCAAGAGGCGAGGACCCGCCCGGCCCCGATTGTTGGCCTGGCGCCCGAGTTATGCGTGACAGAATGTCGCGGCGCCGCGCCAGAGTCATGTTTGGCGTCGCGCATCCGGGGCCCTCTGGATAACCCTCTGTCAGCGGCCTTTGCTGCGGGGGACATCCATGGCGGCGGGGACCGACAGTCTGGTCAGTCAGGCCCTTGAGGCCCTGCAGCGGCGCGACCCGCGCGGGGCGCTGGCCCTGCTGGACCAGGCCGAGAGCCTCAACCCGCAGGATCCCCAGGTCCTGATGAACCGGGCCCTGGCGCTGAGGGTTCTGGGGGAGTTTCCGGCGGCGATCGCGACCCTCGACCGGGTCCTGGCGCTTGACCCTTATGACTTCCTGGCCCTGCTCTCCAAGGCCGCCCTGGTCGACCAGACGGTAGGGGCCCGTCAGGCCGTGACCCTCTATCGCAATGTCCTGAAGATCGCCCCGCCGGACGACCGCCTGGCCCCCGGCCTGGCAGCGCCGATCGCCCGGGCGCGGCAGGTCTTGGCCGAGAACAGCGATCTGCTGGCCGAGCATCTCAAGCAGAGCGTGGCGGACGTCCGCGCCCGGCATGGAAATGAAAGCCTGGGCGGAGAAAGCCTGGCGCGTTTCGACGAGGCGCTGGAGATCCTGGCGGGTCGCAAACGGGCCTATGTCTCCGAACCGATCAATTTCCACTATCCGCGCCTGCCAGCCATTCCCTTCTTCGACCGGTCGCATTTCCCCTGGTTCGAACAGCTGGAGGCCGGAACCGACATGATCCGGGCCGAGCTGCTGGCCGCCCTGGAAACCGCTGACAGCGCCTTTTCACCCTATATCACCTACGGGGCCAGCGATCCGGTCAACCAGTGGGCGGAACTGAACCATTCGCGCCGCTGGCGGTCGCTTTGGCTGTGGAAGGATGGCGAAAGACAGGCCGGCGCCTGTGATCGCTGCCCGGGGACCGCAGCACTTCTGGCGAGCCTGCCCATGGCCGACCAGCCCGGTTTCGCCCCCACGGCCCTGTTCTCGGCCCTGGAGCCCCGCACCCATATCCCGCCCCATACCGGCTCGACCAACGCCAGGCTGCTGGTCCATCTGCCTCTGATCCTGCCGGGGCCGGCGCGGTTCCGGGTGGGGGGCGAGGTCCGCGACTGGAAGATGGGCCAGGCCTGGGCCTTTGATGACACCATCGAGCATGAGGCCTGGAACGACGCTGACGCCCTGCGGGTCATCCTGATCTTCGACATCTGGAACCCGTTGCTGACCCCGGCCGAACGGGACCTCGTCAGCGCCATGATGATGGCCAGCCGGACCTTCTACAGCCAGCCCGCGGCCTCCGCCCGCCTGGTCTGACCAAAGGGACCGTCCCAGGGGACCTTTCGTCGGGCGCCGTTACCGACCCTGGGGTCCGACGGGCGGTCCGATATAGCGCGCCCTGGGCCGGATCAGCCGGCCGCTGCCGCCCTCTTCCACCGCATGGGCGATCCATCCCGCCGAGCGGGCCACGGCGAACATCAGGAAGGGCGCGTCCGGCGGCAGGCCATGGGTCTCGGCCAGGACCACCAGGGCGAAATCGATATTGGCCCGCTCGCCGGTTCGGGTCTCCACCGCCGCCTGCAGGGCCGCCAGATCGCCGGTCGCGGGGCAGGCTTCCAGCAGGGCGGCGGCCCGGGGGTCGCCTTCCGGATAGAGGGGATGGCCAAAGCCGGGGGTCGGCGCGCCCCGGGCCAGCCGGCCCTCAACCGTCGGCCCAGCCCCGATCCGCCGGGACTCCTCCAGCAGGTTGAAGACCCGGGCGGCCATGCCCCCATGGAGGGGCCCCGACAGGGCGCAGAGGCCCGCCAGGGCGCTGGCCGCCAGGCCCGCCCCGGTCGAGGCCGCCACCCGGGCCGCGAAGGTCGAGGCGTTGAGCTCATGGTCGGCCAGCAGCACCAGGGCCCGGCGCAGGGCGTCAGCCCCGCCGGGCGCCATCCCCCAGGCTGCGGCCAGCCGCTCATGGATGGGGCCGGTCCCGGCGGTTCCCGCCACGGCGTCGGCCGCCAGGTCCATCAGGCCCGATCCCTCCATGGCCAGGGCCAGGGGCGCCCGCCCCCGGGCCGGGGGTTCGGTGGCGGCGCGGTCCGCCAGGACGGCGAACAGCCTGGCCCGGGCCTCGCCCAGGCCCGGGGGCGGGGGCCGGTCCATGGCCTTGAGCACCACCCCGTGTCCGCCCCTCAGCAGGCGCGCCACGGTCTCCAGGGTTTCGGTCCGGGCCAGGACCGCCGCGTCCCGTCCGCGATACCAGAGCCGGCCGCCCGACAGGGTGGTGATGGCGCTGGCCAGGACCGGCTCTCCCCAGGCGATGGCGCCCTCGGCCACAGCCGAGGGCTTGCGTCCCCGTACCCGCTTGCGGGTGAGTTCGGCGATATCGGCGGCCCGATAGAGACTGCGGCGCGGATCGGCCGGGTCGGGCCGCGCCTCCACCCGGCCACGGCTGACATAGGCATAGAGGGTCTGGGGCTGCACCCCGAGGCGCTCCATGGCCTCTGCGCCGCTGATCCAATCGATAGACATTGATTATATTGATCAAGATTGACGATAGTTGATTTAGGCGTGATCTGGGTCCCGTACGCAAGAGGAAATCGGGAAAATGAGCTATTCGGATGGACTTGAGACCGTCATCGCCGCCCACACTGTGCTTTCAGATGTTGACGGACAGGCCGGAAGACTGACCCTGCGCGGCTGGTCTCTGGACCAGCTTGTCGGCAGGACCACCTTTGAATCGGTGGTCCGCCTGTTGTTCGACGGATTCTTCGAGGATCTGCCGAAGGACCTGACGGCCCGGATCGGCCAGGCCCGGCTGCAGGTCTATCGCGAGGTCTCGGCCATAGACGAGGCCCTGGTCGCCCTGCCGGTGGTGGAGGGGGTGCGGGCCCTGATGGCCCGGCTGGTTGATGGCGACGACCTGACGACGGCCCTGACTCTGGTCGCCGCTCCGGCGGTCTTCACAACGGCCCTGATCCGGCTGCAGGCCGGCGAGTCCCCTATTCTGCCCGATCCGGCCCTGTCCCACGCCGCCGACAGCCTGCGCATGCTGCATGGCCGGCCGGCCGGTCCCGGCGAGGCCGAAGCCCTGGACGCCTATCTGGTCACGGTCTGCGATCATGGCCTCAACGCCTCGACCTTTGCCGCCAGGGTCGTGGCCTCGACCAGGGCTGGCCTGACCAGCGCCGTCCTGGCCGGACTGTCAGCCCTGAAGGGCCCCCTGCATGGCGGCGCCCCCGGCCCGGTCATCGAGATGCTGGACGCCATCGGAAAGCCCGAACGGGCGCGGCCCTGGATCGAGGCGGCCCTCGAGCGGGGCGACAGGCTGATGGGCTTTGGCCATCGGATCTACCGGGTGCGTGACCCCCGGGCCGACGCCCTGAAGGGGGCCATCCGCCGGCTCGCCGCCCAGGCGCCGCAGCGACCCGGCCGCCTGGAGTTTGCGGAATCGGTGGAGATCGCGGCCCTGGAGATTCTAAAGGCCCACCGGCCGGACCGGCCGCTGGACGTCAATGTCGAGTTCTATACGGCCCTGCTACTGGAAGCCCTGCAGTTCCCGCCGGGCGCCTTTACCGGGGTCTTCGCCATGGGAAGGGTCGCAGGCTGGCTGGCCCATGCCCGGGAACAGCAGGCCGGAGGCCGGCTGATCCGCCCACAGTCGCGCTATGTCGGCCCCGAACCACTCAGGGCCGCCTGACCCGGCGCCCGCCCGCCGAACAGGGCCGATCCGACCCGCACGCTGGTGGCGCCGAACCGGATGGCGGTTTCGAAGTCGCCGCTCATCCCCATGCTGAGGGCGGTGATGCCATTTCGGGCTGCGATCCTGGCCAGCAAGGCGAAATGCAGGCCCGGCGGCTCGGCCTCCGGCGGGATGCACATCAACCCCTCGATCGCCAGGCCCCAGTCACGGCGGCAGGCCTGGATGAAGTCATCGGACCCGGCCGGGACCACCCCGGCCTTCTGGGGCTCCTCGCCGGTATTGATCTGGATATAGAGTCGCGGCGACCGGCCGCGCTTCTGGACTTCCGACGCCAGGGCCTCGGCCAGCTTCGGCCGGTCGAGGGTCTCGATGACATCGAACAGGGCCAGGGCCTCGCGGACCTTGTTGGTCTGGAGCGGCCCGATCAGACGCAGTTCCAGCTCGGACCGTCGGGGCTGACCGGCCCATCGCGACTCGGCTTCCTGAACCCGGTTTTCGCCAAACACCCGCTGGTCGGTCGCCAGCATGGCCAGGATCCGGTCCTGCGGCTGCTGCTTTGACACGGCGACCAGCTGGACGGACGCGGGATCGCGACCCGCGGCCTTGGCGGCAAGGGCCATGCGGTCCAGAATTTGCCGGCGGTTTTCCGCAAGGGGAGAATCAGGTGTCAGGGTCAGACCTCGGGCGATTGCAGGACGTCGCCGCAGGCTTAAGGCCGCGATGGACCGCCGCAAAGCCCCTGCCGCGCCTGTTCTGCCTCACCGACCCGGACCGCACCCCTGATCCGGAGGCCCTGGCCGCCGGACTGCCCGCCGGGACAGGGCTGATCTTTCGCGCCTTTGGCGCAGCCGACGCGCCAGAGCGGGGCCGACGCCTGGCCGGGATCGCCGCCGAGCGGGGCCTGCTGCTGCTGGCCGGGGCCGATCCTGACCTGGCCCTGGCCATGGGCGCAGCGGGACTGCATCTGCCGGAACGGGACCGGGACCGGATGCCGGAGCTGAGGCGGGCCCATCCGGCCTGGGTCCTGACCTGCGCCGCACACAGCCTTGCCGCCGCTGCCGAAGCCGCCAGGCTGGGGGCCGACGCGGTCCTTGTGTCGCCGGTCTTCGCAAGCCGCAGTCCCTCGGCCGGCGCGCCCCTCGGGGTCGACGCCTTCACCGCCATCGTGGGGGCGACCGCCGCGCCGGTCTATGCCCTGGGCGGGGTGACGGCGGAGACCGCCAACCGCCTGATCGACAGCGGCGCCGCCGGCCTCGCCGGGATCGAGGGCTTCAACAGGCTCTAACCCTTTTGAATCAGAGCCTGTTTTTCCGTAAGGATCGGTTTGATCACAACGGAACAGGCTCTAGCGACCAAAGGCGTGAAGGGCGGTTCCGTTATGGCGAAGCCAGTCCCGGTGCGGCGCGGGGTCGCCAAAGGTGCGGGACACCAGGGCCCAGAAGCGGGGACCATGATTGGCCTCGATCAGATGGGCGCATTCATGGGCAGCGACATAGTCGGCCACCTCGAACGGGGCCAGGGCCAGACGCCAGCTATAGCGGATGGAGGGCCCGACACCCGGCCTGGCCGGGGAGCAGCTGCCCCAGCGCGCCTTGGGATCGACCACGCTGACCCGGGGCACCGCCGTCGACAGCTTTTCGCAATAGGCGCCCGTCAGGTGCAGGAAGCGGCGCTGGCTGTGGACCTTGATCAGCCGCAGTACACGGTCCCCATAGGCGGCGTCGTCCGGGGCCAGGATCTGGCCGGCCTCGGCGTCGAGGCGAGCCCGCCCCGTCGCCGTGACCAGTTCGAACGCCTGGCCAAACAGTGAAACAGTCAGTCCCGGACAGACTGGCGTGGCCGTCGGCAGACCCGCCATCTGCTGGGCGATCCAGTCGGCGCGATCCCGGGCGAAGGTCGCGGCCTCGGCCAGGCGCCGGGCGGTCGGGGCGGTGGCGATGACCTCCCGCCGGGTGCGGTCGATCCGCAGGCTGACCCGCCGGGCCCTGGGATTGATCGCCAGCCGAACGACATGGCCGGCCGCTTCGAGGCGGTCGCCATGGGCGAAGGCGGGAGGTTTGAACAGGTTCATTCCGCCCAGAAGTAAGCCGGTCACGGACAAAGGGAAATGGGGCGTGTCTCGGTTTGAAGTTTGGGCCGGAACGCGATGACCGGACCTGGCTTCGCCGTCATTCCGGGCTGGACCAGGGAACCCGCAGCACGCTGCCGAAAAAAGCTGTTCCGGTTTATGGAAGGCAGACGGAATGGACTGGCCCTGCAGAAAATGGGCGTTGTTGGTACGCTCATCCGCAATGCCATAGCGTGTATGAAGGCTAGGAAAGTCGGTCGCTGCAGGCGTGTTGGCGATACCCACTACTATTCCCGCCACGGGTTTATCAAAGCTGCAGCGCAAAGGCCGCAGAACGAACCGCCCGAATATTTCATGGTGCTACCGCTCGACGGCCCCATTCCGGCAGGCCGATTCTGCTTTCATCCGGCCTTTGACGCCTGAGCCCCGAGTTCGGGCTTCGCTCACTGTCGCCTTCAGGCCCAGCGCGGCCGGCTTTTCCCTGGGTCATCACCGGCCACATCGGTCAGCAAAGGCCGTTGAGACCCGAGTTTAAAGAATAGTCCCTGCCAGGAAGTGCCGGGGTCAGTCCCCGTCAGCTGGCGAAATCCGGATCCGTGCGGCGGATGAAGGCCGCCACGCGCGGGAAAATCTCTTCCTTGAAGCGCTTGCCATTGAACACGCCATAATGGCCGACGCCCGGCTGGATATAGAGCTCTTTCATGCTGTCCGGGATATTGGGGCAGAGGGCATGGGCGGCCTGGGTCTGGCCGACCCCGGATATATCGTCCAGCTCGCCCTCCACCGTCATCAGGGCGATATCTGAAATCGCCGAGGGATCGACCCGGCGATCCCGGTGAAAGAGCTTGCCCTGGGGCAGCAGGTGTTTCTGGAACACCTTCTCGACGGTCTGCAGATAGAACTCTTCGGTGAGGTCGAGGACGGACAGGTATTCGTCATAGAAGACCCGGTGCTTTTCGGCGCTGTCGCCATCCCCGGCCACCAGATGCTCGAAATAGCGCTTATGGGCGTCCTGGTGTTTCTGCATGTTCATCGACATGAAGCTGGCCAGCTGGACGAAGCCCGGATAGACGCGCCGCAACACGCCCGGATGGGGTGGCGGCACGGTGTAGATCATGTTCGACTGAAACCAGGTGAAGGGCCGCTCCTCCGCCAGGCGGTTGGTCACGGTGGGCGAGAACCGGGCGTCGATGGGCGACCCCATGAATGTCATGCTGCGCGGGCGGCCAGGGTCCTTGTCCTCGGCCATCAGGGCTGCGGCCGCCAGAACCGCCGGACCTGGCTGACAGACTCCGATCACATGGGCCCGGGCGCCCAGGACGCCCAGCATGGTCCGGATGTGGTCGATATAGTCGTCCAGATCAAAGCGCCCCTCGGCCATCGGCACGTCGCGGGCATTGGACCAGTCGGTGACAAACACGGCATGGTCCGGAATCAGGGCCTCGACCGTTCCCCGCAACAGGGTCGCGTAATGGCCCGACAGGGGAGCCACCAGCAGGACGGCGGGATCCAGCTGCATCTTGCCGGCCCGTCGCATGTCGGCCATATCGCGGTCGAACTGGATCAGCCGGCACCAGGGACTTTCCCAGACCACCGTCTGGCGGACCCGCACCTTGACCCCGTTCACCTCGGTCTGGTCGATGCCCCAGTCCGGGCGGCCATAGCGGCGGGTGACGTTGGAATAGAGGTCAGCGGCCGCGGAAATGTTGCGGCCCAGCACGGAATCCCGCGCGGGATTGAGCGGCGACACCCAGAAGTCCCGGGTCATCCGGGCGGCCAGACGCATGGGCGTCGTTGCGTAGTAGCTGGCTTCCTGCAGCGAATAGAGCATGGAACCTCACCTCTTGTGCGACGCAGCATAGCACGGCGGGCCTTAATGAAGTCCAGTCCGCATTGTGATCCGTCCAAAGCCGTTCCGGAGGCCGCCGGAATGGTCTATGCGGGGGTCAGGCAGGTAGCGTGATGACCGTCATTTCCGACGGTCCGGATCAGACAACACGCTCGGATGAGGCGTCTGGACTTGAAGGACGGGGAGCGTGTTGGCGCGGGGGCGGACCCTTTTGCGCCCCTGGTGAAAGCCATCGCCGAAGCCGGCGATCGCGATGCTTTTCGACAGCTGTTCCTGCATTACGGGCCCCGGGTGAAGGGTTATCTCCTGCGTCTGGGTCTTGACCCCGCCCGGGCCGACGAACTGGTGCAGGAGGTGATGGTCGCTGTGTGGCGCAAGGCCGGCAGTTTCGACCCCCGACAGGCCACCGTCTCGACCTGGATCTTCCGGATTGCCCGGAACCGGAGGATCGATGTCTTCCGACGGGACCAGACCGCAAGGCTGGACGAGTCTGACCCGTCATTGCTTCCGCCGCCCCTGACAGATCCTGCTGATGAGGTGGACGCCGGCCAACGGCAGGCCAGGGTTACCGCGGCGCTTGATCTGCTGCCGCTGGAACAACGCGACCTGGTTCGCCAGGCTTTTTACGAAGAGCTGAGCCACAGCGAGATCGCCCAGGCGACAGGACTGGCCCTCGGGACTGTAAAGTCGAGGCTCAGACTCGCCTTCGGCAAGCTTCGAGCCGCGCTGCAGGAGCTGACATGACCTGTGCTTCTGCGCCGCTTGACCAACGGTCATGCCGCTCCATATCCCGACTCCAGCAAC